>JBHEOO010000006.1:0-50316 GCA_046260765.1 Chromatocurvus sp.
CCTGTTCCCCGATGTGCCGAGCGAGTTCAGCCAGATGACCTTGACCCTGCAGAACGGCACGCCAACCGCGGTGCGCAATGCCATCCTGCTGGATATCGAACAGGACCTGTACCGCGTGCGTGATCGTTACCTGCAAGAGAATCCCGATGGCACCGACCCCCTGAGTGTGGTCGCGACCTTTACCAATCCCGGCGGCGGACAGATGATCGTGGAGATGCCGCCGGTGCAGGCGCAGACAATCTCCATGGATGAGCTGACGCGGCTGTGGCGCGAGGAAGTCGGTGAGGTGCCCGGTGTGCGCACCCTGACCTTTGCCAGCGCGACCAACATTGGCGGCGGTGCGCCGCTCAGCTTTGCGCTCAGCGGCAGCAATGTGGGGGCGCTGGAGGAGGCTGCACGGGAGCTCGCGGCCAGGCTCTCCACCTATCCCGGGGGCGATGAGATCCAGCTGGCGATCAAGCCCAATGCGCAGGCGCTCGGCATCACCCCGACCGCGCTGGGCACGCAGGTACGACAGGCCTTCTACGGCGAGGAAGCGCAGCGCATCCAGCGCGGCACAGATGAACTCAAGGTCATGGTGCGCTACCCGGAGGATCAGCGCCGCTCGGTAGAGAATCTGCAGTCCATGCTGATCTCCACGCCCAGCGGTGACCAGGTGCCTTTCTCGGAGGTGGCGGAAGTGCGCTATGAAGACGCGTATTCGGTAATAGCGCGCCTCAACGGCAAGCGCACGGTAACCGTCTCGGCGGACCTCGATAGCAACCTGGTGGAGCCGGGCACGGTGATCGACGATATCCGTGACAGCTACCTGCCCGACCTGCTGTCGCGCTACAGTGGCGTGGAATTCAATCTTTCCGGGGCAAGCCTGGAAGAGCAGGAGTTCGTGCGCAACCTCACGGTGGCGTCGATCGCAGCCCTGTTCCTGATCTACGCGCTGATCGCAATTCCGCTGAAATCCTACACCCAGCCATTGATCATCATGTCGGTAATACCCTTCGGCTTTGTCGGCGCGGTGGTCGGGCACCTTTTGTTGGGTCAGGCGATCAGCATGTTCTCGCTGTTCGGGCTGATTGCGCTTGCCGGCGTGGTGGTCAACGACAGCCTGATCATGATGGATTTCGTCAATCGCGCGCGTGCCGAGGGGATGCCGGCGGAGCAGGCGGTGATTGAATCCGGTCGGGCGCGCTTCCGGGCGATTGTGCTGACCTCACTCACCACGGCCATCGGGCTGATGCCGATCATGCTTGAGCAGAGCACCCAGGCGCAGTTCGTCATTCCCATGGCGATCTCGCTGAGTTTCGGCATTCTGTTCGCCACGGTGCTCACGCTGATCCTGGTGCCGGTGCTGTACCTGATGCAGGAAGATTTCGTGCGCTGGCGAGGCACTGCCTGGCTGTGGCTCACGGGGCGTCAGGCGGGCGGCACATAGCCTTCCGCCTTGTCGTAATCCTCCCCGGAAAAGAACTTGTCCATTTCCTCCTGCAGGTATTTGCGGGTGGCGGAATCCACAAGGTTCAGGTGCTTTTCATTGATCAGCATGGTCTGGTTGGCCTGCCAGGCCTCCCATGCTTTTTTAGAAATATTCTCGTAGATATCCTCGCCGCGGGGACCGGGGAAGGGCGGCTTGGCCAGTCCCTCGAGCTCTTCCCGGTATTTTCTGCACATCACGGTACGCGTCACTGCGGTCTCCTGTCGGGTCGTGTTGAGTTGCGGTGAGGGTAACGCGCTGCGCAGTAAAGCGGTAGGTGCAGAATGAGGTGCGGAACCGGAACTTCAGAACCAGCACTGCAGAAACAGAATTGCAGAATCAGAGCTCAAAATCAGATCAGGCAGCCGTGCCAACTCAGCCGAGCTCGGCCAGGAGGCGCACAACCGGCGCCGCCAGTCCTACCTGCGCAGGTGACGCCGGGCTGTACCATAGGAAGCTGTCATCGGCCCTGACCTGCCCTGGTGATTGCGCCAGGTGCACCCGAACCGGGGTGATGTCCAGGTGATAGTGGCTGAAGGTATGGCGGAAGGGCGCCAGGGGCTCGATGCTGCGGGGCTCGAGCTGCAGCTGGTCGAGGCACCAGCGTAGGGCGACGACTGCGGACTTTGGCTTGGGCTTGGCCTCGCTTTCCGGACCAGGATCCTGGGCCTGGCACGATTGCTCCGGTGTACCGTCTGTCGGCAGAACCTGCGCGTCGGCCAAAGCAGGGAAACACCAAAGGCCGCCCCAGATGCCGCTGGGCGGTCGCTGCTCAAGCAGCCATTCGCCGGTATCGCCCTGCGCCAGGATGAAGGTTGTGGTGCGTACAGGCAGTACCTTGCGCGGCTTCTTGCCCGGGTAGTCGGTTGCGGTGCCCTGCTTGTGTGCCAGGCAGTCTGATGAGAGTGGGCACTCACTGCAGGCAGGTGAGCTGCGGGTGCAGACCGTGGCGCCAAGGTCCATGATGGCCTGGGTATAGTCGGCCACGCGCTCGGTCGGTGTGTGTTGCTCGGCATATTGCCACAGCGTCTTTGCCACGTCCGCCTTGCCCGGCCAGCCACTGACAGCGTGATAGCGTGCGAGCACGCGCTTGACGTTGCCATCGAGAATGGGCGCACGGCCACCGCAGGCGATGCTGACGATGGCGCCGGCGGTAGAGCGGCCGATGCCGGGCAGGGCGCACAGACTGTCTACCGTGTCGGGGAACACGCCGGCATGATTGTCGCAGACCCTGCGCGCGGCGCAGTGCAGGTTGCGTGCCCGGGCGTAGTAGCCGAGGCCGGTCCAGTGGTGCAGCACGGAGTCGATCGGGGCGTCGGCGAGGTGCTGCACGCTGGGAAAGGACGCCATGAAGCGCTCGAAGTAGGGTATGACGGTGCTGACCTGGGTCTGCTGCAGCATGATCTCGGATACCCACACGCGGTAGGGGGCGATGTCCTGCTGCCAGGGCAGGTGCCTGCGGCCGTGCTGGTCGAACCAGGTGAGTAGATTGTCTGAAAGGCGCTTGCTTGAAGAGCTCTCGCTTGAAAGGCTCGCGCTGGAACGGCGTTTGGCCATCGGGGTGTCTCCGCATTGCAGCGCAGACGGTAGGTGATTCGGGGTGCGGTGGCAATCTGATCTCCCGCTGGAACTGATTCTCTCGAGCGGGATCTTTCGCTGAACGAACGTTGGCAGCACGTTCTGAAGACGAACCAAGGTCAATCGTAATTGCTCGATACAATGGCCTGTATTGGTCTGCCGTTTTTACACATCGAAGAGACCGAATCAGACGCCGCGACGGGTTAATGTAGATTTTCCCAAATGGATGATCGTGTCTTTAAACCAACCATGCCTGAAACTGCGGGATGACCAGCACGACCACAATAATTCCCAGCATCCAGGTGTGCAGGAAAGACTCCCACTCCAATTTGCCGAAACGCCCCTCTAACTTTGCGTCCTGTTCCGCAAAGCGCTTGTCGAATTTTGCATCCTGCTCCGAGAAGCGCTGATCCATCTGTGCGCGAAATTCACCGAACCGGAAATTCAGCACTGCGTCGAAGTGATCCTTCGTCAGGATGTTATTCGCATAAAACTCGAAAGTTTCCGCCATGAGCTCCGCCTGCACATCGGCTTGGTCTTCTGGCACGCCGGACCGCCGCCTCGCGAAGCCGGCGGGCATACCTGAGTAAATCTATCGCTAATGTTGTCATCATAGCTCCCTTACGGCGGGTGGCAAGCGCCGGTGACTTCCGTAAATACCAGTCTACAAGGCGCACCTGGCCGCGCAGCGATCAGATCCGCTCAATCCTGCCAGCTACCGCCCTGAAATTGGCACAAAAAAACTCCGCGGAGACGTTTTTCGGTTATATAAAGCATCAGAATCAAAGCTGCCTGGGTATAAGTGGATGGCGTTATGTCCGGCCGCGAGGGCGCCCATCCAGGCTGCGCCAGACAGGGCAACGACGATTGCCCCAACGGCAGCTGCTCCCATACCAACCGGGCCTGAAGCATAGAGATGACCAGCACGACTACAATAATACCGAGCATCCGGGTGTATCGGTCTGGGGTTAAGGCACCGGAGCGCCGGACCGCCGCCTCGTGAAGCCGACGGGCATCCCAGAGTAAATCGATTACCAATGTTTTCATCACGGCCCCCTGCCGGCGGGTGGCGAACGTCAGTCCCAGCGTCATGCAACCGCTTCAATTACCAGTCTACAAGCCCCGCCTGGCCGCGCAACGATCAAATCCGGCCTGCTCCCGCCCACCCAACTGGTGACACGCAGTCCAGTCCAGTAGCGGCGATGCCTTTAGTGAATTACCGCGCGTAAGCCCCTATAATGCGCGTCTTTCCGCGCGCCGTCGGCACCCGGCGCCCCGCAGCACACCCGGAGCAGGTAATGACTGAACGCAAGGCATCGGTCACGCGCAACACCCTCGAGACGCAGATCACGGTCACCGTGAATCTCGATGGCAGCGGCAAGGCCGAGTTCAAGACCGGCGTGCCCTTCCTCGAGCACATGCTGGACCAGATCGCCCGCCACGGCATGATGGATATCGCCGTGGATGCGGTTGGCGATCTACATATCGATGCCCACCACACGGTGGAGGATATCGGCATTACCCTGGGTCAGGCTTTCGCAAAAGCGGTCGGCGATAAAAAGGGCATTATGCGCTATGGCCACGCCTACGTGCCGCTGGACGAGGCGCTGTCGCGGGTGGTGGTAGATTTTTCCGGGCGCCCCGGACTGGTGTTCCAGGTGCCCTTTGTACGCGCGGCTATCGGCAGCTTTGACGTTGACCTGTTCTACGAATTTTTTCAGGGCTTCGTCAATCACGCCCTGGTCACCCTGCACGTGGACAACCTGCGCGGCGAGAATGCCCACCACCAGGCTGAGACGGTGTTCAAGGCCTTCGGTCGCGCCCTGCGTATGGCGCTGTCGGCGGACCCGGCCATGGCCGGTATTACGCCGTCCACGAAGGGCGTACTGTAAAGAGCGTTGTAGTGGGGGGTTCTAGCATGAGCGGCACCGTTGCGGTTATCGACTACGGCATGGGCAACCTGCATTCGGTGGCCAGTGCGCTGGAGCACGCCGGCGCTGAGCGGGTGGTGGTGTCCTGCGATCCTGAGGAGATAAGCGCCGCGGACCGGGTAGTCTTCCCCGGTGTCGGTGCGATACGCGACTGCATGGCGGAGATCCGCCGCCTGCGCTGTGATGAACTGCTGCAGCGGGCACTCACTGACGAGCGCAAGCCGGTGCTGGCGATCTGTGTTGGCATGCAGGCGCTGATGGAGCGTTCCGAGGAGAACGACGGCGTCGATTGCCTCGGCCTGATCCCGGGCGAGGTGCGCTTTTTCGGGCATCCTCTTTACGATGCACGGGGAGAGCGGCTGAAAGTCCCGCATATGGGCTGGAACGAGGTGCGCCAGGTGCGCGTCCATCCCTTGTGGGCAGGAATACACGATGGCGCTCGCTTCTATTTTGTGCACAGCTATTATGTAAAGACAGAAGATCGTGCGCTGGTGGCCGGTGCCGTGGATTATGGCGTCAGCATTGACGCTGCGCTGGCCCGGGATAACCTGTTCGCGGTGCAGTTTCACCCGGAAAAAAGCCACACGGCGGGGCTGCGCCTGCTGAAAAACTTCCTGGAATGGGATGGATCATGCTGATAATTCCGGCGATTGACCTCAAAGACGGCCAATGTGTGCGCCTGCGCCAGGGTGCCATGGAGGACAGCACGGTGTTCTCCGACGATCCGGTGGCAACCGCGAAACGCTGGGTGGATGCCGGCTGCCGGCGCCTGCACCTGGTGGACCTGAACGGGGCCTTTGCCGGTGAGCCGGTGAACGGCGAGGCGGTCACCGCGATTGCGCGGGCCTTCCCCGGTCTGCCGGTGCAGATTGGTGGTGGCATCCGCGACCTCGCGACCATCGAGCATTACCTGAAAGCCGGGGTGAGCTACGTCATTCTCGGCACCGCCGCGGTAAAGCGTCCGGCCTTTGTGCGCGAGGCCTGCGAGGCCTTTCCCGGCAAGGTGATTGTCGGCCTGGATGCCCGGGACGGGCGTGTTGCCACCGATGGCTGGGCCGAGGTCACGGCCTTTCTGGCCACCGATCTGGCGAAGCAGTTCGAGTCCGACGGGGTCAGTGCCATTGTCTATACAGATATCGCCCGCGACGGCATGCTGCAGGGGGTGAATGTCGCGGCCACCGTGGCCATGGCGCAGGCGTCTAGCATCCCCGTAATTGCCTCCGGCGGCATTACCAACCTCGACGACATCCGGGCCCTCGCCGCCGTGGCGCACCACGGCATTGCCGGAGCGATTACCGGCCGCGCTATCTACGAGGGTACGCTGGACGTCGCCGAGGCCCAGCGCGCGTGTGACGAGGTCGGCTGATGGGACTGGCGCGGCGCATAATTCCCTGTCTGGACGTCGACAACGGCCGCGTGGTCAAAGGCGTCAATTTCGTTGGCATACGCGACGCCGGTGACCCGGTGGATATCGCCCGGCGCTACAATGAGGAGGGTGCCGACGAGATTACCTTTCTCGATATCACTGCCAGTCATGAGGACCGCGACACCACCGCGCATACGGTTGAAGCCATCGCCCGGGAAGTGTTTATTCCCCTGACCGTCGGCGGTGGCATTCGCTCACTGGCAGACATACGCAACATGCTCAACGCCGGCGCGGACAAGGTCGCGATCAACACTGCCGCCATTCATAACCCGCAGCTGGTGCAGGACGCGTCTCAGCGATTTGGCGCCCAGTGCATTGTAGTGGCGATCGACGCCAAGCAGGTCGCGGACGTGGACGGCAGGCCCCGCTATGAAATCTTTACCCACGGCGGTCGTCGCCCTACCGGCATCGACGCCGTCGAGTGGGCGCGCAAAATGGCGGCGCTCGGTGCCGGCGAGCTGCTGCTGACAAGTATGGATCGTGACGGCACCCGCGACGGTTTTGAGCTGGGCGTTACCCGCGCAATCACGGATGCTGTGGATATCCCGGTCATCGCCTCCGGTGGTGTGGGTACGCTTGAACACCTGGCAGAGGGTATTCTGACCGGTGGAGCCGATGCCGTGCTCGCCGCCAGTATTTTCCACTTCGGAGACTATACGATTGCGCAGGCCAAGGAACACCTGGCGAGTCGCGGTATCGAAATCAGGCGCTAGTGGGTCTGGCTATATACCCCAGGCTATGCGCCCCAGGCTATGCGCCCCAACTATCCACCATCTACGACTCAGTTATTGTCCATTCTCGCCTGGCGCGCCAGCGTCGCGGCGCTGGGACGGCTACGATTCATGCCGAGTATGTTGACGCCCTTGAGCAGGGTCAGCGCCTCGTAGAGCTGGTTGTCCCGGGACTGCAGTTCGCTGGGTTCAATCTTCTGGCGCTCCTCGCCATCGCCATTAACAAGGTGTCCAATCAGGTCGGCCTCGCTGATGCGTCCCTCCTCGCCGATCGCCGTTACCCGCGCGCGATCCACGCGGATGTCCGGCACAATTCCCGCCGCCTGTATCGAGCGGCCGCCGGGCGTGAAATACAGGGCGGTGGTGAGCTTGACCGCGCGGGTTTCCGAAATTGGCATGACGGTCTGCACCGAACCCTTGCCGAAGCTGTCAGTGCCCATGATGATGGCGCGGCCATGATCCTGCAGGGCGCCGGCAACGATTTCCGAGGCGCTCGCTGAACCCCTGTTGATGAGCACCACAAGCGGTGCGCCGTTGGTGATGTCTTCATCGCTGGCGCCGTAGGATTGCGCTGCGTTGGGCAGTCGACCTTCGGTGTAGACAACCTCGCCGCCGCGCATGAACAGCCCGGCGACGTCCACGCTGGCGCCGAGAACGCCACCGGGATTGTTGCGCAGGTCGAGCACAACACCTCTCAAGGTCTGCTCTTTCTTCAGCTTGTCCAGGCCCTTGGCGACGTCCTCGCCGGTGGTCTTCTGGAACTGGGAAATTCGCACGTAGGCATAGCCATCTTCCAGCCAGCTCTCACGCACGCTGGCAACCTTGATCACGTCGCGGGTGAGCTTGAGTGTCAGTGGCTGTGATTCACCGGAGCGGCCGATGGTGAGCTCGATTTCACTGCCTTTCGGGCCGCGCATCTTGCCCACGGCATCGCCCATGCTCATGCCCTTGATCGGGTTGTTGTCCAGTTTCAGGATGATGTCGCCAGGCTGCACGCCGGCGTCCGCGGCCGGTGAGCCATCGATGGGTGCGACGACGCGCAGCAGCCCGTTCTCCATGCCGACTTCCAGCCCCAGTCCGGAGAATTCGCCACTAGTGGACGTCTGCAGGTCATCAAAGGCGTCGCTGCTCAGGTAGACCGAGTGGGGATCCAGCCCGCTGAGCATGCCCTCAATGGCGTACTGCAGCAGCGTGCTGTCGTCGATTTCATCGACGTAGCCCTGGCGGATCTGGTTGAATACGTCGGCGAAGGTGCGCAGGTCGTCGAGGGCGTAGGTGCTCTCGGTTTCCTTGGCGGACAGGGTTGTCGTCGACTGCAAGGCGAGGAGGCCGCCGGCGCACAGCAGTGAGAGTGTCCGCGAGCGCAGGCGAGAGAGCCTAGGTGTTAGCATGCCAGGTGTTTGCATGGGAGCCGCCATCAAGTGCTGAAAAGTGAATGTAGGACAGCAAGTGTAGCGCAATCGTTCCAGCCTGTGATATTGCCTCTGCTGGGCCGGTAACGCGGCTAACTTTGGCACTAACACAGGCGCTACCGCTGGCACCAGGCGGCCGGGTCGACTGGCTTGCCGCTGTGACGGATTTCAAAATACAGCCCGGGGCTGTCACGACCGCCGCTGTCACCCACTGTGCTGATCGCTGTCCCGGCATTGACCCATTCGCCCACCTCCCGCAGCAGGGTCTCATTGTGTGCGTACAGGCTCATGTAGTTGTCGCCGTGGTCGATAACCAGCAGCAGCCCGGAGCCACGCAGCCAGTCGGCGTAGACCACCCGGCCGTGGTGTATGGCCTGCACGGTGCTGCCTGCCTCAGCTTCTATATTGATACCGTGCCAGACCATCTTGCCCTGGTTGCGCGGTCGTCCGAAGCTGTTGCTGCGGCGGCCGTTCACGGGCCAGGGCATGGCGCCCCGGAGCCCGGCGAAGGCCTGTACGTTTTCCGGAATCTGCAGCTCCTGCACCGTTGCCTCGATTTCCTCAAGCAGGGTTTCCAGCTGCGCCCGATCCTGCTCGAGCTGCGCCAGACTGGCGCCGCGGGCGTCCATGTCGGCGGCAATCTTCGCCAGCGTCTGCTGGCGCTCTTGCCTGGCGCGGGCGAGCGCCTGCCTGCGTCCCTCAAGGTCCTCGCGGCTGGCGCTAAGCTGTTTGCGCGCTGACAGCACCTCCAGAACCACCTCGGAAAGGGCGTCGATCGTGGCGCGGAATTCCTCAATGCGGGCCTGGCGGGCGCGGAACAGGTAGCCGTAGTAGGCGGAAACGCGGGCCAGTGTCTGTGGGCTTTCCTGGTTGAGCAGCAGCTTTACCTGCCCCTGATTGCCGATCTGCCAGGCCTGGCGCACATCCCGGCTGATCTGCTCGCGCTGGGCGTCGCGCCGGGCGCTGAGTTTTTCGCGTTCCCGGCTGAGGGAGTCCAGCCTCGCGCTGGTGGCATCAATGTCGGCTTCCAGGGTGTCGATGCGCCCCTGCAGCGTGGCCAGCTCGGTTTCCGCCTGACGTAACGAGCGCTGTAATTCGTCGCGGCGCGCCTCATCCTCGCGCTGTCTGCGGGTGATGGCCTCGATTTCCCGGGTGAGCTGCTGCAGGCGCTCCCGGGTTTCCTTTTCATCGGCCGCATTGGCTGAGAGCGCTGCCGATGAAGAAAAGGACACTAGCAGAGTCAGCGCCAGCCGCCCGATTGCGCGTCTCACGGGGCCGGCTCCGCCTCAGGGCTGATGGCTGACGAGGCTGTGCCCGGTCATTTCGGCGGGAACGGGTAGCTGCATAAGGTCGAGCAGTGTCGGTGCGATGTCCGCAAGTCGTCCGCCCTGTGCAGCGAGCTGCAGGTCGCTCTGGCCGATATAGACGAGGGGAACCGCCTCTGTCGTGTGCTGGGTATGCAGCTGCCCGGATGCATAGTCCTGCATCTGTTCGCAATTGCCGTGGTCGGCGGTGACCAGTGCCTGCCCGCCGACGGCCAGCACCGCTTCTTCAACGCGGCCGAGGCATTTATCGAGGGCCTCGACCGCGGCCACGGTCGCGGCGTAATTGCCCGTGTGACCGACCATGTCGCCGTTAGCATAGTTGCAGACAATCAGGTCGTAGTCGCGGGAGCGTATGGCCTCTACCAGCCGATCGGTGACCTCGGGCGCGCTCATCTCGGGCTGCAGGTCGTAGGTTGCGACTTTCGGAGAGGGCACCAGTACACGGGTCTCGCCCTCAAATTTCTCTTCCCGACCACCGCTGAAGAAAAACGTTACGTGCGCGTATTTTTCGGTTTCGGCGATGCGCAGCTGGGTCTTGTGCAGTCTGGAAAGATAGTCCCCCAGCGTGTTCGTGAGCGACTCCGGTGGATAGGCGACCGGGGCATCGATGCTCCCGGCGTATTCGGTGGTCTGCACAAAGGCGGCGAGGTCGGGGCGCACGCGGCGGGGGAAGCCGTTGAACTGGTGATCCAGCAGGGCGTGGCTGAGCTGGCGCGAGCGGTCGGCACGAAAATTCATGAACAGCACGCAGTCGCCATCCTCGATGCGCGCGGCGCTGCCGCCGCCGTCGGTGATGACTGTCGGCGCAACGAATTCGTCGTTTTCCCCGCGCTCGTAGGCGGCCTCCAGACCTGCGCTGGCGCTGTCGAAACGGTAGTCGGCATCCGCCTCGGTCAACAGCCGATAGGCCCTTTCCAGGCGGTCCCAGCGCTGGTCGCGATCCATGGCGTAGTAGCGGCCGCACAGGCTACTGATGCGACCACAGCCGATTTCCCGGGCGACGGCGTCGGCGCGCTGCAGGGACTGAAGCGCGCTGCGCGGCGGTGTGTCGCGCCCGTCCAGAAAGGCGTGCAGGAACACCTGCGTCGCGCCGCGGGCCGCGGCGAGACGCATCGCAGCGAACAGGTGGTCTTCGTGGCTGTGCACGCCTCCCGGCGACAGCAGCCCCATCACGTGCACTGCCCCACCGCGGCTGACGGCGGCGTCTATCGCCCGGGTGTATACCGGGTTGCTGTTGAAGCTGCCATCGGCGATGGCCTGGTCGATGCGCGTGATGTTCTGGTAGATGACGCGACCGGAGCCCAGGCTCATGTGCCCGACCTCGGAGTTGCCCATCTGTCCGTCCGGCAGACCGACATCGAGACCGGAGCCGGATATCAGCGTGTGCGGCGCTTCCCGCCAGAGGCGGTCCCAGTTCGGGCTGTCAGCGCCGGCGATGGCGTTGTCCCGGGTGTCCTCGCGGTGACCCCAGCCGTCCAGTATGACCAGTACGGCGGGATGTTTCGCGTTGTCGCTCATGCCTGTGCCTGCGTGACTGTTGTTTGTGAGACTGTTCATGGGACTGGTTCTGGTGCTGCGTCGAGGCCTTAGTCTACCCTGACACTCGCTGGCGCGCACAATCTGCGAGGCCAGATCTACGAGGTCATCTTCCGCAGCTTTGTGTGGGTGCTTTGGTCTTGTGCTTTGCTCTTGTTCTTTATAGTGCGCGCTGGAGCCGACACGCCGTAGGCAGTATACTGCCGGCCTTTCAATGGCTCGCAAGCGTGCGGGCGCAATGCATCGGTTGAGCGTTCCAACATGGCCCTGTTTATCGAATTTCTGCTCCGGGAATGGATTCTGGTAGCGGCACTCCTGACCGCCGCTGGCATGCTCGTGTTCCACGAGTCGCGCAAGGCGGGGCCGGCAATGACCCCGCAGCAGGCGATCAAGCTGGTCAACAACGAAGACGGCATTTTTCTGGATGTGCGCGACGGCAGCGATTATAAGCAGGGGCATATCTCGGATGCACTGCATATCCCCTTCGCCAAACTCAAGGCGCGGGAAGACGAGCTCAAGGATTACCGTGAACGACCGATCGTCATCGTCTGCAAGATGGGCCAGCAGTCCGCCGCCGCGGCCAAGCAACTGCGGGCGTCGGGCTTTGACAAGGTCCACAAGATGGCCGGCGGCATGCTCGAATGGCGCAACCTGCAACTGCCGGTTGTGCGCTGACGAATTTACAGATACCAACCCCACTTTTTTCCTAAAACCTTAAACGGAGGACGGCGCTATGGCCGAAGAGCAGGCAGCAGCAGCCCAGGAAGGTCAGCAACAACAGCAGTTCGGGATACAACGCATTTACAACAAGGATGTGTCATTCGAATCGCCGGCGACGCCAGATGTCTTTCGCAAGCAGTGGCAGCCCAAGTTCAATGTCGATCTCAACACCAGAAGCAATGCCGTCGATGAAGAGGGCAACTTCGAGGTCATCCTGACCATCACGGTCACGGCAAAGATCGAGGAAGAGACGATTTTTCTGGTAGAAGTGCAGCAGGCCGGTATTTTCCTGATCACCGGCTTTGAGGGCGACAACCTGCGGCGCCTGCTGGGTACTGCCGCGCCCAACGTGCTGTTCCCCTACGCCCGGGAAAACATCGACGCACTCGTGGTGAAGGGTGGCTTCCCGGCGATCATGCTGTCGCCGGTGAATTTCGATGCCCTGTATCAACAGGCACTGGCGCAGACGGAGAGTCGTGCCCAGCAGGCCGCCGAGAACGGTGGCGAGCCCGCCACGCACTGAGCCCTGCGCTGAATCACGCACGCGAGCCGCGCACCGAGCTATGGCAAGGGTACAGTCAGGGCTGCAGACCAGGAAAATCCAGCTGCCGTAGCGCCTCATAGGTGACCAGGGCAACAGCGTTGCTCAGGTTGAGGCTGCGGCTGTCTGGCTGCATGGGAATGCGCAGGCAGTGGCTGTCGCCCAGCTGCTTCAGCAGGGCGTCTGGCAGGCCCCGGGTCTCGGGGCCAAACAGCAGGGCGTCCTGTGGTTCATAGCGCACATCGCTGTAGCGGCGATGGCCGCGTGTGGTGAACGCGAACAGTCTGCGCGGGCTGGCGCTATCATAAAAGGCCGCCAGACTGCCGTGGGTCTGCACGGCAGCGAACTCCCGGTAGTCCAGCCCCGCCCGTCGCAGCTTCTTGTCATCAAGCGTAAAGCCCAGTGGCTCTATGAGATGCAGGGCGCAGCCCGTGTTGGCGCACAGGCGGATAATATTGCCGGTGTTCGGGGGAATTTCCGGCTGGTAGAGGGCGATATGCAGCATGGCGGCATTGTGCCCGCGGCTGCCGGTCGTGGCTACATATCCAGTTCTTTCATTTTACGCGTCAGCGTGTTGCGCCCCCAGCCGAGCAGCTCGGCGGCATCGCGCTTGCGCCCCTGGGTGTGTTCGAGCGCGACCTCGATCATTGCGCGCTCGAAGGCGGGAACGGCACCGCGCAGAATATGCTGTTTTCCCTGAATCAGTTCGTTGCGCGCCCATTCCGTGAGCAGCTCCCGCCAGTCGCTGTGTTCGCGGGCCGCGGTAGCGGGCCCTCGCCGGCCAAGCTCCGGCGGCAGATCGCTGAGATGAATTTCCCGGCCCGACGCCATGACGGTTATCCATCGGCAGGTATTTTCCAGCTGGCGCACATTGCCCGGCCACTCCAGTGAGGTCAGGAAACGCTCGGTTTCCGGCAGCAACACCTTGGTATCGCCACCCAGCTCGTTCGACGCCTTGCGGAAAAAGAACTGCATCAGTCGCGGTATGTCCTCGCGCCGCTCGGACAGCCTGGGAATGTGGATGCGTATGACGTTGAGGCGATGGAACAGGTCTTCCCGGAAGCTGCCTTGCGCCACCCGCTCCTCGAGGTCCTGGTGCGTTGCCGCGATGATGCGGACGTCGACGCGAATCGGCGTATGACCACCCACGCGGTAGAACTCGCCATCCGCCAGGACACGGAGCAGCCGTGTCTGTGTTTCCGCCGGCATATCGCCAATCTCATCGAGAAACAGGGTGCCGCTGTTCGCCTGCTCAAAGCGTCCCTCGCGCCGGGAGTTGGCCCCGGTAAAGGCGCCTTTCTCGTGGCCGAACAGCTCCGACTCCATCAGGTCCCGGGGGATAGCCGCCATGTTCAGTGCGATGAAGGGGTTTCCCGCACGCGGACTATGGCGGTGCAGCGCCCGTGCCACCAGCTCCTTGCCGGTACCCGATTCCCCGTTGATCAGCACGGTAATGTTGCTGTGGGCGAGGCGACCAATCGCGCGAAACACTTCCTGCATGGCGGGCGCTTCGCCAATGATTTCTGCCGCCGGCTGGTACCGTGCCTGCGCGCCGCTGTCGGGGAGTTGCTCCCGGGCATGCGCCAGCGCGCGCTCCGTAATCGCCACGACCTCGTCGATGTCGAAGGGTTTCGGCAGATATTCAAAGGCGCCCTGCTGGTAGGAGGCCACGGCGCTGTCGAGGTCCGAGTGCGCGGTGGTGATGATGACCGGCAGTCTCGGGTGACTTTCTGTCAGCTTCTCCAGCAAGGCCAGGCCATCGATGCCCGGCATGCGGATGTCACTGATCACTGCGTCCGGCTGCGCGTCGCGTAGCCGTCTGAGCAGTTTTTCAGCGCTGGAGAAGGTTTCGCTGTCCATCCCGGCCTGGTTCAGTGCCCGCTCCAGGACCCAGCGTATGGACTGGTCGTCGTCGACCACCCAGACTGTGGCGGATCTATGCATGCGTCGCATCCATGGGTAGGTAGATTGAGAACCGCGTGTTGCCGGGCTCACTCTCGCAGTTGAGCAGACCGCCGTGACGGTTGATGATGGACTGTGAAATGGACAGGCCGAGGCCGGATCCATTGGCGCGCCCGCTGACCATGGGCACGAACAGGGAGTGCTTCAGCTCATCCGTCACCCCAGGGCCGTTGTCGATGATATCCACCCGGCACACAAGTCGGTGACGTGTGCTGCCAATGGTGAACTGGCGCTGTGAACGACTGACCACACGCACGCGGGCATCGGGTTGCTCACTGAGCGCTTCCATGGCGTTGCGCATGATATTCAGCACCGCCTGGATCAGCTGCGCCCTGTCGCCCTGGATATCCGGGAGACTGGGGTCGTAGTCCTTGTCCAGCTGCAGGTGTCCGGCGGCCTCGACCCGGATCAGCTGGCAGACGTGCTCGAGGATCTCGTGAATACTCAGCTGCTCGAAGCTGGGTCGGGTGTTCGGGCCAAGAAGCCTGTCCACCAGGTCGCGCAGCCGGTCGGCTTCGCGGATGATTATCTCGGTGTATTCGTGCAGTTCGCCCTCGGGGAGTTCCCGGGCGAGCAGCTGAGCCGCGCCGCGGACGCCGCCCAGGGGGTTCTTGATTTCATGCGCCAGGCCGCGAATGACAGAGCGGGTTGCTTCCTGTGCACTCACCAGGCTTTCCTCACGGCTGATGCGCAGCAGTCGGTCAATGGCCTGCAGCTCGGCCAGGATGGCCAGCGGCCCGCTGTCCGGCAGGGGTGTCACCACCAGATCGACCTGGATTTCACTGCCGTTGTGCAGGTGCAGCGTCAGGCCGCGTCGCACGATAGCGTGTTTTTCGCGGCGCGCCTGCTGCAGGGTCTCGACCCAGATTTCCGGCAGGGCGATCAGCAAATCGGCCTTTTGTCCGGCGATGCGCACGCTGGACACCTCGAGCAACGCCTCCGCTGCAGGATTGAGGAATCTCACGCGCAGGTCGTCGTCGAGGCCGACAATACCCGTGCTGATATTTTCCAGTAGCTCCTGTTGCAGCATAGCGGCCCGTTTATGACGGCGGAAATCCAGATACATGCCTGTTTGTGCAGCAAGAATGGAGCCAAAAACAAGAATGGAGCCAAAATAAGGCACAGTAATGTTTCAACACATCGTGCCTGCCTACCCTGAGGCTCAGGGTAGTGGTTACTGACTTGCTGCAATTTAAGCGACGCCCTGTGCACCCCCGGGTAGCCTGGCGCCCTATGTGCACTATTATGGTGCGCCCGGAAGCGGAGGTAAAGTCGCCCCGGGGCTCAGGGGCGGGCAGGCTGATTCACAGAGGGTCTAAGGACATAGATGCGGACGCTCTCAGAGCGGGCCAGGGAATTCCCGCGCCGGTCGAGTCGCTCTATCGCCAGATCATGCGGGCCACGCAGAAGGCCTTCCAGCGACCAGGTGGTGCCGCGCTGGGGGTCGCCGACAGCCTCGCCATCCATATACAGCTGCAGCGCCTCGAGCCGCCCCAGCGGCGGTGTCGCCTGCGCGGTCACGGTCACATTGCCGGGACCCATGGCAATGGTGGTCTCGTCCGTTGGCGATGCAATGCGGATGGCGAATTCCGGCTGTTCTGGCGCGTTTGACGCCTCTGCCGTATCTGAGGCCGAGGACCCGGCAGACGGTGTTGTGGCTGGCGTCGTATTCAGCTCCCGGAGGTGAACCTTTTCAGCCGTTTCGCCCGCTGCGGGTGGCTGGTCGCTGAAGGTGATGTTGCCGTCGGCATCGATGTGCTTGTAGATTTCGGTAGCGCTGGCGAAGGCTGAGGCTGCAAATAGCAGGGCGATCAGTGCTACGTGTCGGGGTTGTCGGATGAGCATCGCACGTCTCTCAATGTAAAGTCGCAGATACAAGACTAGCGCAAAAAGGGCAGTCATGTCTGAGTGCTTTGCGACGAATCGCCAGAGTGCCGCGAAATCTGCCGAGGCGAGGGTGTGGTTGCCGCTCGCCGCAACTTACAGCCTGTGCATAAAAAAGCCCACCGGTTGGCGGGCTTTTCAACGGCTGTAGAACACTACAGGGAGAAGAACTCTATACGGAGTAATACAGCTCGAACTCCACCGGGTGAGTCGTCATGCGCAGCCGCTCGACTTCCTCTTCCTTCAGCGAAATATAGGCATCGATCATGTCGTCGGTGAAGACGCCGCCCCGGGTCAGGAACTCCCGGTCTGCATCGAGCGCTTCCAGCGCCATGTCGAGGCTCGAAGCGACGGTGGGAATGGCCTTGCCTTCTTCCGGGGGCAGGTCGTACAGGTCCTTGTCGGCGGCATCACCGGGGTGAATCTTGTTCTGGATGCCGTCGAGGCCCGCCATCAACAGCGCGGCAAAGGAGAGATAGGGGTTGGCCGTCGGGTCCGGGAAACGCACTTCCACGCGCTTGCCCTTGGGGCTTGGCTCATAGGGTATGCGGATGGATGCGGAGCGGTTGCGCGCGGAATAGGCGAGCATGACCGGTGCTTCAAACCCCGGCACCAGGCGCTTGTAGGAGTTGGTTGATGCATTGGTAAAGGCGTTCAGGGCGCGGGCATGCTTGATCACGCCGCCGATGTAGTACAGAGCGGTTTCAGACAGGCCGGCGTAGCCGTCTCCGGCGAAGATGTTTTCGCCGTCCTTGGAAATGGACTGGTGCACATGCATGCCTGAGCCGTTGTCGCCTACCAGTGGCTTGGGCATGAAGGTGGCAGTCTTGCCGTAGGCATGGGCCACATTGTGCACGCAATACTTGAGGATCTGTACCTCATCTGCCTTTTTGATCAGCGTGTTGAACTTGACGCCAATCTCACACTGCCCGGCAGTGCCCACCTCATGGTGGTGTACTTCGATCGGGAGGCCCATTTCAGACATGGCGCCGCACATCGCAGCGCGGATGTCGTGCAGCGAATCCACCGGAGGCACCGGGAAATAGCCGCCCTTGACCCGCGGACGGTGACCGATGTTGCCCTCCTCAAAATTATGGTTGGAGGTCCACGCCGCTTCCTCGGAGTGAATCTTGTACATGGAGCCGCTCATGTCCGAGTGCCACTTAACGTCATCGAACACGAAGAATTCGGGCTCCGGACCGAAGAAAGCATTATCGCCGATGCCGGTAGAGACGAGGTACTCCTCGGCGCGCCGCGCGACGGAGCGGGGGTCGCGGTCGTAGCCCTGCAGGGTAGTGGGCTCGACGATGTCGCAGCGCAGAATAATGGTGGGATCATCGGTGAATGGATCGACCACGCAGGTGCTGTCGTCCGGCATCAGGATCATGTCGGACTCGTTGATGCCCTTCCAGCCGTTGATGGAAGAGCCGTCGAACATCTTGCCCTCGTCGAAGAAGTCCTCGTCGACCTCGCTGGCGGGAATGGTGACGTGCTGTTCCTTGCCGCGGCTGTCGGTGAAGCGCAGGTCCACCCAGCTGATTTCGTGTTCCTTTATCAGGTCCAGAGTCTTCTCGGACATCGTCTATCCTCCGTCATGGTGTATGGCCGACCCTTCGGGTTGCGGCAAGTCAAGCTGAGTCAGGCAGTACGGTCGGGCCAGAGAGCCCTCCGGGCTGCTGTGTCAGGTCTGTTTTTCTCGCATTGGCGAACGAGCTTTAAGCAGGCCCGATGCAAGAGCAGTGCCAAAATAGTGCCTGTCGTAAGCTTATGATGCACATATAATTTCCTGGTGTCTGCGGTTTTTCGGATAGCAGAACGCACCAAAATATAGCAACGTTACCCTATTTTGGTGCGATAGTGCTGCACCATCCGCGTCCTCGCACCAATTCGATACATTCGAGCGTCGAATAAAAAGTCCTCGTGGGGCGAGGGTTTCAGGTATACTCCGCGCCCATTTTGCTCGTGAACGGCCCCCGGAGTGCCCCCGTGATAGATAACCTTCGCAACATCGCCATCATCGCCCACGTCGATCACGGCAAGACAACGCTGGTGGACTGCCTGCTGCACCAGTCGGGCACCCTGGATCGGCGAACCGTAGGCTCTGAGCGTATCATGGACTCCAATGACCAGGAAAAAGAACGCGGCATCACTATCCTCGCGAAGAATACCGCACTGCGCTACGGCGACTACCGCATCAATATCGTCGATACTCCTGGACACGCCGACTTCGGTGGCGAGGTGGAGCGTGTCATGTCGATGGTGGATTCGGTGCTGCTGCTGGTCGACGCCGTTGATGGACCAATGCCGCAGACCCGCTTCGTCACGTCCAAGGCCTTCGAGCAGGGCCTGCGGCCGATTGTGGTGGTGAATAAGGTCGATCGCCCGGGGGCACGTCCCGACTGGGTTGTCGATCAGGTGTTCGACCTGTTCGATGCGCTGGGCGCCACCGAGGAGCAGCTCGATTTCCCGGTGATCTACGCGGCCGCCATCGAGGGTATTTCGGGATTGGACCACGCGGACATGGCCGCTGACATGAAGCCGCTGTTCGACGCGATCATCGAGCATGTGCCGGCGCCCGCGGTGAACTCCGAGGGTCCGCTGCAGATGCAGATCAGTGCGCTCGACTACAACAGCTACGTCGGCGTTATCGGCGTCGGCCGCATTACCCGCGGCCGGCTGGTGCCCAACACCCAGGTGGCGGTGCTGAGTCGCGAGGGCAAGAAGCGCAACGGCCGCGTGCTGCAGGTCATGGGTTACCACGGCCTGGACCGGGTGGATGTGCCGGCTGCGGAAGCGGGCGACATTGTCTGTGTTACCGGCATCGAGGGCCTGAACATATCCGACACGCTGTGCGATCCGGCTGCCCCGGAGGCTATGCCGCCGCTGAGCGTGGACGAGCCGACGGTCAGCATGACCTTCCAGGTGAACGATTCGCCGTTTGCCGGCAAGGAAGGCAAGTACGTCACATCGCGCAACATTGCCGAGCGGCTGCAGCGGGAGCTCATTCACAACGTGGCCCTGCGCGTTGAACCCGGCGACAGCCCGGACAAGTTCAAGGTGTCCGGGCGCGGCGAACTGCACCTGTCGGTCCTGATCGAGACCATGCGCCGCGAGGGCTTTGAGCTCGGTGTATCGCGGCCCGAGGTCATCCAGCGCGAGGTCGACGGCGTTCTGCAGGAGCCTTTCGAACAGCTGATTATCGATGTCGAGGAGCAGCATCAGGGCGCGATCATGGAAGAGATTGGCCAGCGTCGCGGCGAGCTTGGCAACATGGTTCCGGATGGCAAGGGCAGAGTGCGTCTGGAGTTCGTTATTCCGGCGCGCGGCCTGATTGGCTTCCGCTCCCAGTTCCTGACCATGACGTCAGGCAGCGGCACCATGAACCACATTTTCGATCATTACGGTCCGGTCAAGGGCGGTGACATGAACCACCGCGTCAACGGCGTGCTGGTGTCCATGGTCAAGGGCAAGACCCTGGCCTATGGCCTGTTCAACCTGCAGGACCGTGGCCGTCTATACGTGCTGCCGAACGTCGAGGTCTACGAGGGCCAGATCATCGGTCTGCACAGTCGCGGTAACGACCTGGTGGTCAACCCCACCAAGGCCAAGCAGCTCACCAACGTGCGTGCCTCCGGCACCGATGAAGCCCTGACGCTGACGCCAGCAGTGCAGCACACACTGGAGCAGGCGCTGGAGTTTATCGAGGAGGACGAGCTGGTGGAAGTCACGCCGCTGAGCATCCGCCTGCGCAAGAAGCTGCTGCTGGAGCATGAGCGCAAGCGCGCCTCGCGTGGCTAGGTCCAGCCCCTGTCGCCGCCGTGATCGTGCGCGCAGTTAGCGCCTTATCGCCTTCCTGGCGCCAGACGTTCCTCGTCGCGACCCTGTGTTGCTGCTTGCCCTTCAGTTCAGGTGCCGAGGCGCAGCCGGCGGCTGGAGAGGGCGAGGCCTTTTCCAGGCAGACGGTGATTGAGCGGGCCAGGCAGCTGTCGGAGGCGCCCTTCAGCCCACCGGCGCAGGCGCCGGCGTCGCTGTCCGGGCTGGACTACTCAGACTACCGCAAAATCAATTACCAGCAGAATGCTGCCGTCTGGGGCGGCACGCCGACGCGCTTTTCCATACAGCTTTTCGCCCCCGGCTTCCTCTACCGGGACCTGGTTGATATCGACGTTGTGGAGAATGGGCGGAGTTTTCCGCTCATCGTTTCAGAGGACTCGTTCAGTGTGCCTGAATCAGGGCTGGCGACTGTGCTCGCAGACCTGGGCAAATACGCCGGTATGCGCCTGCACTACCCTCTGAACAGCGACAGCTATGCCGATGAGTTTCTTGTGTTCCAGGGCGCCAGCTACTTCCGCGGTGTATCCAGGGGTCAGCTGTATGGTCTGTCGGCCCGGGGTCTGGCTATTGATGTTGCCGGACCGAAGGGCGAGGAGCATCCGATCTTTCGTCACTTCTGGGTGGAGCGTCCCTCGAGCAGCCAGGACGCCATGGTGGTGCACGCGCTGCTGGACAGCAAACGCGTGACCGGTGCCTACCGTTTTGGCATTTATCCCGGCGCGCCACTGCGTATGGACGTTGAGGTGGCGCTGTTTCCCCGGGAGGACATTGCGCATGTAGGCCTGGCGCCACTCACTTCCATGTTCCTGCATGGGCCGCTGGACCACGCCGATCGCCGTGACTATCGCCCCGCCGTGCATGATTCCGAGGGGCTCGCCATCCGGCGAGGCAATGGCGAGCGCCTCTGGCGGCCGCTGGCCAATCCACGAAATCTGCAGATCAGCGCCTTTGTCGACGAGAACCCGCAGGGTTTTGGCCTGATCCAGCGTGAACGGGACTTCGCCCACTACCAGGATCTGGAGACCAGTTACCATCGCCGACCATCGGCGTGGGTGCAGCCGCTGGGCGACTGGGGCACAGGGCATGTCCAGCTGGTGGAAATTCCTACGGACGTCGAGACCAATGACAATATTGTGGCCTATTGGCGCCCGGACGAGGGATTGCGTCGCGGCGAGGCTTTCGAGTACGCCTATCGATTAAGCTGGCCCGACCGGGTGCCTTATACCGCGGATACGGTGCAGGTTGTGCGCAGTGCCGGCGGCCAGAAACTGTCCAGTGACAGGCAGGAGGTCATGATTGATTACAGCGCTCTGTCTGCTGAAAGCCTTGACGGGATCGTTGTGAGTGCTTCCATGAACCCCGGCCGCATTCTGGAGTCGCGCATTCAGCCCAACCCTGCCATCAACGGCGCTCGCGTGTTCCTCACGCTGGACAAAAGCGATGCGCCCGTTGCGGAAATGCGTGTCGAACTCAAGCGCAGCGGTGAACCCGTGGCGGAAACCTGGCTCTATCGTCGGCTCAATGAGTAGTGAATCGGCGATAGCAACAGCGCCGCCAGGGCAGTCATTGCCGCGGGCCGTCCCGCCGGAAAGTCCCCTGCCGATGCCGCGGCGGAAGTTGCACGAACCGCGCCAGAAACTGCGCGCACAGGCCTCGTTTGCTGCCCGACTGAAAACCCTTCTTGCACGCCTGTATATCACCGGCGTGACGCTGGCGCTGGCGGCTTACGGCAGTGTTGAGATGTACGGGGTTCTCAGCACCACCACGGTCACCGCGCTGCAGTGGATTTTCCTGGTCCTCTTCAGCATCAACTTCACCTGGATTTCCTTTGCCTTTGCCCAGGCAACGCTGGGACTGGCACAGAGCCTGCTGCCGCGTCTGGTTGCAATCCCCGAGCACCGCGGCGACATTCCCTTCCAGACCGCGATTCTGCTCCCGGTTTACAACGAGGCGCCACACAGCATCGCCGCCGCCATTCTGGCCCTGCTTGCCAGCCCCGAGGTCCTTGAACGCCTGCAAGACATGGCATGAAGTCTGTACTGCAACGCACAGACAGCTTCCGGGCCTACTGTTATATTGTTCTGTCTGGACCGTTCCTGTAACGCTCTTACGCCGTCAGCGAGGCTGATTATATCGCGGTTGACCACGGAGCCATCCTATCGTTACCAAGGCATTCGCAAAGGCAGCGCGCACCCGCAAGGCACCGCGTTACGGGCAGGATACCGGCCTGCTGCGCTCGGAGCTGCTCAGCATAGAGCAACTGGAGCGCTACGCTGCCACGCTGGCAGTGGAGCATCGTGTCGACCCGAAGGCGGGTCCGGATCGACTGCTGCCGCGACTGACGCAGAATGCCGAATCGCTGCAACTGGCACTCGAGGTTGTCACCGCCGCCGGCGCCCAGGGACAGCAACTGGTCCCTGCCGAGGAGTGGTTGCTCGACAACTATTACCTGATCGAGCGGCAGATCACTCTGGCTCGCCGGCATCTTCCGCGCGGCTACAGCAGGCAGCTGCCGCGTCTGGATGGCGGGTCGTCCGCCGGATTCCCGCGCATCTACGATCTGGCGCTAGAGCTGATCTCCCATATGGATGGGCGAGTCGACACCGAGAATGTCACCCGGCTCGTCGCCGCCTACCAGACCGTCACCGCGCTGACCCTGGGCGAGTTGTGGGCGTTTCCGATCATGCTGCAGCTGGCGCTGCTGGAAAACCTGGGACGCGTCAGTGTGCGCATCGCCCAGCGACGTGAGGAACGCGATGCGGCTATCGCCTGGGCCGACCGCATGCTCGATGCGGCGGATAACGAACCCAGGCAGCTGATCCAGCTACTGGCCGAGTTTGCTGAAGCCGATGTGCTGCTGACAGCCCCGTTTGTTGAGGAGTTCTACGCCAGGCTGCAGGCCCACGGTCCCGCCATGGCCTTCGTGCAGACCTGGGTGGAGCAGAGGCTGCTCGACCAGGGTGTGACGGCGACCGAGCTGTCAGAGGTTGCCAGCCGCACGGCGGCGACCAACCAGATCTCCATCGCCAACAGCATCAGCAGCCTGCGCTTCATCGACGCCATGGACTGGCCGGGCTACGTTGAATCGCTCAGCGCGGTTGAACAGGTGCTCGCCGGGGACCCGGCCCGGAGTTACACAGGCCAGGACTTTGCTTCCCGTGACCGCTGTCGACATGCGGTTGAGGATCTGGCACGCCGCAGCGGCACCAGTGAAGTCGCGGTCGCGTGCAAGGCCATCCAGCTGGCTCGGGAGTCCGCTTTACGCCTCGGCAGGGACAATCGCAGCGCGCACGTCGCTTATTACCTGCACGACCGGGGGCGGCATCTGCTGGAGCGCGCGGTCGGCTACCGGGCAACGCTGCGGTCCCGGCTTGCTGCGAGCGGCCAGGGTCTGGGCCTGTTGCTGTATCTGGGCCCCATCCTGCTGCTCACTCTGCCGGCGCCCCTCATCGTCATGTCGATCGCCGGACACGGGCTCGATGACTGGCGGCTATGGCTTCTCGCCCCGCCTCTCGTCATCGCCGTCTCGGCGCTGATTGTCCCGCTGGTCAACCTCCTGGTCACGCTCACGCTGCCGCCGCGGGCCGTCCCGAGAATGGATTTCTCCAGCGGAATTCCTGATGTCCATCGCAGCATGGTGGTGGTCCCGACTCTGCTCACGGATCTGCAGGGCGTCGAGAGTCTGCTGGAGGCCATGGAGATCCGGTATCTGGGCAACCGCGATCCCAATCTGTTTTTTGCCCTGCTCACGGATTTTCGTGATGCCCAGGAGCAGACGCTGCCGGGCGATGCCAGACTGTTAGAGCACGCGCGTGCCGCGGTGGAGGCGCTGAACGAGACCTATCGAGAGGATCGGCCGTGCATTTTCTACCTGCTGCACCGTCCGCGTCTGTGGAACCCGGTGGAACAGGTGTGGATGGGCTACGAGCGCAAGCGCGGCAAGCTGCAGGATTTCAACGCCCGGCTGCGCGGTGATGCAACGAGCGCTTTTTCCGACATTGTCGGCGACACGGCTGTTTTTGCATCGATTCGCTACGTTATTACGCTCGATACCGATACGCAGCTGCCCCGGGACGCCGCTCACCGACTCGTGGGTAATCTAGCGCATCCGCTTAACCGGCCGGTATACGATGCCGCGGAGGGGCGGGTCGTCGAGGGCTACGCCATCCTGCAGCCGCGCGCCTCGATCAGCCTGACCAGCGCTGCCCGCTCCCGCTTCGCCCAGCTGTTTGCCGGCGAAGCCGGTCTGGACCCCTATACCCGGGAAGTGTCGGACGTCTATCAGGACCTGTTTGCGGAAGGTTCGTTTGTTGGCAAAGGCATCTACGATGTCGATGCCTTCCGCCTGGCTGTCGATGGGCGTTTTCCCGAGAATCTGGTGCTCAGTCACGACTTGCTGGAAAGCGGCTACGCGCGCTCGGCGCTGGTGAGCGATGTCGATCTGATCGAAGAGCATCCGATCAGCATAACCAGCGAGGGCAGTCGACGTCACCGCTGGATACGCGGGGACTGGCAGCTGGCGGGCTGGCTGCTGCCACGGGTGCCGGCTGCAAACGGGGTGGAGAGTGACGGTGCGACGCGTTCGCCGAACCCCCTCGCGGCGCTGACCCGATGGAAACTGCTCGACAATCTGCGGCGCAGCCTGGTGGCGCCTGCACTGCTTCTTCTGCTCACGGCGGGCTGGCTGTGGCTGACGGCGTCTGCGTGGCTGTGGACGCTGGTGGTGCTGGTCGTCCTCTGTGCCCCCAGCGTCTTGTCCGCCCTGATCGAGCTGGTGCGCAAGCCAGGGGAGCGCGAGTGGCTGCTGCACCTGAACGTGACCGGCAGGTCCGCGGGGCGTCCGCTGGTGCTCGCGCTGCTGGCCCTGGTCTTCATGCCCTACGATACGCGGATATGCCTCGGCGCTATCCTGCGCGCGGGGCGAGGTATGCTGTTTACGCAGCGCGGTCTGATGCAGTGGCAGCTGCCCGAATATGCGCGTCGCAACGCCTGTCGCACGCTGCTCGATTTTTGCCGGGAAATGTGGGCAGGCCCGGTACTCGCGCTGCTGCTGGCGCTTGCGCTGGTCATGGCTGGCCAGTCTGCTACCTGGCTTTACGCCGCGCCCGTGCTGCTGCTGTGGTGGCTGTCACCCCTGATCGGCTGGTGGATCAGCCGCCCGCTGAGCGTCCCGGCGCCGGACCTGAGCGCTGAGCAGAAGACGTTTCTGCGGCTGTCGGCGCGCCGTACCTGGCGCTACTTTGAGGACTTCGTGGGCGCGGATGACAATTACCTGCCACCGGACAATTTCCAGGAATCGCCGGCCGCGGCCATCGCCTCGCGAACGTCGCCCACTAACATGGGCATGTCGCTGCTGGCCGATCTGGCGGCCCTGGACTTCGGCTTCATCAGCGCCGGCGAATGCCTTAAGCGGCTCGAGCATACCCTGGTCGCCATGGGGCAGCTGGAGCGCTTTCGCGGCCATTTTTACAACTGGTATGACACGCGCACGCTGCAGCCCCTGTTGCCGCGCTACATATCATCCGTGGACAGCGGCAACCTGTGCGGTGCCCTGCTGACGCTGCAGGCAGGACTCTACGCGCTGAAACACCAGCCAGTCCTGTCAGCAAACGCCTTTCAGGGACTGATGGATACGCTGCAGGTATTCTGCGCACATCTTTCTGTGTCCCCCGCTCCGGAGCTGATCGACTGCATCCGGCGTCTTGAGAGTGTCCTGCAGTTGGCCCTGTCTGACCCGACTGCCATGAGCCTGGACTCGGCGCTCAGGATGCTGAACGAGCTACCGCAGATGGCGGCAACGCTGGTTGAGCTGCAGCGCCCGGAAACTGACGACAACAGCGAGCGGGTCTACTGGGCGCGGGCCTTCCAGCGACAGGCCTGTGCCCTGGCGGAGGATGTTACGTCGCTGTTGCCTGATGCCCGGGCCCGGGCCTGGGAGGGCGCCGGCATCCCCAGCCTGGTCGAGCTGGCTGACGCCGGTGCGGGCGATACGCTTGCGCTGCAGCAGCTTCGCGGCATAGACGAGCTCATCGAGCGCTGTGGTGAACTGGCCATCATGGATTTTGGCTTTCTCTACGTCAGCGCGCGCGGGCTGCTGGCGATTGGCTTTGACGTCGGCGAGCGACGCCTCGATCCGGCCTGTTACGACCTGCTGGCCTCGGAGGCCCGGCTCGCCAGTTTCCTGCTGATTGCACAGGGGCAGGTGCCGCAGAAGCACTGGTTCTCGCTGGGCCGGCTGCTCACCCGGCATAAGGGCGTTGTCAGCCTGATCTCCTGGAGCGGCTCGATGTTCGAGTACCTGATGCCGCAACTGATCATGCCGAGCTACCCATCCACACTGCTCGACCAGACCTGTCGGGCGGCGGTGTCGCGCCAGATTGAATACGGCCGTCAGCGCGAGGTACCCTGGGGAATCTCCGAGTCCTGCTACAACGCCACAGACATCAACCAGGTATACCAGTACCGGGCCTTCGGCGTTCCCGGGCTCGGCTTCAAGCGCGGTCTCGGCGATGACCTGGTGATCGCTCCCTACGCCAGTGCGCTGGCCTTGACGGTGATGCCGCAGGAGGCGTGTCGCAATCTGCAGGTGCTGGCCGGCGAGGGATTCATGGGTGCCTATGGCTTCTACGAGGCCATTGACTACACTCCGTCGCGCCTGCCGCCGGGAAAGCCGCATGCCATCGTGCGGACGTTCATGGCGCACCATCAGGGCATGAGCCTGCTGGCGTTTGCGCATGTGCTTCTGGATCAGCCCATGCAGCACCGTTTCATGTCCGATCCCATTCTCCGCGCCACGGAATCACTGCTGCAGGAACGGGTGCCGAGGAAGGGCGCCACCCTGCATCCGCATGCGGCGGAAGTAACGGCGGCGGCGCGACCCCCCAGTATCGACGCCGGGTCCATCATGCGCGTGTTCACCACGCCGAACACGCGGATTCCCGAGGTGCATCTGCTCTCCAACGGTCGCTACCATGTCATGGTGACGCAGGCGGGGGGCGGCTACAGCCGCTGGCACGATCTCGCGGTGACCCGCTGGCGTGAGGATGCATCCAGCGATAACTGGGGGACGTTCATCTACCTGCGTGACCGCGACAGCGGGCACTACTGGTCTTGTGCACATCAACCGACGCGGCGCCCCGCCGACGACTATAAGGCCGTTTTCGTTCAGGGGCGCGCCGAGTACCGGCGCCGCGATCAGGCGATAGAAGCGTACACCGAGGTCAGTGTGTCCTCGGAAGACGACGTGGAAATCCGGCGGGTCAAGCTGACCAACCAGTCATCGCGCCGCCGCCGCATCGAGGTGACCAGCTATTGTGAAGTGGTGCTGGCGCCCCTGCATGCCGATCTCGCACACCGCGCCTTCAGCAATCTGTTTGTGCAGACGGAAATTCTGTTTGATCGGCAGGCCATCCTGTGCACCCGACGGCCTCGCACCCCCGGCGAGGCCACCTGCTGGATGTTCCATCTGCTGGCCGCGCCCGGTGCGCTTGTGGGTGAGGCGTCCTACGAGACTGACCGGGCGCGTTTTATCGGGCGCGGTCGCTCGGCGGCCAACCCGGTGGTGCTCGATAAAGGCAGGCGCCAGTCGGTCCTGTCGAATACCCAGGGGTCGGTACTCGACCCGGTCGTGGCCATCCGCCGCACCCTGACTCTGGAGCCCGACGAGTCGGGCACGCTGCAGATTATCTCGGGTGCCGCGGAGTCCCGCGAGGCGGCACTGGCGCTGATCGAAAAGTACTGTGACCGCCATTTCGTTGAGCGCGCTTTCGAGATGGCCTGGTTCCAGAGCCAGGAAGTGCTGCGCCACCTGAACGTCAGTGAAGCCGACGCCCAGATCTTCGGGCGCCTGGCCAGCTCCGTGATCTACAGCAGCTCGGCACGCCGGGCGGCGCCCGCTCTCATTGCGCGCAATCAGCTGGGGCAGTCCGCCCTCTGGCGCTTTGGTATTTCGGGCGATCTGCCCATTGTCCTGATCCACATTGGCGATCTGAACCGCATTGATCTGGTCAAGCAGATGCTGCAGGCCCATGCCTACTGGCGAATGAAGGGCCTGGCGTCGGATCTGGTGATTCTCAACGAGGACTTCTCCGGTTACCGGGCGGAGCTGCAGGATCTGATTATGGGGCTGATCAACACGGGGCCCGAGGCGCACATGGTCGATCAGCCGGGGGGGCTTTTCCTGCGCCGGGCGGAAGAACTGTCAGAAGAGGACCGCACTCTCTTTCAGACGGTTGCGCGCGTTGTCATCAGCGATACCGTCGGTCTTCTGGTTGAGCAGCTGGAGCGGCGCGTCTCGACGGAGCGACGCTCGGATCAGCTGCAGCCAGTGCGACAGGCGGTGCTCGAGCCTGTGGTTGCGCTGCCACCCCGCGAGCGCATATTTTTCAACGGACTGGGGGGCTTCACCCCCGACGGCCACGAGTATGTCATCACGCTGGAGCCGGGTCAGACTACCCCCGCACCCTGGGTGAATGTGATTGCCAGCCCCCATATTGGCACGGTGGTGAGCGAAGGCGGCAGCGCCTACAGCTGGGTTGAGAACGCGCACGAGTTCCGCCTGAGCACCTGGCACAATGATCCTGTTAGCGACAGCAGCGGCGAGACCCTGTACCTGCGCGATGAAGAAACCGGGGTATTCTGGTCGCCGACGCCGCTGCCCGCGCCGGGCCGCGCGGGTTACGTGTGTCGGCACGGCTTTGGTTACAGCGTGTTCGAGCACGCCAGCGCCAGTATCGCGTCTGAGTTGCACACCTACGTCGCCATGGACGCGCCGGTAAAGCTGGTGGTGGTCAAACTGCGTAACGAGTCGAAACGTACGCGCCAGCTGTCACTGACCGGCTACTGGGAGCTGGTGATGGGCGAATGGCGACATGCCAACCTGATGCACATCGTCACCGAGACGGACGCGGACACCGGCGCTCTGTTTGCCCGCAACGCCTACGGACGCGAATGCGCCAATCGCGTGGTGTTTGCCCATGTCAGTGGGCGGGAGCGGTCGTTGAGCGGCAGCAGAACCGAGTTCATCGGCCGCAACGGTTCGCTGGCGAAGCCGGCAGCGATGTCGCGCAGGCGCCTGTCCGGGAGAACCGGTGCTGGCCTCGATCCCTGCGCCGCCCTGCAGACCCGGATTGAGCTGGCGCCGGGGCAGGAACGTGAGATCGTGTGTGTGTTCGGCGCCGCGCGCGATGCCGGGGAGGCGCGGCACTTTATTCAGCGTTTCGGCGGGCGCGCAGGGGCGAGGCAGGCGCTGGAAGCCGTGTGGGAGCACTGGAATCACACACTCGGGGCGGTGAATGTGGATACCCCTGACGCAGCGCTGAACGTGTTGGCGAATGGCTGGCTGGTGTATCAGACTATCTCCTGCCGGCTCTGGGGTCGCAGTGGCTATTACCAGTCCGGCGGTGCCTATGGCTTCCGCGATCAGCTGCAGGACAGCATGGCGCTGGTGCATGCAAGCCCCTGGCTCGCCCGCGAGCAGCTTCTCCGCTGTGCCGGCAGGCAGTTCAGCGAGGGCGATGTGCAGCACTGGTGGCATCCACCGGGGGGTCAGGGCGTGCGCACCCAGTTCTCCGACGATTACCTCTGGCTGCCCTACGCCGCGTGCCGCTACGTGCGTGCGACCGGTGATACCGGCGTGCTCGATGAAACGGTGCATTTCCTGGCGGGGCGAGAACTCCACGACGATGAAGAGGCTTACTACGATCTACCGCAGGAATCCTTCGAGTCGGCGAGCCTCTACGAGCACTGTGCGCGTGCCATCAGGCACGGCCTGCGTTTCGGCGCCCACCAGCTCCCGCTGATCGGCTGCGGCGACTGGAACGACGGCATGAACAACGTCGGCCGGGCGGGTCGCGGTGAGAGCGTCTGGCTGGCGTGGTTCCTTTACGAAAATCTCGTTCTGTTTGCCGCGCTGGCGCGGGACCGGAATGATGTCGACTTTGCGGAGCTGTGCTCGGCGCAGGCAGTGCTGCTGAAGAGCAATATCGAGGCCCAGGCCTGGGATGGTGAGTGGTATCGGCGCGCGTATTTCGATGACGGCACGCCCCTCGGGTCGTCAAGTAACGAGGAATGCAGGATCGACTCCATCAGCCAGAGCTGGGCTGTCCTTTCCGGGGGCGGCGACCCGCAGCGCGCACGTCAGGCGATGATGGCGGTAGACCGGCATCTGGTGCGCCGCGACGAGCAGATCATCCAGCTGCTGGACCCGCCCTTCGACAAGTCCGACCTGGAGCCCGGCTATATCAAGGGCTACATTCCCGGCGTGCGCGAGAATGGCGGGCAGTACACCCACGCCGCCATCTGGGCCACGATGGCCTTTGCCGAAATGGACGAGACGGCGCACGCCTGGGACTTCTTTTCGATGCTCAATCCGGTCAACAAAGGCAGCACGCCCCGGGCGATCGAGCGCTATAAGGTGGAACCCTATGTCATGTCTGCGGATGTCTATGGTGTTGCACCGCATATCGGTCGCGGCGGCTGGACCTGGTACACGGGTGCCGCGGGCTGGATGTACCGCCTGACGGTCGAAACCCTGCTGGGGCTCGAGCTTAAGGGTGACCACCTGCGTGTCACACCGCGTGTGCCGGCAGACTGGGACGCCTACAGAATCCACTACCGCTTCCGCAATACGGTCTACCATATCCACTTCCAGCGCCCGGGCGATTCGGCGCTGCGGGGTAGCGGTGTCCGGGTTGACGGAGCCGAATGCCCCGACCAGTGCATACGGCTTGTTGATGACCAGCACGAACATCACGTGGAGATTGATCTGGCGTAGTGTAGATTCACCGCCTACTCTGAATATGAGGGGAAGTGTTCGCCGAAAGAATCTAACAGGGATGGCCCACGATTATCTCAAATTACGTACCGTATGCGGCGCCATGCTAGTAACAGCTTAAACTTGTCTGCGCGGTCAGAGATACAGAGAGGGTGAATGAACGAAGCGAAACCCAGTTCCAACTCCAACCCGGTTAGTGCCTGTCAGCCTGAGGACAACCACCTGCTGGGCGCATTACAAGAGCGCACTCTGTCGCGCCTGCTTCCCCGTCTGAAGCGCGTGCATCTGCCGCTGGGGCAGGTGTTGTACGAGCCCGGCGTCGGAATGCGCGAGGTGTATTTCCCGACAGATTCCATCGTGGCGCTGCTGTATGTCATGCTGGACGGCGACTCCGCGGAGATCTCCATGGTCGGCAACGAGGGCGTGGTGGGTGTCTCGCTGTTCATGGGTGGAGAGAGCACGTCCAGTCGGGCCGTGGTGCAAAGCGCAGGCGGTGCGTTCAGCCTGCCACGCCGGGTCCTCACGGAGGAGTTCGATCGCCACGGCGAACTGATGCATCTCATGCTGCGCTACACGCAGGCGCTGATCACCCAGATGGCGCAGACCGCTGTCTGCAACCGCCACCACACGGTGGTTCAGCAGTTGTGTCGCTGGCTGTTGATGTCCTTCGACAGACTTCCGGCTGATCGGCTGCTGATGACGCAGGAATTGATTGCCAACATGCTGGGGGTCAGGCGCGAGGGCGTGACGGAGGCAGCCGGCAAGCTGCAGAAACTCGGTATCATTGCCTATAAGCGTGGCAAGATTGAGCTTCTCGATCGGGCCGGGCTCGAGTCCCATAGCTGCGAGTGCTACGCGGTTGTAAAGAATGAAATGGACCGGCTGTTGAACTCGAAACCACGAGATCGGCTAATGTCAGTTCGACCTCCAGCCCCGCCGACTTATTCGACGACTTACCGCGGTATGCTATAGAAAGTTTGACCTTTGCGCCCCGGAGGCTGTACGCACCCCGATGCAACACTCGCCCAGCAGAGGGCCCGGTTCCTGCGACAGCATGCCGGCTGTCGGTCTGCTGGTGAGTGTGGAGGGGAATATCGGCAGGCGCCCGGCCCGTCACCCTGAGCCGTCAGGCGCTGAGCAGCATGTGGATGTGCTCGATGCCGTCTTCAAGATAGAGATCCCCGCTTACCCTAAAGCCCAGCGCGCCGTAAAAGTCCCGCAAATGCGCCTGGGCGCCGATGCGTATCGGGCTGTCGGGCCAGCGCCCGCGATTGTGCTGGATGCCGCGCTGCACCAGCCGGGAGCCAAGCCCTTCGTGACGCGCTGACGGTGACACGATAATCCGGCCGATCGAGCTCTCCGCGAAGGCGCTGCCCGGCGGCAGGCAGCGCTGGTAGGCGATGGGCTCGTCATCGCGCAGGAGAAACAGGTGATCCCCGCACTGGTCGAGATTGTCCAGGTCCTGGTACACGCAATTCTGTTCGACCACAAAGACTGCCTGGCGCAGGCGCAGAATGGCATACAGCAATGCCGGTGACAGGGAGGCGAAATCGCGGGTCATCCAGGTGTCGGTCGTGTGATGTATGTCCTGCATGTGCCAATCCCCCCCCCACCGGTAATTCGCCCGGCATCCTAGCGGCATACGCAGTTGAAAACCAGCCGCACGAGTCTGGCTGCACTCGATCTGGCCCGGGTGTGGTATCAGTTCTCGCGCCCTGCAGAACTTGTTATGATCCTGCACCAGCCATGCGCGGCGCCCGGTCCGGACGCACCAGACACATTCACCTCTGGCAAGGACAGGCAAGGACCGGCGATGACAGGATTCAATCTTTATGTTGGCAAGCGTAGACTTACCTGCGGACTTTAAGTCCCTGAACCGTCAGTTCAGGGATCTCGTGCAGGCCTTGCTCGACGAAATTGAGCTCTATCCCGACCGGGTAGAGGTCACGCCGACCCGTGCTGGAAATTTTCGTCACTTCGACGGCGGTAAGTTCTTCCGCGTCGACAGCGGCACTATTACCATGCGCTATCGCCACCGCAATGTCTGCCTGCTTGAGGAGGGAGACATGCTGCTTCCCGATATTGCAGGCTCGACGGACCCCGATGCCGCCGTGAGCTATGGCAGCGAGGCGGGTGCGAGTCTGGCGAGTTATCCGGCGCTGGAGTTCATGCAGCAGGTGTTTGCGAACTCGGCAACCACCAAGCTCTGGACGCGGCTGCTGGTCACGTATTCCGGCATGATGCTGCGCCTGGCCGCCGCCGCCACGGCGGTGGATGTGGTCACCACGCCGGGGTTTGAGGTGTTCGAACCGGGCGATATCATCATTGCCCAGGGCGACAGGGCCCACTTTGTCTTCAACATGACCTCCGGCGTGGCCGACGTTCTGGTGGATGGCATTCAGGTCGGGCGCATCAGCGCCGGCGAGATCTTCGGTGCCATGGCGGCCCTGACCCACGCCGATCGCAGCGCGACCGTGCGTGCCCGCACGGCCTGTTCGGTGGTCAAGGTGCCGACCAACCAGTTTGCGGAGCTTATCCGCAGCAATCCCGGTACCATCCAGAGTCTGCTCTCGGACATGGCCAACTCCATCGTCAGCCTGAATGAGCAGATTGTCAGGTTGCAGGGTGGCGATGGCCGGAAGTAGCGAGTGATCGTCTGCAGCGTCACTTTTCAAGCGTGACTTCATTAAGCGTCACCCTATCAAGCGCCACGTCATCAAAAAAGTTCTGATCAAGAGAGTCCTGAATGTCTGAAACACCCGTCACAGATGCCGACGGCATTGAACAGATGCCGCTGCGAGACTACGCGGAAAAAGCGTACCTTGACTACTCCATGTACGTCATTCTCGACCGGGCCCTGCCGCATATCGGCGACGGCCTGAAGCCGGTCCAGCGCCGCATTGTCTACGCCATGAGCGAGCTGGGCCTGAAGGCCGGCGCCAAATTCAAGAAGTCGGCGCGCACCGTGGGCGACGTGATCGGCAAGTTCCATCCCCACGGCGACAGCGCAGCCTACGAGGCCATGGTGCTGATGGCGCAGAGCTTCAGCTACCGCTATCCACTGGTGGATGGCCAGGGCAACTGGGGTTCCGCGGATGACCCGAAGTCCTTCGCGGCGATGCGCTACACCGAATCGCGTCTGGCGGCCTACGCCGAGGCATTGCTGGGCGAACTCGGTCAGGGCACGGTGGACTGGGTGTCGAACTTTGATGGCACCATGCATGAGCCTGCGCTGCTGCCGGCGCAGGTGCCCAACGTGCTGCTCAATGGCACTACCGGCATCGCCGTCGGTATGGCAACCGACATCCCGCCGCACAACCTGCGCGAAGTGATCGCCGCTGCCGTGCACATGCTGGATTCACCCAGGGCCACGGTGGAAGCGCTTTGCGAGCACATGCTGGCGCCGGACTACCCGACCGAGGCGGAAATCATCACGCCGCTTGAGGATATCCGCACGATCTACACCACCGGTCGCGGCAGCCTGCGCATGCGCGCCCTGTGGGAGCGCGAGAACGGCGATTTCGTGGTGACTGCCCTGCCGTACCAGACTTCCGGCGCCCGGGTGCTGGAGCAGATTGCCCAGCAGATGCAGGCGCGCAAGCTGCCCATGGTGGCCGACCTGCGCGATGAGTCTGATCACGAGAGTCCGACCCGGCTGGTGATTGTGCCGCGCTCGAACCGGGTGGATGGCGATGCGCTGATGAGCCACCTGTTCGCCTCTACGGATCTGGAGCGGAGCTATCGGGTCAACCTGAACATGATCGGCACCGACGGTCGCCCCGCGGTCAAGTCCCTCGACGTGATACTGCGCGAGTGGCTGGCGTTTCGCACCGAGACCGTGCGCCGGCGCCTGCAGCATCGCCTGGAGCGGGTGCTCAACCGGCTGCACCTGCTGGAAGGCTACCTCGTTGCCTACCTGAACATCGACGAGGTCATTCACATCATTCGTACCGAGGACAAGCCGAAGCCCGCTCTGGTGCAGCGCTTTGGCATTACCGAGGTACAGGCCGAGGCAATTCTGGAGCTGAAGCTGCGCAATCTGGCGAAGCTTGAGGAAATGAAGATCCGCGGCGAGCAGAGCGAGCTCGAGGCAGAGCGTGAGAAGCTCGACAAGCTGCTCGGCAGTGAGGCGCGCCTGAAGACACTGATCCGCAAGGAGCTGCTCGCCGTGGCTGAGCAGTACGGTGATGATCGCCGCTCGCCGGTAGTGCAGCGCGAGGAGGCGCGCGCATTCAGCGAGGTCGAGCTCATGAGTGCCGACCCGATTACCGTTGTGGTATCAGAGAAAGGCTGGATACGCGCCGCCAAGGGCCATGACATCGATCCCACGACCCTCAGCTATAAATCCGGCGATGGCTTCAAGCTGGAGGCCCGCGGGCGCAGCAATCAGTCCGCGGTGTTACTGGATTCCACCGGGCGCGCCTACACCATTGCCACCCACAACCTGCCGTCTGCCCGGGGTCAGGGCGAACCTTTGACCGGCCGTATCAGTCCACCCTCCGGGGCGGTATTCAATGGGCTGCTCATGGGTGACACCGACCTGCGCTACCTCCTTGCCAGCGACGGCGGCTACGGCTTTGTCACCACGCTCGGCGACCTGCAGGCTAAGAACCGTGCTGGCAAAGCCGCGCTGACCCTGCCCCGGGGGGCCGAGGTGCTGCCGCCCGCGGTCATCGAGAGCGATGCGACCTGGGTGGCGGCCGCCTCAAATGAGGGCCGTCTGCTGGTGTTCCCGCTGCAGGAGCTGCCGGTACTTGCCCGCGGCAAGGGCAACAAGATCATCAGCATCCCCGGTGCGCGGGTGGAGAAGCGTGAAGAATACCTGGTGGGCGTCATCGCGATGCGCGATGACGACGCGCTGGTCATTCACGCCGGCAAGCGCCATCTGACGCTGAAAGGCGCCGAACTGACGCATTATCGCGGCGAGCGCGGTCGACGTGGCAACAAGCTGCCCCGGGGCTTCCAGCGCACCGATCGCATCGCACTGGCGCCGCGGGGCTGACGCTCACTGCTGCGGCGGTGGCCGGCGGCGCAGGCGGTTCAGAAGCAGCTCGCGCTGGCGTTCAAGCAGCGCGGCGTGCGGGCTGTCGAATGACGCCAGCGTGCTGAAGCGATCGCTATCATGCTTGCGCACCCGGACGCTGTCGGTCAATTCCGGAACGTCGGCCGCGCCTGGCGCCAGGAGAATGTGCTCGAAATCGTCGAGGCATGCACTGCGCAGCTCATCCATGATTGATTGCATGTACAGGCCCGGGTAGATATCCGAGCTATCCCCGGGCCCCAGCTCGCTATAGCCGATCGCCATGCCGATGGAAAAAGACAGCGATTTGCTCTTTTCCAGTTCCCGCGCCACGCTTCGTATGAGCCAGGCGCAGGAAGCCGCGCGGACCAGTGCGTTACCGCGGCCTTCCTCATCGCCAAAACAGATGATCAGCCCGAAAGGCCTCGCCACCTGCAGTATGCCGACATAGCAGGCGGCCGCGGCATACACGATGCGGTGAAGGCGATCGGTGTAGCGGTGCAGGTTGCGCTCGTTCAGCGTGTCGATATAGCCGGCGAGACTTCCCAGGTGCAGATACAGCACCGCCGTATTGCGGTAGTGATCCTCGCGCGGAGGGGGCGCGGTGGTGCTTGCGCGCAGCAACTCCATCGGCAAGGCCGCGGCGCGCTCCTCCAGTAGCGCAATCTCGCCTTCTGGCGGCGGACCGCTCGCCACAGAGTCATCCAGCGCCAGCCGACCGCTGACGCCCTTCAGGCGCTGGACCAGACGCTGCGCCGGGTAGCGCGCGAGCAGAAACACCAGCAGGCTCAGCATGACAGCGAGCGCGCTCAGGCTGAGAAGGTAGCGCTGTCGGCTTTCGCTGGCGCGGGCGCCGTCGAGGGTGACCACCGCCTGTCCGGCAACGTCGCTGCCGACCCTGATCGGGCTGCGGTATTCCTGTGGTTCCAGCACATTGCTGCCAGCCTGCCCAAGAACGCTGCCCTCGACATCAAACACGCTCACGCTTCCAGCGCGCGAGCTGCCCTGAAAGTTCTGCAGGGTCGCTGCGAGGCTCAGCAGGTCGCCGGTTTCCAGTGCGCCGCTGACCTGCTGCGCGAGATGTCCCGCGAGGGCGTTGCCGAAAACATCCTGCTGGGCCTCCTGCAGGTGTCGGCTGGAAAGCGCGGCGAGAGTCACCAGGGCGAGGCCCACGGCAAGGCTGCAGAGGGCGACGATCAGCGGCAGGTTCACGCCGAGACTCGATTGCTGGAGACGGTATTTCACGGTTGAAACCAGGGCGGATATGATGCCGCGCAGTATAACCCGCATGGCAGGTCACGTAAGGCCCGCACGCCTTCCGGCCACCTCTAAGGTGGAGATCGCGCCGAGACGAGTTCCCTGCACTGTTGCTGCACGCTACCATGCGCAGCGTCACGCCCGGCCACAGGACAATGCCGTGTCATCGTCTACCAACCGTTCGAGGGATCTGCAAACCGCCCCCGGCCTTGTCGTCACACTGATTGGCACACCGCTGCAGGCCGATGCCCTGCGTGCGGCTGGCGAAGCGGTGGCAGACCAGGGCTGGTGTCGGCAGGAAGCGCGTTGGCTGTCCCTGCCCGATGCGGATCGCGGCTGTGTGGAGTGGCGCATCGCCAGGGCGGACGTCGTCGATGTCGACAAAGCTCGTGCGGATAGAGTCGTAGCCGACCTCCGCGAGCGTCTGCGCGAGCAATCATCCACACTCGGACTGGATATTGTTGTGCAGGTGGATGATCTGCTGCGCTGCCACCGGCGCCTGATCGTGTTCGACATGGACTCTACCCTGGTGGAGGCGGAGGTAATCGATGAGCTGGCCCGCGCGGCGGGCAGCTGGGCGCAGGTGAGTGCTATCACCGAGCGCGCTATGCGCGGTGAGCTAGAGTTTGCCGTTAGCTTCCGCGAGCGCCTGGCCACGCTGCGCGGTCTGTCTGAGCATCATTTGCCGGCGATAGCCAGCGGTCTTGTGATATCGCCCGGCGCGGCGACGCTGGTGGCAACCCTCAAGGCAGCGGGTTATCGCAGCGCGATCGTCTCCGGCGGTTTCGAGTTCTTTGCCCGGCGCCTGGCCGGGACGCTGGGTATCGATGAGGTATTCGCGAATACCCTGGCGATTGCCGATGGCAGGGTCACAGGCGATGCACAGGGGCGAATCATTGACGGCCGGCGCAAGGCGGAGTTGCTGCGGGAGATAGCGCGAGCCAAGGGCTTGTCGAATGAGCAGGTAATTGCCGTGGGTGATGGCGCCAATGATCTGCCGATGCTCGGCCTTGCAGGGCTCGGCGTTGCCTACCGCGCGAAACCCGTGGTGCGCGCTGCGGCGGACCAGGCGATTACCTACTCAGGTCTCGACAGCATTCTTTTTCTGCTGGGAATTCCCGAGCGGCACTGGCGCAATGCGGCGACTGTCTCAGATATCTGACCAGATCGATTCAAAGCTGGATGCACGCAGGGCGTCCCGATTGCTGGAATCGACGTCCTCATCGAGCTGTCTCAGGTAGTCAAAATCAAACTGGCTGAACGCCGCGGTTGAGCCCACCTGTCGTTTCAACTTGATGAGGTAGGATTCGTCCTTGCGCGCGAGAATAATCTTCTGGTTTTCCCGGAACACGAGGCGCGGCACCAACAGCGTGTGCGGCTGTCCGACCAGGGCGATTTCCGGCAGCAGGATGACCCGCAGGGGTCTTGAGTATTCGCCATCCGGCATGCGCACCTGGGCAGCATAGGCGGTGCCGCGAGGGCTCAGCAGCTCGAGGCCGAGCAGCGTTGGCGATTCTTTGACCTGGCTGATCCAGCGAATCACCGCGATTGACCACTCGGTACCGTTCTCCCGCTCGTGCAGGCAGACAACGTCGCCGATCTGGGTACCCGCGGGCAGGTCATTCCACTCAATGCAATAGCCGCCCGGGCTGACGTTGGCGGATTCAACGGTGTACACAACGTGCTTCCGCGGCGCATACGTGGCGTCTTCATCGTTGATCCGGGCCAGCGTGTGCGCGTCCACCTCCACCTGGTGCCCGGCTTCCTCATCGTCGCGAGGGGCGCCGGTGTGTTCGGGCGCGTCTTCTTCAGGCTGCACACGCTGCCAGGCATCGGCCTTCGACAGGCGTTTCAGGAAGGGGTTGTCGGCATGCCGGGTTTCCTCGCTCTGAATATGATCGTCGCCGTGGAGTACCTGGTCGAGAGTTCTCTCCCCCGCCACGTAGAAATGCACGCCGGTGAGTCCGGTAGCGATCCACAGTAGATGCCGGGAGCGCTGGCGGGCGAAGTTACGCTGACTCACCTCGCCCAGCGCTCGGCGCAAATGGTTGAGGAGATTGGCATCGAGCCGGGTCTCCCGGTTCAGTGCAATGCTGGTAATACCCTCTTTCTTGTGGCGCTGCTTGAGGCGCTGCAGCTGGTCGACCAGCGCGTCGGTGTTGATGTGTCGCAATGCGGTGCTCGGGCGCTCTATGACCAGCTTGCTGTAAACCGGCGGTCGGTCGCTGTCGAGATCCACCGTGAACAGGCCGCTGCCAATGCCGGGATCCTCTATGCGAATGAGGTCGCGCCACTGCTGCAGCGCGCTGGATACCGCCATGATATCGCGCTGTCTGAGCTGATTGGTCTTGCAGCAGCCGAGCAGCAGAGCCGGCAGGTATTCGCCGACAATGGACGTTTCGGCGTCCTGCAGTGGGTCGTGAACCGGGAGCCGCACCAGCTGCTGGCGCTCTCCCATTGCGTATAGCTGATGCAGTGTCGACCAGCTGTGTGCAAGGGGCGGCTGATACAACAGGTGGCTGCGCAGGAGTTCGCGCCCCCGGAGGGTGACGGCTCGCTGCAGTGACTCGCAGGCCAGCTTTGCCGGGTTGGTCTCGGTAACGGCGCTCTGCCTGGCGATGGTATGCACGGCGCACAGAGCATAGCCGGCAGCGCCGAGCTCGTACAGGTCCCTGACCAGCTCGGCCCGCTGCTGGCCCTCTTCGGATAATGTCAGCGGCTGGCCGAGGAAGGCGTGGGTCAGGGTGGTTGCGGTCTGGTTCAGCACGGGCCGCAGCGCTTCAAGAATGAGAAAGCGCTGCGCGGGCGCTATGACCGATCGGTTCAGCGCTGACAGCGCGACGCGCAGGTCAGAGGCGCTCTTCAGTGCGTTGCCTGCGGGCAGTGCCTGCGCCCAGCTGTCTGCGGCTTCCGCTTTCAGCGCAAAATGAGGAAACGTATCCAGATCCTGGAGTGGCAGCTTCAGGGTGTTATTCGAGTAGTCGGCCATGCTTGCCAGTCTCCTGCCAGGGTAGACATCACTTTTAGCTGAGAGTATCCCATTCTTGCCACCATAGGTCATGCCGACAACTGACTTTTGCGAACCAGTTACGCTATGATGCGGCCGCGCCTGTTGTAGGGAGCAGATAGTAGGGAACAGATAGCAGGGAGCAGACTATGGCCAACTACTCAACCAACGAATTCCGCTCCGGGCTGAAGGTCATGCTCGATGGCGATCCGTGCAGCATCCTCGACAACGAGTTCGTCAAGCCGGGCAAAGGCCAGGCGTTCAATCGTGTGCGCCTGCGCAACCTGAAGACAGGCCGCGTGTGGGAGCGGACCTTCAAGTCGGGTGAGAGCCTTGAGGGGGCCGACGTCATGGATGTGGCAATGGAGTATCTCTACACCGATGGTGAGTTCTGGTTCTTCATGGAGCCGAATACCTTCGAACAGCACCAGGCGGATGAAGCTGCAGTCGGTGAGGCGCGGCAGTGGCTAAAAGAGCAGGAGCCGGTAGAGGTAACGCTGTATAACGGTACGCCCTTGTCGGTATCTGCGCCAAACTTCGTTGAACTGGAGATTATCGAGACGGATCCTGGTCTCAAAGGCGACACTGCCCAGGGCGGCAGCAAGCCGGCCAAGCTGACGACGGGTGCGGTGGTCAAGGTGCCGCTGTTCATTTCCCAGGGGGAGGTGATACGCGTCGACACCCGCAGCGGGGAATACGTGGCGCGCGCCTCCAAATCCTGAGCGGTGACGGACTGGCGCCCGTCAGCCAGCCTTGATGTGCTCAGGCAGCGCGCGTCACTGCTGGCGGCGGTCAGGGCGTTTTTCGAGCAGCGCGGCGTGTGGGAAGTGGATACGCCACAGCTGGCTGCACACACGGTTACCGATCCCGCGCTGCAGGCCCTGATGGTTGAGCGCTGCGGCGCATCTGCGCGTCCGCGCTATCTGCAGACCTCACCAGAATACGCGATGAAGCGGCTGCTGGCCGCGGGCAGTGGCGCCATCTACCAGATTGCCCACGCGTTTCGCGATGACGAGCAGGGCCGCTGGCACAATCCCGAGTTCACCCTGCTGGAATGGTATCGCCCGGGGTTTGATCTGGATTCCCTGATGGCGGAGGTTGCTGATCTGGTGTTGCCGCTGCTCGGCCGGGAGAGAGCACAGCGTCATCGATACCGCGACATCTTCCTCGATACGCTGGCGCTCGACCCCTTCACCGCAACGGACGACGAGCTCTCGGCGGCGGCGCGGCGCTGCGTCGATACCGGTAACATGACGGGCGGACGCGATCTGTGGCTCGATCTGTTGATGACCCACGCTATCGAGCCCGTGTTGGCCGGGCAGGGCGTGGCATTTATCTACGATTACCCTGCCAGCCAGGCGGCGCTGGCACGCTGCCGGCAGCGTGATGGAGTTGAAGTGGCAGGGCGCTTCGAGCTCTATATTGACGGCGTGGAACTGGCCAATGGCTTTCACGAGCTGGCCGATGCCGGCGAGCAGTCGCGCCGCTTTGCCAGCGACAACCGGCTTCGCCGGGAGCGGGGATTGCCCGAGCGCGAGCCCGATGCCTATCTCCTCGCGGCGCTGAAAGCGGGTCTGCCGGACTGCAGTGGCGTCGCCCTCGGGCTGGACCGCCTGCTGATGGTAATGTGCGGAGCGCCGCAGCTGTCCGCGGTGATTCCCTTTGACTGGCAGCGCAGCTGACGCGTCAGCCCCCGTCCACGTCCACGTCCCCGTCCACATTCAGTACGGCCGGGGCATAGCCGTCAATAAACGCGGCGGGCATGCGCCGCGGTCGACCGCTGCTGATTTCAATACAGACGAAGGTCATCCGTGCGCGCAACAGCGTGGCGCTGTCGCTGTGGCGGATAACCTGGAAGCGGCGGTGCATGGTCAGCCGTCCGTCCCAGCCGGTGATCCAGGTGGCGATGCTGAGCTCGTCGCCAAGGCGCGAGGCCTGCAGGTAATCGAATTCACTGCGCGTGATCGCCATGGCGCGATCCAGCCGGCGATACGCGGCCATGTCCAGGTCCACGGATGCCGAATGTGCCCAGGCCGCCGCTTCACACCATTTGACGTACACCGTGTTGTTGGTGTGCTCGAGTTCGTCAATGTCCGGTGCTGCCACCCGGCGCTGCAGCGTGAAGGGGGAGGGAAAATCCCAGAGCGACGACAACGGCATGTCAGGCCTCGGCGGGGGCGCCGCTCGTGGGGGGACGATAGCGCTCTTCCAGGGGCCGCTGGGCGAAGTTCAGGTAGCCATAGGCGATCGCCAGCAGGGGGCAGGCCAGGTTGAAGAACGCGAAGGGGGCGTAACTGAAGGTCGCGATACCCAGTGTGGCTGCCATATAAGCACCACAGGAGTTCCATGGAATGAGTGCGGAGGTGAGCGTGGCGGAATCCTCCAGCGTGCGCGACAGATTCAGTGGCGACAGCCCGCGCGCGATGTAGGCATCCCGGTACATGCGCCCGGGCAGCGCGACCGAGAGAAACTGGTCAGCGGTGAGTATGTTGGCGCTGAAGCAGGTGGCGACGGTGCGCGCGACCAGCGACCCCGTGGATTGTACGCCGCGCAGCGCCAGCGCCAGTCCGTAGCGGATAATGCCGATGCGCTCAAGGATACCGCCGAAGCCAAGGCCGCAGATAATCAGCCAGACCGTGTTCAGCATACTGCTCATGCCGCCCTTGCTGAGCAGCTTGTCCAGGTCCTCGTTGCCGCTGTTCGAGATGTAGCCGTCGTAGAGGCTGATCCAGATGCCCTTGGTCAGGGCAAAGCCGGTGGCCAGGTCGGCGTCGCCGGCGAGGGCAATGGCGCGCCCGGGCTGGAACACCAGCGCAAAGATGCCACCGGCAACCGCGCTGATAATGATTGCGGGGTAGGCGGGAAAACGGCGATAGATGAGGTACAGCATCAGCAGCATGGGCAGCAGCAGGTGCGCGCCGATATTGAATTCCTGGGCAATACCCCGCTGCAGGCTGAGAATCTTTTCCGGCGCTGCAGCGCCGCTGGCGCTGCCCATCATGGCGAAAATCAGAAGTGCAATCACGAAGCCCGGTACCGTGGTCCACAGCATATGCCGGATGTGCTCAAACAGATCGACGTTGGTTGACGCGGCCGCCAGGTTAGTCGTGTCGGACATGGGCGACAGCTTGTCGCCGAAATAGGCGCCGGAGACGATGGCGCCGCCGGTGATTGCCGGCGACAGGTCGAAGGTGGCGGCAATGCCCATGAGTCCGATACCCAGCGTACCGGCGACGGTCCAGGAGCTGCCGGTGGACAGTGCGACAATGGCGCAGATCACGGCACTGGCGGCGTAGAACAGCGATGGGTTGAGTATCTGGACGCCATAGTAGATCAGCGTCGGCACAGTGCCGGCGAGGATCCAGGTACCGATCAGCATACCCACCGCGAGCAGGATCAGTGTCGGGGCGAGGCCGAGGCCAATGCCGTCGATAATGCCCTCCTGCAGTTCAGTCCAGCGCAGGCCGGTGTAACTGCCCACGATTGCCGCCACACCGGTGCACAGGACCAGGGCGATCTGGTTGGGTCCGTAGGAGGCATCTGCACCGAAGAGATAGGCTGAACAGGCCAGCATGGTCACCAGGACCAGGACGGGGGCCAGGGCAAGCCAGGGTGTCAGGCGCGGGTTATCGTGTGAGTGGTCAGTCAAGGTCTCAGCCAGGAAAGAAGTGGGTGGAACTCGCGAACGTGCAGAATGCCGTAAAATGAATGTGGGGTACAGCGTTCAAAAGCGGCCGGGCGTATCTGACACTCGCCCACTCGCCTGCACCTCGCGTAAAATCTTTGTTTTCCAGGTTTTTCTTTCGGGGTCACTTCATGGCAACACACAATGCCTGAGGCCGTGGTCGCAGACGCACGCCCGGTGTTGCCGGCGCTGTATTACCTGCACAACTTCGAGGCGCTCTGGCGCGTGGTGGATGCACGCTACGCCGATCTTCTGTTACCGGAGGAATTGGCGCAAATGCGCCGGTTCGAGGCATTGCCCCAGGCAGCCCGCTGTCTGTTTGTGCGCCTCGTGCTGCGTGTCGGCCCGGTTTTTCGCGTCGGCAGGCTGCATTATGTGGAAATCGGTGATATTGACAGTGCGCTGGCGCCGCTGATCGACAGTGACCTTGCGAGTGACTGCGCTGCGCTGGATATCGATACGATGGCTCGCCTGTTTACCCGCGCCGAGATACGCCACGGGCATGATGCGGAACTGGTCGATCTGCCGCTGCCGAACAAGCCGGCACTGCTGGCAGCGGTGGAAGGACTGGGTGAAAGCGATGCTGCCCGCGCGCAGCGCCTGTGCGAGGCGCTCGACGAGCGCCTGATCCGGATCGAGGGCGGCGCTACCGTCACGCTGCTGCAGCTTCTGTTCTTCGGCAATTCCCACCAGAGTCTGGTGGATTTCGTGCTCAGCGACCTGGGTGTGGCCTGCTACTGGCCCTATGCGCTGTCAAGAACGCAGCGCGTTTTCTCCAGCCGGGAGGCGCTAGACGTTTATCGACAGGCCGATGCCCTGGCCGAGCGCCATGCACAGTGGCAGGAAGTGCGCGACGCCGACGCCTTGCTGGCGCTGGCTGTGGATGCGCTGGGACTTGCCAGCAGTGCCGAAACCGTTATGCGGCGGATTCACCGGCTGCGCAATCGGATTGCCCGCGACTGCGAGCGTCAGGGCTTGTCGGATACGGCCCTCGAGCTTTATGCGCACAGCGAGCAGCACCCGGCCAGAGAGCGGCGCCTGCGCGTGCTCGAGGCAAAGGGTGCGGCAAATGCGGCACTGGCCTTTGCCAGCCACATACTGGCGCAGCCCTGGTGTGAGGATGAGCAGGCGGCGGTGACAACGATACGCCAGCGTCTCGCACGGCGGATTCACGGCACCCGCGTAGCGCGGCGCCGTGACCGCTTTACCACCCGTGAAATGCGGCTCCCGCCGGGTGCGGGACGGGTCGAGCGCCGGGCGGCGGAAGCGCTGCAGGCGGAGGGCTGGCTGTCGGTCCGACACGTCGAGAATAGCCTGTTCAATGGTCTGTTTGGCCTGGCGTTCTGGGATGAGCTGTTTGCCGCGGTGCCGGGTGCCTTTCACCATCCCTTCCAGGCCGGCCCCGCCGACATGTTCAGAAGTGATTTCCAGTTGCGTCGCCGTCCCGCCCTGGAGCGCCGCCTGCAGCAGCTTGCGGCCTGTGACCTTGAAGCGGAGCTGCTGCGAATGCACTCGCGCTGCGCCGGTTATCAGTGCCGCTGGATAGACTGGCGGGTGATCACGCCGACGCTGATGCAGCGCGCCGTGCGCTGTATTCCCTTCCGCCATCTGGTGGCGACCTGGCGCCGCCTGCTGTTCGATCCGCGGGAAAACCGCCGCGGTCAGCCAGACCTGATTGTGCTCGGAGAGAGCGTTGGGGAATATCAGCTGTGGGAGGTCAAGGGACCGGGTGATGCGCTGCAGCCACACCAGCGTCGCTGGCTGAATTATCTGTGTGATGTCGGCGCGCCGGCAGGGGTGCTGACGGTGGTCTGGGACGATGCCTGATATCCGCGTCAGCGTGCGTGAACTGGCCGGCTTCTGCCATCGCGTGGGTGACCTGGATGCCCGTTTCGGGCCGGGGCCGACGGCACAAGAGGGCATCCGCGGTCACCGAGAACTGGCCGCCGCCCGCGGCGAAGGCTATCTCGCGGAATACGCGCTGGAGACCACCTATCGCCGTGGCGACCTGACCCTGCTGCTGCGCGGTCGCGCCGATGGCTATCTGCCTTCGGTACCGATGATCGAGGAGATAAAGACCTGCCGGACAGACCCGGCCCGCCTGCCCTCTGACCTGTCGCGCCTGCACCTCGCCCAGGCCCGACTGTATGCCGCCATGCTGGCCGCCGCCGAAGGGCTGGCCGAGGTGCAGGTGCGTCTCACCTGGTATGACCTGAACCGCCGTGAGGAGCACCCGCTGGACCAGGCTTACTCCGCGGCTGAACTGGCGGAATTTCTCGAGAGCGCCTGCGAGCGCTACGCCCGCTGGATGACTGAACGCCTGCAGCATGCCGCCGGACGCGACGTCTCCATACGCGCGCTGGCGTTTCCCTTCCGCGACTACCGACAGGGCCAGCGCGACGTTGCCGAGCTGGTTTATAAGTGCATTCATAGCGGCGGTCAGCTCATGCTGGAAGCGCCCACCGGGCTCGGCAAGACCGCGGCTGTGCTGTACCCGGCGATCAAGGGGCTGGCCCACGACTGTCACGATCACGTGGTGTTCTGCACCGCCAAGCACACCGGTCGCGATGCGGCACAGGACACCCTGGCATGTTTTGCTGCGCAAGGACTCATCGCCACGACGCTGACACTGACGGCGAAAGAGCGCATCTGTTTCTCCCCTGGGCACGCCTGCCGGGCGGATGACTGTCACTACGCCCGCGGCTATTACGACAGGCTGCCCGCCGCGCGTAAAGACGCGCTGCAAAGGCGCGCACTGACGCAGGCTGAGGTGGAGTCGGTTGCGCGAGAGCATGTGCTGTGTCCCTACCAGCTCGGGCTCGATCTGCTGCCCTGGGTGGATATCGCGATCGCCGATCAGCATCATGTGTTCAGCCTGCACGCGGCGGTGGCCGCGCTGGCCGCCCAGTCGGCCTCGCGGTGGACGGTGCTTGTGGATGAAGCGCACAACCTGCCGGCGCGGGCCCGCGGCATGTACAGTGCAACGCTGTCCGGCGATTTTGCGGCTGCCAACAGGGTCCTGCGCGGTGCGCCCCGTCGGGCGCTAGCCGCCCTGGACACGGCGCTGCAGACCCTGTTTCTGGCGCACATCAAGCCGCAGGCGGATTACGCGGTGCTGCCGCTGCCCCCGACAGCGCTGCTCGCCCATATGCAGGCGGTGATCACGGCGATTGCGGAGCAGCTGGCACAGCCGGGTGCGCCGCCGCGTCCGCCCCCGGATGTTCAGGCGCTGTACTTCGCGCTGCTGCATTTTGTCCGGCTGTCGGATCTTGCTGCGGATGACTTTTGCTGTGAGCTGCTTGCGCAGGAGGGGAACAGCCTGCGCCTGAACTGCATCGACCCCGCGCGCCTGTTGGCCCAGCGACATGCGGCGCTGCACGCCGTGGTCGCTTTCTCGGCCACCCTGTCGCCGGCGGCCTGGATGCGCGTTCTGCTCGGCCTGGGTGATCGCGCGGTATTCCGCCGCTGCGCATCGCCCTTCGAGCCGCGCCAGCTGGGGGTGAGTATCGAGCCGCAGATCGATACGCGCCTGCCTCAGCGTGAACGCTCGCGGCCGCGATTACTGGCCAGGCTGGTGGAATGGTTGGCGGCGCAGCCGGGGAACTGCCTGGTCTTCTTCCCATCGCACCGCTATCTGCGCGACTGTATTGAGGATTTGCGCCCTCTGCTGCGTGACCGCCAGCTCTGGGTGCAGCCCGCACCGGGCAGTGGAGCGCCGCCCGGGGAACTGCGTGAGCTTCTGCGCACGCAGCGCAATGTCTGCGCCCTGTGCCTGCTCGGCGGCAGCTACAGCGAGGGCATTGACCTGCCGGGCGATCAGTTGCGCTCCGTGGTGCTTGTGGGGCCCGGTCTGCCGCAACCGGATCGCGATAATCGCCTGCAGCGGGACTACTTTCAGCGACACCACGGGGATGGCTTTCGCTACGCTTCGCTATACCCCGCGATGCAGCGGGTGAATCAGTCCCTGGGCCGCGTAGTCAGGGGCGATACCGATTGCGGCGCAGCCCTGCTTATTGACGGACGTTACGCGCAGCCGGAATACCGTGCCCTGCTGTCAGGGCACTGGGAGTATAGGGTACTGGGTGACTGACCCGGGATCAGCCTGCGACGGGTGGGCGATAGCCGGGTTTGGCGAAGGACAGCTGCACTGTGCCGATAATGCGCTCTCGGAACCCGCCCTCGCAGTAACACAGGTAGAACTCCCACATGCGAATGAAGCGGTCGTCAAAGCCCATCTCGCGCACGGCATCGAGCTCCCGCATGAAGCGCTGTCGCCAGTGCGCCAGCGTGATTGCGTAGTCGCGGGTGATATCGCGCAGGTGCACCATCTGCATGTCGGTGTCCCGGGCAAGGTGGTCCGCAATCACGGCCAGCGATGGCAGACAGCCACCCGGGAAAATGTAGCGCTTGATGTAGTCGACGCTGCGGCGGGCGCTGTCGTAGCGCTGGTCGCTGATAGTAATGGCCTGTATCACCATCTTGCCGGTGTCCTTGAGCAGCCGGCTACAGCAGTTGAAGTAGCTGGTGTAGAAGTCGTGACCCACGGCCTCGATCATCTCGATCGACACCAGTTTGTCGAAGCGGCCCTGCAGATTGCGGTAGTCCTCGCAAAGAACGGTGATCCTGTCCTCGAGACCGAGCTCGCGGACGCGCTGGGAGGCATGCTCGTACTGTTCGCGGGAGATGGTGGTGGTGGTGACGCGACAGCCGTAGCGCTGCGCTGCGTGGATGGCCATGCCACCCCAGCCCGTGCCGATTTCCATCAGGTGATCGTCCGGGTTGAGCTCCAGCTGCTGGCAAATGGCGTCCAGCTTGTCCGTGGCCGCCTGGTCCAGGCTGAGGTCCTCGCGGTCGAATACCGCCGCTGAATACATCATTGTCGGGTCGAGGAAGAGGCGGAAAAAGTCGTTGCCGAGGTCATAATGCGCTGAAATGTTGCGCTTGGAGCCTTCGTGCGTATTGCGGTTGAACTTGTGGGCCAGCTTCAGCCCGAGGCGCGTGTACCAGTGCTGGCGTGCTTCCATCGCTTCCATCATGGCGAGATTGGCGCTGAACAGCCGCGTTACCTCGGTGAGGTCAGTGGCAGACCAGTCGCCGTCGATGTAGGCCTCGCCGGAGGCAATCGTGCCGCCCGTCAGGACCTTGCGATAGACATCCCGGTTGTGCACGAAGACTTCGGCATGCGGTTCTCCATTGACGGCCTGCTCCCCGAATTGCCAGGTTTCACCACTATCGTGCAGCGTCAGGCTGCCGGTGCCGATATTGTCGAGGACGCGCAACAGCATGCGCCTTGCCAGGTCGCCACTGAACAGGCTGCGCGCCTGCGGCAGCAAGCGGATTCTGCTGACACTGATATCGTTCATCTTATACTCCAGAGGATCCTGTTTTTGGATGGGGGTAGTAAGGCATGCGTTTGATAAACAGCTTGAGCGCCTGCCAGTAGATGGCGGCGGCCACTTTTGCAGTCATCAGCGGATAGCGCAGCAGCATTCGGTTGAGATTGGCTGCCGTCAGCGATTCAGCGCGCAGCGATAGCGTGGCGTCGAATACGGTGCCCTCATCGGTGCTGTTGGCCAGATGAATGGCCAGCTTCTCCCCGGGGGTGTTGCTGCGCCAGTGGTAGCGCATGGCCATTGGATTGAAGGGCGATACGTGGAAGTTCTTGTCGAAGTCGCTGCGCAGGGTGGCGTTGTCTTCGCCTGCCTGCATGACGTAACTGTGGCGCTCATTCCACGGTGTGTTGGTGACTTCCGCCACGAGGTACTCCAGCGTCGTGCCGTCATCGCCGTAGCAGTAGTAGCAGCACAGCGGATTCATCTGCAGTCCGAAGTAGCGCAGATTGGCCAGCAGGTAGATGGGTCCCGTGTGCTGCCTGCCGGTTTCCTCGCAAATGCGGCGCCGGACTTCTGCCTGCAGGTCGATGGCCGGATCACCCAGAAAATCCGCACGTCGAAAGCGGCCCAGAGCCGGCCGCCGGGCGGACCACAGGGGCATGTCATCAAACAGTTCCGGCAGCTCGTCGAGTCGCAGGAAAGGCATGAACACCCGGTAGCTGAAGCGATGCGCTCGCGGCAGGTGGCGCCGGTGGCGCAGCAGTCCGGTGTACAGGCGGGAGGTCATGGCCTCAGTGGTCCCCCCCGGCTGTCAGTGTTCTGGCAACCCGCAGTGCGCTGGCCACTCCGTCCTCGTGAAACCCGTTGCCCCAGTAGGCACCGCAGTACCAGG
>JBHEOO010000006.1:50366-51140 GCA_046260765.1 Chromatocurvus sp.
CCCGCCGCGTCGGCAGCAGGCGCGTATCCGTGTGCAGAACCACGTCGTTGGATTGATAGGGAAGTGCGCCAAGGATCTCCTGCTCATCCTGTGATGCATCGCCCAGCATGGCCAGCGCCTGATCCGAGTGTGCGGCGATAACCACCTGATCGAAGGTTCTCGGCTCTCCGCTGGCGAAGTGCAGCGTCACCGCGCTGTCACTGCGCTGGATGGCAGTGACGGCGCATCCGGTGTGAATGCGTTTTTCAAAACGCTGGCACAGCGGGCGCAGATATTCCCGTGACCCCCCCTCGATAACTCGCCACTGCGGTCGGTTGGTGATAGAAAGCAGCCCGTGATTGCGGAAAAAGCGCAGGAAGAATTCCAGGGGGAATGATTCGATAGCGTGCCAGTCCGACGACCAGATCGCCGATGCCATGGGGACCAGGTAGTCGTGGCGAAATCCCTCGCTATAGCCATTCTCGTGCAGATAATCGCCAAGGGTGGCATCCGCGGCGACAGCGCCTGTTTCGAGGTCACGAACGGCGGCGCGGTTGAATTTCAGGATATCCCTGACCATAGCGAGAAACCGTGGTGACACCAGATTGCGCTTCTGGGCGAACAGCGCCGGCAGCCCGCTGCCCGCATACTCCAGCCCGCGCTCGCGATCGTGCACACTGAAGCCCATGGTGGTGGGTTTGCTGCTGACCCCCAGTTCGTCCATGAGCGCGATAAATTCCGGATAGGTCCAGTCATTGAAAACGATAAACCCGGTGTCAATGGCATAGCGGCGGG
>JBHEOO010000006.1:51150-99403 GCA_046260765.1 Chromatocurvus sp.
CGGCGCGTGCCTAGCTCGACATCGACGGTTGCCGTGTGGCCGCCGATCTGTCGATTCGCTTCGAAGACGTGTACCCGGTGTTCCTCACTCAGGTAGTGAGCACATGCTAATCCCGAGATGCCTGAGCCTATTACGGCAATATCCAATGCTGATACTCTCCCGGATTGGTGTTGGCGTTGTTGTGCATCGGCGTCTGAGCCGCTCGACGCAAGCGTATGAGCGCGCCTGCGCAATCGCACAGACATAGTCTGCCTTACGTTTACGACCTGCTGCCGGATCAACCCGCGCATCCCGCTGATCCGGTAGCCCCTGTGCGGCGTAAGCATAACGTGTCAATATGCAGGAGCGCACCAATGTTGCAGGCTGTGAGGGAGAAACAGAACGTGTGGACGGCACCGACCGGACGGCGCACTGACGAGTGGAGCGAGTGCCTGACTCAGATAGCAGAGCATGAGGACCGCGCTGCATTTACCCGCCTGTTTCGACATTTCGCGCCGCTGATCAAGGCATTTGCGCTCTCCGGATCGACCATGTCGGCCACGCATGCAGACGAGCTTGTGCAGGAGGTGATGCTGAAAGTCTGGCAGAAGGCCGGTGCATTCAATCCTGAGAAGGCCGCCGCAAGTACCTGGGTGTATACCATTGCGAGGAACTGTCGCACCGACATGTTCCGGCGCCTGCAGAAATTCGACACGCCGCTCGCCACGGAGGATTTCATGCCTGAGCAGGACGGCGAAGAACCATTTGCCCAGTTGCAGTCCAAACGCAGTGGCGAGCGTATCAGAGAGATGATGGCAGATTTGCCGGCTGACCAGACACAGATTCTGGCCAAGGTGTACATGGAAGGGAAATCCCACGCCGAGGCTGCAGCTGAGCTTGACCTGCCACTTGGAACCGTCAAGTCGCGTGTGCGGCTGGCCATTCAGAAGCTGCAGGTTCAATTCGAGAGGACATAGGCAAATGGCGACTTTCCACCCCCAGCTTGAGCTGCTCACGGAGCACGCGGCGGGATTACTCTCCGTAGCGCAATCCGCGTGTGTTGCTGTCCACCTCAACTACTGCGCTGAATGCCGGCATACGGTCAATCAGCTGCAGAACGTCGGCGCTGCGCTGTTTGAGGCCGGCGATACGCCGCCGGTAGGCGACGTGGCTCTCAACCGTGTGCTGGCGCGCCTCGATGAAGAGGTGCCACTGCACTACAGCAGTCCGGCGGACCAGGCAGGCAGCAACGCCACACCGGCACTCCTGCAGCGGCTGATGCAGGGTGATTTCTCTGACCTGCCCTGGCGCAGGGTAACGGACGCCCTGCGGATTACCCGACTGCAGACCGGTGATCGCAATTACGAACTGGCGTTCTATCACATCAAGGCCGGGGGGATGATTCCCGATCACGGCCACCGCGGCAGCGAAATGACCCTGGTGCTTGAGGGCGGTTTCAGCGACGATCGCGGCACTTACCATCCCGGCGACTTCACGTATCGTCTGCCAGATGACCAGCACGCCCCCCAGGCCCTGGCGGATCAGGATTGCATCTGCCTCGCGGTACTCGATGCGCCCCTGCGCTTCACCGGCTGGAAGTACCGCTGGATGAATCCCTTCCTGCGTCTGCGCGCCGGCTGACACTGCCGCAGTGCCACAAATCCCATCGCCCGCAGAGGCGGTGGGCAGCATGTATCTGTGGCAATCCCGCTTATACGGTTCACACTCCCTGTGATAAAGTCTTACCAGTCTTAGTCCAGAAGCTCATAATGCGGGCAAAGCACTGCAGGTGTTAGTGGGAGCAAGCGGCCTGTCCAGGCGCCGCAGTTAACAACACAGAAGAGATGGGGTAACTACTCACATGCTTTTAGGAATTCCGAAGGAGACACATCCGGGCGAGAATCGCACTGCAGTCACCCCCGAAACAGCAAAGAAGCTGTGTCGGCTCGGCGCTGACCTGCAGATTGAATCCGGCGCCGGTGAGGGGGCCGGATTTCAGGATTCAGACTACGGCGATGCCGGGGCTACTGTGGTCAGCGACCGCGAAGCCCTTATTTCTTCCGCTGACATGCTGCTGCGCATCCGCAAGCCGGCGCTGGAGGAAATCTCCAGCATGAAGAAAGGCTGCATCCATATCAGCTATCTCGACCCGTTCAACGAGCACGAGCTGATAGCTCGCTTCCGTGAGCAGGGCGTCACAGCCATAAGCATGGAAATGATCCCGCGGACGACGCGCAGTCAGAAAATGGATGCGCTGAGTTCCCAGGCAAACCTGTCGGGTTATGTCATGGTGGTGCTGGCTGCCATGCATCTGCCGCGCATCTTCCCGATGATGATGACCCCGGCAGGTACGCTGAAGCCGGCCAAGATCTTCGTCATCGGTGCCGGCGTGGCGGGTCTGCAGGCGATTGCAACGGCCAAGCGACTGGGTGGACGGGTAACCGCTTTCGACACGCGACCGGTCGTTGCAGAGCAGGTTCAATCACTCGGCGGTACATTTCTTGAGATCGACCTCGGCGAAACCGGCGAAGCGGCGGGTGGCTATGCCAAGGAGCTGAGCCCCGAGCAGATTGAAAAGCAGCGCGAAGCACAGAAGGCCGTGATCGCTGAGTCGGATGTGGTGATTACGACGGCCCAGGTGTTCGGGCGCAAGCCGCCGGTCATCGTTACCCGGGACATGGTGGAAGGTATGCAGCCCGGGTCCGTTGTGGTCGATATGGCCGCAGAGACCGGTGGCAATGTCGAAGGTTCGGTGCCGAACGAGATTGTAAAGGTCAACGGCGTGACCGTGATCGGCTACGGCAACCTGCCGAACTTCGTCTGTCGCGATGCAAGCCACATGTACGCAAGTAACCTGTACAACCTGGTCGATGACTGCTGGGATGAAGAAAACAAGCGGTTCAACATTGATCTGGAGCACGACATCCAGTCCGGCTGCATCATTACCCACGCCGGAGAGGTGGTAAACGAAACCATAGCGAAACTGCAGGCGGGAGGGGACTGACATGGAAGCCGTATTTCTCACATTTATCCTGATGTTATCGATTTTCGTCGGCTTTGAGCTGATCAACAAAGTGCCTGCCACGCTGCACACGCCGCTGATGTCCGGTGCCAATGCCATCTCCGGCATCACCGTCGTGGGCGCTATCAGTCTCGCCGGCACCGGGCAGCAGGATCTTGCCAACTGGATGGGCGCGGGAGCCGTCGCGCTGGCGTCAATCAACGTTATTGGAGGCTACATGGTGACCGACCGCATGCTGGCCATGTTCAAGAAGAGGGGAGGCTGAACATGGAATCTTCGCAACTCGGTATTCAGCTTGCCTACGTCGTTGCGGCGGCGCTGTTCATTTTTGGTCTGAAGCTTCTCGGCTCGGCCGGCACTGCGCGCCGCGGCAACACCTTGTCCGCCATCGGCATGCTCATTGCTATCGTCGCCGCGCTCACCGACCAGGGCATCGTCGACTACCGCTTTATCCTCGGCGGCTTCGTGATCGGTGGTCTGATTGGCGCCACGGCCTCCCGCCTTGTGCAAATGACCGCGATGCCCGAAATGGTCGCGCTGTTCAATGGCTTCGGCGGTATGGCCAGCCTGCTTGTCGGTGCAGCAGCGATCAGTGGTGCCGGCAGCACCTTTACCCTGATCACCGTCGTGCTGTCGATTCTTATTGGCGGCGTGACTTTCACCGGCTCCCTGATTGCCTACGGAAAACTCAGTGAGACTATCGGCAGCGGCGCGGTGAAGTTCAAGGGACAGCAGATCGTCAACTCGCTGATCGTGATCGGTATTCTTGCCAGCGCCGTGATGTTCTGCCTCACGCCCTCCGATCCGGTCTGGCTGTATGCGGTGATCGGCCTGTCGCTGCTGTTTGGCATAATGCTGGTCATCCCGATCGGCGGCGCCGACATGCCGGTGGTCATCTCCCTGCTGAACTCCTATTCGGGTCTGGCGGCCTGCGCGGCGGGTTTTGCGGTCAACAACAACATTCTGATCGTTGCCGGTTCGCTGGTCGGCGCCTCGGGCATCATTCTCACCCAGATCATGTGCAAGGCGATGAACCGTTCGCTTAGCAATGTATTGTTCAGCGGCTTTGCGGCGGTCAGCGACGAGACGGTAGAGATTGAGGGTGAGGTCAAGCCCATAACGGTGGAGGATGCCTTCTACGTTCTCGAGGCCGCCTCCAACGTCGCGATCATTCCGGGCTATGGCATGGCGGTGGCGCAGGCCCAGCACGTGGTCAAGGAGCTGTGTGAGCTTCTCGAAGAGAACGGCTGCGTGGTCAACTTCGGCATTCATCCGGTGGCGGGGCGCATGCCCGGGCATATGAACGTCTTGCTGGCCGAGGCGGACGTCCCCTACGATCAGTTGCTCGAAATGGACGAAATAAACCCGCGCATGGAAACCGTTGATGTCGCCATCGTTATCGGCGCCAACGATGTGGTCAACCCCGCCGCCCGCGAGGTGGCGTCATCGCCCATCTATGGCATGCCCGTGATTAACGTCGATTCTGCACGCACCGTATTCGTGCTCAAGCGCTCCATGGCGTCCGGCTTCGCCGGCATCGAGAATCCGCTGTTCTTCAAGGAGAATACCCGGATGCTGTTCGGTGACGCCAAGGAGACGATTGGCGGCCTGATCCGCGAGTTCAGCTGACAATCGGCGGGTGAGGTAAGCAAACATGGCTGCGAAGGCATCAGCGTCTGCCGCTGGCGATGCGCCCCTGCTGCGAGCACTGCGGGCGGAGCATCGCCACATTGGCGCGATTATGGGTCTGCTGACGCAGCAGCTGAATGCGGTTGAGCGCGGGGATCTGGTCGATCCCCATGTGCTTTACGAGATCATGGATTACATGGTCATGTGGCCAGATCGCTTTCACCATCCCCGCGAAGATCTGATTTACGATCATGTTGCCGACCTCGATCCCGACGCGGCAGCAGACATGCGCGAGCTGCAGCACGAGCACGAGCAGATGGCACGCCTGGGGCGCAAATTGCTCCTCGCCATCGAGGGCTGGCGCTCAGGGGAGACTGCCGGCAACGACATGGTGGCTCTGGGCCGCGAGTATATCCGGCGCTCCAATGAACACATGACGATTGAAGAGGACGAGGTCTTTCCGCTGTTGAATGCCGTTCTCGGCCCGGGTGACTGGCGCGAGCTGGCCGCTGAGGACAGTCTGCATCCGGCGTCGGACCCGGTGTTCGGTCGTCGCGTCCAGCGCGAGTTCCGTCAGCTGGCGAGAAAGCTGCGTCGACGTCTTCGCCGCGGTGTGGAGAACGGGGCAGTCAGTGAATGGATGGGCGTGGAAGCGGCGCTCGAGTCCTTTGAAGTGCTGTCCATGGCGTGGCAGAACGGTCGCGTCTCGACTCTGGACCATCTGTCGGCTGCTGCCCGCGAATCCATCTACATTGCGCTTGATCAGCCCCTGCAGGCCCCGCTGCTCTGCGCAATCAACAACAGTCGACTGGGCTTCGGCTGGCTGCAGGACATGAGCGAAATCTACCGTGACACGTTCCGCGACCTTGGGCGTGTAGAGCAGGAGCGCCGCGATCGGCTGCGTCTGCTCAGGCGGTCCGCGCCGGTAGGCTGGCGACGTCCATCTCCTTGAACTGCAGGCTTGCGAGCCTGGCGTAAAGCGGATTAGATTCCAGCAGTTCAGAATGTGTCCCTGTAGCAATGACCTTGCCGCCATCGACCACGGCAATCGTGTCGGCGTGCAGTATGGTGGACAGCCGATGGGCAATGATGATGGACGTTCTACCTCGCATAAGCTCCCTCAGCGCCTGCTGTACCTGGTGTTCGCTCTCCGCGTCCAGGGCGCTCGTGGCCTCGTCCAGCAGCAGTACCCTCGGGTCGCGCAATATGGCTCTGGCCAGGGCGATGCGCTGACGCTGCCCTCCCGACAGGCGCACCCCGCGGTCCCCCAGATCGCTGTCATAGCCGTTGGGAAGCTGCGTGATGAAGTCGTGGGCTTGTGCGCGTCGCGCCGCCGCCTCTATCTCGTCATCGCTGGCTGCCGGCTTGCCGTAGGCAATATTGTAGCGGACGCTGCCGGTGAACAGGGCCGGTTGCTGTGGCACCAGCGCAATCTGTGAGCGCAGCGCCTGCAGGCTGAGCTCGCGGATGTCCCTGCCATCCAGCATGATGCTGCCGCTATCCGGATCGTAAAAGCGCTGAAGCAGCTCAAAAACCGTGCTCTTGCCCGCACCTGAGGGGCCCACCAGTGCCAGGCTGCGACCGGCAGCCGCTTCCAGTGTAAAGCCATCCAGCGCCGGGATGTCGGGCCTTGAAGGATAGTGGAACACCAGTTTTCTCAGGGTCATGCTGGCGGGTTCACCGGCTCTCGCCTGCACCCCGCCGCTGCCACCGAGGACGGCGCTCTGTTCTCCTGAGAGTTCCAGCAGCCGTTCTGCTGCGCCCGCCGCGCGCTGCACTTCGCTCCAGACTTCTGACAGAGTAGCGAAGCCACTGCCCACCATGATGGCGTAGAAACCGAATGCGGCCAGCTCGCCGCCACTCATGTTACCGGCAATGACATCGCTACCGCCCGCCCAGAGCATCACTGCCATACCGCTGAACAACAGGATAATCGCGCCGCCGATCAGCAGGGAACGCTGGCGGATACGGCGTCGCGCGATAGCGAAGGCCTGCTCTACTTCGCCGGTAAAGGCCTGGCTCTCGAAATTCTCCCGGTTGTAGCTCTGCACCACCTTGATGTTCTGGATGATTTCCCCCGCATAGCTACCCACGTTGGCAATGCTGTCCTGGCTGGCGGTGGAAAGACGACGCACGCGGCGACCGAAGATAATGATCGGCAGCAGAACCAGTGGCACGCTGGCAACAATAATCAGGCTGAGCTTGAGGTTGGTGAGGAACATGAGCACCAGCGCCCCGGTCAGGGTAAGACCGCTGCGAAGGGCCATGCTCAGGGATGAGCCGATAATGGTCTGCAGTAGCGTGGTGTCGGTGGTCAGCCGGGACATGATCTCGCCGGAGCGATTGGCTTCAAAGAAGCCCGGGTGCAGATGCACCACGTTGTCGAACACGGCCTTGCGCAGATCGGCGCTGACCCGTTCGCCGAGCCAGGAAACCAGGTAGAAGCGAATGAAGGTGCCCACCGCAATGAGTGTGCTGATGGCGAGTATGACGAGAACCGCGAAACGAAGATCCTCGACTGTGCCACCCGTGAGGCCGCGGTCTATCAGGGTCTGTATGCCGCGGCCGAGAGACAGCGTGGCGCCAGCGGTGAGCAGCAGCGCCGCTGCGGCGCCGGCCACCCGCGTGCGGTAGGGGCGCAGATAGCCGGCGACTGTCAGCAGGGGGCTCAGGTTGCGTGGTTTCTTTTCCATTGTCACTGATCAGTCCGTCGTGTCGTCTGCGTCGGCTTTTTCGTCCCGCCGTTTGATAAGTACGCGGCCACAAACGACGCCGATCTCGAACAGCAGCCACATGGGCAGCGCCAGCAGCGATTGTGAGATAATGTCCGGCGGCGTGAGCAGCATGCCGAGGACAAAACAGCCGACAATAACATAGGGACGTTTCTTCGCCAGATCCTCCGGCGTGGTGATTCCCGCCCAGATCATGATCACGGCGGCAATCGGAATCTCGAAGGCGAGGCCGAAGGCAAAAAAGAGTTTCAGAACGAAGTCGAGGTAGCGGTTGATGTCGGTCATGATGGCGACGTCTTCTGGCCCAACGCTGGTAAAAAACGCGAAAATGAGCGGAAAAACCACAAAATAGGCGAAAGCTGCGCCGGCATAGAAGAGCGCGATGCTGGACACCAGCAGCGGTATCGCCAGACGCTTCTCATGTCGGTACATGCCCGGCGCGATGAAGCTCCAGGCCTGGTAAAGCACATAGGGCACGGCGAGAAAGATAGCCGCGAACAGGGTCAGTTTGAACGGCGTCAGAAACGGTGACGCGACCTCGGTAGCGATCATGCTTGCGCCGGGTGGCAGGATGGAGCGCAGCGGTTCCGAGACAAAGGCGTAGATGTCGTTGGCAAACGGGAACAGGACGATAAAGACCACCAGTACCGCCAGTATGGCGCGCAGCAGGCGATCCCGCAGTTCCTTGAGGTGTGCGACCAGCGGCAGCGCCGGGTCGCCGGATGTGTCGCTCATGATGTGGTCTTGTCCGCTTTTTCCGGGTCGTCGGTGCCTGCGGGCGTCGCGGGCGGCCCGGCTTTTTTATCGTCGGTTGAGGTTCTCTGCTCGCTCTCGCCGGAAAGGTCACTCTCTCCAGAAAGGTTACTCTCGCCACTCTCTCCAGAAAGGTCACTCGCGCCGGAAAGGCTCTTGCGCAGGTCGTCTGTCTGCTGTTTTACCTGCTCTCCGGTCCGTCGCAGTTCCTGCATGACCTCGTCGTTGTGCAACTCCTGCTGGACCTCGCGCTTGATATCGTTGAAGCCCCGTCGCAGCCGCCCGAGCCAGACGCTGGCAGTGCGTATGGCGCCCGGCAGTCGCTCGGGACCGATCACCAGCAGACCGACCACACTGATAATGATCAGTTCGGCAAAGCCGATATCAAACATGGTCGCTAGGGCTTCCGCTCGCCGCTGTCGCTGGTCGCGGTCGCATTGTCACCGTGCGTTTTGTTATCACCGTGCGTTGTATTATTGGTGTGCGTCGCATCGTGACTGTGCTCGCGTTTAAACGGCGTTGATGCGTCCCGCTGCAGCGACGCCGAATTTCGCGCCGGTTCGTCCACTGCGTCTTCTTCGGGATTCGTTTTATCGTCATCGTCCTGCATGCTTTTCTTGAAGCCCTTGATGGCGCTGCCAAGATCACCGCCGAGCGTGCGCAGTCGCTTGGTACCGAAAAGCATGATCACGATCGCCAGCACGATCAATAACTGCCATACGCTGATACCGCCAATACCCATGGTGTCTTCCTCTGTCAGTGTGCGTCTGAACGCGACGCTTTTTCGGCGTGGCCGGAGAGCCCAAGCCGCTGTTGCAGGCATTCCATCACCGCACCGGCGTCGGTGTCCAGGTGTGAGAGCATGACCATGCAGTGAAACCACAGGTCCGCCACCTCGCCGATCAGTGCAGAACGATCTGCGTCTGCCGCCGTGTCCTTGGCGGCGATAATAACTTCTGTTGCTTCCTCGCCCACTTTTTCCAGAATGCGGTTGAGGCCGGCGGCGTGCAGGCTGGCGACGTAGCTGTTATCGGGCTCGGCGTCCCTGCGCGCAGCAATAATTCGGGTCAGTTCGTCGAGTACGCTGTCAGTGGTCATTGCCCGGTCCTTCCCATCATGCTTCTGTCTGAGTGTTTTCTGTGCCGCTGCCTGCCCCGCTGCCTGGGCCGATGTCCGTACCGCCATCCTTGCGTGATTCGCCGTACATAGCCTGCGGGTCGCGCAGCACGGCCTCTGTCTCGGTCCAGGCATCGCCGTCCAGACGACGATAAAAGCAGTGTCGCCGACCAGTATGACAGGCGATGCCACCCACCTGCTCAACTTTCAGCAGCAGCGCATCGCCGTCGCAGTCGAGGCGCAGTTCCTTCAAGCGCTGCACATTGCCCGAGCTCTCGCCCTTGCGCCAGAGTGCGTCCCGTGATCGCGACCAGTACACCGCGCGCTGCTCGTCTTTCGTGCACTGCAGCGCTTCGCGATTCATCCAGGCCAGCATCAGTACTTCGCCGGTCTGCCAGTCCTGCGCGATGGCGGCCACCAGTCCCTGGTCGTTCCACTTGATGCTCTCTTTCTCTGGCGGCATGTCCGCTACCTCCTCGCCATTCCTGAGGGTGACGGATTATGGCACACGCGGCGCGCAACTTCAGTCTTCCTGCGCGCGCGGCCAGAGCAGGGCGGCGGCAAGTGCAAACAGGAACCAGCCTGCCGGCGGCAGAGTCGACAGCACGGGCTGTAGTGCCGGGATGGTCAGCAATGCGCCGCCGGCACAGGCCGCGCCGGCAATCTGCCGGTGCTGACGACGGGCTGCAAGGCGCTGTTGCTGTCGCCGCATTGCACCCTCACTGGAACGCCGGGCCGGTGTTGCCTGTCGCCTGCTCTGCAGCTGCTCAAACAGGGCGTCGGGCACCTGCGGCAGACGTTCCAGCCAGGACGGTAGGTAATACTGCAGTCGCTTGACCATCTGCTGTGGCGAGTAGCGCTCGCGCAGCCAGTTTTCCAGATAGGGCTGGGCGGTATCCCAGAGATTCAGCTGTGGATACAGCTGTCTGCCCAGGCCCTCGATATTAAGCAGGGTTTTCTGCAGCAGAATCAGGGACGGCTGTACCTCCATATCGAAGCGGCGAGCCGTGCTGAACAGGTAAACCAGCAGCTGGCCGAAGGAGATCTCGCTGATCGGCTTTTCGAAAATGGGCTCGCACACCGCGCGCATCGCGGCTTCGAAATCCTCAACGCGGGTTTCCGGCGGCACCCAGCCGCACTCGACGTGCAGGCGCGCAACCTCGTGGTAATCACGCTGAAATATGCCCAGCAGGTTGCGCGCAAGGTAGTACTGGTCCCCCTCGCTGAGGCTGCCGATGATGGCGCAATCAATGGCGATATAGCGCGGGTCGGCAGGGTCGTCTGCATTGATGAAAATGTTGCCCGGGTGCATGTCGGCATGGAAAAAGCTGTCGCGAAATACCTGCGTGAAGAAGATTTCGACGCCGCGCTCGGCCAGCAGCTTGAGGTTGGTGCCACGCTGTCTGAGGGTTTTCAGGTCGGTGACCGGAATGCCGTGGATGCGTTCCATGACGTACACGTTGCGGCGCGTGTAGGCCCAATGGACTTCGGGCACGTAGACCAGCCTGCCGTCAGCAAAATTCCGCCGCAGCTGTGAGGCGTTGGCCGCTTCCCGAGCGAGGTCGAGCTCATCGAGAATCACCTGCTCGTAGTCCGACACGAGTGCCACGGGGCGCAGGCGCCAGCCTTCGCGCAGGAAACGCTCAGCAAGCCGCGCCAGCAGAAACAGCAGTGCGATGTCCTGGCGGATAACCGGCTCGATATCCGGGCGCAATACCTTGATCACGACCTCACGCCCGTCCTGCAGCTGCGCGGCGTGCACCTGTGCCACCGATGCCGACGCCATGGGTGTGGCGTCAAAGCGCGCAAACAGCACTTCCACCGGGTCCCCCAGGGCTTGTTCTATGATCTTCCGGGATTGGGGCGCGGGAAATGCCGGTACCCGATCCTGTAGTCGGGCCAGTTCGTCGGCGATATCCTCGGGCATAAGGTCGCGCCGCGTAGACAGCATCTGACCGAACTTGATGAACACCGGGCCGAGCTCTTCCAGCGCGTGGCGCAGGCGCTGTGCGCGCGCCGCCTCCGCGCGGGCGCCGAGTCGGAACGGATTCAGGTGCAGCAGCAGGCGGACGCCTCGGGGGACGCGGTCGGCGTCAATGATGTCATCAAGACGGTGTCGGCCGACCACCTGGAGAATGCGGCCGAGTCTGAGCAGGCGCGACATCAGCCGGGTTCGCTGTTGCGCGAAGCCGGGCCCTCGCCTGCAGGTGGCGCCTGCGCCAGCAGGCGGTCGGCGCGGGTGCGCGCGCGCTGCAGCCGACTCTCAAGCCGGTCTACCTGCTGGGTCAGTTTCTGGATATCGGTGTAGAAATCCTCGACCTCGGCGCGCGGCGGCGTCAGCCGGGCTTCTTCGTGAATGAATTCATCCAGCTGTCGGGTAAGACTGCCACCGGCATGGCGGCCCCAGCTGAACAGACCGCGCAGCATCTGCGCCAGCTGGTGTCCGGCGACGTCGCCAAGGGTGTCTACCAGCGGGGCTTCCCAGTCGACGTCCAGCCTGGCAACGACGCCCTGCAGCGCGATGAGCGGTGCGCTGCTGCCCTTGAGCTCAAGACCGCCATTGATCAGCGTCGCCGTGGGGTCTGCGGAATTTGCCAGCTCGGCGAAGTCGGTACTGCTGCCGCGCACCCGGGTGGCCAGCGGGCCATCGTAGTACCCCAGCAGACGGATGGCGCCAGTGCGGGTCGGCTGGAGGTAGACGGAAAAGGCCGGCGCTGTACACTCGATACCGATAACCACTTCATCGAGCGCAGCCAGCGCCTGTCGGCTGTGCGGAGACAGGTCGAGGGCAGTGTTGGCAGTGCGCTCCAGGGCGGCGAGAACGGCGCTGTGCAGGGCGGGGTCGAGCGCCATGTCAGGCCTTGACGCCGCGGTGCACGGCAACCACGCCGCCGGTCATGTTGTGGTATTCGCAGCGGCTGAACCCTGCCTCCTCCATCATGCCACGCAGGGTTTCCTGGTCGGGGTGCATGCGGATGGATTCCGCAAGGTACTTGTAGCTGTCGGCATCCCGCGCAATCAGGCGGCCCATCAGAGGCAGTATGCTGAAGGAGTAGGCATCGTAGGCCTTGCCCAACAGCGGATTGGTCGGCTTGGAGAATTCCAGCACCAGCAGGCGCCCACCGGGCTTGAGTACGCGCAGCATGGCGCGCAGCGCCAGGTCTTTGTCAGTAACGTTGCGCAGCCCGAAGGCGATGGTGATGCAGTCGAAGCTGTCATCGGGGAATGGCAGGTATTGCGCGTCAGCCTGGACGAACTCAAGGTTGGCCTGCACGCCCGTATTGAGCAGCCGGTCCCGACCGACGCGCAGCATCGAGGCGTTGATGTCTGCAAGCACCACTCGGCCGCTGTCGCCGACCAGCTGGCTGAACTTCTCCGCCAGATCGCCGGTGCCGCCAGCGATGTCGAGCACAGAATTGCCGCTGCGTACGCCGCTGAGCTCTATCGTAAAGCGCTTCCACAGACGATGGATGCCGGCCGACATCAGGTCGTTCATGAGATCGTAGCGTGTCGCCACCGAGTCGAAGACATCGCCAACCATGCCTGCTTTGGCGTCCTTTTCGACTTCACGGTAACCGAAGTGTGTTGTTTCCCTGTCACTCATTGCGCTGTCTGCCATGCCTGCTGGAGGCGTATTGTAGCGCGATGCCGCGCAGGGGTCAGTGCCGGGGCCGCCGGGGCCCGAATATCAGATCAGGGCTGAAACTGTATCACCTGGGTATCCGGGTCCCGGCTGGCGCCGGCGGCCTGCATGCGGTCGAGGTAGTCCTGCCACCAGCGCTCACGGTTCACGCACAGGTCGCGCAGATAGCCCCAGGCGAAAATGCCGCTGTCGTGACCGTCGTCGAACACCAGCTGGAGTGCGTAGTGGCCCACAGGGATGACGGATTCCAGTACCACGTTTTTCTTGCCGGTCTGCAGGGTTTCCTGGCCTCGGCCGTGGCCGCGCACTTCGGCAGAGGGGGAATAGACGCGCAGATACTCCCAGTCCAGCTGGCAGGGTGGTTCACCAGCGTAGGCCAGTTCCAGTACCCGGGACTGGCGGCGGAGCTTCACGCCGGTGGGGCGGATGTCGTCGTTGGCCATGGCCTGCTCCCCCAATGTTTACAGAATAAAGCGGTCTACAGAATAAAGCCGTCTACAGAATAAAGCGCGACAGGTCGTCGTCGAGGCTGAGTTCCCCGAGCTGGCTGTCAACATAGGCGGCATCCACCACCAGTTTCGGCGTGTCGGTATTGCTGTCCGCCGCCGCATAGGAGGCCTCCTCCAACAGGCGCTCCATCACCGTGTGCAGCCGCCGCGCGCCGATATTCTCGGTGTTCTCATTCAGCTGCCAGGCGATTTCCGCCAGTCGCGTCAGCCCGTCGTCGGTGAACTCGACCGTCAGGCCTTCAGTTGCAAGCAGCGCCTGGTATTGCCGCGTCAGTGAGGCATCCGGCTCGGACAGAATGCGCTTGAAATCCTCCGGCGTGAGCGCGTTGAGCTCCACACGGATGGGCAGGCGCCCCTGCAGTTCCGGAATCAGGTCCGAAGGTTTGGACAGGTGAAAGGCGCCGGACGCGATGAACAGAATGTGATCGGTCTTGATCATGCCGTACTTCGTGCTCACGGTGGAGCCCTCGATCAGCGGCAGAAGATCCCGCTGCACACCCTCGCGGGATACGTCGGCGCCGGCGGTTTCGCCACGCTTGGCCACCTTGTCCAGCTCGTCGAGGAAAACGATGCCGTTCTGCTCGGCTGCCTCGATGGCCGTCTGCTTGAGTTCCTCTTCGTTCACCATGCTCGCCGCCTGCTCTTCGCAGAGCGCTTCGAAAGCCGCCTTGACCGGCAGCTTCCGGGTTTTCGACTGTTGCCGGGACAGGTTGGAGAACATGCTCTGTAGCTGGTTGGTCATCTCCTCCATGCCGGGGGGCGCCACGATGTCCATAGAGCCCACCTGGTTGCTGAGCTCTACCTCAATTTCCTTGTCATCCAGCTGACCCTCGCGGAGTTTCTTGCGCAGCAGCTGGCGTGTGCCGGCGCCCTGCTCGCTGTCGCCGTTGCGGGCCGGGGGCAGCAGGATATCCAGAATGCGTTCCTCCGCCGCTTCCTCTGCCCGGGCTCGAACCCGATGCACTTCCTGTTCGCGATACATTTTTACCGACGTCTCCACCAGGTCGCGAATGATGGATTCGACATCGCGACCCACGTAGCCCACTTCCGTGAACTTGGTGGCTTCCACCTTGATGAACGGCGCGTTTGCCAGGCGCGCGAGGCGCCGGGCGATTTCGGTTTTGCCGACGCCGGTGGGGCCGATCATGAGAATATTCTTGGGCGTGATCTCCGCGCGCAGGTCTTCCGCGACCTGCATGCGTCGCCAGCGGTTGCGCAGAGCGATGGCCACGGCTCGCTTGGCCTCGGACTGGCCGATGATGTGCTTGTCCAGAGCGTGGACGATTTCGCGTGGGGTCATGTTTGACATATCAGTCCTGGTAATCCAATTGTTCGATGGTCTGGTTGTGATTGGTGTAGATGCAGATATCGCCGGCGATATTCAGGCCTTTTTCCACCACGTCGCGGGCGCTCAGCTCCGTGTTGTCGAGCAGTGCGCGCGCTGCGGCCTGGGCAAAGGAGCCGCCGGAACCGATGGCAATGAGGTTGTCCTCGGGCTCAATGACGTCGCCGTTGCCGCTGATCACCAGCGAGGTGGTATTGTCGGCAACCGCCAGCAGGGCTTCCAGCTGGCGCAGCGAGCGCTCGGTGCGCCAGGCCTTGGCCAGCGCCACCGCGGCGCGAACCAGCTGTCCCTGGTGCTTCTCCAGATGGTTCTCGAACAGCTCGAACAGGGTGAATGCATCGGCTGTGCCGCCGGCGAATCCGGCGATGACCTGGTCCTTGTAGAGACGGCGCACCTTGCGTGCATTGCCTTTCATGATGGTGTTGCCCATGGATACCTGGCCGTCGCCGCCGATAACAACGCTGCTGCCCCGGCGAACGCATAGGATGGTCGTGCCTCGAAACTGTTCCACGTGCTGTCTCCTTCGGGTCCAGATAAGGGTAATGGGTCCTCGACCCGGTGAATTCAAGCGCTCGCAGCCGTTGCGCGGCGACTGACGCGTTACTAGTGCAGCGTCACCTGCCTGGAGGGTCTGGCAGGATCAGCGCTGCCCGTGTGCTGCTGCCGATGTACTGCCGGGACGTTTACGGCGCGCTGCGTTTGAGCAACAGGGTATCGATGCTCTGTTGTGCGGTCAGGCTGCGCGCTGCGGCCATCCTGGACCGGGAGTCGAAAGGCCCGACGAGAACGCGGAACCAGCGCCCGTTGCTGCCGCTGGTTTCCTCCACCCGGGGCTCCAGGCCCAGCAGTAGAAGCTCGGCGCGGCGGCGGTCCGCATCTGCGGCGTGCCGGAATGAGCCCGCCTGCAGCAGATAGGTAGAGCCGTCGGGTTGATCACGGCTGCCGGGCAGGTCGCCGGGCGCAACCTCGACTTCAATGCGCTGCTGCGGCAGCATTTCGAAGAAATCAAAGCGCGGTTGCTGTTCAGCACTGATGGAGGGTACGGCATTGACGAGATCATTGCCGCTGGTTGCGGGTTCCGTCGGTGGCAGCGTGACCAGGTAGAACATGAAGCTGAGAAACACGCCGCTGGCGACGCCGCCGGAATACCAGCGCAGTACCCTGGACAGGCCGCCAGTGGACTCACCGTTGCCGCGGCTCGCCCCCTGGCGCCGCTGTCCGCCGCGCGACTTCCCGGAGCCACTCGCCGCCATGTTACATCGACTCCGGTGCTGATACGCCGAGGAGATCCAGTCCATTGCCGATGACCTGGCGCACGGACTCACTCAGTGCGACCCTGGCCGAGCGCAGTTCAGTGTTTTCGATCAGGACCTTGTGTGCGTTGTAAAAGGTGTGGAAGTGGCCGGCGAGGTCGCGCAGGTAATTGGCTACGACATGCGGTTCTGCCGTCTGCGCCGCTTTTTCCACCACCTCCGGGTATTCGGCCAGGCTCTTCAGCAGGGCCTTTTCCTCGGGACTGTCCAGCAGTGCCAGGTGCGCTCGACTGTCTTCTGCATCCCAGGCAATATTCTGTTCTGCCAGTCGGCGATGCACGCTGCATACCCGGGCGTGCGCATACTGTATGTAATACACGGGATTGTCGTTGCTGCGCGACAGCGCCAGATCGATATCAAAGGTGAGCTGCGAGCTTGGCGCCCTCGCCACCAGGAAGTAGCGTGTGGCGTCGCGGCCCACTTCCTCAATGAGGTCGCGCAGCGTGAGGTAGCTGCCCGCGCGTTTCGACAGCTTTACTTCCTCGCCGTCGCGCATGACGGTCACCATCTGATGCAGCACATAGTCGGGCCAGCCCTCGGGAATGCCCTGGTCAAGTGCCTGCAGGCCTGCGCGCACGCGGGTGACCGTGCTGTGGTGGTCTGCGCCCTGCTCGTTGATCACGCGAACAAAGCCGCGTCGCCACTTGTTCAAGTGGTAGGCGACGTCCGGCAGGAAATAGGTATAGCCGCCGTCGCGCTTGCGCATGACGCGGTCCTTGTCATCACCGAAATCGGTGGTGCGAAGCCACAGCGCGCCCTCTTCTTCATAGGTATTGCCGCCTTTTACCAGCATCTCGACCGCGGCCTCCACTTCGCCCGAGCTGTAAAGTGACGACTCCAGGAAGTAGCGGTCGAAATCCACGGCGAACTCGCGCAGATCCAGATCCTGTTCGTGGCGCAGATAGGCCACGGCGAAGCGCCGGATGGCGTCGATGTCATCGGGGTTGCCGCTGGCCTCCACCTGCTGATCCTTCGCGCTGACGCGATCGCCGCGAAGGAAAGCCTGGGCGAGCTCAGCAATATAGTCGCCGCGGTAGCCATCTGCAGGCCAGGTCTCGTCATCCGGTCCGATGCCCCGACAGCGTGCCTGCACCGACAGCGCCAGATTGTTGATCTGCTGGCCGGCGTCGTTGTAATAGAATTCCCGCGATACCTCCCAGCCGGTGGCCGCAAGCAGGCGGCACAGGCTGTCGCCAATGGCTGCACCGCGACCGTGACCCACGTGCAGCGGGCCCGTGGGATTGGCGGAGACAAACTCCACCTGCACCTTGCGGCCCTGGCCGCTGTCGCTCTGACCGAAGCGGTCTCCCCGGGAGAGAATGTCTCCTACCACGGCGACGCTGCTGTCCGTCGACAGAAAGAAATTGATGAAGCCGGGGCCGGCAATCTCTGTGCGGGCAATCAGCGTGCTTTCGGGCAGGTTTTCGCAGAGTAACTGCGCCAGCTGTCGTGGCGGCATTTTCGCCTGCTTTGCCAGTGCCAGCGCGACGTTGGTGGCGAGGTCGCCGTGAGCCGGGTCGCGGGTGCGCTCGACCTGTACCGCTGCGTGCGCCCCCGTCTCCAGCTGGCCCTGTTCAATCAGGCGGGCCAGCCCCTGTTGAATGAGCAGGGACACTTGTTCTTTCATAGCGGGTTAACCTGGTTTGCAAAGCGAATGTAAGCGACGGACATTATCCCCGTTCGTCGCGGTGATGGCCAGATGATGCCGTACGGGCAGATGACGCATGGGCTACAGCGTGTCAATCGGGTCTATATCGATAAACCAGTTGAGCCCCGCAGGGGCCTTTAACGCCTCTGTCGCGGCCACCAGCGCCGCTGCGGCACCCGCTGCGCCGGCGCGGGTCGCGCTCAGGCAGATGAGCTGGCTGCGGTGCTTGCCGGCGCGCCGGGGCATGGCTGAGGGCAGTGGTCCTATCAGCTGTGAAGCGCTGCCCAGGTTCGGTGCTGCGCGCTGGCGCACGGTCTGCAGAAAGGTTTCGCCCTGCCCCTCGGATCGTGCGTCCGTGCGCAGGAGGGTCAGGTGCCCTGCCGGGGGCAGGCCGCGTTCCTGGCGCTGCAGCAGCAGGTCTGCGGCGACGTCGGCATAGGGTCTGGTGAGCAGTGCCTGCAGCAGGGGGTGATCGGGGTAGTGTGTCTGCAGCAGCATTTCTCCGGGCCGGTCACCGCGTCCGGCGCGACCGGCCACCTGGGTCAGCAGCTGGGCCAGGCGCTCCTCGCCGCGAAAATCCGCACTGAACAGCAGGGCGTCGCTGTCGATCACGCCGACCAGGCCGACGCCGGGAAAGTGATGTCCTTTGGTCAGCATCTGGGTGCCCAGCAGAATACAGGGATCGCCGCGGTGGATATCGCTGACCAGGGTCGCCATATCGGCGTGCCCCGAGACGCTGTCGCTGTCCACGCGATGCACTGGCCAGCAGTCAAAGTGGCGCTCCAGGAAGTCTTCTGCCTGCTCTGTGCCGAGGCCATTGGCGAGCAGTGATGTACTGCCGCATTGCGGGCAGGCGTCCGGGAGCCGGCGCCGCGCCGAGCAGTGATGACAGCGCAGCTGGCGACGCCGTCGATGCACTGTCATGCGCGCGTCGCAGTGCTCGCAATCGGCGATCCAGCCACAGTCGTGGCACTGCAGCGAGGCGGCGAAACCGCGGCGGTTGAGGAACAGCAGCACCTGCTGGCCGTCGGCAAGCGTCTGCCCGATGCGCTCGAGCAGGGCTGGTGAAAGGCCGGCGGTCAGCGGCTGGCGACGCACATCGATGGCGCTCAGCCGGGGCAATGTGCGGCCCCCGGCGCGCTCCGCCAGACGGTGATGCCCGTAGCGGCCGCGCAGCGCGTTGAACGTGCTCTCCAGCGACGGCGTGGCGCTGCCCAGCACAACAGGGCACGACTCCAGCTGGGCGCGCTTGACGGCAACGTCCCGCGCGGAATAGCGAAACCCGTCCTGCTGTTTATAGGAGGCATCGTGCTCTTCGTCGACGATGATCATGCCGAGCCGCGGGCAGGAGGCAAACACGGCCGAGCGTGTGCCCAGGATGATGGCCGCGTCGCCGCGTCGCGCCCGATCCCAGGACTGGCTGCGCTCGGCGTCGGTCAGACCGGAATGCAGCAGCGCGATGGATGTGTGAAAGCGCTCACGGAAGCGTGACACGGTCTGCGGTGTGAGGCCGATTTCCGGCACCAGGACCAGGGCCTGACGGCCCTGGTCCAGGCAGTGACGGATGGCGCGCAGATACACCTCAGTCTTGCCGCTGCCGGTGACACCCTCGAGCAGGTGGCAACGAAAGCTGCCCTGGCTCGCAGTGATCGCATTGACTGCGGCTGCTTGCGCATCCCCGAGCGGCGGCCCATCTGAGGCCGCGCACTCCGGCTGTCGTGGCTCCGACTCACAGCGCTCCAGCAGGCCTTTTTTTTCCAGCTCCGCAAGGACGCTGCTGGTAATGCCCTGCGACTTCAGTGCGCTCGCCTCTATGGCATAACCACCGGACAGCAGGCGCAGTGCAGCCTGCTGCCGGGGCGCCCGGGCCAGCGCCTCGTCACCCAGACCCTGGCCGCGAGTGGTGAGTCGCCAGGCGTCCTGTGCCGGCGCCCGGCCCTCGCGCAGACGCTTGCTGAGTGCGGCGCTGAAGACCTCTCCCGGCGGGTGCAGGTAATACCCGGATGCCCAGCGACACAGCTCGAATACGGCGGGCGAGAGCAGCGGCGCGGGATCGAGGATCGCTTCTGCGCATTTCAGCTGGGCCAAAGGAACGGCACTGTGACTTGTCGTCTCTGCCAGTATCCCCACCAATGAGCGCCTTGCGAAGGGGACTCTGACGCGAACCCCCGCAGGCAGTGCTGCGGCAGCCTCAGGATCCCAGTCCGCGGGCGGCAGGTAGTCGAACAGGCGGCGCAGGGGAGAGGGAACGGCAATGCGCAGGTAGGTCGGCATCAGGCATGATTACACGGCATGGCATACCAGTCTAACAAAGGCCTGGCTCCCGGACCTTGCGCAGGGCAGCACTTCTGGTAACATGCGCGCCTCTTTTTGTCATGCACAGCCCAGCTGTGCCTGTCATTCCTGGATACGGTGCCCGGCAGAGATCGGGTTGCGGTGTCCCTCAGCAGGAGCAGGACCATGAAGAACGATATCCACCCGAAGTACGAAGCGATCACCGCAACATGCAGCTGCGGTAACGTGATCAAGACCCGTTCCACCTTTACCGAGGACTTCACGATTGATGTGTGCTCGGAATGTCACCCCTTCTTTACCGGGAAGCAGAAGATTGTGGACAGCGGCGGTCGTGTGGATCGCTTTAACAAGCGATTCGGTAACCGTGGCAGCAAGCGCTAGGCGATTCCGGGCAATTTCTGCAGTCCCGGGCTATCCGGGCCTGCCGTCCGCCTGTCGTTAGTCTCCTATCAGCCCCTTATCAACCGCCTAATCAGAAAATGTCGTTGATCAGGTCGTCGGTGCCGACCTTGCCGGGTGTCAGTGTCCCATCGGCATAGTCTGTCGGTACATTCTCGGCGCGGAAATACTCGAACAGGGCATTGCTCTGCGCTGATCCGGCCAACAGTCCGGTTTCCGGGTCAATTCTCACACTGGTAATGCCGTTCGGCACGGGTAGCAGGCGCTCGGGCCTGTCCTGCAGCGCCTCGCGCATGAAGGAAATCCAGATAGGCAGCGCTGCGGTGCCGCCGAACTCGCGGCGGCCCAGCGGCGTGTAGCCGTCGAATCCCACCCAGCTGGTGGCAACCACATCCCTGTTGAACCCCGAGAACCAGGCGTCCATGGGTCCGTTGGTGGTGCCCGTCTTCCCCGCGATATCTTCGCGCTTCAGTGCCAGTGCCCGGCGTCCGGTGCCCAACCGTATGACGTCCCGCAGGATATCGTTGACGAGGAAATTCACCCGCTCATCCATGACCCTGGGCGCTGGCGGCAGAGACTCCGGCTGGGCCTCGGCACCCGCGCAGGCATCGCACACGGTGGGCGGTCTTGCCTCGAAAAGCAGCTCGCCCGCACTGTCCTCAATCCGATTGATGATGTGTGGGGTTACCGCATAGCCGCCGTTGGCGAGAATGGCATAGCCGCGGGCGACGTCCAGCGGTGACATCGACTGAGTGCCCAGGGCGAGGGAGAGGTTGCGGGGAAAATTCGAGGTATCGAAACCAAGGTCCTCTGCGTAATCGATCGCCGCTCCCACCCCCATCTGCTGCAGGAGTCGGATGGACACCAGGTTGCGGGACTGTGTCAGTGCCCAGCGTAATCGTGTGGGTCCGTAGAACTTTCCGCCGTCGTTCTCGGGCCGCCAGATGCCTTCCAGCGATGTATCCTCAAGGACGATCGGCGCATCATTGATAATGCTGGCAGGGGTGTAGCCCGCGGCGAGTGCTGCGCTATATATGAAAGGCTTGAAGTTGGAGCCGGGCTGGCGCTGGGCCTGGGTCGCGCGATTGAACTTGCTCTGTTCGAAGCCGATACCGCCCACCAGACTGAGAATCGCGCCATTGTCCGGCTGCAGGGCGACCAACGCAGCCTGCGCAGCGGGAATCTGCGCCAGATGCCAGGCGTCGCCGTCCGGCTGGTTGACGCGCACGACATCGCCGCGACTGACCACGTCCGCCGGGCTTTGTGGCGCGCGACCGCGGGCGTTTTCGTTCAGGTAGGGATTGGCCTGACGCAGGCCGTTTTCCCAGAGCAGTTCATGCTCGCTGCCATCGGCGATGACGAAACGCGCCGCGGAGTCATCCACGCGAACGACGACCGCGGGAATGAGCCCGGCGATGACGGGCGTCTCTGAGAGCGTTTCCAGCCAGGGTTCGGGGACCGTGGCGTCATTCTCCTGCAGTGGCGCCAGTGTGCGCGGATCGGGTAGCTGCCGCTCCGGTCCACGGTAGCCATGCCGCTGGTCGTAGGTGATCAAACCCGTCTCAAGGGAGGCCTGCGCCGCTTTCTGCAGGCGGGAGTCGAGCGTCGTGTACACCTGATAGCCATCGTTATAAATACCAATGCCATAGAGCTCGAGCATCTGGCGCCGTACCATTTCTGCGGCATGCTGGGCATCCAACGTGATCCTGGCCCCGTGATGACGCACTTCCACGGGCTCGATCAGCGCGGCCTGATAGGCCATTTCATCGACATAGCCCAGCAGGCGCATGCGCCCGAGTATCCAGTTGCGCCTTTCCCGGGCGTTTTCCGGCGAGCTCAGCGGGTTGTTGCGCGATGGGGCTTTCGGAATACCGGCGAGCATTGCGTGTTCAGCGAGACTCAATTCGTGCATGCTTTTGCCGTAATACACCTGGGCGGCTGCCTCGAAACCGTAGGCGCGATGCCCGAGAAACACGCGGTTGGCATACAGTTCAAAGATTTCCTGTTTGGTGAGTCTTCGCTCGATCTCGACCGCCAGCAATATCTCATTGAATTTGCGCGTAAAAGTGCGGTCCAGAGTCAGGAAGTAATTGCGTGCCACCTGCATGGTCAGCGTGCTCCCGCCGGAGCCCTTGGCCCCGGTCAGCAGGAGTTCGGATACGGCGCGCCCGAGGCCCATGAGGTCTATGCCGCTGTGCTGGAAGAAACCGTCGTCTTCCGCGGCCAGCAGTGCCTTGACAAAGGTATCGGGGATCTCGCTGTACTCCAGCGGGTTGCGCTTCTGTTCGCCGAACTGCCCGATGAGGTCGCCACTCGCTGTGTACACCCGCATGGGCGTCTGCAACTGAACATCGCGCAGCGTTTCGACATCCGGAAGGGTTGGACTGAGATAAAGATAGACGCCGGCCAGCAACCAGACGGCAGCGAGACTGCCAAGCAGTGAGAGGCGCAGAAGCCAGCGCAGGAATTTCAAGATACCTCCAGAAACGTGTGTCGGGCGGGACAGGCTATGCGGGGCGCGCGCTGTCGGTATTGGGTAATTATATGCTTTTTTTGCCATTTCGTTGCATTGCGGGCTATCTTATAGCTTAATATTGAAGTATCGGAATATAAAGAAAAGCCAAGTCTCTGAAACATATAGGGAAATGACTTGCTTGGATTGCTAGGGAAACGAAAGCAGACTCAGCTTCTGGGGATGGATATCAGCTCCACCACGGTCAAGCTGCTGGAGCTCAGTCGAACGGGGGACAAGTATCGCGTGGAAAGTTACGCGGTCAGCTCACTCCCGCAGGACGCTGTGGTAGAAAAAGCCATCAACGACGTCGATGGTGTCGCCAACGCTATCCGCAGCGTTATTGCGCAATCCCGCAGCAAAATCAAGACGGTTGCCGCCGCAGTGGCGGGCTCTGCCGTGATCACCAAGCTGGTGGACATGCCCGCCGGTCTCAGCGACGACGAGATGGAAACCCAGCTCACGCTGGAAGCCGATCAGTACATTCCCTACCCGCTTGAGGAAGTCGCACTCGATTTTGAAATTCAGGGCCCCTCGCGCGATCGCGATGGCATGGTCGAGGTCCTGCTTGCAGCCTGCCGTCGCGAAACCATCGATGCTCGCGTGGAAGCCATCGAAGGCGCTGGTCTCGAGGCAAAGGTCATGGACGTTGAGGCCTATGCTGTCGAGCGCGCATACGGCCTGATCCGCCAGCACCTCGACCTGGAGGAAAGTGCGGTGGTTGCCATGGTCGACATTGGCGCCACGATGACGACGCTGAGCGTACTGAGCAATGGCCAGACCATCTACACGCGAGAGCAGCTTTTTGGCGGCAAGCAACTCACCGACGAGATCATGCGTCGCTACGGACTGCCGGTTGAAGAGGCCGGCCTTGCCAAGAAGCAGGGCGGACTCCCGGACGATTACGAGGAAGAATTGCTGAACCCGTTCAGGGACGCTGTGGTGCAGCAGGTCACGCGATCACTGCAGCTGTTTTTCTCCTCCAGCCAGTATAATGATGTCGACTACATCATCATGGCGGGTGGCGTGGCTTACATGGAGGGTCTGTCCGATCTTGTGCAGGAGCGACTTGGAACGCCGACAGCGGTCGCCAATCCGTTCGCCGAGATGAGCCTGTCACCGCGGGTCAATGCGGTGGCGCTGGGCAGCGATGCGCCGGCCATGATGATTGCCTGCGGCCTCGCGCTGCGGAGTTTTGACTGATGGCCCACATCAACCTGCTGCCCTGGCGCGAGGCGCGCCGTGAGGAGCTCAAGCGACAGTTCCTGAGTATTCTGGGCCTGGTTGTCTTGGTGGCAATCATGCTGATCGTGCTGGCGGATCGCGTCGTCAATGGCCAGATCAGTGACCAGAAGGCGCGCAACGATTACCTGTCGCAGAACATCCGGGTGCTGGATTCCAAGGTGGCGGAAATCAAGGATCTGCAGCGCAAGCGCAATCAGCTCATTGATCGGATGCGTGTGATTCAGGAGCTGCAGGGTAACCGCCCGGTCATCGTCCGCGTGCTCGATCAGCTGGTGCGGACTGTGCCCGACGGCGTTTTCTATACGCAGGTCGAGGCGCAGGATAAGACGCTGTCGATAAAAGGCGTCGCAGAATCGAACAACCGTGTGTCCAGTCTCATGCGTCGACTGGACGCCTCAGACTGGCTGCAGGCTCCCAACCTGGACTCCGTGCGCGCTGCGACGATGTACGGCGACCAGGCGGCCACGTTTGATCTCAAGGTCATGGTGAGTCTGCCGCAGGAAGGCGAGGGCGAGGAGTAGCGCATGGCAATGGAAGACTCGCTGCGGGCATTACGGGAATTCGATCTCAATGATCTCAGCGTCGACAATCTCGGCACCCTGCCCCTGGTGCTCAAGATCATTATCGGTGCGCTCATTTTCGCCGTGGTCCTCGCGGGCGGCTATTACTTTCATGTCGAGGAGCTTCGCCTGCAGTTCGACCGCGAAGTTGCCAGGGAAAGCACGCTCAAGAAAGAGTATGAAAACAAGGCCTTCCAGGTGGCCAACCTCGATGCCTATCGGCGGCAGATGGTCGAGATGGAGGAGTCCTTCGGCGCCCTGATCAGTCAGCTGCCCAGCGACACCGAAGTCCCTGGTCTGCTCGAAGATATCACCAACAAGGGCTTGCTCAACGGCCTGAATATCGCATCCATCAACCTGCAGCCCGAAGTCAGTCGCGAGTTTTACGTGGAGCTACCCATCGCGATCGAGGCAGCGGGGTCTTATCATGACCTGGGTGCCTTTATCAGCGGCATGGCGGGGCTGCCCCGAATCGTCACGCTGCACGACTTCAGCATCAGCGGCAGCGGGGACAACGCCAATGATCTGAAGCTGTCGATCACGGCGAGGACTTACCGCTACAAGGATGGAGATAGTTGAGTATGGGCCGCACCGTAGAGGCAGTGCTGCTGCTCTGCCTGATGGCGGCCCTGTCAGCCTGCAGCGACAGTGATATGTCCGACCTCGACCGCTTTATGGACGAAAAGAACGCGCGGCCCGGCGGGGTGATTGCGCCGATTCCAACGTTCAAGGCCTACGAGGCCTTCGCCTACAGCGCCACGCGCATGCGCAGTCCCTTCGATCGACCGATCGAGGTGCGGGAGATCACGCAGCTGCAGTCAGTCAGCACAATCAAGCCGGATGATAACCGGGCCAAGGAATTCCTTGAGCAGTATACTTTCGACTCTCTTGCCATGGTGGGTACCCTGGCGCGCGATGGCCGCGAATGGGCGCTGGTGCGGGATCCCGACGGGGGGATTCATCGGGTGACCCAGGGCAATTACCTGGGGCGAAACCACGGCAGGATCGTCACCCTTGCAGATACCTATCTTGCGGTGGTGGAGATCGTCACGGATGGCACCGCCGACGGCTGGGTAGAGCGCCCGAGAACAATAGAACTGAGCGGCCTCTAGGTCGTATCGGGTGTGGCGGGACCATGGGCAACAGCAATAATACACGGGGAGCAGGCAACATGACGTCCGAAAGGCAACAACGAAGACTCTGTCGCCTGCTGTTCGGCCTGGCAGCCGCTTTCTGCTCGCTGGCAGCACAGGCGGTAACCAACGTCACGGATATCGAGTTCAGCTCACGGCCCGGCGGCAAGTTTGAACTGCGCCTGGAGTTCGATCAGGCACCGCCAACAGATCTGAAATCCTACACGATCGAAAAGCCCGCCCGGATTGCCATCGATTTCCCAGACACCGCGAGCAAGCTCGATCGCAAGCGCTTCAACCTGTCCTACGGTAACGCCACAGGGGCCATGGTGCTCGAGGCCGGCGACCGCACACGCCTGGTGATCAATCTGGTCAAGCTGGTTCCCTACGACACGCGTGTCGAGGGTAATAATCTGTTCCTCACCGTGGGCCAGGACTCCGAGGGCAATTATTTCAAGCCGGGCAGCGACCCCAACCGCCTGCAGACCAGCGTGGAGGAGGTCCTGTCGGTCAAATCCAGCATCCGCGATCTGCAGTTTCAGCGCGGTTCTGAGGGCGAGGGCCGCCTGGTTCTGCAGCTGTCCGATCCCTCGGTGGACGTGAATGTCTTCAGCGAGCGGGGCGATGTGAAGATTGAATTCATTGACACCGACGTGCCTGAGCGCCTGCTGCGCAACTACGACGTGGTCGATTTCGCGACGCCGGTACAGTCAGTGTCCGTGAATTCGACCGAGCGCGGCACCACCATGACGCTGAAAACCACGGGTGCCTTTGACTACCTCGCCTATCAGGCCGATAACGAGTACGTGGTCAGCGTCAAGCCACTGAGCAAGGCTGAGGAGGATGCCAGGCGCAACGAATTCGACTTCGTGGGTGAGCGGATATCGCTGAACTTCCAGGATATCGAGGTGCGGGCGGTGCTCCAGCTGATCGCCGACTTTACCGAGCTCAATCTCGTCGCCAGCGACACGGTTTCCGGGCGTATCACCCTGCGCCTCAAGAACGTGCCCTGGGATCAGGCGCTGGAGCTGGTTCTCAAGACCAAGGGTCTGGACAAGCGCCAGGTGGGCAATGTGCTCATGGTCGCCCCGGCGGCGGAAATCGCCGAGCGCGAGCGGCAGGAGATCGAGGCAAACAAGCAGATTGCGGAGCTGGCGCCGCTGCGCTCCGAGTTCATCCGCATCCGTTACGCCAAGGCGAGCGAGGTGGTCAACCTGTTCAAGGCCGGGTCTGAAGACGGCGGCACGCTGATCTCGTCCCGCGGCTCGGTTATTGTCGATCAGCGCACCAACTCACTCATCGTGACGGAAACCTCCGACAAACTGCAGGAAATACGGCTGCTGATCGATCAGGTGGATATTCCGATCCGCCAGGTGATGATCGAGGCGCGCATCGTGATCGCGCAGTCCGATCTTGAGAAAGAGCTGGGCATCAACTGGGGCGGGGGTTACCTGAACCCCAACGCTGACGGCAATATTCTTTCTGTGGCTGGCAACACCTCAAATGTCGTCGGGCTGAACAACTCAGTGATCAACGGCACGCAGCCGGAACTGAGCTATCCCGGTGCGCTGCTGGTCGATCTGGGTGTGAGTGATGCTGCGAGCGGGTTTGCGGTGGGCTTCACCTCCAACGACCTGTTCCTCACTGCGGAGCTTTCGGCACTGGAATCTGCCGGCAAGAGTGAGGTGGTTTCACAGCCAAAGGTCATTACCGGTGACAAGCAGAAGGCGAACATCAAGTCGGGTACCGAGATTCCGTTCCAGCAGGCAGCCGCCAGTGGCGCGACCGCCGTGCAGTTCAAGGAAGCGGTGCTGTCCCTCGATGTCACACCGAACATCACCCCGGACGATCGTATTCTGCTCGACCTCGTGATCAACCAGGATTCCGTGGGCGACCTCGTGCCCAGCGGACAGGGCGGCCTGATTCCCGCCATCGATACGACGGAGCTGACCACGCAGGTACTGGTCGGCAATGGCGAAACGGTCGTTCTCGGCGGTGTGTTCCGCACGGAGCTTCTCGAGACCCGCCGCAAAGTGCCGTTCTTCGGCGACATTCCCTATGTGGGCGCGCTTTTTCGCAATGAGTCTACTCAGCGCACCAAGACCGAGACGCTGATTTTCATCACGCCGCGCATACTTGCCGATTCCCTGCTGGATTAGGGGATGGCTGTGCGGCGCGTTTTTCTGGTCGGCCCCATGGGCGCGGGCAAAACCACGATCGGGAAATTCCTGGCCCAGGGCCTGGGCCTCGGATTTGCGGACACCGACGCCGAAGTGGAGCGCCGGACCGGTGCCGACATTCCCTGGATTTTCGACGTCGAAGGCGAGGAAGGATTCCGCGACCGTGAAGAGCAGGTCGTGCAGGAGATGACCACCTGGGACGACACGGTGCTGGCGACTGGCGGTGGCGTCGTTGTCCGGGAGGCAAATCGACAGGTTCTGGCGGAGCGGGGATTCGTGGTCTATCTTTACGCCACGCTGGATGAGCAGGTCCGGCGCACGCGCAAGAACAATAACCGGCCACTGCTCCAGGGCGATGACCCTGAGGCCATACTGCGTGACCTGATGGCCGCGCGCGACCCGCTATATCGGGAAATCGCCGACCACGTGATTGACACCGACGACAGCAGCCCCAAGACTGTAGCCCAACGCCTGCTCAAGGAACTGCGCGACACGTAAAGGCCCCACGGGTGACCGTAGGCCCGGAAACGCCCTCCACGCCATGTCCGCCACGCTCATGCATACGCTGCACGTCGATCTTGATACTCGCAGCTACCCCATATTTATCGGCCGCGACCTGCTTGGCGATGCTGCCCGCCTGCGGCCTTACATTGCCGGGCGCCAGGTTGTCGTCATCAGCAATACCACAGTGGCACCGCTGTACATGGAGCGTCTGCGGTCTGCTCTGGGCAGTGATCCGGCGGTTACCGAGGTCATCCTTCCCGACGGTGAGTCCTACAAGACGCTGGCGACCGTGCAGCAGATCTTCGACAGCGTGCTGGCGGCCGGTCACGACCGCACTACCACGTTCATTGCGCTGGGTGGTGGCGTTGTCGGCGACATGGCAGGTTTTGCTGCTGCCTGCTACCAGCGCGGTGTGGCATTCATCCAGGTGCCAACAACATTGCTGTCCCAGGTGGATTCCTCCGTTGGCGGGAAGACGGGGGTCAATCACCCGCTGGGAAAGAACATGATCGGTGCGTTCTACCAGCCGCAGGCTGTCCTCATCGACACGCAGGTGCTGCATACCCTGCCGCCGAGGGAATTTGCCGCGGGCCTGGCGGAGGTGTTCAAGTACGGGCTGATCCGCGACCCTGGTTTCTATGGCTGGCTGCAGGAAGAGCTGCCGCGACTGCTGGCGCGGGAAGAGGCGGTTCTTGCGGAGGCGATCGAGCGCAGCTGTGCGATCAAGGCAGAGGTGGTTGCCGCAGATGAGCGCGAGGGGGGCGTGCGCGCCATACTCAATTTCGGCCATACCTTTGGCCATGCCATAGAGGCGGCCCAGGGCTATGGCAACTGGCTACACGGCGAAGCGGTGGCCGTGGGCATGCTGCTCGCGATGCGCCTCTCGGCGCGACGTGGCTGGGTAAGCGATGACGAGGTCGATGCACTGGCCACGTTGCTGGAAAAGGCCGGGCTGCCGCTGCGACCGCCAGCGGATATGACGGCTGATGTCTTCCTGGCGCATATGTTCCGGGACAAGAAAGTGGTGAATGGCCGCCTGCGTCTTGTGCTTCTGAGGCCCCTCGGGCGGGCAGCTGTGGTCGACGATGCCGACGCCGGCGAAATCACCGACCTGCTCGACAACCTGGCGCTGGACGCCTGAGCGCGCGTCCAGCGCTGTTTGTTCCGTCATCTGCAACTGTGTAATATTACCGACCCCCCCGGCTCCACGGTCATGCGTCAGAGCATTCGGTGTGCCGCGGTAACCCGTTGAATCAGTTATTACTTTTGGACTTTCTATCTATGAGCGCAGGCCTTTACAGCCCTGACGATTTTCGCGACAACTGCGGCTTTGGCCTGATCGCCCATACAGCAGGCGATGCCAGCCATCGCCTGCTGCAGGCAGCCATAGAATCGCTGACCTGCATGACGCATCGGGGCGGTATTGCTGCGGACGGAAAGACCGGCGACGGCTGTGGGTTGCTCCTGCAGATGCCACAGAGTTTCATGCGTGCGGTTGCCGAGGAAAGCCTCGGCACGCCACTGCCGGCGGCGTTCGCCGTGGGCCAGGTATTTCTCGGCAGTGATGCGGCGCGCGCGGATGCACAACGCGCGGAAACCCAGAAAGCTATTGAGAACCAGGGTCTGACGGTCGTGGGCTGGCGCGTGGTGCCCACGGATAGCAGCGTATGCGGCGAGATCGCCCTTGCCTCGCTGCCGCGTATCGAGCAGGTCTTTGTGGATATTGGCGATCTCAGTGATGCCGAAGTCGCGACGGCCCTGTTCATCGCCCGCCGCAAGGCGGAAATGGCGAATGCAGCCGACCGCGACTTCTACCTGTGCAGCCTGTCTGCACGGGTGATTGCCTACAAGGGGCTGGTAATGCCCGTAGACCTGCCGCGCTTCTATCGGGATCTGGGTGACGAGCGCCTGACAACGGCGATCTGCGTCTTTCACCAGCGCTTCTCCACCAATACCATGCCGCGCTGGCCGCTCGCCCAGCCCTTCCGACTGCTGGCTCACAACGGTGAAATCAATACCATTGAAGGCAATCGCAACTGGGCGGAAGCCCGTGCGGCCCTGTTCGAGACCGAATCCCTGCCCAACATCAGCGAAATAACGCCGCTGGTGAATCGCACCGGCTCCGACTCGTCCAGTCTGGACAACATGCTCGATGTACTGCTGACCGGTGGCGTGGATATGCCCCGGGCGCTGCGCATGCTGATACCGCCGGCATGGCAGAACAAGGAAGATATCGATCCGGACCTGAAAGCGTTCTACGAGTACCATTCCATGCACATGGAGCCCTGGGACGGGCCGGCCGGTATTGTTCTTACCGACGGGCGCTACGCCACCTGTCTGCTCGATCGCAATGGCCTGCGACCGGCGCGCTGGGTGCGGACCAAAGACGGTTTTATCACGCTTGCCTCCGAGGTCGGCACGCATGATTATCGCAACGAGGACGTGATCGCCAAGGGTCGCGTGGGCCCTGGCGAGATCCTCATGGTCGACACGCAGACGGGCGAAGTACTGCAGACCGAGGAAATCGACAATCGCCTCAAGAGCAGCAAGCCCTACAAGCGCTGGCTCAAGGAGAACGCGGAGCGGGTGGTCGGCAGCTTCGACGGCGAAGTGACGCCGGGCATCGAAGCCGCGCGTCTCGACCCGTACATGAAAATGTTCCAGGTGAGCTACGAGGAGCGCGATCAGGTGCTGCGACCCCTGGCGGAGTCCGGCAACGAGGCCGTGGGCTCCATGGGCGATGATACGCCCATGGCGGTGCTGTCGCGCCAGTCGCGGTCGCTCTACGACTATTTTCGCCAGAAGTTCGCCCAGGTGACCAACCCGGCCATCGACCCCCTGCGCGAGGCGATTGTCATGTCGCTGGAAACCGTGCTCGGGGTGGAGAAAAATATTTTCCAGCAGGGCCCGGAGCACGCCGACCGCGTCATTCTCTCCTCGCCGGTGCTATCCCAGGGCAAGTTCAACACGCTGATCAACCTGCAGCGTCCGGGTTTTCTCGCCTGTGATATCGACTGCAGCTACGATTCGGCGCAACAGTCCCTGCGCGAGGCCATTGCCGCACTGGTGGCGACCGCCGAGGCGCAGGTGCGCGCGGGGTTCACCATACTGGTACTGACAGATCGCAATATCGAGGCTGGCCGCCTGCCGATACACAGTCTGCTGGCGACCGGGGCAGTGCACCACCACCTCATTGGCCGTGGCCTGCGCTGTAACTCCAATATCGTTGTCGAATCCGCCAGCGCAAGGGATTCGCATCAGATTGCCTGCCTGTTGGGTTTTGGTGCTACCGCCGTGTATCCCTACCTGGCCTACAGCGTGCTGGAAGACCTGCTGCGCGTCGGCGAGCTGCTGGGCGAGCCCGGGGCCTGCTATAAGAACTACCGCCGTGGCGTGAACAAGGGTCTGCTGAAGATCATGTCGAAGATGGGCATTTCCGCGGTCAGCTCCTATCGCGGCGCCCAGCTGTTTGAGGCGGTCGGCCTCGCCAGCGAGGTGGTGGACACCGCCTTCTGCGGCGTGATTTCCCGCATCGAGGGCGCGGGATTTGACGAACTCGAGGCGGATCAGAAGCGCCTGGCGCGGGACGCGTGGAGCCAGCGCAAGTTCATCCAGCAGGGCGGTCTGCTGAAATACGTGCACGGGCAGGAGTATCACGCCTTCAACCCCGATGTGGTGACAACCCTGCAGCAGGCAGTCGCTACCGGCGATTACGCCGTCTATCAACGTTATGCGGCCCTGGTCAATGAGCGTCCGGTGGCGACCCTGCGTGACCTGCTGCGGCCGCGACTGGCGGATCAGCCCCTGTCCCTCGATGCCGTCGAGCCCATCGAAAAGATCTTCACGCGCTTCGATTCCGCCGGGATGTCTCTCGGGGCACTGAGCCCGGAGGCCCACGAGTCCCTTGCAGCGGCGATGAACCGCATCGGTGCCCGCTCCAATTCCGGTGAGGGTGGCGAGGATCCGGAGCGCTTTGGCACCGAGCGCGTGTCCAAGATCAAGCAGATTGCGTCGGGCCGCTTCGGCGTTACCCCCTATTACCTGGTCAATGCCCAGGTCCTGCAGATCAAGATCGCTCAGGGCGCCAAGCCTGGCGAGGGCGGCCAGCTGCCCGGTGGCAAGGTCAATGAACTGATCGCGCGCCTGCGCTATTCAGTCCCCGGCGTGACGCTGATTTCACCGCCGCCGCATCACGATATCTATTCTATCGAGGATCTGTCGCAACTTATTTTTGACCTCAAGCAGGTCAACCCCGAAGCCCTGGTGTCCGTGAAGCTGGTGTCCGAGCCGGGCGTGGGCACGGTGGCAGCCGGGGTCGCCAAGGCCTACGCGGATCTGATCACCATCAGCGGCTACGACGGCGGCACCGCCGCCAGCCCGCTCACCTCCATCCGCTATGCGGGCTCGCCCTGGGAGCTGGGCCTCGCCGAGGTGCATCAGACGCTGCGCGGTAACCGCCTGCGCGGCAAGATCCGCGTGCAGACCGACGGTGGGATGAAAACCGGTCTCGACGTGATCAAGGCCGCGATACTAGGCGCCGAGAGCTTCGGCTTCGGCACGGCGCCCATGGTCGCCCTGGGCTGCAAGTACCTGCGTATCTGCCACCTCAATAACTGCGCCACCGGCGTTGCCACCCAGAACGAGCGCCTGCGTGACGACCATTTCAATGGCACTGTGGACATGGTGGTGAATTTCTTTACCTTCGTGGCGACCGAGACCCGGGAGTGGCTGTCGCGACTCGGCGTCGCGTCGCTGGAAGAGCTGATCGGGCGCACCGATCTGCTGGAGCGGCTACCGGGTGAAACGGCCAAGCAGGCACGGCTTGATCTAAGCCCGCTGCTGCACCAGGATCCCGATAGCGAGGGTCAGCCGCAGTTCTGTGAAGTGGCCAGGAATGTCCCCTTTGACTGCGGTGACAAGGCCGAGGCAATGGTGGCGGCAACGCTGCCGGCCATCGAGGCCCTCAGCGGTGGCGAGTTCACGTTTCAGCTGACCAACTGCGACCGCTCAATCGGTGCGCGGCTCTCTGGCGAGATCGCCCGGCGGCACGGCAACACGGGCATGGAAGATGCGCCGATTACACTGCGCCTGACGGGCACCGCCGGTCAGAGCTTTGGCGTCTGGAACGCCGGCGGCCTGCATATGTACCTGGAGGGCGACTGCAACGATTACGTGGGTAAGGGCATGGCCGGTGGTAAACTGGTGGTGTATCCGCCCCGCGAAAGCGAGTTTCGCTCGCAGGAGGCCTCCATTGTCGGCAACACCTGCCTCTACGGCGCCACCGGCGGTAAACTGTTCGCGGCCGGCACTGCCGGCGAGCGCTTCGGCGTGCGCAACTCCGGCGCTCATGCGGTTGTTGAGGGTGCCGGCGATCACTGCTGCGAATACATGACCGGTGGCTGCATAACAATCCTCGGTGAAACCGGCGTCAATTTCGGTGCCGGCATGACCGGTGGGTTTGCCTACGTGCTTGACCAGAACCGTCGCTTCATTGATCGCTACAACAGCGAGCTGGTGGAAATACACCGCGTGAGTTCGGAGAACATGGAGGCACACCGCACTCACCTGCGCGGTATTCTCGCCGAATTTGTCGATGAGACAGCGTCTGAGTGGGGTGCCGAAGTGAGGGAAAACTTCGAGGATTACGTCGGCAAGTTCTGGCTGGTTAAGCCGAAAGCGGCTGATCTCAATCAGCTCCTGACGCGCCTGCGCGATACGGACTGAGTGCACGGCGACGGGAGCAAATCAATGAGGACAGGGCAATGAGTGGACGCGTCAGCAACAACTTTCAGTTTATCGATGTCGGCCGCAATGATCCGAAGAAGAAGAACATGCGCTCGCGCAAGAGCCAGTATGTCGAGATTTACGACCCCTTTACCAAAGCCCAGGTGGAGGAGCAGTCGGAGCGCTGCATCGAGTGTGGCAACCCCTACTGCGAGTGGAAGTGCCCGGTGCACAACTTCATCCCCAACTGGCTCAAGCTGGTCGCAGAGGGAAACCTGTTCGAGGCAGCCGAGTTAAGCCACCAGACCAACACCCTCCCCGAGGTCTGTGGCCGCGTATGTCCCCAGGACCGTCTCTGCGAGGGCGCGTGTACCCTGAATGACGGCTTTGGCGCGGTGACTATCGGCTCCAGCGAGAAATACATCACGGATACGGCGCTGGCCATGGGCTGGCGTCCCGACCTGTCAGGTGTGGTCCCCACGGGAAGGAAAGTGGCGATTATTGGCGCGGGCCCCGCAGGGCTGGGCTGCGCCGACGTGCTGACCCGCGCCGGGGTCAAGGCCGTGGTGTTTGATCGCTATCCGGAAATCGGCGGGCTACTCACCTTCGGTATTCCCGAATTCAAGCTGGAAAAGCTGGTGATGCAGCGCCGCCGCGAGATCTTTGAAGAGATGGGTATCGAGTTTCACCTGAATACCGAAATCGGGCGCGATATCGCGATCGACGATATCATGGAGGATTACGATGCCGTGTTCCTCGGCATGGGCACCTACAAGGCCATGCAGGGCAACCTGCCGGGTGAGGACCTGCCCGGGGTGCACAAGGCCCTGTCGTTCCTTATCGGCAACGTCAATCACAACATGGGGTACAACCAGCCGGACGGCGACTACGTCAACCTGCGCGACAAGCGCGTGATTGTGCTCGGTGGTGGCGACACGGCCATGGACTGCGTGCGCACGGCGGTCCGGCAGCGCGCCCGACAGGTGGTGTGCGCCTACCGCCGCGACGAGGAGAACATGCCCGGCTCCCGGCGTGAGGTAAAGAATGCCCGTGAGGAAGGGGTCGAGTTCCTGTTCAACCGCCAGCCGACGGAGATCGTCAACTATTTTGGCGAGGCCGGCGGCGTGAAGCTGGTCAGGACAGAGCTGGGCGAGCCGGATGCCGGCGGCCGGCGCCGACCGCAGGCCGTGCCTGGCAGTGAGGAAGTGATTGACGCCGACGCCGTGATTGTTGCGTTCGGTTTTCAGCCCAGTCCGGCGGCATGGTTCAGCGACATCAGTGTCAGCACCAACGACTGGGACGGCGTGGTCGCCGAGGAGCACCAGGAGTTCCGGTTCCAGACCAGTAACCCGAAAGTGTTCGCCGGCGGTGATATGGTGAGGGGCTCTGACCTGGTGGTTACGGCCATCTGGGAAGGTCGCCAGGCGGCCGAGGGCATTCTCGATTTTCTTGAGGTATAGGGATTTACATGACTGAACTGAAAAACGACCGTTTCCTGCGCGCGCTCATGCGCCAGAGCGTGGACCGCACGCCCATCTGGATGATGCGGCAGGCGGGACGTTATCTGCCCGAGTACCGGGCGACCCGCGAGCAGGCGGGTTCGTTCCTGGATCTGTGCAAGAACGCCGAGCTCGCCTGCGAGGTCACGCTGCAGCCGCTGCGCCGCTATCCCATGGATGCCGCGATCCTGTTTTCGGACATTCTCACGATACCCGACGCCCTGGGTCTGGGGCTGTACTTCGAAACCGGCGAAGGCCCGCGCTTTCACAAGACCGTGCGCAGCGAAGAGGATCTCGCCGGGCTGAATAATTTCAAGGCCGAGGACGACCTCGATTACGTGATGAATGCGGTGCGCACGATCCGCCGCGAACTCAACGGTTCAGTGCCGCTGATCGGCTTTTCCGGCAGCCCCTGGACCCTGGCCACCTACATGGTGGAGGGTGGCGGCTCGAAGGATCACGCGCGGGTCAAGGCCATGGCCTATGACCAGCCCGAGCTTATGCACAAGCTGCTGTCTCTGCTCGCTGATGCGGTCGCGGATTATCTGTGTGCACAGATCGACGCCGGCGCCCAGGCAGTACAGATTTTCGATACCTGGGGTGGCGCGCTGAGTGCTGCGGCCTATAAGGAGTTTTCTCTCAAGTACATGCAGCGCATCATTTCGCGTCTGCCCAGCGAGGTGGATGGGCGCCGGGTGCCGGCGATTGTCTTTACCAAGGGGGGCGGGCAGTGGCTGCCGGCCATCGCCGACTGCGGCGCCCAGGCCGTGGGCATCGACTGGACCACAGATATCGCCAGTGCCCGCGCGGCGGTGGGCGACCGGGTTGCCCTGCAGGGCAACATGGACCCCTCGATGCTGTTCGCCTCGCCGGCACGCATACGTGAGGAGGTGGCCAGCATTCTCGAAGGTTTCGGGCACGGGCCAGGGCACGTGTTCAATCTGGGCCACGGCATTACGCCAGGCGTAAACCCGGACAACGTCACCGCGTTTGTCGACGCGGTGCAGGAACTGTCACCGCAATATCACGTAGATGACTGATAGCGATTCCGGCGCCTCCCGGTAGCTCGTGGGCTGCCGGTAGAGCCTTATTCGCAGATAAATCCGTGGTCCATCATCAGGGCCGGCTGATCGCATTCGGGCCGTCCGACAATTTTCGCCGGTACGCCGGCTGCCGTTGTGTGTGGCGGCACCGGCTGCAGCACCACGCTACCTGCTCCGATCTTGGCGCCCTCGCCAATACAGATATTCCCCAGAATCTTCGCGCCGGCGCTGATCAGGACGCCATCGCTGATTTTCGGGTGCCTGTCGCCCTCTTCCTTGCCGGTGCCGCCCAGGGTCACGGATTGCAGGATCGAGACGTTATTCCCCACTACGGTGGTCTCACCGATGACCAGCCCCGTGGCGTGATCCAGCATAATGCCGCGCCCCAGGCGTGCCGCGGGATGGATATCCACAGCGAATTTGGAGCTCATGCGGTTCTGGAAGAACAGCGCCAGCGACCTTCGCCCGTGGTTCCACAGCCAGTGCGATACCCGGTGCACCTCCAGTGCATGGAAACCCTTGTAGTAGAGGAAGGGTACGTAGAGTTCACTGCAGGCCGAGTCGCGGTCGAGAACGGCAAGAAGATCGGCGCGAACGGCCTTGAGAATCTCGGGGTCGCTGCGAAAAGCGTCGAGCATGACGTCGCGGAGCAGCAGGGATGACAGCGTGGGGCTGTCCAGCTGATTGGCGAGATGAAAGCTGAGCGCCTCCTCCAGGTAGGTATGATTGAGGATGGTGGCGTGCAGGTAGCTGGCGAGAATCGGTTCCTCCGCCGCGTGGGACGCAGTCTCCTCAAGAATACGCTGCCAGACGGGATCGTTGTTCTTTTCGGGCATAGGCCGGCCTCCTGATAGACCGAGATTTTAACCTATTCGCTGTGACAGGTCACTTGAGCCGTGCAGCGCCACAGGATGTGACCACTGTCGCGGTACTTGCGCTCGAACAGGCTCAGCGGCTCACCGTGTTTTACGACCGCTACCACCGGTTGCTGGCCGGCGATGGTGAGGGCGACACCGAATTCCTCGGCATAGGTCTGCCAGTTGCAGCGCAGCTCCAGCTGGCCGCCGAGTCGCAGCAGCAGGGGAAACCCCGGGTGTCCATGTACCCGCCGCTTGAGCTGCGCCGGCTTTGGCCAGGGGTTGGGATATAGCAGATAATGCGCCCTAAGCTGCGCGCCCTGATCTGCCAGCCAGGCCCACACTTCTTCGCACTGCGCCCGCAGCAGCCGATAATTGTCGCTGCCGCGTTCGCCATCTCGTCTGACGTGGCGCGACAGGCGGGCGGCGGATTTGTCGACGCCGATCACCGTGCAGTCCGGGTAGTCTCTCGCAAGCAGGCGGGTGCTGTGGCCGGTGCCGCAGAATGAGTCCAGTACCAGTGGTCTGTCCCTTGTCTGCGCATCGGTCAGGGCATCGGTCAGTGCGTCGCGTACGTCTACTGTCAGGCTGTGTGGCGGACGGCGCCAATGGCTTGCAAGATGGCGCCTTACCAGACGCGGTAGATCGCGATGCACCCGCTGCTGACTACTGCTGACCGGGCGTGAATTGGCCTGCATGGCTATCGGTTTCCTGCTGTCCGTAATCGGGACATGTGGGGTCTCGGGCGAGCAGTCTCGGGCAAGAGGTCTCGGGCAAGAGGTCTCGGGCTTGTCGCTATCCCCGTGACAGGCGATCATAGCGGTATGCGAGACGACCTGCGACCCTACTGGGTCAAGAAGGCCCATCTGCGCCTGCGCGAGGCCTACAGCGATTATTTTCTGCGTCCGGAGTGCGCCTCCCTGGGGGCTCACGCCACCTTCATGAAGCCCTGGTATGTCAGCATTTCCGGGCCGAATATCCATATCGGAAGTTGCTTTACCGCGATTGCCGAGCCGATGCACCGGGTGGCAGTCGGTGTCTGGGGGCGTGAGTCCGGAGCGGGCAGTGTGCACATCGGCGACTGCGTTCTGATGAGTCCCGGCAGTCGCATCAGCGCCAGCGACGCGATCGAGATCGGTGACGGCAGCATGCTGGCCAACGGCTGCTACATCACCGACTCCGACTGGCACGGCATTTACGATCGGAATGTCCGCGACCAGCGCATAACGCCCGTGCGTATCGGCCGTAACGTCTGGCTGGGGGATCATGCCACGGTGCTGAAGGGCGTGACGATTGGCGACAATTCGATAGTCGGCGCGCGTTCGGTCGTCACCCGCGATGTGCCGGCGAATGTCATTATTGCCGGTAATCCGGCGCAGATAGTGCGGCAACTGGATCCACAGCGAATGCTGCGCACGCGCATGGACTATTTCGCCGACCCGGCGGGTACGGCGGCTTTTTTCGATGCGGTGGACCGCGAGGTGCTGGCGGGGAATTCCCTGCTGCGCTGGATTGTTTCCGTGGTTTATCCGCGGTCACGTATGCCGTGACCTGCAATATCAGAGCAGCTGCAGCGGCGGCTCGTCCAGCGCCCCGAGCTGCTCGCGCAGCTCGAGCACATGATCAGCCCAGTAGCGCTCGGTGTTGAACCAGGGAAAACTCCGCGGAAACGCCGGGTCGTCCCAGCGCCGCGCCAGCCACGCCGCATAGCGGACAATGCGCATAGTGCGCAGGGCCTCGAGCCAGCGCAGCTGCCTCGGGTCGAAATCACCGAACTCGTCATAGCCGGCAACAATCTCCGCGAGCTGCAGCTGACGTTCGTGGCGCTCACCGCTGAGCATCATCCACAGATCCTGAATGGCCGGCGCCATGCAGCAGTCGTCCAGGTCGACAAAGTGCGCGCAGTCATCGCGCCACAGTATGTTGCCCACGTGGCAGTCGCCGTGGGTCCGTATGAGATCGTCCGGCGCAACGTCCTGCCAAAGGGGCAGGATGCGATCGATGAGGTCCCGGGTGAGGGTTGAATAGGCCTCGCGAAGATAATCCGGGATGAACCTCTCCAGCAGGTAGTCGCGATTCTCCACCAGCATGCCCCGGGGGTGCATCACCGGCCGGTGTTTGAACGTGCTGGCGGAACCGACCCGGTGGATGCGGCCTATGGTGCGGCCGAGCACCAGCAGGTTGTCGAGGTTATCCAGCTCCGGCGGATAGCCGCCGCGCCTGGGAAACAGGGCGAACAGAAAGCCGTCGAATTCGTGCAGGGTTTCGCCAGCGTCGTTGGCAATCGGTGCGATCACCGAGATATCGGCATCTGCGAGTTCCCGGGAGAAACTGTGTTCTTCCTCGATCTGTTCACGCCGCCATCGGTCAGGGCGATAGAACTTGGCGATGACCGGCGTGGCGTCCTCGATGCCGACCTGGTAGACGCGGTTTTCGTAGCTGTTGAGGGCCAGCAGGCGGGCATCGCTGTAATAGCCGGCGGATTCTACTGCCTGGATAATCGCATCCGGGGTAAGTGCATCGTAGGGATGGCTGTTCATGCGAAAACCTGCGTCGTCGATAGAGTTACCCTGTGCCCATGATGGGCCCCGGGGTGCGCGCCAGGCACCAGACATCGACTGCGCGGGCTCCGCCGGCGCGCAGCAATCTGGACGCCGCATCGGCCGTCGTCCCGGTTGTGCATACATCGTCAACTAACGCGATGTGGAGATTGTCACAGGTCCCACTGAGAGTAAAGGCGCCGCTCGCATTCTCGCCGCGTCCGCTGGCGCCGAGCCCCGCCTGAACCTGCGCCGCGCGCTGTCGCAGCAGCAGCCGCGGACGCAGTTGCGAGCGCTGCAGTTGCGGGTGGTGTGCTGCCAGGTAGTGCGCAAGAAGCTCCGCCTGGTTGAACCCGCGCCGCAGCTGGCGGCGCCAGTGCAGCGGCACCGGGACCAGCAGGTCGGGCATGGGTCCGGGGCAGGCCCGGGACAGCCAGAGCTCGCCCAGCAGCGGCGTCAGGCGATGATCGCCGGCATATTTCCAGCGACCAATCAGCTGTGCCAGCGCGGTGTCGTAAAGAAACGGCGCCACCACGCGATCGAAGTCGAAGCTTCCTTCCTGGCAGGCAATGCACAGGCTTTCGCCTCCGAACGGCTCACGCAGGGGCAGGGCGCAGCAGGCGCAGGGATTTTCATTGCGCGTCAGCGCCCGCTCGCAGTAGCGGCAGAGGGGAATGTCGCGCTCGACCACCTGTGTGCACAGCCGGCAGGTGGACGGGAACAGGCCATTGAGCAAGGCGTGGCCGAATAGCTTAAGCATAGATACCTTATCCGTGCATCGCACCCATTTTGACCTCAACGCGGTGCAGGTGAGCACGCTGCTTTCCATCAAAACCGCCCCTTGCCATCAAAACCGCCCCTTGCCATCAAAACCGCCACCCCTTGCCGTGCGCGGGTTTTGCGCTATACTTCGCGTCAATGTAAACGCTGAACACATGACGCCATCCAACCCAGCGGATGGTCGCAGGAGCAAGCCATGCCACAGTACAAAGCCCCCCAGCGCGACATGCAGTTCGTGCTGAACGACGTTCTCAACAGCGATGCGGTTTACTCAGGCCTGCGCGGTTATGAGGAGGCGACCTCTGACCTGATGAGCGCCATCATTGAAGAGGGCGCAAAGTTTGCCGAGAACGTTCTGTCTCCCCTCAATCAGTCCGGCGATGAGGAAGGCTGTCACTGGTCCGAGGAAGGTGTGAAAACCCCGGCGGGATTCCCCGAGGCCTACCGTCAGTTTGTCGACAATGGCTGGCCCGCGCTGTCGGCGGAGCCCGAGTTCGGCGGCCAGGGCATGCCGAACCTGCTGGGCATCGCTGTCAACGAGATGATCGGCACCGCGAACTGGTCATGGCTCATGTACCCGGGCCTGTCCCATGGCTGCATCAAGACGCTGGAGGCCCACGGCAGCGACGAGCAGAAGTCCCGCTATCTGCCCCGGCTGGTTGCAGGCGAATGGACGGGGACGATGTGTCTTACCGAGCCCCAGTGTGGCTCCGATCTCGGTCTGCTGCGCACCAGAGCCGAGCCGCAGGCGGACGGCAGCTATGCCATTACCGGCACCAAGATCTTCATTTCCGCCGGCGATCACGACATGGCGGAAAACATCGTGCATATCGTCCTTGCACGCCTGCCCGACGCACCCGAGGGCACCAAGGGTATCTCGTTGTTTGTTGTTCCGAAATTCAACGTCGATGAGGATGGCGTGGTCGGCGAGCGCAACGCGGTGCACTGCGCCTCCATTGAAAAGAAAATGGGTATCAAGGCCTCCGCTACCTGCGTCATGAACTTCGATGGCGCAAGAGGCTACCTGATCGGTGAGCCGCATCGCGGCCTCAATCTCATGTTCACCTTCATGAATACGGCGCGCATCGGCACCGCCATCCAGGGTCTGGCGCACGCCGAGCTGTCCTATCAGGGCGCGCTCGAATACGCGCGTGAGCGTCTCGCCATGCGCAGTCTCACCGGGCCGAAAAATCCGGAAGGTTTGGCAGACCCCATCATCGTTCACCCGGACGTGCGACGCATGCTGCTGACCCAGAAAGCCTTCGCCGAGGGCAGTCGCGCAATGCTTTACTACCTCGCGCAGCTGGGTGATATCGTCGACCGATGCGAGGATGCCGAGCGGGCCAGGACGGCGGATGACCTCATGGCGCTGCTGACGCCGATCGCCAAGGCCTTCGTCACTGAGGTCGGTCTCGAGGCCGCCAACCACGGCGTGCAGATTTACGGCGGTCATGGTTTTATCCGCGAGTGGGGCATGGAACAGATTGTCCGGGATGCGCGTATCGCAACGCTTTACGAGGGCACCACGGGCATCCAGGCGCTGGACCTTATCGGTCGCAAGGTGCTCGGTTCCGGCGGCAAGTTGCTGATGGGTTTCACGCAGGTGGTCGACGACTTCTGCCAGGCCAACGCCGACGACGCCGATGCCCGGTACATCAGGCCGCTGGCGGCCTACAAGGACGAATGGCTGGAAATGTCATTGCAGGTTGGCGAGAAGGCCATGCAGAATCCCGACGAGGCCGGTGCGGCCGCGGTGGACTATCTGATGTACAGCGGCTACGTCACTCTGGCCTATTTCTGGGCGCGCATGGCGGTAGTGGCGCGGGAGAAAATTGAGGCGGGCGCTGAAGATACCGCTTTCTTTGAGGCCAAGCTGATGACCGCCAGCTTCTACTTTGATCGGCTGCTGCCGCGGGCACAGGCGCATCGGCAGGCGCTACTGTCCGGGGCGGACAACCTGATGGCGATGCCGGAAGCGCTGTTTGCAATGTAGGCTGCGGCAGCGCCCGGCGTCAAAGGTTTCGCTAGAAAAGGCGACTCGCTAGAAAAAGTGACTCGCTAGAGCAGGACCCGTGAGCAGATGGCGCGGGTATCATGGGCCTGACCCAGTGCTTCCAGCGCCAGATACAGGGTGATGAGGTAGAAACCGACAAACACAAAGTCGCTGTGCAGCTTGTAATCGTGCTCGACGAAAAACCGGAACAGTTCATCGAAGGACTGGCGAAACTCCTCAATGCGAAAGTGCTGGGCGCGCTGGTCCATACCGAAATGCTGTTTCAGCAGGCTTTTGAGTTCCGCCGCTTCGGCATCGTCCAGGCCCGGCTTCAGCATGCCCATCTGCCGCAGCGCGGCCTCAAATGCGGTATCGTCTGCGCTGTAGAACGATCGGTACAGGGCCAGCATGCCGCCGCGGAACTCCGGGCGCAGGCGAATCCACAGGCCATTTGGCTGATACAGCAGTTCATCGCCTCGTGCGCCAAAGCGTGACGGGCGCAGATCCAGAAAGAGACCGTCCTCCAGCAGCCACTGGCTGAAATAAAACCCGAGCAGGGCGTTGCCCAGCTTCTTGCGCCGGCGCGACGGGGATATCTGTTCAAGTACGTCGCCCGTCTCGACATTGCGCACCAGCGTCACGCTGTCGATGGCATCATCCACTGTCCGGCTCAGTCGCGAGACACCGCGCCCGGTCACCATCTGGACGCTCATTGCGCGCATGGCCGACAGCAGTGGCCGCCATTCCACCGCGTCCCAGCCGCTCGCCGGTACGAAGCTGGCCAGCTCGCGGAGTTCCGCGGGTATGAATCCCGGCAGCTTCATGATTTCTGCTCCACGCCGGCATCTGCACCTGACTGCATATCCGCCTCCGCGCGGCGCGCGATAGCGCGTGTCCAGCCGCGAAACAGGAACAGGTGCGCCGGTACCAGCGCATACCAGTAGGCCAGCCCCCACACGCCCCGGGGGTGCCAGTAGGCGGTGATGTCGAGTCGGGTCTGGCCGTTGGCAATGGGCTCGATGTCGAACTCCAGAATCCCCGAGCCGGGCCCCTTGAGGCCAAAATACAGCGTGAGATGCTCCTCCGGCCGGATACCGATCACGGTCCAGTAGTCGATCACGTCGCCCAGGCGCAGATGGTCCGGGTCGCGCCGGCCGCGGGTGAAGCCGGGGCCACCTATACACCAGTCGATGAATTCGCGCAGGGTCCAGAGGATGTTCATGTAGTAATAGCGATTGCGGCCACCAATGCGCGATACGTGCCGCCACACCGCCTCGGGCGTCGCGTTGGCAATTGCGCTGCCGCTGGCCTTCTTGGCATAAAACGCGGTGTCGTGACGGAAGCCGCGCTGGGCGAACGCGCCCTCGGTCCAGCGCGCCGCCACCGCGTGGCCGCGCTCGGCGGCATACGCCGCGGCGATGGCTTCGCGCACCGTGAGCAGATCTTGGGGTATCAGACGCCGAAGGACCGCGTCGTCGGCGTTGAAATCATGGCGCAATCCGCTGATCAGGGCGCGGGCCACCGGCGCCGGAACGGCGGTAGTGAGGCCCAGCCAATAGGATGACAGGCGCGGCGTCAGTACCGGAACCGGGATAATGCGCGGCTCGCGCTTGCCGGCAATCTCCGCCACCCAGCGCATCATCTGGTCATAGCTGACCTGCTCCGGCCCGGCGGCGTCGAGAATCGCCCCTGCAGTTTCTTCTATCGATGGCACTTCAATGAGGTAGTGCAGCAGGTTGTCGAGGGCAATGGGCGGCGATTTTGCGCGCACCCAGCGCGGCGTCACCATCAGGGGCAGATTCAGCGCGAGATCGCGCATGACCTCGAATGCCGCCGAGCCAGCACCGATGATAATACCGGCGCGGACCTCGGTTACCGGCACGCTACCGCGGCGCAGCACCTCGCCGGTGTCCCGGCGGGAGGTGATATGTGCGCCGCTGGCGTCATCCGGCACCAGCCCACCAAGATAGACAATTCGCCTGACGCCGGCGTTTGCCGCCGCCTCTGTAAAGTTTGCTGCCGCCTCAAGGTCCAGTGTGGCAAAGCGCCGACCGGACGCCATGGAATGCACCAGATAATATGCGGTTTCGACATCGGCCAGTGCAGCTGCCAGACTGGGGGGCTCCAGGGCGTCCGCCTGCACCAGCTCCACGGCATCCCACTCGCGCGCCTCGAGCACCTCGACACTGCGGGCAGCGGCCCTGACCGGTATGCCGCGCGCGGCAAGCCGCGGCACGAGATTGCTGCCGATGTAGCCGCTGGCGCCGAATACCAGGGCGCGGCCTGGTGTTGTAGCTGGTTGCAAAATAGGCCTCCTGATTCTGCCGAAACGCAATGATAGCGCAGAGCTTGTGTGGTCTGTTGCAAAGTGCAGGTGAGAGAAAACCCTGCGCCGCAGGAAACGGAAGCTTCAGCCAACCCTCAGGTAGGGCAAGGAGGATGTGGCTACGCGATTGCGACCCGCGTGTTTGGCCTCGTAGAGGGCCTGGTCTGCACGTTTCAGCAAAAACGTCTGATCGGCCCCCTCTTCGGGGTTGAATGTTGCCGTTCCCAGGCTGATGGTAACCACCGGGCCGACGCTTGAATGCGCGTGTTTGATTCCCAGGTGCTCAGTGCGGTTGCGCATGGTTTCTGCCAGCTGCCTCGCCCCATCGGCGTCTGTGTTTGGAAGCAGTGCGACGAACTCCTCCCCGCCATACCGGCAAACCCGATCTGCCGGGCGTTTTGCCGCGGCACTCAAAGTCGTAGACACCTGCCGCAGGCACTGATCACCGGCACCGTGGCCGTAATTGTCGTTAAACGGTTTGAAATGGTCTATGTCTATCATAACGACGGACAGCGGGTGACCCTCGCGCAGGCTTTGCCTGATTTCCAAATCCAGCTGCTCATCAAACAGACGCCGATTGGGAATGCCGGTAAGCCCGTCGAGACGCGCATATTGCTCGAGCAGATCTGTTTTATGCTTAAGCTGCAGATGTGTGTTGACCCGTGCGCGGACGATGGCGGGCGAGAAAGGTTTGGTGATGTAGTCTACTGCACCGAGTCTCAGGCCCAGCTCTTCATCGCTGGTTGCGTCGAGTGCCGTCACGAAGATAACAGCGATGGCATTCGTGCTCTCATTTCCCTTCAGGTGCCGGCAGACCTCATAACCATCCATGTCCGGCATCAGAATATCCAGCAATACCAGATCCGGCTGTGTCTCATCCTGATCATGGGCAATGGCCAGGGCTTTTTCACCACTGGTGGCGACACGGATGCGATAATCTCCCTTAAGTAAATTACCCAGCGCCTGCACGTTGGCGGGTTCGTCGTCTACGATCAGGATGGTCTGTTGGGCGTCCGCGGTTTTCATGTCGTTTGGTCCGGCTTTGCTGAGGTCATAGCAGCGAGGGTGAGAAGCGCTCCTTCAAAATCAAGTTGGCTTATCTGTGCTTCCAGATCACTGCCGTCATGTCCCTGTGCGCGCAACCAGAGCAGGGCGCTGTCGAGAACATGATCCTCCACCAGTTCGCTTTTTTCCAGGGTGCGGGTTAAGGTCTGCACGGCGTCTGCGTCGCCGACACTTTCGGTGACAGTGTCTTTTTTCTGATCCATCGCGGAGAGCACCTGCTGGGCGGCGTCCAGCGCCTGCTCGAGCGCAGCGACGCTGTGCTCTTCTACAGAACGACTGTCCTTCAGGTCGCGATCAATTTCTTCTGCCAGCTTCTGCAGTTCCACCGCCGCCAGCGTACCCGCTGTTCCACGCAGTGTGTGTGCAATCGGCTGCGCTGCCATGGTGTTCCCGGATCGCAAGTAACCGACCAGCGGGGCGAAGTCACTCTGCAGTTTCCGACCCAGGTTGCCAAGCAGTCGCGCGTACAGCACCTCATTTCCCTGCAGCCGTTCAAGACCTTTCTCCAGATCGAAGCCAGGCAGCCGATCGGGCAGCAATGTGCCCTCGTGTTGTTTTGCTTCGGGATCATCGCGGCGGGCTGAATCCTGGTTCTCAGGAACCAGAGCCTGGACCCGGCTGGGATCGGGCGCGGTCGGCGGACGGGATAAATACTCACATAGAGATTCATAAACCTGTGCGCTGTCAATCGGCTTGCCCAGGTGTGCGTCCACGCCAGCCTCTTTGGCGCGACGCCGATCATCTTCCATTACGGCGGCTGACAGGGCGATTATCTTCCCGCTGTAGCCGCTCTGACGCAGGCATCGCGTCGCCTCGAAACCGTCCATCACCGGCATCTGCAGATCCATCAGGATGAGGTCCGGGGTCTGTTTGGAAACCGTCTCCAAAGCCTCGCGACCATTGCTCGCGGTACGGACACTCGCCCCCGTGGCCTCAAGCAGCAGCTGCGCTACTTCCTGGTTAATATCGTTGTCCTCTACCAGCAATAGCTCACAACCAGACAGGTCCGGTGGTGGGCTGGCGCCTGTCGTTGTATCGCGGCGGGCGCGCGGCTTGTCGGTATCTGACCCGACCAGCGCATTGTACAGTGCCCGCGCATTGACCGGTTTGGGTAGGAAGCCTATCGGCATATCCGGTGGCAGGGCGACTTCGTGCTTCTGGTAAGCACTTACCATCAATAACGGTGGACGCACGTGTCGCAGCTCACCTTTGGTGCGCATTGTCTCGAGGGCGATGCAGGTCTCGGTTCCGTTCAGTCCACCGGGCATCAGCCAGTCAATCAGGATGAAATCGAATGGCTCATCGCGTTCTTCAGCTGTGATCACGGCCTGAATGGCTGCCTCGCCGCTTTGCGCCTCATAGACTGAACATTTGTGATATTCCAGCATTTGACGAATGACCGCGCGGGCTTCCGCCTGATCGTCGACAACCAGCACGCGTCTCCCGATGGTCTTTGGGGGTTCAGCGCTCTGTGGCGCGTCGAGCGCCACCGGCAGCGCCAGTGTAAAGCCAAACGTACTCCCCTTTCCGGGGCTTGAGGTCGCGCTAAGTTTGCCGCCCATCGCCTCCACGAGTCGTTGACTGATGACCAGGCCCAGCCCGCTACCGCCGTAGCGACGGGTTGTTGAGCTGTCAGCCTGACTGAAAGGTTGAAACAGGCGGGACTGTTCCTCCTCGCTCATGCCGATTCCCGTATCCCGAACGCTGAAGCGCAGTGTCACTAAACTGCCAGCTATTGGCCCTACGCTACGGATGCCCAGCTCCACCACGCCACCTTCATCTGTAAATTTGAACGCGTTGCTCAGCAGATTGGTCAGGACCTGGGAAAGGCGCAGGGAATCACCAATCAGATAGGCGGGCAGGTCGGGCTGAATGTTAAAGATGAATTCGAGATGCCCCGTGTTCGCTG
>JBHEOO010000060.1:0-10132 GCA_046260765.1 Chromatocurvus sp.
GAGACAAGAATGGCAAAGGAAAAACAGACCGTCTGCTTGAGGTGGCACCGGAGCCGGGATGCCATGGCAATAACATGATGTCGCTGCTGCATGATGTCTTCCTTACGTGAGGTTTCGTTGACTGGTGGTTTTTTGAGGGTGCGAACACCCCGCTGTTCTTCGAATCAGTAGGTACCAGAAACCGGACAATTGCAAACGGGGACTTTTGTTTTCAGCGCACCGGCTAATGGCTCCTTAAGCACTGTCTAATGACTTCGCAAGCTCTCGGTTTCCTCAAATTCCTCTATCGACAACAGCTTCCCCCCCGCCCGCGCAAAGGTCTTCGCGTGGCAGGACAACACCAGTATCTGAACCCGCTCCGCCGCCAGGTTGAGAATATCGAACATACGCTGCAGCCGCTGGTCATCCGAGTGCGCCATCCCGTCGTCGATAATCACCATGGCGGGCTTGCCCTGCTCGGCCATCATCTCGGCAATCGCGATGCGGGTAAGGATATTGACCTGCTCCCGGGTGCCCATGCTGAGTTCGGCAAAATCGGGCGTTTCCCCGGACCCGCGATACACCGCCGCCACCCCCAGTGAATCATCCAGTTGCATATCCGCCTCGGGGAAAAGCGCCTGTAGGTAGGGCCGTACCTTTTCTGTAATCGGTCCCATGAAGCGGTCCCTGGCCTCCCGTTCGGCACTTGTAAGTACCTCGTTCAGCGTGCCGAGAATCCGGGCCTCGCGCTCGAGCCGGTCTCGCTCTGCGCCTGCCAGTTCAAGCTCACGCTCCTTAGACGCCATCTTCTCGCCGATACCCGCTGCACCATCGCGGGTCAGTGTGGTTTTCAGACTCGCCTTCCGGCTCTTCAGGTCGTTGATGCTGTGCCAATAGGAGTCCAGTGCCTGCTGCAGACGCACAAGACGCGCCCGGGACAGTGCCACTGTGTCTCCCTCAGCCTTTGCCTTGAGCGACCCGATCACGGCTCGCTGTTGATCGAAAGCGGCCCTGGCCGCAGACAGGCGTTGCAGCAGAGCCTGTTCGTCGGGCATATCGCTCAGCGCCGCCTGTTTTGCCGCCAGTTGCGCCTCGTTGGTTGATAGCGCCGTTTCCGGCGCACGCAAGGCATCGCGATGCTCGTCCAGTGCTGTGCGGTATTCGATAGCGGCCTGCGCAGCCTGCGACGCTTCCTGTGTGGCGCTCTCAGCGGCATTGGCCGCGGCCTCTCGCGCGGCGCGCGCAGTCTCCAGCGTAGGCAGAGCGCCCAACGCCAGACCAGCGGCCGCAAGCTGCTCGAGCTCAGCCAGGGCCCCGTCCCGTCTTTCGCGTACTCCTTCCAGCCCACCGCCCTCCGCCGGAGCGATGCGCGCGAGCCTGGCCCGGGCTTCCTCGAGATCGCGTTCAGCAGCATCCCGGTTGCGCAGCAGCTGACGGGCCGCCGGAATATCTGCGGCACCGATCGCCGCCAATGCGTCCGAAAGTGCCTGCTCTGCGCGCTGGAGGTTCTCCTGCATCACGTCTGCTTCCTGCACCTGAGGCCGGATCCTGATGACACCGATGCCCTCTATCGTCAACTCAGTCGGATCGATCAATGCCAGTGCTTCACCATTGGGCGGCATTTCCCCCTGTGAGAGCGTCACGCGCTCTGAGGCACCCGCCTCCAGATCAAAATCCACCAGCGTGGCAGCGGCGGTCATGGCTGTACGTGCGGCGCGTACATTATCCATGAGTTCATCAAGAGCTGAGACCGCCTGTGGCGTTGCCTTGCTGGTCTCCACCCGGGCCGTCAGCGTCGCTATTGTCGACGCAGCCATCTCTGCGTCTGCGAGAGCTTTGTTCAATGCACCGAGTTCTCCGCTCCGTTTGGCGCCTGTCAGAGCTCTCGTCACCTGCCTGAGAGCGCTGTCGGCCTCGGCCCGTGCGGTGTCCGCATGGCGCTGTGAGGCACGCGCATCCCGCCAGAGCGATTCAAGACGGGATGCCTCCTCCCTGGCGCCTTTCACATTCCGCCTGGCCGCTTCAATGTCCTCTTTCAGCGCATCAACAGAGGAAGCCAGCTGCTCCCTGACCTGCCTTGCCCTGTCCGCAGCATTGAAAAGACTCTCGAGGCGCTCCGCTTCGGATTTGGCAGCAGTGATTTCGGCCTCTAGCGTCAGCAGTTCCTCGACGCGATCATTGGCGGCCTTGATGTCGCGCTGAAGCTCAGCCTCGACGTTTGACTCCTCCTTTTCAGCCAGCGTGGCGCAGGCGTCCTCATAGGATTGCAGATCGCTTTCGGTTCGCGCGAACGCCGCCTGGAGTTCGTCCAGCTCATCAGTGAGCACGTCGACGCGCTCAATGGCTTTTTTGTAGCGATCTTTGGGCTGCCCCCTGGACTCTGTGACCAGCTCCTTCAAGTCATTCCTGATCTTGATCGGAAGACGCCGTCCCTGCTCTCCGCCAAGCAGGTTGCCCACGGTGTCTTCGAGCGCTCCCATCACCGTTCTCTGGGCGCCATCCGGCGCAGAAATCGGGTCTGCACCGTCGCCCTGGTTCAACCAGAGAAGTGACCATAGCCCCATGCTGTCCGACGTACCCGCCCCACGGCCGGGAAAGGTGAACCCCAGTAACTCCGCGACGAAGGACTCGGCGCCCTCCCCCTGCAGCTCGGCCCCATCCGGCTTTATCAACTTCACCTGATGACCGCGCTTGAAGCGCTTGCGAAGGGTGTAGCGCTGACCGTCAATGTCAAACTCCACCTCGACGACAGGAGAGTTCGGGACCGCGTGATTCAGCAGGGCATCGACATCCTTGCCGCCGGTGCTGTGTCTGGTAAACAGCGCCAGCTGCAGCGCACCCACCAGGGTACTTTTACCCGCTTCATTCGGTGCGGCCAGAACATTGAGTCCATCTCCCAGCCCCTGTATCCCGGCAGGTCGAGTGAACTTGCGCCATTGATTGACGCGTATCGCGCGGATTTTCATGCGCCGGCACCGTCAAGGGCGCGATACTCGACATAGAGACGCTGCAATGCCAGCGCCGCCAGCTCCCGCTCGTCGTTTTCTTCATCCCCGGCCATTGCCATCAGCCGGTCCGCGGCAAGGCGCACAAAGCCCCCGGGACCAAATGTCGCCAGATCATCCTCACTGGGCATGGGTAGAATGTGATTATCGATCCGCAGCTGGGCGAGTGCCGCATCAACAGAGCCATGGACCAGTGACTCGAAGTACGCTGAATCCTCCAGAGATAGCGTACCGGAAACGCGGAGGCGCACGAGATGATTGGACAGCGGTGCCGGCGCCAGTGCACGCAGCCTCTCCGCGAGCGCGTCGATGTCGCTGCGGCCGCCCAGCGTGACCTCTTCCCGGTGCCAGTGATAAGTGCCCGAGACAACTTTCTCCACCGTGGGGATGGCGTCGGGCCGATCAAGGGTGACGACCAGCGTTTTGCCACCGTCGAGCACGTCGTAGCCGTCTATCTCGTGGGTGCCGCTATACCAGACACGTTCATTTATCCTCTGAGTACCGTGCCAGTCACCCAGCGCCAGGTAGCTCAGCGCCGCCAGCTCCGGCCGTCTGGGGTCAATGAAGTTGGCTGCCTGACTCTCATCCGAGCCGAAACTGCGGATGGAGCCGTGCGCCAGGCCTATCCGGTAATAGCCGTCCGGGGTTTCGGCCTTGTCCATGTAGGCGGTGAGATCGTCGAGGCTGCGGAAGTGCTTGAGAGGCGCGGGAAGGATCGCGATTCTGTCTGCCTCGTGGATATAAGGCTCAGCATCGGCATGGATCTCAATGTTATCGGGAAGCTCGGTATTCTTCAGGCGATCCCATATGCCGAAGGGCTGGTCAGGGTCGTGATTGCCCGGCAGCAAATGCCAGGTAACCTTGTTAAATGCACGCATCCGCTCTATGGGCTGCAGCAGCAAGCGCTGAGTGACATCCTGAGTGTCGTAAACATCGCCAGCGACCAGCACATGACGGGCTCCGTGCTCTTCGGCCAGGCGTCCGATGCGATCAATCGCGTCGAGCCGCGCGCGCTGCAGCAGACCCATGGTCTGCTCTTCGACAAAGCCGAATACCTTGCCGATCTGCCAATCCGATGTGTGAATAAATGTTAATGCCATGCCGTGTTTTATCTCCCGCAGGATTACCCTGTCAGCCAATGTACCCGAGCGGCCTGCTGAAAAAAATCAGCCTCGCGCCACCTGTCTGATCAGGGGGAAATCCTCGCCCCCCAGCCGAAGGCTCGCGCATCGGGAAGCCAGGTCAGGTCAATTGAAAATACCCACTGGTCGTCACGGTCACCGAAAAACACCGTGGGCACCTCGCCGCCGAAGGGCTTGCCCGGGCCGCTGTAGTCATCACGACGCAGTTCCCCGCGCAGTCGTAACGAGGGTGCAAGCCACCAGGCGAGGTTCGCTGTGGCGCCGCGGTAAACGCCCTCGGGCAGCAGGGCATGGGCGCCCTTCTCATCCCTGAACCACTCAAGGCGCAGCGCGGCCTCGACCCGTGGCCCGAAGCGGTGGTGGTAATTCACGTTGGCGCCATACCATGCGCTGTCCTCGGTGATGAGAAAACCCGGCGGATTATTGGCATCGGCGAACACGTCACCGCCCTCCTGATGACCGTATACGGCGTTTACCGTCCATCGACGATCGCCATCCAGACGGTGGCTGACCGTGAGAGAATGAAAACCGCGCAGTAGCCTGGCGCCACTGCTGCTGACAGCGTTGAAAGGACGCGTCTGCTCTGTAATCCCGTTTTCCGATTGTTCGTTGCCGATCACGTTCTCGATGTCCAGCCAGGTGCGAAAGTCGGGGCTGCGCCAGCGCAGATCGAAAAGCAGGGTCTTGTCGTCGTTGTTGTCCTCTAGATTATTCCAGCCCTGCACAACGCCGGCCCCCGCGGACCACAGCCCGGACTCGGGCTTGAACGGCAGGTTTGCCGAGGCGTACACCCCAACGTGTTTCACCGGCTGATAGGCAAAAGCATAGGCGTGTGTGTAAAACGCCGTGGGCGGATTCACGGGCGCACCTATCTCATGGCCTACCGGCGTAAAAAAGCTGCCGGCGATCAGCGACACGCCTTTGCCCCAGGGCAGGTAGGCGCTGGCGAACCACTGCGGCAGCAGCCAGAGCGTGTCGTTGCCGTCATTGATCGACAGGTCGTCGTCAAGACCGAAGGTCAGGGCGGCATCTGTGCCATAGCGCAGGTTCAGCTCAAAGCCCCAGTCCGCGCTGTCGGGTTTGGGGCCCGGGAAAGGGCCTATGCGGGGTTTCAGGTTGCCGCGCGGCACTTTCTCGATAAGCAGCTCGGCGCGATTGAGATTGAAACCCTCATCAAAGGCGAGAAATCCGCTGGGAAATACGTTCTTCGAGGCGCTGTCGTTAGCGATAAGTCCCGCCTGCAGCCGCGGGCGCAGGGTCACTTCTTCGTCACTGGCGGCGTCGACGGCCCCCAGACTGAATCCTGCCAGTACCGCCAGAAACCACACCATACAGCGTGCGGCGCCGCCTCCTGTCAATCCCATTGCTTATCTCCCCAGCTGCAACGTGCCGCAGCCGCGACGACGACGCGCTACTATACTGACGCACACATCAATCACGGAGCAACATCATGGCGCAGACAACCGCAAACGGCATCAGCATCGAGTACGAGTCGTTTGGCGATGACAGCGACGAGGCCATGCTGCTCATCATGGGTCTGGGTACCCAGCTCACGGGGTGGCCAGATGCGTTCTGCGAGGGCCTTGCGCGCTGCGGTTATCGGGTGATTCGCTTCGACAATCGCGATATCGGCCTGTCCACCCATCTGGAGAACGCGCGAACGCCGAACATTCCCATGCTCGCCGGCCTGCGCATGCTCCGGCTGTCACCGCCCGTGCCTTACACGCTCGACGACATGGGCGAGGACGCCGTCGGCCTGCTCGATGCGCTGGGCATCGAGCGAGCGCACCTCGTGGGTGCGTCCATGGGCGGCATGATCGCCCAGCTCGTTGCCGCACGTTTCCCGGAGCGGACCCTGAGCCTGACCTCGATCATGTCGACGACCGGCAATCGTGCGTTGCCAGGAGCCAGCCGGCAGGCAACGCGCGCCCTGCTCATGAAGCCCGATGATCCGCTGAACTCGGAATCGGTGATTGCCCGCAACGTGCGCGTGCGCGCGGCGGTGCAAAGCCCCGCCTATCAGAAAAGTCATGCAGAGCTTTACGACGCCGCGGCCCGCGCTTTTCACCGCGGCGGCTACAAGCCTGCGGGTGTAGCAAGGCAGCTCGCCGCCGCCATTGTCGCCGGCGACAGGCGACGCCTGCTGCGCGGCATCAGCGTACCGTCACTGGTGATGCATGGCGAAGCCGACCCACTGGTCAGGCTCGCCTGCGGACTGGACACGGCCCGGCACCTGCCGGACTCCACGCTCAAGGTGTTCCCCGGCATGGGACACGACTTTCCCGAGCCGCTGCTCGAGACCATGGTTGAGGAGATTCACAGCACTGCAACCCGGGCCTGATCAGAGGCCCGGAATCATCAGTCGCCGCTACCCTCAACATAGGGGGCACCTGCCGAGATGAGCATGCTGCCGAACTCATCGAGAGACCTCACCGCTTGTTCGAGACGCGGCTTGATGGCGCTCATCGCCTTCCTGGCAAGCTCAAGCGACTGCCTGCTCGTTTCCGTAGGGCCATACAGGGATCGGGAAATGCCTCTTTCCACCGCAAACAGGCGTTGCCCGATGGTGGTATGGGTTTTTTCGCCCACCTCCAGTTTTGCAGGATTGCCGTTTACCTCTGCATTCAGTGCGTGAATGTCATCTCTCAGGTTATGAAGCTGAAGATCCAGCTCTCCGGCATCCGCCCGTGACCGTGAAAGCGCATACTCCATGGCCTTGACCCTGGCGACCGCTTTGCTGAGCTGCATGTTGATGGCGGAGGCGTCCCTCACTGCGTCCTCATACGACCTCCAGAATGCCACCACATCCGCTTCCGAGGCGCCCGGCAGAGCGCCGTCGTAAAGGCGCTCGACCTCAAAATCAATCGCCCCATCCAGCAGGCTTGTCTGTCCGTCGACGCGCTTGTATAGCGACGCCGTATAGTTGCCAGGCGCAGCCATCATGGCCTTCGGACCATTGTCACCAAAGCTGTCGCTCAAACCGATGGCCTCAGGCGCCGGGTATCGCAAGTCCCATGCGATGCGATGAAAGCCCTTTTTTGTCGGACCCTCAACGCGTCGCACCACGTTACCCGCAGCATCTTTTACCAGGACGAAAACGCTGGGCTTTGCCTGAACGGCTTCCGCGCCAACAACGTCCCAGCCAGGGAAGCCAACATCCTCACCCGCATCAACCAGGGGACTTTCGGCTGCCTGTCGCGCCTCTGCTTTTGTCTGCAGGTCCTGGCTCAGGTGGTAGGTGAAGGTCGCGCCGAAATCCGGGTTGGGCGCCACATAGTACGAATCGCCCTGCGAGCCTTTCTGCGTATCGAAGTTGAGGTGCGGTCTGGGGATGTACCACAGGGCCTTTCTCGTGGAGTACAGCGAGCCCTCCTTTTTGAGCGTTGACTCGGACACCTCTCTCAGGACGCTGTAGTCATCGAATATAAAAAATCCGCGGCCAAACGATGCACCGACAAGATCGTTCTCACGCCGTTGAATAGCGAGATCCCTGAAGCTGATGGTCGGCACGCCGCCCTCGAGTTCTGTCCATTTGCCACCGCCATTGACCGAGAAAAAGATCCCGAATTCGGTAGCGGCAAAGAGCAGCTCGGGCTTCACGTGGTCCTGCGCAAGCCGCCAGACAAGGTGATTGGCGGGAAGGTCAGCGCTGATGGATTTCCAGCTGCGACCTCTGTCGGTGCTCTTCACGATGAAGGGCTGGTAGTCGCCATACTTGTGATTATCGAGGGAGACATAAACGGTATCAGGATCGTGTAAATCGGCCTTGACGTCGTTGATAAAGGCGCGCGCCGGCACACCCATACGGCTGACTTCAAGCTTGCGCCAGTTTTTGCCGCCATCTTCTGTCACCTGGAGCAGACCATCATCCGTACCGGCATAGATCAGCCCTTCAACCAGCGGCGATTCAGACAATGACGTAATGCTGTTGTAATTCGACATGGCCCATACATCCCACGGCGAATCCCAGCTCTGCCTGTTGCCCATGATGGCCAGATCGAAGCGCTCTTCATTCCGGGTGAGATCGCCAGAGATAGCCTGCCAGCTGTCGCCGCGGTTATCCGAACGCCAGACCCGCTGACTGGCAAAATAAATCCGTGATGGCTCGTGGGGACTCACATGGATGGGCGCGTCCCAGTTGAATCTTTCGTAGTCCTCCTCCTCGCCCGCCTGGGGCTGAATGTCGACCACCTCACCCGTGGAAATGTCCAGCCTGGACAGATTACCTTCCTGTCGCTCAGCGTAAACGATATCGGGATTACCGGGCTCCGTCGCCGTGGCGTGGCCGTCCCAGTTCAGGACCAGTTTCCAATCCGAATTCTGGATTCCCTGGACATTATCCGTTCTGGAAGGTCCGCCCTGGGTGCCGTTATCCTGTGTTCCGCTGTAGATGTTGTAGAAGGGCTCGGCGTCATCCACCGAAAGCTTGTAATACTGCGTGATCGGCAGGTTTGCCATGAAACGCCAGTTATCAGTCAGATCAAAGCTTTCATAGACGCCGCCATCCGTGCCCAGGAGGATGTAGTTGGGGTCGCTGGGCTTGAACGCCAAGGCATGGTTATCCCCATGGCGATGCTCGCGATTTACCAGATTCCAGGTCTTGCCACCATCCTTGGAATACTTCATGGAAGCGTCCATCAGGTAGAGATGGTCAAAATGGTGGGGCGAGGCGTACAGCTCCACGTAGTAGTGCGGGCCGGTACCTCCCGAGATGACCTCGGACTGTTGCTCCCAGGCTTCCCCCCGATTGAGTGACTTCCAGGTGCCTCCACTTCGTCGGTTAAGTTCAATGGCCGCGTAGAGAATATCGGGGTTGTGATGGGAGACGGCGAGACCGATCTTGCCCATTTTGCCTTCCGGCAGGCCATTGGTCAGCTGCGTCCAGCTGTCACCGCCATCCTCGCTTTTGTAGATCGCTGATTTCGGACCACCATCCATCAATGCTGCTACGGACCGCTGGTGCTGCCAGGTAGCGGCGTACACACGCTCCGGGTTTCTCGGGTCAATAACGATATCGGTAACGCCTGTGAATTGCTCATCGCCCAGGGTCTTGACCCAGGTCTCACCGCCATCGGTGGATTTGAAGAAGCCGCGATCGCCACCTGCACTCCACAGCGGGCCTTGCGCGGCTACATAAACAACGTCCGGGTTGTCGGGGTGAACAATGATCTTGCCGATATGCTCGGAGCTTTTCAGACCCATGTTCTTCCAGTTTTTGCCACCATCGCTGGATTTGTAGACACCATCACCAAAGCCGAAGTGACGACCGCCGCCATGCTCACCGGTGCCGACCCACACGGTATTAATGTCTTCGGGATCCAGCGCGATGGCGCCGATTGAATAGGAACCTTCGTTATCAAAAATTGGCTCAAAGGTGGTGCCGGCATTCACCGTCTTCCAGACGCCACCGGAGCCAGCCGCTACATACCACAGGCTTTCGTTCTCTGGATGGATGGCAAGATCGGCAATGCGCCCTGACATGAATGCCGGTCCGATATTGCGCAGTTCCAGACCCTTGAAGGTCTCTGCAGACATCAGGTCCGCCGCGCCGCTCCCGCTCTTCTGTGCCGCCCCTGTCTGGGCGAAGCAGGCCATTAAAATCACTGCAAAAAATGCTTGTAATGCGTTTCTCATATCCATGAACCTCAGGATTCCATAAGGTAAAAGATGGTGTTTTTTTATCGGATAAAACCGGTGCTGACACAGCCCCCCGTGACTGCACCGACCGTCGATATCAGGTATCAGTGATCGCCTCCAGACCATTTTCCGTGAGCGTCGCGTTCACCGCCGACAAGTCGCTGCTGATAATCTGCTCCAGCATGGCCAGATGCTCATCCAGCTCACCCTTGAGTAATTCGTACACATCGAGCTGTCCTTTGGTGGGCAGACCATCTCCACTTTCCGCGCTCTTTTGCAGGTAGGCGAGCCGGTTATTGAGTCTGATCGGGAAATTCAGGGGATCCTGGCCACTCACGTTCCTGACCTGATAGATGGCTTCTTCGACAG
>JBHEOO010000061.1:0-10009 GCA_046260765.1 Chromatocurvus sp.
GATGAGCACGGCAGGGACATCGGCGGCGGGCTGGTCTTCCGCACTTATGACGACATCGCCCACATGTATCGGAAGATGGCGGCCTTCGAGCCCGTGGAGGTGATCGCCTGGGCGGGCGAGGTCCAGGGCGCCATGACCGCCTGGCGGGAACGGATGCAGTCCATGCTCGACGCCGCTCTCGACGAGACCGGGCTTCTGGCCTGGCGCGAGCGATTGGCCTCAGGGGGGCTCGCTATGGATGAACCGGCCCGCCTCGCCCTGGGCGAACCCGCCCACGACGGGGCGTGGATTCTCCGGGGCACCAAGCGGCGTTGACGGTCGGTCGGCGAAGGTACGGACCGCCTGCATTTGCCATTTGAAAACACCCCTGGAGGCGTTTACTGGCCCGTCAGCAGTTCCAGCTTATCCCTGTAGGACTCGCGCTGCGGAAGCTCCGCAAGTGCCAGGGCGCGCTGCAGGGAAAGTCGCGCGGCTGGCGCATTACCGAGTTCCAGTTCCGCCATTGCCAGCAGGTCGTGAAAGCGGCGATCACCGTCGTGCCGCCGAATGGCATCGGTGACATGTGTCCTTGCGGAAAGCGCGTCGCCCGCGGCAAAAGACTGCCTCGCTAGATGATACAGGTAGTAGGGATTCCTGCGTCGGAACGTGCGCACCTGATCTTCGTACCAGGCCGCCAGCTCGGGGCGTTCGTAACGCACATAGAGTTTCGCCAGGTTGCTCATCGCCACCGCCTCACCGTCCCGGCGAATACCCTTGCGCATTGCCGCCTCGGCATGAGCGATATGCCCTTCGCGTCGGTACAGGGCGCCGAGATTGGTCCAGAAGTGGCCCGTGTCCGGCGCCAGCTCAATAGCACGCCGAAAATGCAGAAAGGATCGGCGCGGATCATCCCGGGTCATCCCGGGTCATCCAGTAAACGCCCATATTGCTGTGGTAACGTCCTTCGGCGGCGCTATCCGGTAGCACGCGGCGCGGGTAGTTATTGTCGTACTCCTCAAGGTTGAAATCGACGATCTGGCTGGCATTGCCCGGCAGGTCCACCACGGCGTTCACATGCAGGTTGTAGAGCCAGGTCGTATCGTCGTCGGTCCAGCTCGGCGGCAGCATGACTTCCTGATAGCGCACCCGCAGGCCCGCTTCCCTGGCCAGGGCGATGAACAGATTGGTGAAGCTCATGCAGTTGCCGGCGCGGGCTGCAAACGCCTGGGGGGCCGAGAGGGTTTGCAGGTTTTCATATTCCATGCGCAGACCATCGTCGAGTATACCGCGCAGAATCAGCCGGATTTTCTGCAGCGGCATCGCCTCTGGCTTCACACGCGCCGTCAGAAAATTGCGCATCTCGTCGTCGACTTCCAGCAGGTCCGGGGTCGGTGGCCTCTCGTCGTCTGCAATAGTGAACACCGAACCATCCAGAAGCTCGTGGGTGCTCATACCTTTGGAAAACGCCGGCCCCGGATGTGACGCACAGGCCTGAAGTAGTGCCAGCGCTGCTGCGAGTAATATCGTCTGAACGCGTCTTCCCGTGAGCAGCATCATGTTTCCCGAGTGTCTCGCATCTACTGTAATTTTAGCAGGAATCGCACTGCGGCCCGCTGGCCGGGACCTGGCCTGATCGCTATACTCCGCGACCCCCGGGGCCAGACCCCGACATCAGAACTTTCGGGACAGCCGTCATGGAAACCGTTTTCAGCGCCTTTATTACCCTGCTGCTGGTCATGGATCCGCTGGGCAACGTGCCGGTGTTTATCTCCGTGCTCAAGGACGTCGACCCGAAACGGCGCCAGTGGGTGCTGGCGCGGGAACTACTGATTGCGCTGGTCGTACTGCTCATCTTCCTGTTTGCCGGCAGCACCGCGCTGGATATGATGGGTCTTCGCCAGGAGTCGATCAGCATTGCCGGGGCGATCATCCTTTTTCTGATCGCCGTGCGCATGATATTTCCCTCACCCTACGGCCTTATGGGTGATACCCCGGAAGGTGAGCCGTTTATCGTGCCTCTGGCGATTCCGCTGGTCGCAGGCCCGTCATCACTGGCCTTCGCCATGCTGCTGGTCAATACCAATCCGGGACGCATGCTTGACTGGACGTTGGCTCTGGTTGGTGCCTGGGCAGTGTCGGCGGCGCTCCTGATGGCGTCGCCCCTGTTGCTGAAAGCGCTCGGCCACCGCGGCCTGATCGCCGTGGAGAGGCTCATGGGCATGATTCTGGTGATCATTGCCGTGCAGATGTTTTTCGACGGAGTGAGTATCGTGCTGCACCTGCAGGAGGGCAGTTGATACCACCGTCCTGAAGGTTCTTATTATCCGTCAGTTGACCTTCGGATCCAGCTCGCCGGCGTCGTAAGCCTGCTGCATGGCTTCCAGGCTCCGGACCTTGATCTTGTCGGCATGGCCAGCACTGCCAAAGGCCTCATAGCGTGCCACACAGATCGCCTTCATCGCCCGGGTGCTCTCCGCGAGCCACTTGCGGGGATCGAACTCCGCGGGGTTCTGGGCGAGGAAACGTCGCACGGCACCGGTGGAGGCGAGGCGAAGGTCGGTATCCACATTGATCTTGCGCACGCCGTGTCGGATACCTTCCTGAATCTGCTCCACCGGCACGCCGTAGGTTTCCGGAATATCGCCGCCAAACTCATTGATGATTTCGAGCCACTCCTGGGGCACCGAGGAGGAACCATGCATCACCAGGTGGGTGTCGGGAATACGCGTGTGGATTTCGCGGATGCGGTCCATGGCGAGGATGTCGCCGGTGGGTGGCCGGGTGAACTTGTAGGCCCCGTGGCTGGTACCGCAGGCAATAGCCAGTGCATCCACGCCGGTGGCCTTGACGAAGGCCGCCGCTTCCTCGGGATCCGTGAGCATCTGGTCGTGCGTGAGCGTTCCGGCAGCCCCGATGCCGTCTTCCTCGCCAGCCTGGCCGCTTTCCAGAGATCCCAGGCACCCGAGCTCGCCCTCCACAGAGACGCCGCAGGCATGTGCCATCTCGACCGCGGTACGGGTCACGCGTACGTTGTAGTCGTAGTCCATTGGCGTCTTGCCGTCATCCCCCAGAGAGCCATCCATCATTACCGAGCTGAAGCCGAGCTGGATAGAGCGCTGGCACACGGCCGGGGACACCCCGTGATCCTGATGGACCACTACCGGAATATGCGGGAACTCCCGCATTGCGGCCTCCATCAGCGCCCGCAGGAAGGGCGCGCCGGCATATTTCCTTGCGCCGGCGCTGGCCTGCATGATCACCGGTGATCCCGTCTCATTTGCCGCTTCCATGATGGCGCGGGTCTGCTCGAGATTATTGACATTGAAGGCGGGCACACCGTAGCCATGTTCGGCGGCGTGATCGAGTAACTGACGCAAACTGATCAGGGCCATGCTGGATTCCTCTGCTGGCTGTTAAGGTGCTGGATGCTTGTCAGCCTTCCCGGGCGCGCTGCTCGAGAATGGCGACCGCCGGCAGTGTTTTTCCCTCGACGTATTCGAGGAAGGCACCACCGCCGGTTGAGATATAGGAAACCTCATCGGCGATGCCGAATTTGTCAATCGCCGCCAGTGTGTCACCCCCACCGGCGAGTGAAAAGGCCTCACTGTCGGCTATGGCGCGGGCCAGCGTACCAGTGCCGGCGGAAAACGCCTCGAATTCAAAAACCCCCACAGGGCCGTTCCAGAGAATGGTGCCGGCTTCCGCCACCAGGCGGGCGATGGCGTCGGCAGACTGTGGTCCGATGTCCAGAATCATGTCCTCCGCGGTGACATCGTCTATCCCCTTGAGATGGGCCTCTGCACTCTCATCAAAGGCCGTCGCGGTCACCACATCCACGGGCAGGGGCACATGCGTGCGCTGCGTCAATGCGTTTGCGGCATCCAGCAGATCATGCTCGCACAGGGATTTGCCCACAGGGTGACCCGCCGCCGCCAGGAAGGTATTGGCGATACCGCCGCCGACCACAAGCTGGTCGCATTTTTCCGAAAGCGCCTCCAGCACGGACAGCTTGCTGGAGACCTTCGAGCCACCGACGATCGCCAGCATGGGCCGTCGCGGGTCTTTCAGCGCCCGGGCGAGCGCCCCGAGCTCACCGGCGAGCAGCGGCCCGGCGCAGGCCGTTTTCGCAAAACGGGCGACACCGTGGGTGGATGCCTGTGCGCGATGCGCCGTACCGAAGGCATCCATGACAAAAATATCGCAAAGACCGGCGTAGGCTTTCGCCAGTTCCTCGTCGTTGGCTTTTTCACCGGGATTGAAGCGCACGTTTTCCAGCAGCGCCACTGCGCCGGGCGCAAGCGTCACACCATTGCGCCAATCGTCTATCAAGGGCACGTCGCGCTCCAGCAGCGCCGAGAGATGGTCCGCTACTGGCTGCAGTGACGCCGCCGGGTCAAATTCTCCTTCCACTGGGCGACCCAGGTGCGACATCAGCAACACCGTGGCACCCGCATCCAATGCCGTGCGTATCGTCGGCAGGGCTGCCCGAATGCGCGCGTCGCTGGTGACTCGTCCTTCCTTTACCGGGACATTCAGATCTTCGCGGATCAGCAGGGTCTTGCCGTCAAGGTCAAGATCCTGCATCAGGATGACAGTTTCGCTCATTGCCCGTTCTCCTCTAAAGCGCACCAGTAATGCGCGACATCCAGCATACGGTTAGCGTAGCCCCACTCATTATCGAACCAGGTGAGGACCTTTACCAGGTGGCCACCACTGACGCGGGTCTGACTGGCATCGACAATACTGGAGCGCGCATCGTGATTGAAGTCGCAGGATGCCAACGGCTCCTCGGTGTAGCCCAGCACACCAGAAAAACCGGACACCGCCGCGCTCTGCAGCAGACGATTCACGGCTCGCTCGTCCGTAGCATTGCGCACCTGTACGGTCAGGTCCAGCGCGGAGACATTCAGGGTGGGTACGCGCAGCGCCTGGGCGGTGAAGCGCCCGGCCAGGGTCGGCAGAATGCGCTCAATGCCGCGCGCCAGTCCGGTATCCACGGGAATGATTGACTGAGAAGACGCCCGCGTCTTGCGCAGATCGGTATTGTGGTAGGCATCCAGTACCGGCTGGTCGTTCATCGCGGAATGGATGGTGGTGATGGTCCCGGCCTCGACACCCAACGCATCATCCAGCGCACGGATGACCGGCACGATGGCGTTAGTGGTGCAGGATGCGTTGGACACCACGCGATGGTCGCCGCGCAGCACGTCGTGATTGATGCCGAACACCACCGTGGCGTCGACGTCGGCCTGGGCAGGCTGCGAGAACAGCACCCGTCGCGCGCCCTGGGCCAGGTGTTTCTCCGCGGTCGCTCGATCGGTAAAGGAACCCGTGCACTCCAACACCACGTCAATGTCGTAGACCGACCAGTCAATGTCGTCGATGTTGCCCTGGCGCAGCAGGCTTATCGGCTCACCGTCTACCGTAAAGCCACCCGGCGCTGCCTCCACCGGCGCAGGGAAACGCCCGTGCGTGGAATCAAAGCGGGTGAGATGGATGGCCGTCGCGGCGTCCGCCAGCTCGTTCACCGCAATCACGCGCAGCTCGTGGCGCAGCGGGCTTTCCATGAGCGCACGCAGTACGCAGCGACCTATGCGACCATAACCGTTGATGGCGAGCCGGCGCACGGGTCAGATCTGCTGGCAGACCTCGTCGACGGCGGCCACCACGTTGTCCACAGTGAAGCCGAACTCCTTCATCAGGTCGCCAGCGGGTGCAGACTCGCCGAACGTGGTCATGCCGACGACGCGGCCATCGAGACCGACAAACTTGTACCAGTAGTCGACATGGGCTGCCTCCACGGCGACGCGGGCGAGGACGTTGCTCGGCAGCACCGACTCGCGATAAGCGGCGTCCTGCCGCGCAAACACCTCGGCACTCGGCATGGAGACGACGCGCAGGGCGCGACCGCTCTGCGCCAGCTGCTGCGCCGCATCCATGGCCAGCTGCACCTCCGACCCCGTGGCGATCAGGATGGCATCTGGCTCGCCCTCAACATCGTGCAGGACGTAGGCGCCGCGCGCTGCCGCCGCCACCTGCGCGTCCGTGCGCTGCTGGTGCGCCAGTGCCTGGCGGGAGAACACAAGGGCACTCGGGCCATCGCGACGTTCAATGGCCGCTTTCCAGGCGATTGCAGACTCCACGGCGTCACAGGGGCGCCAGGTATCCAGGCCCGGCGTTGAGCGCAGCGCGGTCAGCTGCTCAACCGGCTGGTGTGTGGGCCCATCCTCGCCCAGGCCGATCGAGTCGTGGGTGTAGACGAAGATGCTGCGCTGCTTCATCAATGCCGCCATGCGCACCGCGTTGCGCGCATATTCCATAAAAATCAGAAAGGTCGCGCCGTAGGGCACGAAACCACCGTGCAGGGCGATGCCGTTCATCATGGCCGACATGCCGAACTCGCGCACACCGTAATAAAGATAGTTACCAGCCGCGTCGCTCGCCGTAATAGCCTTGCTGCCTCCCCAGAGAGTCAGGTTGGAACCGGCGAGATCTGCCGAGCCACCGAGCAACTCCGGCAACAGCTCACCAAAGGCATTCAGGCAGTTCTGCGAGGCCTTACGCGAGGCTATGCTGGCGCCCTCACGTTGGCAGCGGGCAATGTAGTCTGCGGCCTGAACCGAGAAATCCACCGGCAGGTCGCCGGCCAGTCGGCGCGTCAACTCTGCTGCGAGGCCCGGATGCTCGGCGGCGTAGGCCTCCATTGCACCGCGCCAGGCCTGTTCGCGCCGGGCGCCGGCCTCGTGAGCGTCCCAGCCGGCATAAATGTCGTCGGGAATGGTAAACGGCGCGTGCGACCAGCCAAGGGCCTCGCGGGTTGCCGCAATTTCTTCGTCTCCCAGTGGCGCTCCATGGCAGGACTCGCTGCCCTGCTTGTTCGGCGCACCCTTGCCGATCACCGTCTTGCAGCACAGCAGACTGGGGCGACCGGTCTCCGCACGGGCGGCTTCGATGGCCGCACGCACCGCATCGGGATCATGCCCGTCGACATCGGCAAGAACATGCCAGTTGTAAGCGGCAAAGCGCGCCGGCGTATCATCCGTGAACCATCCTTCTACTTCGCCATCGATGGAGATGCCGTTATCGTCATAAAACGCTATCAGCTTGCCAAGACCCAGCGTGCCCGCCAACGAGGACGCCTCGTGGGAAATGCCCTCCATGAGACAGCCATCGCCGAGAAACACGTAGGTGTGGTGGTTGACGACGTCGTGGCCGTTTCGGTTGAACTGAGCCGCGAGCACCTTCTCCGCAATTGCCATCCCCACCGCGTTGGTCAGGCCCTGCCCGAGAGGGCCGGTGGTCGTTTCAACGCCCGGGGCGTAACCATATTCCGGGTGGCCCGGCGTCAGACTGTGCAACTGGCGAAAATTCCGCAGCTCGCTCATGGGCAGATCGTAACCGCTGAGATGCAGCAGGGAATAGACGAGCATGGAGCCGTGCCCGTTCGACATGACGAAGCGATCGCGATTGGGCCACCCGGGGTTTGCAGGGTTGTGCACAAGGTAATCGTTCCAAAGAACCTCGGCGATGTCTGCCATCCCCATCGGAGCACCGGGATGGCCGCTCTTGGCCTGCTGAACAGCATCCATACTCAGTGCACGTATGGCGTTGGCGAGCTCGGTTCGGGACGGCATGAAAAACTCCTGGTGATGAGGCAGGACGCCCACCTCATTTGCGAGGCGCGTATTCTCGCGTAAGCAAGGCCTCACGGCAAATGTGGTTTTATATATCAATTTATTTTGATATATCGGTGAACGCTGCTAGACTCCGCGCCATGACTCACCTACAGGCCATTCAGACAGCCGTGCACAATGCGGCGCCAGCGGACATCAGCGTTTCGCTCGCAGCGCTGTGCAAAGCCTGCGCAGATCCCCTACGGCTTAACATTCTCCGCGCCCTGCACAACGACTCACTCGGCGTTTCCGAACTTTGCACCCTGTTTGACAGTCGCCAACCGGCCCTGAGTCATCATTTAAAGGTGCTGGCTATCGCGGGACTCGTCGCCACGCGGCGCGAGGGCACAACCATCTTCTATCGGCGCAGCGAGCCGCTGACCGCGCAGGCGGGTGCAACCGTTATCCACGCGCTGCTCGCGGAGCTGGACAGTGAGCCCGTGACGCCAGCCATGCGGCGTGGACTGGAGGCACTGCAGCGCGCCCGTGAAGAAAACTCCCGGCACTTTTTTCGCAACAACGCGCACAAATTCCGCGAGCAGCAGGATTTGATCGCCAGCTATGAACAATATGCCGATACGGTCGCGGCTCTCCTTGCGCAGGCCCCAATACCGAACCGTGCAGTTGCCCTTGAGGTCGGCCCGGGGGACGGGCGCTTTCTCGGCGTGCTGGGGGCCCGTTTTGATCGCGTGATTGCACTGGACAACGCCCGCGAGATGCTGGATACCAGCCGACGCTTCGCCGAGCAGAAAGCGCTGAGAAACATAGAGTTCATCCTCGGCGACACGGCCAGTCCCGCCATTGCCGGTCTGCAGGCAGACTGCGTTGTCATCAACATGGTGCTGCACCACACACCCCGACCCGAGGACACGCTGGCGGAAGCAGCAGGCTGCCTGGCCGAGGGTGGCGTGCTGGTGGTCACGGACCTCTGCCGCCATGACCAGGGCTGGGCACGGGAAAACTGCGGCGACCTCTGGCTCGGCTTTGAGCCCGAGCAACTGACTGACTGGGCGGAAAACGCCGGTCTTGCAGACCTGACCAGCACCTTCCTCGCCCAGCGCAACGGCTTTCAGATCCAGGTGCGCCTGTTTGGCCACCGACACACCTAGGGAAATTTCATGAGCGATTACAGTATCTTCACCTCCGAATCCGTGTCTGAGGGACACCCGGACAAAATGGCTGATCAGATTTCCGACGCGGTTCTTGACGCCATTTTAAAAGACGACAAGGACGCGCGGGTGGCCGTGGAGACCCTGGTCAAGACCGGCATGGTCATCATTGCGGGGGAAGTCACCACCAATACCTATGTGGACCTCGAGGAGGTGGTGCGTGATGTCGTTAAGGATATCGGCTATACCAGCTCCGATGTCGGCTTTGACGGTGCCTCCTGTGCCGTACTCAACGCAATCGGCAAGCAGTCCCGGGACATTGCCCAGGGCGTCGACGAGGCGGAGAACAAGGAGCAGGGCGCCGGTGACCAGGGCCTGATGTTCGGCTATGCCACCAACGAGACCGACGTGCTCATGCCGGCACCGATCTATTACGCCCATCGACTGGTAGAACGCCAGGCCGCCCTGCGCAAGCAGGGTGAGCTGTCGTGGCTACGCCCCGATGCGAAAAGCCAGGTGACGTTGCGCTACGACAATGGCCGGCCGGTTGCCATCGACGCTGTAGTGCTTTCCACACAGCATGATGCGGGCATCTCCCAGGAAGACATCCACCAGGCCGTGATGGAGCAGATTATCCACGAGGTCCTCCCCGCCGAATGGCTGCACGCGGATACCCGCTATCACATCAACCCAACCGGCCAGTTCATCATCGGCGGCCCGGTAGGCGACTGCGGCCTAACCGGGCGCAAGATCATCGTCGACACCTACGGCGGCATGGCCCGCCACGGTGGCGGCGCCTTCTCCGGCAAGGATCCCTCCAAAGTGGATCGCTCCGCCGCCTACGCCGGCCGCTACGTCGCCAAGAACATCGTCGCCGCCGGCCTCGCCGACCGCTGCGAAATTCAGGTGTCCTATGCCATCGGAGTGGCTGAGCCGACCTCGATTTCGGTCAACACCTTCGGCACGGGAAAATGCAGCGATGCGGAAATTGTCGCGCTGATCCGGGAGCACTTTGACCTGCGGCCCAAGGGGCTGATCGAGATGCTGGACCTGAAACGGCCGATCTATCGCAAGACGGCGGCGTATGGGCACTTTGGGCGGGAGGATGCTGACTTTACCTGGGAGCGGACGGATCGGGCGGAGTTGCTCAGGGCCGGCTAGTTTTGGTGCCACCTTCGGCTGGTGCCATCGATCCGGCCCGGCTGTCGCTGTCGCCCTTCCCGGACCGTGTGCGGCCATGGATGGCCG
>JBHEOO010000062.1:0-9818 GCA_046260765.1 Chromatocurvus sp.
GAGCTAGTTTCGTGCATTTGATGGTTTGGATGGGATTAATTGATAACCTCCAATCAAGAAACCAAATTGGAACCATTAAGAAACCAGCGAGACTCGAGTATGGCTACCGTTACCTTCAAAAACATACCAGATGATCTGTATGGACTGTTGGAACAGGCTGCCCATGCGAACCATAGGAGCGTAAATAGCGAACTCATTCATTGCCTGGAGAAAACGTTTAAGCCAACGCCTGTCTCTGCCGCAGAGCTAGCCGAGAAGGCCCTTGAGCTGCGTCGCCGGGTAGTCGCCAAGCAATTAGACCCTGAAGAAATCAACGCTGCAATAATCCAGGGCAGGGATTGATAGTAGCGGATACCAACACAATCGCATTCCTGTACCTGCGCACTGAACGTTAACGCTGAAAACGGGGGCAACGGTTACGCCGTCCGCTGAGCTGACTGTTTATTGCAGTACAGGGAAACGCAATTCGTTGCCGAAGCGCATGCGGAGGCCTCGGTCCGTCAGAGCCACCATCAATGAAGCTACTCAGCAACCATCGTGAACTGCTGACTTTGCAGGCAGCACTTTAGAAAAAAAGCGACGTCTCCGCGGAAACGCTTTTTGGTTATAAACGGTACGAGACGCAGGCGCGAAAAGATATAAAATCATACACTGCGGCAGCGAAGACTCCACAACAAACTGAGCCAGATTGAACTAGCAAAAATGTTTCACTCCAGCCAGTCGAGAATAGCAAAAATGGAAGCAGTGCGCTTTGATGCTTTGGCACTACCTGACGTGGAGCGGGCCGCTCTCGCCCGCGACCTGGTCGCAAGCCTGGACGGCCTTGCGGACGCAGACGTGGCAGCCGCCTGGGATGTAGAACTATGTCGCAGAATCAGTGAATTAGAGAACGGGCAAGCAGAACTGCTAAATGCCGACGAGGTGTTGGATAGGGCTCGCAAGCAGCTCATGAAGGCGTGATGCCCAAGGTGCGCGTTTTGGTGCAAGCCGCCGGCTCGGTGGCCGGCGCTCACGGGGCGTTGCCACCCCGCCATCAACGCTACCGAAGCGTCTATGAACATTTTGAATCCGCACAATTCAAACACGTCATGCAGCCATCCATCAGCACCACGGCCTTGGTATGGCATTTCATGCACAGGCTGGCGCTGGGAGGAAATACGGCAGCGGATTCCTCTTCCTCCTCAGCGCCCTCAGTCTTTTTTACAACGGTATCCCCGACCATCTCCTTGCGCTTCTGCGCCAGGAAATTCTGTTGATGCCGGTCGAGCTTGCTCTCGATCAGGCCGATGTGCTTCATGTGGTCCTCAATCGCGTAGCCGATCTCGGCCACGATGGAGGGCATGAACACGCCGCCCTTCTTGAAGTAGCCACCGCGTGGGTCGAATACCGCTTTCAGCTCTTCCACGAGGAAGGTGGCGTCACCGCCCTTGCGGAATATCGCTGATATCAGCCGCGTCAGCGCAACCACCCACTGAAAGTGCTCCATATTCTTGGAGTTGATAAACACCTCGAAGGGTCGACGCACCTCGTGCTCGGTACCCTCATTGAGAATCACGTCATTCACGGTGATATAGATCGCGTGCTCGGACATGGGCGTTTTCACCTTATAGGTGGAGCCGACCAGGCGCTCGGGACGCTGAAACGATTCGTGCATGTGCACTACATCGCTTTCCTCGTTGGCGGCAGAAGCGGCGTCTGCTGAAGCCGCCGCTTCTGCCGCTGCGGCCGGGTCCTCTTTCTCAAGGACCTTGTAACTGACTATCTTGCTGTCGATCTTGACTGCCATGTGTATCTCTCCGCCGGCATGAGCTGCCGTTTCAGAATTTTCCGTAATAGCCTTCTTTCAGGGCGTCGAACAGGTTGGCGGCGGAGTGCATCTCGCCGTCGTATTCAACTTCCTCATTGCCATTGACTTCTACCGTGCTGCCGTCTTCCAGCGTGAACTGGTAGCGGGTGTTCTCCAGGTCGGATTCCTTCACCAGCACGCCCTGGAAGGCCTCTGGGTTGAAGCGGAAGGTGGTGCAGCCCTTCAGTCCCATCTCATGGGCGTACAGGTAGATGTTCTTGAAGTCCTCGAACGGATAGTCCGTGGGCACGTTAGCCGTCTTGGAGATGGAGGAGTCCACCCATTTCTGTGCCGCCGCCTGAATGTCTACGTGCTGCTTTGGCGTTACATCGTCGGCAACCGAGAAGTAGTCCGGCAATTGCTCGGCCGGGTCTTCGGTATACGGCATGGCGCGTGGATTCACCCGCTCACGGTAAGCCAACAGCTCGAAGGAGAACACATCCACCTTTTCCTTGCTTTTGCGTCCTTCGCGAATGACGTTGCGTGAGTAGTGATGCGCAAAACTGGGCTCGATGCCGTTGCTGGCGTTGTTGGCCAGCGACAGGGAGATCGTTCCGGTGGGCGCAATCGAAGAGTGGTGGGTAAAGCGCGAACCCTCGGCGGCAAGCTGCTCTACCAGCTCCGGCGCCAGCTCTGCCACCCGCTGCATGTAGCGGCTGTATCTGGCGTGAAGCACCTTGCCGTGTAGTCTGTCACCAACCTTGATGCCGTCAGCGGCCATTTCCGGGCGCAGTTCCAGCATGGCGGGGGTCACTTCGAAGGTGTCGTCCATGATCGGTGCTGCACCTTTTTCCCGGGACAGCTCCAGTGCCTGCTGCCAGCCAGTCAGTGCCATCTCCCGAGAGACTTCCTCGGTGAATTCCACCGAGGCCTCGTCGCCATAGCGCATGCCGAGCATGGTCAGCGTCGAGCCCAGACCCAGGAAGCCCATGCCGTGGCGGCGCTTGTAGGTGATTTCGTGACGCTGCTCCGGTAGCGGCAGGCCGTTGATCTCCACCACGTTGTCGAGCATGCGCGTGAATACCGCCACCACTTCGCGGTAGCGATCCCAGTCAAAGCGGGCCTGGTCGGTGAACGGGTCGAGCACCAGCTTGGTCAGATTGATGGAGCCCAGCAGGCAGCTGCCGTAGGGAGGCAGTGGCTGTTCGCCGCAGTTGTGCGCATGCAGACCGTTGCCGTCGAAGGTGTTGATGCCCGGGATCTGCACGTCGAACACGTCTTCAACACCGTCGGCATTGACGCTGGCAACGGTTGCGACAAAGCGCTCGCGGCTGAGCTGCCTGGGGTAGCCCGCCAGAGCCTGCTCCAGGAGGTCCTGCTTGACTGTGTCGGCAAAGCCCACTGACTCTGCATAGGTGGCAATATTGTCGCCGGATATCACCAGTTCATGCTGCGCCGCTGTGGCACCGTTCCCTGAACTGCCCTGACCGCCGTTCAACTGTGTTTCGCCCTCGAACTGGCCCTCTCGGTGCAGCGTGGAGTTGATGCCGAGGCGCAGAAGCATGCGCTGTGCGGCTTCCAGCGTGGTGAGACTGGACTGCGACAGGCGGATGCTGACGCCTTGCTTGCGCTTGCCCTGGACAAAGCCTTCAGCGCCAATAAAGCCATCACCGCCAACAAAGCCGTCGGTATCGAACAAGCCGCGCAGCAGGCCGCGGTGGAAATCACTGGAGCTGTGCTCCGCTTCCTGCGTGATGCCCTTCCGCCCAGGCGCCATGCCCAGTTCTGTTGCGAACTCGCGCAATGCACCGGTCGCGAGGCGGTATTCGTTACTGCCGCCCACCTTCTGCCAGCCGGCAAGCTCAGCGTGGTGCGGCATGCTCTGCGCCGCGGCCAGGGCTGCTGCCATGATTCCGTCGGAGCCGTCGCTGGTGCCGCTATCGTTGACGGCTGCCGCCTGTGTCCATACCGACAGCATCGCTTCGTCATCTTTCAGCGTGCCATTACCAATCAGCAGACCCGTAAGGTAGCCCTCATCAAACCCGTAACGACCCGTCCAGGTGGCGGCATCCCGGTGATTATTCAGCAGTACCTTGTCACCGGCGCTCAGCTTGCCCGCCTCAGTCCACTGCGTTTCCAGACGCCAGCGGGTCAGGGTGGAAACACGGCGGACGCGGTGGTCATTGGTCAGCCGCAGAGCGTGCCCTTCATGGGTCTGGAGGCGAACAACGTCCTTGGTGGCGGTACGGAAGAAGCCCTCAGCGGCGCTGGCGTAATCCTCGCCATCGACCCGCGCCCTGAAAGGCTTGCCGATCAGATCGGTCACCTGCTGCGGCCCTTCAGTGGTCTGAATCCAGGTGTCGGCGGTCACGCAGGGATTGGTCGCGCGGATGCTTTCCTGCCACCAGTTATTGTTCATCTCGTTGACCTTGTCGATCAGGATGAATCCCGGTTCGGCGAAGTCGTAGGTGGATGCCATAATCATGTCCCACAGGCGCTGTGCCGGGACGGTCTTGTAGACGCGGCAGGCGACATCGCCCGTGTCGTTGCAGAGGTAGTCCTTCTTGACCGGGAACGGACGCCAGACCACCTGCGCCGTATCATGCAGATCGATGCCGGATTCCGTGGCTTCCTTTTCTGTCATCGGGAAGCTCAGCGGCCAGTCGGTGCCGGCTTTTACCGCCTCGATGAACTCAGTAGTAATCAGCAGGCTCAGGTTGAACTGGCGCAGGCGGCCGTTCTCGCGCTTGGCGCGGATGAAATCGAGCACGTCCGGATGATTGATATCAAAGGTCGCCATCTGTGCACCGCGGCGGCCACCGGCGGAAGACACGGTGAAGCACATCTTGTCGTAGATATCCATGAACGACAGCGGGCCAGAGGTGTACGCACCGGCACCGCTGACGTAGGCACCGCGGGGACGCAGCGTGGAGAACTCGTAACCGATGCCACAGCCCGCCTTCAGCGTCATGCCGGCCTCGTGGTTCTTGTTCAGGATATCGTCCATGGAATCGACGATGGATCCGGAGACGGTGCAGTTGATGGTCGACGTGGCCGGCTTGTAGGCCTGCGCTCCGGCATTGGAAATAATGCGACCCGCCGGAAGGGCGCCATTCTGCAGGGCCCAGACAAACCGCTGGAACCATTGTTTACGTTTGTCGTCTGTATCCTCGGCGTCAGCCAGGGCGCGGGCAACGCGCCTGTAGGTATCCATGATCTCGCGATCCACCGGCGAACCGGCGCGATCTTTCAAGCGGTATTTCTTGTCCCAGATATCCTGTGATGCTGGCTGCAGATCGATATCCGGTGCGGCTGTCAGGGCCTGTACGGCTTCTCCCATTGGGCGGTGCCTCCACGATGACGGTGATTGATAAGATAGTCTAGTTTGCGCCAAGGCTTGGGGTGGCTGCAAGAGATGAATACCCTATTTAGATAAACAGTTTCGTGTCAATACTATATATAGTGTTTTTTCGTTTCAGTGTGATTTTTTAGATGAAACTGATCTAGACCATTTTGCAGGGCTGTCAGAGTGGTCAGCTGGCCGACGCCAGACCGGGGCGCCCGGCCTGCCCTGTGTATTTACGTTTTATGATGCTCAAAACGTACGTACACTCTTTATGCAGAACATAAACAACAGCCTATGCAGAAATTGAGTAACAGCCAGGAGCACCGGATGCACGGCGAGGCCACCTCGTACGAAATCAAGGATGGGGACGCTTATCTCGCAGCGATGAATACGCTGAATAAGCGCTCCCAGCCGCCGGCAGTGCTGCGCATCATCATGAATGCCTTTGAGTCCTATCGCGCTGCACGCAAGATCGGCTGGTCACGGCCTTGGAACAAGTACGGCATAAGGACCTTTCAGAGCTACCGCCTCGACTTCAGTCGGGATGCAGATCTGGTGGCTGATGCACGTGCCGTACTGGAAACACCCGCGTTTGCGCCTGGCAGCGAAGCGCAAACCTTTATCAATGAACTCCTCTCGGATGCGCCGGTGGCGCGGAAACAGTTGATGGGCTTTCTCTTTTATCACGAGTCTGACTTTTATCACGAGTCTGATTCTTATCACGAGTCTGGCGCTGACAGCAGCCTGCGCGAGGGGGTCATTCTCAGTCTTGGCCGGGTTAATGCCAAACGGCGTCATCGCGATCGCCTGGACATTGTGTTTGAGGCGGATGTAGACGGTGACGCGGTGTCGCCGCCCCGCCGCGTGACGGTTTATGTGGATCCTTACAAGGGCAAGGGACCGCCACTCTACAAGGCCACGGTGCCCATTGGTGACGTACCGCCCGCACAGGGTATCTTCAATAAGCTCCGGTTCTGTTATCAGGACTGGGGGCGCGACGATCCCCGTCTCTGGGATCATTGGACCTCCATGTATATCGATTATTTCGCCCCGCGAACGCGTGCCGCGGCACAGAGCCACTTTCCCGAGACCCCCTTCGAGTCAGCCTGGCGCGACACGCTGGGCAGGCGCTGAGGCTCGCCTATGTCGACCTCGGGCATCATCGACCGCGGAGTGCGCGCTGCCAGAATCGGGCTGGCTGTGCGCAACATGAAAAACTCAGACGACCCCGAGACTCGCGAGAAAGCGCGCCGGGCGCTTGCCGCCATGTTCGCCGATTCCCGCGGCGTCACCATGAAGTTCGGTCAGCTGATGGCGGCGGGAGAAGACGGCGAGGCCTTCAGAGATCTTGTTGGAAGTATCGAACCACTGCCCCTGTCAGCAATGCTGCCTGTCATCGAGGCGGAACTGGGCAGGTCCATCGCTGAGGTTTTTTCCGAGATTCGCGAGTCCGAGCACGCTGCCTCGCTGGGCCAGGTGCACCGGGCAACGCTGCTTGATGGAACAGACGTCGCGGTAAAGGTGCAGTATCCGTTTATCGCCGATGCTATCGATGCGGAAATGCGGCTGTTTGGCCTGATGCCCGGCGTTGGTCCGGTGCGCAAATGGGGCTTTGATCTGGATGGCTACAAGCGGGCATTAAAAGAGAACATGTCGCGCGAGCTGGATTACCGCAACGAGGCCGAGCGACAGATGCGCTTCCGGGAAGCGGTCCGGATACCGGGACTTGTGGTGCCGAAAGTGTTTCCAGAGCTGAGCACTGCCCGAGTCCTCACGCAGGCCTGGGAATCCGGTGTCCCGCTGTCGAGTGCGACCAGCTGGTCCGTGGAGGAGCGGGCCAGTGTCGGACGTATCCTGCTGGGCACCTTGCTCGCCAGCATGATTGAGGTAGGGGAAGTTCACGGCGACCCGCATGCCGGCAACTTTGCCTTTCGCAAGCGCCCCGACGGCTCGCCCGAAGTGGTGCTGATGGACTTCGGCTGTACTGTGCCGGTTGCCAGAGCCGAGCGACTGGCCTTACTGAGAACGATCATCGCGGTGCGCGAGGGTGAGGACCTGAACGCGCTGAATGCCTTTGCCGCTATGGGCTTCGAGGCCGAGAAGCTGGCCCTGATTTCGGGTGGGCTCGGCACGCTGGCCCACATTCTGTTTGCACCTTTCAAGCACCAGCAGAAATTTTTTATCCAGCACTGGGACCTGAAGGCGCGCTTTGAGAGTCTCCTGGGCGAGAACCGCTGGTGGTTCCGCGCGTCGGGACCGCCGGCCCATATCCTTCTGCTGCGTGGCTTCTTCGGTCTCGCGCAGCAGCTTCATGAGCTGCGCGCGGGCATGCCGTGGTGGGAAGTCATGAACGCGTCACTCTCCCCTGCGCTGATTGCCGAAGCGCGTCACATGACGATTCCGCCGGTGGCTCCGGACATTACGGCGCGCGCCCAGCAGATCATTTCCTCGGTGCGACTGGCGGACCACCTGCGTGTGCGTGTCTCCCAGGGCGGCATCAATATCGTGGACCTGTCCATGCCGGCGGAGGCCGTGCTGCGGCTGGAAGAGCTTATTCCGGAAGAGACGCTAAACTATCTACGGGACTCCGATGACTGGGATCTGCCGGAAATCATGGCCGATATTCGAGCCCATGGTGTTTCTCCCCGGGAAATCATGCAGTTTGAAAAAGGGCCGAAGCAGTATCGTATCTGGCTCAGCTGATTCTGCGGGGACCTCGACCGCGAGGCCAGCCGCGCCATGTCGTAAGCAGCGGATCGGGTGATGCCCCACCGCAGCAAAGTCGCCCATCCTCGCGCTCGCTCAGGGCGCCGTAATGAGCTGCCACAGTCGCGGCAGCGCATCGCGACCGCTGCCACGGTGGGTCAGGTATTGCGCGTGCTCATCCGGCGCGGCCGCGGGATCCAGCTGAATACTCCAGAGCGCGTTGACCTCATCTGGCAGCAGCGAATAGCGAATATCAATAATGCGATTGGGGTTTGCCGGATCCTGCGCAATATAATCATTGCTGAACCAGCGAAAACGCTCGATGTCCCGCGCCTGCTGGGAACGGGCGTCCAGCCACGGCAGGTCGCGGTCAATGTCCAGCAGAGGCAGACTCTCGCCGGGGAAGACTCTCGGCTTGGGCCCCGTGCGCACAGCGTCCACATAGAAGCGGTCCTCCGTGCGGTAAACCACCTTCCAGACCAGGATATTTCCAAAGCTTGGCTTTGCTTCAAGCTGCAGCGGCGCGTGCCCCCGGGTGATGGCAATGGCCGCACCGAGATCCCGCGCCACCTCACGCTGCCAGGCGCCCAGGCAGAGATAGGTGATGCCCCACACCAGTGCGATACGTGCCCAGGCCGGTCGATGGCGCAGCGTCGCCACGAGCAGAAAGCCAAGAATCGGCAGTGAGAACAGCGGGTCAATAATGGAAACCGTGTTCCAGGCAACGCGCACATCCGAGAACGGCCAGAACAGCAACGTGCCGTAAGTGGTGCAGGCGTCCAGCAGGCCATGGGTCGCATAGCCGAGCGTGCAGAACAGCCAGGTCTGGCCAAAACGCAGCCCGCGCCGCCGCGCCAGCAGCGGGTGCAGGATCAGCGTACAAAGCAAGCCGCCAAAGGGAATGAAAATCAATGAGTGTGTGAACTGACGGTGATATTCGAGGAACAGCAGCGGATCCTCGCTGGAGCGAATAAGCACGTCCAGGTCCGGCGTCATGCCGGCGAGGAAGCCCACAACCCCGGCGATCGCTACTGTTTTTCGTCGCGCGGTTGCTTGCGGCAGGGCGGCGCCAACCAGCCCCTGGGTGAATGGATCCAAAAATAACGGCCTTGAACGAGGATGGCGGAAAGCGTGCTATAGCTGATCAATAATAACAGAAGCGGTCGTTGGCGGTCCGCGGCGGCTTTGGTATGATTCGCCGCTCGATAAGACCATCTTCGGTGTGTAGCGCAGCCTGGTAGCGCACTTCCTTCGGGAGGAAGGGGTCGGAGGTTCGAATCCTCTCACACCGACCATCCATCCGCAGGCTCTCTCCACTTAACGCATTGCCGCCGCGCGGAAAGAAGCATCACGCTGCGCTCGCTATCAGCCCCCAACGTGTTGGGTCAGCTTCTGGCCGATTTCGAAGAATTCCATGGCACGCCAGGCATTCAATTTTGATGAGTTAGATTCCGAGGAAGCGTGGAAAGACTATGCGGATATGAGCATGGAAGAAGCCGAAGCTCGGCGGAAGGAGCTTGTCGGCGTTGCGAGCTGAGTTGGCATTGTCGCTCCTGTCGATCATATTAACGTGGTAATTAACGACTACCGCTTTCTCTCTTCATAACTTAACAACAAAAAGCTTTGTTGTTGTCCGTTTGAGTAATTGTTAATTACAAGTGCGTTTGCCTATGAGATATTAGCCTCAAGCCCATTTGTTGTTTATAATATTGAAAATGTTAACAACAAGATCTGTTGAATATAAGATGAGACGGAAATTAGATCTGGATATGAGTAGGGCGGCGCATTACCACCTCGGTAAATTTCCGCCCGCTGAACTCAACTATTCTCGATTGATGCCTAAATTATTAGCGGCAACGGACGCCCTTGCTCGCTATGACCAGATGCTTAAAGGTATGCACAATAGTGAAGTGTTTTTGGCACCATTGAGAGGGCAGGAAGCCGTGATTTCTTCTCGTATGGAGGGCACGATAAGTACTC
>JBHEOO010000063.1:0-346 GCA_046260765.1 Chromatocurvus sp.
CTTCCGCACACAGCGTCACAACCAGGTCGAGGTTGGCGGTGTCGATGTCGGCCACCGATTTGGAAGACTGCGCGCTTATGTCGATGCCTATCTCGGCCATCGCAGACACGGCGTGAGGGTTTAGTGTGGAGGGCTTTGAGCCAGCACTGAATATCTCTACCTCCGGGCCAAGAATCCCGCGAGCCAGTCCCTCCGCCATCTGGCTTCGTGCCGAGTTGGCGACGCACAGAAACAGGATTCGCCGGTTCGCGCCTGGCGGTGTGCTCGCGTTCTTCATACGTTCTTCAGCTCCTGCACGGTCATTATCAACTCCGATCTCGCCCGCGGGAAACCCGTCTGGCCCGTT
>JBHEOO010000063.1:356-9802 GCA_046260765.1 Chromatocurvus sp.
CCCAGATACAGAAATATCCGGCAGGCTGGCGGGTGCTGCATTGGCTGATGGCAATCATGGTTCTGACGCTGATTCCCGTCGGGCTGTGGATGGCTTCACGGGCGGAAGCCGATATCTGGGGAGAGCTGACCAATACGCTCTATCGCTGGCACAAGGCCATCGGCTTTAGCGTGCTGCTGCTGATGATTCTCAGGATAGGCGTTAAAATCCGCTATCGGAACCCGCCATACCCCCCCAACGCGATGCCGCGCGCGATACTGCTGGTCGCCAGAAGCGTGCAATCCCTGCTCTACATGCTGCTGGTGCTGACACCCCTGTTTGGCTGGTCCGGTGTGACCGCGTTTCCGGCTCTCGATACCATCGGCGGATATAAATTGCCGGCCATGCCTTTTGTCCCGGTAGACCGTGAGCTGGCAGAAACGCTTTTTGAGGTGCATGGATGGCTTGCCATCACCCTTGCTGCGCTGATCACCGCGCATGTCGCGGGGGCTCTTCGTCACGCGTTGCGCAAGGACGGTATCTTCAGACGGATGTGGTAGCCCCGCGTTCTTCACCATGCGCCTGGTAATTCGATCTGAAGGCATGCAGAAGCGCCTGACGGCGCTGCATGATGTGCGGTAACTCGCGCTCTTCGGGAATGCCCAACAGTCCTCGTCGGGCCAGCCACTGGCCTGCCGTTTCACTGCCACTCAAGGCAGAAAGCGGTACGGCCATGACCAGACCGATTACGATCGGCAGCATCCAGTACAGCAGCGATGACGGCAACCACAGCAGCAGCCCCAGCAGCAGTATCCCCAGTAGCGTGTGCCCGACGTGACTCGCCAACAATTGCCGCCAGCGCACCCCGGTACCCCGACGACGCTGAGCTGACCAGCCAGAGTCCTGTCCACGGGCAATCTCCCAGAGATGCCGGCTATGTATCAGCATGAAGATCGGGGCGTGCAGGACAGAGAACAACAGCTCCAGTATTGCACTGTAAAAAAACGTCAGCCGCCGCATGCCGCCGCGCCTGTCAGGCTGGAGCAGGCCTGCGACCAGGCCGAGAATTTTCGGCACCAGCAGCAGGGCCATGGTTAAAATAAACAGACCCACCATGCCCTCGGAATCGAAGGGCGGCGGTGTTTTTCCCGAAAAAGACTGCATTTGCGGCAGCGCAAGCTGTGTGCTCAGGATCAGTCCCGCCGAAATCATTGCCAGCCAGAGAAACGACGTCAGATAGTTCATGACGCCCATCAGCATGTGGACCCGGCTTGGCCAGCGTAGACCACGGGCAGACAGCACCGCCAGATGCTGGATATTGCCCTGTGCCCAGCGCCGGTCACGGATGGCGGCATCCAGCAGTGTGGGAGGGCACTCTTCCCAGGACTGTGCCAATTCCGGCAGCATCCTGACTGACCATCCCGCCCGTCGTATCAGAGCGGCTTCAACGAAATCATGAGACCGTATTTCGCCACCGAAGGGGCGGGGACCCGGCAGCACCGGGAGGCCGGCAGATGCAGCGAAAGCGCGCGTGCGGATGATGGCGTTGTGTCCCCAGTAGTTGCCATCGTCGCCCTGCCATGCACAAAGGCCTCGTGAGAAAACAGGGCCATAAGCGATACCTGAAAACTGCTGCAACCTTGCATACAGTGTTTTACCACCCTCGAGTCGTGGCACGGTTTGCAGAATGCCGCAGTTCGGGTCTGCCTCCATTTCCCGTACCAGTGCCGCCAGCGTATCACCGGCGATCAGACTGTCAGCGTCCAGCACGACCATGTAGTCGTAACTCTTCCCCCACTGGTTGATGAAGTCGCGGATGTTTCCCGCCTTTCGATCAATGTTCTGCTCCCGGCGACGGTACCAGACGGGCATCGTTCCGAGCAGATGTTCACGGAGACGCTGCGCCGCAGCGTTCTCGGCGGTGAGGGTGTCAGGCGCGTTGCTATCGGACAGTATGAAAATCTCGAAGTGATCCTGCAGACCCATCCTGGCGAGATCCTCTCCCATCGCCGCCAGGGATGCGCAGGCGCTGGTCGCGTCCTCATTGTAGATGGGCATTATCAGTACCGTCCTTCCGCGCAATGGCGCGTCTGGTCTGGCGTGTCGCTGGCGGTCGGCTGGTCGTTGTGGGTATCTCGCATAGAGAAGCCCCGCCACAGCCGCTGTGGCCGTCAGGGAAATCCAGGCGAAGGTAGCCGTGAAAAAGGCCAGCACCAGCCACAATAGACCCTGCAGCCAGGGAAACGCCGGTGCGGAAAAATAGGCGGCTTCGTCAAACGGCAGTACCAGATAAAGCTGAAGACTGGCGATTGCCGTTAACACCATGCCGCCACCAAATGTGATGACGCGTGCGCTTAGCGGCGACTGTGCCAGCGGCGCGTGAAGCCGTGCCGGACGCCGGGATAGAGTCTGTGTTGGCATGGCCAGAGGCGATGCCGGCGGTGTTGGCATAGCCGCTGGTGTCATGATGGCTGCATGGTGTCCCGTTCTTGTCCGGAAATCGCGCCGTTCAATAATGAAATGATTGGTTGAGCGTACGTGTCAAAGGATAATACAGATCAGCCTTGCCGGCGGGTGATGGTCCCGGCGGGTCCATCATCCGTATACTTCCGACAAACACGTTTAAGGCTACCGTTGCATGCCCGTAAGTTACTACTTCTACATTACCGGAAATACAGATGCCGGGATCGCCTGAGGTGCTGGCTGGATTGCCAGGCGCTGAAGCAACGCCCGCGCTGAGGCGTGAACTGCAGCGCATTGCACTTCTTGGCGTGAGCTTCCTGGTGGTGTTTGCGGCCTTGTTGTCAATGCTTGAAGGACAGCTGGTCGTTCTCTACTGGCTGTTGGTCGCGTTGGCCTGCTGGGGCTTCGTGCTCTGGCAGTGTTATAAACGGCTGCACCTGAACGTCAGTACGCCCGAAAGGAAAGACACGCCCAGGCGCTATGTCACGCTGGGTCATGGCAATCGTATTACGCTGCTACGTGGCCTCTTGATATCGGCGCTTGCAGGTTTTCTGGTGATTTCCCCTGGCGACACCAGCCACGGGCTGATGTACCTGCCCGCTGTGCTGTATACGGCGGCAGCGCTTGGCGACCTGCTCGACGGCAGTATGGCACGACGCCAGCAACAGACAACCCGGCTGGGGACAGAGCTGGATACGGCGCTTGATGCTTTCGGCCTGTTGATTGCACCGCTGCTGGCGGTTGCCTACGGCAAGCTGCATGTCAGCTATTTGCTGGTGAGCATCGCCTATTACCTGTTTCAGTGGGGAATTTACTGGCGCAGGCGACAGGGCTTGCCTGTCTATCCGCTGCCCCCCAGTCGAATGCGCCGATATCTGGCGGGTCTGCAGATGGCGCTGGTCGCCGCTGCGCTCTGGCCACCACTACCGCGTGAAGTGACTACCTTGCTAGGCGCAGTGCTGATGCTCCCTTTGCTGATCGGCTTCTGCCGTGACTGGTGGCACGTCAGCGGTCGCAGCGGTGCACGCGCGGAGAGCTGTTCTTGAAACTGGAATCTGGCCTCGTTCAAAAAAGCCGTATTACACGAAAAAACCGGCTCTCTCCGCTGCTGTGGATTCTGGCACTGGCGCTGGCTGGCTGGACTCTCAGGCAGCTGCCGCTCCACGACATCGCTTCACGACTGGCGTTACTGTCACTGCATGACTGGCTGCTCTGGTCTCTGGTAAACATTGTCATTCTGTATCTTGCTGTAAAGCGCTGGCACCTGCTGGGCCAGGCTCTGCAGGCATCGCTGTCCCTCGTGAGCCTGTTTCGTCTTCGCCAGGCGGGCAGCACGGTAAGTTTTCTGACGCCGGGACCGCATTTCGGCGGAGAACCACTGCAGCTGTATTGGTTACACCGCCATTTCGGCACGCCAATGCACCGCGCCGTGGCCACGCTGGGCGTCGATCGCTTCATGGAAACGGGCACCAATCTCGCCGTTCTGCTGGCCTGTGTGTTGATGCTCCTTGGCACTACGCTCTTGCCGATTCAGGACTGGCTGCTGGTGATAGCCATACTGGCCGGGGTTCTGTGCGCAATGCTGATCGCTGCCGTGTTGGCGCTGCGACACCCGGACTGGCTGGCCAGGCGCTGCAGCCCGCTTGCGCAGCGTTTTCGGGCAGCCACCGCCGGAATGCGCGGACAGGGTAACGACGGACACGCCAGAGAAGACGCCAGTGAACCGGGCGTGGGCGGATGGCAGGCGCTGGTCACGCTGCTGCGGGAGGCCCTGTCCGACTACAGGCCGAAACTCTGGCTGGCCCTGCTGCTGTCTCTGGCGGGCTGGTGTGCACTGCTGATCGAGCTGGCGATGCTGCTGGGCTTTCTTGACCTTGCGGTATCACCAGCAGACATCGTGCTGGTCATGCTGGGTATGAGACTGGCCATGCTGCTGCCGGTACCGGGCGGCATCGGTACCATTGAGGCGTCGCTTCTCTGGTCTTTTCACTATCTGGAATTTTCCGCCGGTGCTGCGGTAGGCCTGATCGCGCTGATACGCTTGCGCGATGCCCTGATCCTGTTGATCGGCATGGGCTGTCTTTACAGTTTTTCCCGCCCCGACCCCAGCCATGCATCTGCGCTAGCTGAATGATTGGCGGTATGCTGCCCAGCATGTCGCGTTTTCCCACAGCTTTACCGTCAGGGCGCCGCTGCCGGGAGGCGTGATCCCCGCCAGCAGTTTTTCATTCAGAATCCGGCTGAAGTGTTCGATGCTGGGGTTGAGCCCTGAAAATTCCGGCTTGTCGTTCAGCATGCAGTCGCGAAAATAATCCACTGTAGCCGTCAGCGCCGCTTCGATCTCGACAATGTCCACCAGATAGCCGTGACGGTCGAGGGTGTCGCTCTCAATGCTGACTTCCAGTACGTAGTGGTGCGCATGAGGATTGTTTTCATCTCCCCAGTCACCGCCGATAAGGTAGTGGTTGGCAATAAAATCCTGTGTTACGGCAACGGTATGCATAAGCGTCCTGTCAGTCTGGGTAATGGAACAAAGGCTGCACGATGTCGGGCTGCTGTTCATGCAGTTGTTGGTAAAGAAGACCGGCATCCTGCAGCGGCACGGTGTGCGTGACAAGCCGGGTCGGATCTATGTGGCGAATCATATCCCAGGCGAGCTCGAAACGGCGCTGTTTGTCCCAGCGTCCGCTCAATGCGGGAGCAATCGTACTCACCTGACTGGTTATCAGCTGCAGACGGTTTCGATGCGCCTCTCCCCCCAGTTCAACCGAGACCGGCTTGTTACCGTACCAGCTGCCGATAACAATACGGCTGGCATAGCCTCCAAGCCCGATGGCCAGGTTGAGCGCTTCCGGGTGGCCACTGACCTCATAGATCAGGTCGGCATTGTTCAGGCCAGGCTGCCGGTGGTGGGGCTGTCCCGCGTCTGCCGGGCTACACACGAAACCAGCACCCATCCCCTGGGCGAGCTTCTGGCGTGGCGGCTGTCCTTCCACTGCACTTAGCGACGCCAGGGGATGCTGCGCGAGCAGGGCAGACAGCAGCAGGCCAACCACGCCCTGCCCCAGCACTACGACCCTCTCGCCGATCATGGGCTGGCCATCCTGCACGAGATTGACGGCGGTTTCCATGTTGGGCAGGAATACCGCCGCCTGGGCAGAAATATCGTCCGGCACCGCGATAAGCTGCTGCGGATCTGCACGAAAATGGCTGGCATGTGGCTGAAAGGAAAACACCCGTCGTCCCGCCCATGCCGCATCGACGCCGCTGCCCACTTCCTGTACCTCACCGACACAGGCGTAGCCGAATTGCACCGGATACTGAGGCGCGTGCTGCAGGGATTCGAGCGTGCTGTCCAGCGACATCGACTGTGGGATCTCTCCACGGTAAAGCAACAGTTCTGTGCCGACGCTAACTGCGGAGTAGAGTGTTTTCACCAGGACTTCACCCACGTCAGGTGCTGCCAGAGCGACCTCACGCACCTCAACCTCTAGCGGCGCGGTAAACCAGAGTTGCGATGCTTTTTTACCAGCTGTGTCATCTGCATCAGCCATGTCAGTAGTATCACGCGTGTCATTCACATTGGTCACATCAGTTATGTCGTGGCATCGGTATGATCTGAACTGGTATAGGCAAGCCTGCCCCAGACGATGATTTCGTTGCCCAACTGCCGACTGTGCAGTGCTGCAAAGCGCGGAAAAGATCGTGCGTCGGGGTTACCCAATTCACCGATGGCATTGTATCCACCGATAAATACCGGTGCTATGGTCAGCACGGCGGCATCCGCCAATCCTGCGCGCAGGAACGCTGTAATGACAGAGCCGCCTCCCTCGATCATCAGATGACGAATGCCACGCCGGTAGAGTATTTCCATGGCCTGATGCAGATTGACATGGCCATCGTCGTCATCGGGAACCACAATCAGCTCGCAACCGCTGGGTGTGGCGGCGTTGATTCGGGTCGTGAGAACCCAGCAGGTCTGGACGTCATTTCGACACAGCCGGCTGGAGGAGGGGATACGCAACTGACTGTCCAGCACGATGGGCTGCGGGTCGGCGCCTGTCCATTCGCGCACCGTGAGCTGTGGATCATCGGCCAGTACCGTGCCTATCCCAACGAGGATGCCGTCGTGCAGGCTGCGCAGCTGATGTGTCATCTGCATACCCTCTGCACTACTCAGGACCACTGTCCTGCCCGGCGCTGTGGTAATGCTACCATCCCAACTCTGGGCGTAGCTGAGTGTTACGTGAGGGCGTCGACCATTGGCGTTACCCGGAGTGGCACGAAAGTGCGCCTGTTCACTGATCAACCACTGTTCAATGTCGTCGTTAAGACTCATGCGCAGACTTGTTCTTCCTCACCGACTGCAGCGGCAGAAAATGATCCATTCGCTGCGCCTTTGTGAGCAGGTAATCAGCGTTATCGAGATTGGCTTTGACGGCAAGAGACACGCGTTCTGAAACGGTTATTCCCGCTGCTTCCAGCGCGAGTATTTTCGCGGGATTGTTTGTGATCAGTCGCACAGACTGAATACCCAGATCTTCAAGTATCAGTGCAGCCAGCGAGTAATCGCGCTCATCGGCGCCGTGCCCCAGCATCAGGTTCGCGTCCACCGTGTCATAGCCCTGATCCTGAAGATTGTAGGCGCGGAGTTTCTCGAGCAGGCCAATGCCACGGCCTTCCTGGCGCATGTAGATCACAACGCCCACGCCCGCCGCCGCTACCATGGCGAGAGATCGGTCAAGCTGTTCGCCGCAGTCACAGCGTCGTGATCCCAACACATCGCCAGTGAAACATTCAGAATGAACCCGCACCAGCACAGACTCAACGCTGCTCAAATCACCCATGTACAGGGCGAGGTGCTCTTTACTGTCTATTGAATTGCTGTAAAAACACAGCTGAAAATCCCCGTGCTCCGTTGGGATCCGCGTGCTGGTCATGCGAGTTGCTTCAGGCTTTGGCATAGGAGTCCCGGGTTGATGTTGTCATAATGTCATCATACGACTGCCGGGCCCCTGATGTATGCCTCGACAAACTCTAAAATACGACACCTTGAGGACAACGGATCAAACCACCAGTGAGCATTGAGTCAGTGTATTTTGTGTTTCCGGGATGCCTTGACGCCCTCACCGGCGGTTATACCTATGATCGTCAACTTATTCATGGCTTACGCCAACAGGGGCTGCGTGTTGAAACCCTCTCGCTGTCAGGGCGTTTTCCCTTTCCCGACAGCGCGGATCTCAAGGAGGCGATTGAAGCACTCGCGGCCCTGCCTGACGATGCTGTGGTGATCATTGATGGACTGGCTTTCGGCGCGCTCGATGAGACTGCACTGGCGCAGGCACAGCGCCTGCGGATCATCGCACTCTGCCATCATCCTCTGGCGCTGGAATCCGGCCTTGACCCGGCGCAGCACCAGCGTTTCCTGGTATCGGAGCAGCGGTCACTGCAGATGGCCCGCGCGGTTCTGGTAACCAGTGAGCATACCCGGGGAATACTGATCACGCAGTTTGCCGTGCCCCCGGAACGGGTGGCTGTTGCCCGACCCGGCACCGCGCGTATGTCGTTTGCAGATTGCAATGGCGAGCCACCCATCCTGCTTGCGGTGGGTTCATTGACGCGGCGTAAAGCCCATGATGTGTTGATCAATGCGCTGGCGCCCCTGGTAGACCTTCCCTGGCAGGCGCGCTTTGTGGGCAGTCGGGACTTTGATGCCGTATGGAGCGACGCATTGCAGCATCAGGTGAATCGCCTGAAGCTGCAGTCTCGTATTCACTTCGCTGGCACCGTGGAGGATATTCCCTTAGAGCTACAGTCTGCCGATCTGTTTGTCCTGCCATCGCGTTATGAGGGTTATGGCATGGTCTTCGCCGAGGCGCTGGCGGCAGGCCTGCCCATTCTAGCGGCCCGCGCCGGGGCGGTGCCCGATGTGGTGCCCGAGTCGGCCGGTGTGCTGGTTCCGCCTGATGATGTCGAGGCCTTGACGGCTGCACTACGCAGACTGCTCACCCGTGAGGATCTGCGGCGGCAACTGCAGGCAGGTGCCCGGCAGGCAGCCTGCGAATTACCGACCTGGGCCGACACCGTCAGCTGTGTGGCCCGCGTGCTTGAGGATGTAACTGCATCATGAGTGGTTTCAGTATCGATTGGCTTGATCTGCGGGAAGATGCCGACCGGCGCGCCCGGGACAGTGGGCTTCGCGAGCGTGCGATACACTGGCTGCAGCGGGATGCTGCGCCAGACCGGGCGTCAATCGTGGTCGACCTCGGGGCGGGTACGGGTTCAACGCTGCGGGCCCTGGAAGATGTGGGGCATATTCCGCTGATCTGGCGTCTGGTGGATCATGATCAGTCGCTGCTCGCGGAAGCCCAGCGACGCCATGGCGGTCAGACGCGTATCGAAACGTTTGCCGCAGACCTGTCGGACATTATGACCTTGCCCCTGACTGGCGCGCGGCTGGTCACGGCTTCTGCGCTTTTCGACCTGGTATCTGCCGGGTTTCTGCAGACGCTTGCGCAGGTTCTGCAAGCGCAATCGAGCCGGGTTCCAGTCGCGGTATATTCAGCACTGAACTATGATGGACGGACGCGCTGGACGCCCGCGCATCCGCTTGATGACCTTGTCCTTCAGGCCTTCAATGAGGATCAGCGCCGGGACAAGGGGTTTGGTCCAGCGCTGGGTCCTGATGCGGGAGGCGCAATGCAGCGCACCTTTTCACAGGCCGGCTTCCGGGTCTCTTCTGCGAGCAGCGACTGGGTGCTTGACGGCGCCGATGAAGGCCTTGTCTCCGCGCTGATAACGGGCATTGCTGCCGCGGTAGCAGGCAGCCACGGTCTCGATGCCAGCTCGCTGGCCGACTGGGTCAGTTTCCGTCAGTCCCGGGTGGCTTCCGGTACCTGCACCGTGGGGCACACAGACCTGCTCGCAGAATCAGTCAAGGGTGTCATTTAGGCATCAGCTCAGGCGGCGCGCATACACATCGCCACTGCCTTTATGCACTGCTG
>JBHEOO010000064.1:0-9560 GCA_046260765.1 Chromatocurvus sp.
CAGTACGCGTGGTGCGCGAGGGTGACCTGCTGCCGATCCACGACCCGGACATGCCCCTGATGCCCGGCGATATTGTCGGCATCGATGGCGGCCTTAAGTACCTGGGCTACTCGGTGGATATCAAGCGGACCGCGTATATTCTGCGACCCGGTGAAACAGCTCTGCCCGACGAACTGCAGATGGCCTGGGATGCCGTCCACGATATGGCGCGGATCTATACCGGAAAAATGCTGATCGGCGGTGTCGGGCACGAGATCTGGTCGGCGATCAATGCCGAGGCGGAGGCACTCGGTTACGCCACGGTCGGGCCCGATGCGGGTGGCGACGCGAGCAGCAACAGGCGACCCGAGGCCGGATTTTATGGTCACTCCGTGGGCAACGCCGCCCACGATATGGGGACCCGGGTCGCCGCCGACATTCCCTTCGCCTACGGCGACCGGGTCCGCTACCCGCTGATGATGAACGAATGGGTGTCCATTGAGTTTCACGTCAGTACGCCGATCCCTATGTGGGACGGCAAGACCTGGTATACACGGTTTGAGGAAACGGCGCAGATTTCCGAGGACGGGACGCGGTGGATGTTGCCGCCCCAGCGGGATGTTTTTCTTATTTCCGGGTCAGGCGCCAATGGGACTTGAACCAGAATAGGAGCATAAGGCACGATTCCTGCAGCAATTTGAATACTTGTTAACCGCATGAGTGGCTTCCTGCATGTCTGTTCCACTAACCCGCAGAAATTTTCTCGAGCGCCTCGGTCTCGCCGGTGGCTCAGCCGCCGTGCTCCAGGGCGCCGTGGCGCTGGGGCTGACGCCGGTTGCGGCGACTGCTGACCCGCTTTCCAGGCCGATGCCCAGTGGCGACGGCCGGTCAGTTGTTCTTCTCGGCGGGGGTCTGTCGAGCCTTATGGCGTGCCTCGAATTGGAGCGTGCCGGCTTTGAGTGCACCATTCTGGAAGCTTCGCACCGTTTTGGTGGCCGCAACCTGACCCTGCGCTCGGGCGACCTCATCGATGAGATGGGCTTTCAGCGCCGCTGCGAATTTGACGACGAACCCCATCTGTACTTCAACGCCGGACCGGCGCGCATACCGGCACACCATCGGCTGCTGCTGCACTATTGCAAGACCCTCGGGGTTGAGCTTGAGCCTTTTGTCAACGTCGACTACAACGCCTGGACCCAGGATGACGCGGCCTTCGGTGGCAAGCGCGTGCGCCAGCGACACTATGTTGCCGAGGCGCGCGGTTTCCTGGCCGAGCTTGCCGGCAAGCTGTCCCGTGAGGGCGTCCTCGACGAAGCCCTGAATGCCGATGATGTCGAACGCTTCATGGGTTTTCTGCGCAGCTATGGCGACCTCGACAGCAACCTGGTGTATCGCGGCTCAGCGCGAGGCGGTTACCGTCAGTCCGGCAATCTCTCCCCGACGCCGGGCATGCTCGAGCCGGGACAGCTGCAGCCAGGGCTGGATTTTTCGGAGATTCTCAAGTCCGACTTCTGGCGCTACAAGATGCACTTCGGTGAGAGCGAGGACCAGTCAGCGCCGCTCATGCAGCCGCGCGGCGGCATGGATGCCATCGTGCATGCGTTTGTGCGTAACATCAGAAGCCCCAAGTACACCGGGGCGGTGGTGCAGCGCATTCGTGTGCTGGACGACGGTGTTGATGTTGTCTATCAGCGCGACGGTGCGCACCACCGTCTGCGCGCGGATTACTGCCTGAACTGCATCCCCGTGCATCTGCTGGCGGGTATCGACCACAATTTTCCAGCGCGCTACACCGAGGCGCTGAACAGCATCGGTCGTGGCAAGTTGTTCAAGCTGGGTATCCAGATGAACCAGCGCTTCTGGGAGGACGAGGGGATTTACGGCGGCATATCGTGGACCAGCCAGCCTATCGAGCAGGTCTGGTATCCGCCCCACGGCACCCACCTTCCCAGTGGCGTTATGCTGGCGGCCTATACCTTTGACCCGGCCCATGCTGAACTATTTGCTCGCATGCCCCCCGAAGAACGCTACGCCAGTGCGCTGGCGCAGCTGGAAAAGCTGCACCCGCAGGTGAAGCAGCACGCCCATACCTTTGTCAGCGTGCCCTGGCAGCGCATGAACTTTCACATGGGGTGCACCGCAAAATGGAGTGACACCGCACGCAGCCGGTATTTTCCGTATCTGCAGCGGCCCTTGCATGGCCGTCACCTGCTCATGGGCGACCAGATGAGCTACCATCCCGGCTGGCAGGAGGGGGCTTTCTCTTCTGCGCATCACGCCATCCAGCAGCTGCAGTCACAGGCTGCAGCGCCGCGCGGCGCAGAGTCGGTGGCGACTCGATGACCGCTGCGCGCATTCCTGTCCGTACCCCTTTTCGCACCCTTATCCGCACCCTTATCCGCACCCTTATCCGCACCCCGGCACCTTGTGAGCCCACTGATCGCAAAGGCGCCGGTGCCCGCGGAGTATTGCTGGTATGTGCCATGCTTGCGCTATCGGCCATGGCGAGCGCCGACAGCAGTACCGTTACGCGAGCAACAGAAGAAGACAGCTTTTCCTTAGCCCCCGTTGCGGATGACCTGATTGCCTGCACCACCTGTCACGGGGTGGGTCTTGTCGGTAATCGGGCATTGAACGCGCCGCGACTCGCCGGGCTGCCTGGCTGGTATGTGCGCGATCAGCTTCGCGCTTTTCGCCAGGGTTGGCGCGGTCGACATCCGGGGGACACTTATGGTGTGGCCATGTGGCCTCAGGCTGCGCAGCTGGACGATGCTGCCGTCGAGCGCGCGGTCGACCTTGTCATGTCCACGCCAGCGCCAGACCCGGTGCCCGTTACGTTGATAACGTCGGCCGATGTCGGCCTCGATGACGCCGCCGACGTCGGCGATGCGGCCCGGGGCGCCGAACTGTACCAGGCCTGCGCCGCCTGTCACGGCGTCGATGGCGAGGGTAACGAAGCGCTGCGGTCACCGCCGCTTGCGGGGCGCGAGCCCTGGTACCTGGCGCGGCAGATCGACGGCTTTCGCCGCGGCGTGCGGGGCTATGATGCACAGGACACCGGCGGCACCAGCATGCGCCTGGCAAGCATTGGACTCCCGGACGAGCAGGCGGTGTACGATACGGTAGCGCACATCGCCAGACTGGCTGTTGGCGCGGCCGACGGAAGTGCGCCCACTAAACAATCCACAGCTGAGGACACCTCAATGAACAAGCAATCGATTTCCAGCCCCCGCCGACTCGCCGCTACCGCGACACTGGCGCTTGCCGTGGGCGCCAGTGCCAGTGCCTCGGCAGAAGTCCGTCGCCACAAACTGCCGGGAAGTGATTTCCCCATTGCCCAGGCGGTGGAGGTGCTGCCGGGTACCACCCTGGTCTACCACAGCGGCACCACACCGCGGCCGGCCAACCCTGACGCGGAACAATATTCGTCTGAATACTGGGGGGATACGGAGGCACAGACCCTGTCCGTTTTCGGACGGCTTGAGGAGTCGCTTGCCGCCAAAGGCCTGACCTTTGGCGACGTGATCAAGATGCAGGTTTTTCTGGTGGCGCCTGATGGTGAGGACATGATGGACTTTCAGGGCATGATGCGCGCCTATCGTCTTTACTTCGGCACCGAAGACCAGCCCAATCTGCCCGCGCGCTCGGCCCTGCAGGTGGCGGGACTGGCGGTGCCCGGCATGCTGGTTGAGATCGAGGTCGTGCTGGCTCGACCCTAGTGGGCCACTAAAACGTCTTCCTTATCCGCAAATACACCCGGCTGGCCTGCTCGAACTGACCGATCAGGTCGCGCTCCTGACCCCAGATCAGGTCGGCGCCGAGGTCCAGGGCCAGCGAGTCGCCCTGCTGCCACGTGAGTGACGGCCGCAGGGTGCCGCTGCCGTCACTGAGCACGTTGATCATCTCCAGCACGGCGCGCCAGCGCTCGTTGCTGTAGCTGCGCTGGATGCGCAGGGTGCTCACAACGTCCGTTTCGGGACGGGCAATCTCGGCGTTTCCGGTATCAATATGGTCTACCGCCAGCTGTGCATTCAGAAAGATGCCCCCCGGCAGGCTCCAGTCCAGCCCACTGCCGATCAGCCAGCGCGCTTCCTTCGCCGTCACCAGCCCCTGCGCGGGCGCAAGATTCACTGGCTGCCTTGGAACGAAGGCGCCTTCCAGTCGCCACACCCGCGCGCCTGCAGCGCGCTGCCAGGTGGCGCCAAGCAGCGTGCGCGTTGGATAGCTGAGCTCTACGCCGGTGCCATTGGCCAGGAAAACCGGTTCCGTATCGGGGCCGTGAATGACCATGACGCTGCTATCTGAGGTGCCGATGGTGCGCGAGGCCCGCAGCCCAAACGTTGCATCGTCCGGGACATCGACGTCGATACGGGTCGGTACAATGCCTGCCGGGAGACCGCCCCGTGATCGCGCGGCGCGGATATCGAAGGCATCTCCTGCCCTGGCCAGCTGATTGACGCTGCCGTCAAACGCAGCGGCGGCGTCCAGTCGCGTGCCACCCAGACGAAAGCGCGCCCGTGCGCCCCAGCGTGATAGTCGCTCGGGTCGCTCCTGAGTGAATACCGCTTCGCGGCGGCGCACCGCATCAAAGCGATCCGTGACCTGCACGCCATCGAGCACTCCCCAGGCCACGGTCTGCTTGCCCAGCGTGAACTGGGTCGTGCGTTCGCGCCAGCTGAGCGTGGCGGTATCGATTTCGATGCGAACATCACTGCCGGGCTGCCAGGGTTCGGACACGGTGCTGTAGGTCTCCCGGGTGCCGAGGCCGGTGTCGCTGGCTGCGCCCTCCAGGCGCAGGCGACCCTCGGCAGACCAGGTACGGCCCATTCGCAGCTGAGTCTCTGGCAGCAGGCTGACTCGCGCCTGCGATACTCCGCCCCGCGTGGCGACAGCCAGCACCGTTTCCGTCTGTAATGAACTGCTGCTGCGCAGCGCTGCAGCGGGAACCTGGAGCGCAATGCTGGCACCGAGAATTGATGCAGCCAGTCGTGACAGGCGCAGGAGTGAGCGGCGCCCCACGCTCAATGAGGCGGATGACGGATGCATGAGTTGCCCTGTGTCAGTCGAGGTAGGGGATGCCGAAGGCGAGGGATTCGGCATCGAACACACTGTCGTCGAGGTCCGGTCGGTGCTGCATGTCGGTAAAGTGAACGTGTGTGGTGTGGCCGCTCTGCAGCTGGTCTACCGTAAAGCGCATGGCGGTCCAGGCGCCGCCAACGGTGTCAAGCTCTTCAACGACAATACGCTTCAGCGGGTCACCGTCAGCATCCAGGTAGGTGACATCCACCGGGAAGTTGCGCTCGATGTCGATCAGTGCGGTGAATCGCGAGTATCCCGTTTCGGCGGTGGTCTGCGTCGATTGCGCCTCGCCCTCAAGCCGCATGTAGCGGACGTTGTCGACAACCTCCTCCTGTACAGCGGTGAAAAGCCAGTCTTCCAGGCCGAACTTGAAGTCGTCCTTGATATCACCGTAGGACAGATCGGTCCCCATGAAGTAGTCACCGCGATCCGACACCGGCAGGCGCCGCACGCGCTCGGTGGCGGGCAGGTAGAGCCAGTTCTCGTCATCTCCGATCCGGTGATCAAAGCTGAGAAATGCCGTCTCGCTGATCATGGCCGGCTGGGTAAAGAAAATGGCAATGCGGATGGTCTCCGGCGTGTCCGAATGGAACATGAGCGCCTCGCGCTGGCGCGTAGCGCCGGAGCCATTGCGCAGTGCAAAGTGCATGGTTCCCACCCGACCCTCGTTGGCCGGTCGTGCGGCGATTGCCTGCGCCGTGGCCAGCGCCGTCGGATCAGAGACAGCGTCCGCCTGTGCGGCTCCGGCGCCGGTTGCCAGAACCAGGGATAATGCGAGCTGTCTAGGCGTGAGCAACATGAGTCTGGCTCCTCTGGGGAATGAGTGAGATGGATGCAATGAGTGCCGGCAGCATGACCAGGGCACCGACCAGGGAACCGAGGGCGCCGACGGCCACCAATACGCCAAACCAGCGCAGCGGCGGTGCCGAGCTGATGCAGATCACGGCCAGCGCCAGGCCGAGCGCAACCGCCGACCAGAAGCAGGCCCGGGCGACAACGATGTAGTTGCCACTGACCGCGGTGCTCGCATCGGGATTGATGGCAAGCTGCCTGCGCAGCTGTGATACCAGGTGAATGCCGAAGTCGACACCGAGGCCTGTGGCAATGGCTGCCGTCATGGAGGTCGCCGGCGCAATGTCGATGCCAAACAGTCCCATACAGGCATAGACCGTCACCACCCCGACAAAGACCGGTATCACCGCGAGACCGGCAAAAATCGCCGAGCGGAAGATCACCAGCGTGGTGAGGAACACCAGGGCCGATGCGACGCCAAGTCCCACGAAGTGATTGGCGGCGAGCTGGCTCATCCAGCCGTCGTTCACCGCGACGCGTCCGCTGATCTGTGCATCCAGGCCGCTGCTCGCGCGCCAGCTTTCCAGCTGTCGCTCGAGTGCGCGAACCACCGGCAGCGTGCTCTGATAGCTGTCGGTGGAGAGCTGCGCCCGCACCAGTGCGCGGGTGTAGTTGTAGTCGATGTCGCGTTTGAAATCCTCAGGGGCACCGGCGGTTTCATACAGAAACATGTACTGCCCGGGCCCGCGCTCGCTGGTAGGCAGTTCGCCATAGCTGGCATCGGTCAGTACCGCGTGTAGCAGGGAAAGGTAGCTGTCGATGCCGGTGACATTCACAACCAGTGGCAGGCCGGCCAACTCCCGGCGCAGGTCGGCAATGGCCTGCATGGCGGCCGGGGTCATCAAGCCACCGGGGGTCGGCGAGCTGACCATCACGTCGAGAAAATTCATGCCGCCGAGGTGTTCGTTGATCGTCTCGTCGGCAATCCGCACCGGATCGTCGGCGACAAAGTAGCGTTGACGCTCGTAGTCAAATTCGGCGCGCAGTCCGAAAAAGCTCAACAGAACCAGTGCCAGGAAAGTCAGTCCCAGCGCTGTTCTTGGCCGCGACAGGGACGCGGTGGATACCGCGGCGATGGCGCGGCCAATCGGTGTATCCTCTTCTGTGCGTGCGGGGCCTGCCCCGGGGCGCAGGTCAGTGAGTATCATGATGGCCGGCAGAGCAGTGAGGCTGAACAGCCACGCGGCGGCCACGCCCACCGCAGCATAGACGCCAAATTCGCTGATTGGCTGCATGGCTGCACCCACGGAAAGCCCGAGAAACGCAGCTATCGTGGTCAGTGTCGTCAGCGACACCGGCACAAAGGTGTGTCCGAGCGCCTCGGCCGCCGCGACGCGTGCGCTCTTTTCCGGCGAGACCCGACGAGCGCGCAGATAGAACACCGAAATATGCAGACTGTCTGCCACCGCAATCGCCATGATGACCACCGGTAGGGCGGTGGTGATGAGGTAGTAACTCGAGCCCAGCCACCCCATCAGCCCGATTGCCACAGCAGCGGAGGAAGCGATGACAAACAGCGGCCCGATGAGGGCGGCGGGTCGGCGCAGTGCGAAGAGCAGAATCGCCAGAACGGTGAGAATGGCAGCGGGGATAAAGATCCGTGTGTCGGTATCAACCATGGTTGCCAGGCGCGCGTTCATCGCGGCGACCCCGGCAACGTAAACCTGCGCCACGTCCCCGGCTTCCCTCTCGGCGATCGCCCGCACGGCGCTGACGCTTTCTACCGCGTGATTCGGGTCGACAACCGGCACAATCGCTATCAGCATGTCCTCGCCGGGTGAGGCCAGCAGGCCCGACAGCATCGGCATGTTGCGGAAACGCTGGGCGGCCAGTGCGGCGGTCTCCAGGCTCACCGGCCCCGGTTCAATAATCGGGTCGACCAGCAGATCGCCCTGGCTGCCGCTGATGGCATTTTCCCCGGCGAGGCTCAGCACATCATTTTTCTTGACGCCATCAACCCGGCGCACAGCCCGGTCGATTCGTCGCAGCGCCTCCAGCCGCGCCGGCGTGAAGGCGCTCTCCCCGGCAGGCGCAGCGAGGCCGATAATGATGGGGTCCTCCAGACCAAACGTATCACGGGCGATATCCCGGGCCAGTGCCGCCGGGTGGTTGCCGGGAACGAAGGCATCTACTGACGGATCCTTGGAAACGCCGCGCAGCCCCAGGCCGAATGCCAGGGTTAGAATGCAGCAGGCGACGAGCAGTCGGCCGGGGTGTTGCAGTTGGCGATGCATGAGCGCGTTGAGGGTCTCAGATGTCCGTGCCTGCATGCTGGCGATGCTCCTTTATTTGTTTATTGTCGTGCTGCCGTACGGCGTTACAACGCCGGGTCGATTCAGCCGGGGCACAGGCGGGGTCGTGGTTGGCGGCCTGCAGGCTGCTCTATCTGGTTATTGCAAAAAAGAAGCCGTGTTTCTCTCACAGTGGTATTCACAAGGACAGGATCGACAAAGCCATAATGTGCCCGTGCCAAACAATTGCTGTGGTACTTTGTAAATTTTCGGCGGCGTGAATCGCCGGTGGACATCTCGACAGGCATGCAAACGTTGGCTATCTGCGCATATTCTAAGAAAGCTAGATCACGGCGGCCGATCGCGCATTACCGTAAATACACCAATGCGGTATCAACTGGCAGGAAGCACACGCGGTGAGTCGGCGCGCGCGGCCTCGATTGCGTGACGTCCGTCACGCCTATCGTCTGCTGGGCGAATGTCTGGAGCACCGCGAGGATTCTGTTGCCTGGCGCACGCACCTGCTGACAGGCCTGCAGACGCTCACCGGTGCCCGCGTCGCGCTTTACCTGCATGTGCGTGCGCCCTTGTCCGATTCCGAGCACGTCTTTGAGACACTGGCCACCGGTTTTCTGGATGCGCGGGAGCAGGCTCTCTGGGCGCATTACCAGGCGACAGATGCCCATCGCGATGACCTGTTCCATCGCGGATTCTATACGCGTGCCGATGACAGTGCGCGACTGGTCACGCGCAGCCTCTACGACGTGGTGGAGCGCAGGGCCTGGCAGCGTTCACGCCATTATGGCGACTATGTGGCGGCCTGCGGTCTGGGCGACCGGATCACCTCGTCGCTGCCCCTGCCGCCGCAGGGCTCACGCTGCGAGCAGACGCTGGTGCTGCACCGTGATGCCGCGGATGGCCCATTCCCCGATTCGGCCCGTTATCTTGTTCGCCTGATCCATCACGAGTTGTCTTCGCTTCAGGGTCGGCTGTTGACGCTGCCGGGAGCGCGGACGGATGTCTCGGCACTGACGCCGCGACTGCGGGAGGTGCTGGGCGGTCTGATGGCCGGCGAATCAGAGAAGCAGATCGCAGTGAGGCTTGGCCTGAGCCGGCACACGGTTAACCGGCATGTGCAGCGCCTGTACCGCTATTACGGTGTCACCAGCCGCGGGCGTCTGCTGGCAGAGCTGAACCGTGGAAGAGAGTGAGGTTTAGCGAAGCGCGACTTCAAGCCGCCCGATAACCCCCAGGGCTTTTTCGACGGCGTCCGCTGTGTTCTCACCCAGCGCCAGCGCCACACCCATGCGACGCTCGCCGCGCACCTCGGGCTTGCCGAAAAGGCGCAGATCGGTATCCGGTTCCGCCAGTGCGGCGGCCAGATTGCCGTAACGTATGTCGATAGAATTGCCCTCGACC
>JBHEOO010000065.1:0-9516 GCA_046260765.1 Chromatocurvus sp.
CTGCATGCCGGCGCCCAGGGGACCCTCGGCGTGATCACCCGGGTCACGCTGCGGGTCGCGCCAGAACCGGCGATGGAAATAACGCTCGGATACGCGCTGGACGCACCGGCGGCCATTGCGCATATGGTCGCGGTTTCAGCGCTGCCCGGGCCTCTCAGCGGCGCCTGCTGGCTCGAGGGCACCCTGTATCTGCGCGTGTCTGGCGCTGCCGCCGGCGTGAAAGACTTTCGTCGTCGCCAGGGTGGCGATCTGGTGAGTGATAGCCAACCCTGGCGAGCGCTGGATACACTAAACTCGCCGCCCTTCGAGGGTGCGACTCCCCTGTGGCGCTTCTCAGTGGCGCCGTCTTCGCCACTGTCGGGCGAATTGCCGGACGTCATCGACTGGGGCGGTGCGCAACGCTTTTTCACTGGCGGACACGACCCGGCGACAATGCACGACGCCGCCCGCAGCGTGGGCGGTCGTGCGCAGCTGTGGCGGGGCGGCGACAGGCACAGCGAGGTCAATGGTCCGCTGTGCAGCGTCGAGAGGGCCCTCCAGCAACGACTCAGGCACGCACTGGATCCCGACGGCATTTTTAATCCAGGCCGCGTCTTCAGCGGTCAATAACGGGCTTTTGACATGCACGTCCATCTCCATACCGATTTCGCCGACAATCCCGCAGCGCAGGAAGCCGCCGCATTGACCAGCGCCTGCGTGCACTGTGGTTTCTGTCTTGCCACCTGTCCCACCTATCTCGACAATCGGGATGAACGGGACAGCCCCCGGGGGCGCATCTACCTGATCAAGTCCCTGCTTGAGACGGGAAGCGGAGAAGCTGCCGTCGAAACGCATCTGGATCGCTGCCTGACCTGCCGCAGCTGTGAGACCACCTGCCCCTCGGGTGTGGCATACGTTCGTATTGCCGATGCCGGGCGCCGCCTTGTCGACCATCGGGATACTCGCCCGATGACAGCGCGCTCGCTACGCTGGCTGCTGCGTCAGATCGTGCCGCGCCCCGCCCTGTTCACTCCGCTACTGCGACTCGGTCAGTATCTGCGCGGCGTAATGCCCGCGGAGGTGCGTCAGCATATCCCGCCAAGGCAGCAGCGTTTGCGCGTGCAGTCAGGCAGGCTGCCTCGACGCATGGTGCTGCTACAGGGCTGCGTTCAGCGCGCGGCGACGCCGCGCACGAATGACGCGGCGCGGCTTGTGTTTGCGCGCCTCGGCATCGAGCTGGTCTTTGCCGCGGGTGAAACCTGCTGTGGCGCCGTGAATCATCATCTGGGGGCCCACGACGCAGCACTGGCCAATATGCGTCGGACTGTCGATGTCATCTGGCCGCACATCGAAAACGGCGCAGAAGCGATTATCAGCAGCGCGACCGGCTGTGGTGTGCAGATAGCGGATTATGGGCGGCTCCTGTCGGACAATCCCGATTACGCCGAAAAAGCAGCGCGCATCAGCGGGATGACGCTGGATATCGCCGAGGCACTGAACAAGGAAGCGCTGGAGTCGCTGCCACTGCGCCCCGCCGTTGTCCCCATCGCAGTGCACATTCCCTGCAGCCAGCAACACGGCATGCGGCAGCCAGATACAGTGAGCCGTCTCATGGCCAGCTGCGGCTACCGGCTTGCAGACACCCGGGATGACCATCTCTGCTGCGGATCAGCGGGCACCTATTCCATTCTGCAGCCCGCCACCAGCCGACGCCTGCGCATGCGAAAGGTTACCGCGCTGGAGGTAGCGCATCCGGAACGAATTGTCACCTCGAACGTGGGCTGTCAGCTACACCTCGCGGCGGCAGCCGGTGTACCCGTCGTGCACTGGATAGAATGTATTGCCGAAGATCTGCAGGCGCAGCAAAGCCCGCCGGCGAACGAACATCTTCTTGCGACTTCAAGTGACATCAATTCCTAGATTAGAGATTAATATTCGGCCATATGCTATTGTAATAGATAGATATTTACCTTTTTATACTCTTCTGGCTTAATTTGCTTGCCGCTTGTAACCAAACGATAGTCGACAGTTCGGTCCGTGTCTGCTTACATCAATGATGGGGCTGGTGATGTTGTGGTCTGCAAGGTGGCCTCTGATGGAGGCAACACCCGTAACAACACAGCTTGACCATTCCCCACCTGAAGCGGTTTTGAATACGACCAGAGGCGACACTATGAAAAGACAAAAACGCGATATGGGAACCCGGGCATTTGACCGTGGCTATCAGGCCGGCGTCTCCGGACGCAGTATGGACATTTGCCCACACGAGAACGAACAACAGCGAATGAACTGGCTATCGGGCTGGCGTGAGGGCAGATCCGACCAATGGGATGGCATGACCGGCGTCTCCGGCGTGCATCGCATACCGACCATCTAGCAACCCACCGGGCCGCTTCAGCGGCCCTGACACCCGCACGGAACTGCCCCCGCACAGACAATAAGCGCCGGACATACCCAAACCGGGCATATCCATACCGGACATACACAAAAGACGTTTGCAATTTGCCGGATATCCGTGAATTATCTGCGCCTCACACTACGAGTTGCGTCGCGAGTAAAAAGCCCTGGGGACGACCCGACAAAGACTCCAGCTAAACTCCGATCCGGCGAAGCACAGGACAGGGATTTCATGACGCAACCGCCTTCGACCAGAGAGGGGCCTGCCGACCTGCAGGCAGCAGGCGCAGGCGCAATGGATCGTGCGGCGATTGAATCAGTCGTTGACGCCCTCCCTGACCTGTTCTTTTTGCTGGCTGACGACGGCAGCATTGTGCGCTATCGCGCTGGTGAAGAAAATCATCTCTACTCGACCCCCGAAACATTCCTCGGCGCACCCCTGGAAGAGCTTATGCCCAGACGGGTTGCGGCCACATTCAAGGAGACCATCGAGCGCTGCAAAGCGTCCGGCGCACTGGAGTCCTGTGAATACCAGCTGCAGCTGGAACAGGGACCAGTCTGGTTTGAAGCCCGGCTGAAACCTGCCCCTGATGGCAAGCATATCGTCTGTCTGATACGCGACATCAGCCCCTATCGCAGCGCCCTGGCGCGCCTGGAGATTTATGAATCTGCAGTCTCCAGCACGCGCGATCAGCTGGCGGTCATCGGGGCAGACTATCGTTACCTCATGGTGAACGCCGCCTACGTGGCTTTTCTCGACATTCCGGAGAACACCGTCTGCGGGATGCGTGTCGATGAAGTGCTTGGCGAAGAACGCATGAATAGCGGGGTGCGCATTCGGCTCGAGCGCTGCCTGGCGGGAGAAACCGTGTGTTTTCAGGAGTGGTGCGAGAAGCCCGGCGACGGCGAAAGACTCTACGTCAATTTTCTCTACACGCCTCTGCGCAGGGACAACGAGGTCACGGGAGTGGTCGTTAGCGGCCATGACATTACGCCTCTGCACGAGGCACGCCAGAAGCTGGAGAGCCTCGCCCACTACGATCAGCTGACCGGTCTGCCGAATCGTACGGTAATTGACTCATTGCTTGACGGTGGCATCAAGCGCGCGCGGCGCGGCAAACATCGGCTCGGGGTGATGTTTATCGACCTCGATCGATTCAAGGAGGTTAACGACACGCTTGGCCACGCGGCCGGGGATGCGCTTCTTGTAGCGGCAAGCAGGCGAATGGCATCACTCCTGCGCGACACGGACGCGCTCGCCAGGGTTGGCGGCGACGAGTTTGTTGCGATACTCGACAACCTCGCAGAGACAAGAAGTGCATCCACAGTCGCCGACAAGCTGATGCAGCGCCTGCTGGAGCCCTTTGAGCTCGACGGTCACCAGGTGACCATCAGCTGTAGCGTGGGTATCAGCATCTACCCGGATGATGCCAGTGATCGCTCGCAACTGCTCAGCTTTGCAGATACCGCCATGTACCGGGCCAAGACCCAGGGTCGCAGCGACTGGCGTTTCTACACGCCCGATATGACAGCCAGCGCCAATCGACATATCCACGTTGTGGAAGCGCTGCGCAGCGCCCTGACGAGGGGCGCACTGACTCAGGCATACCACCCCCTGATTGATCTCGCTAGTGGAGCCTGCGTCGCTTTCGAAGCCCTGGCGCGCTGGCACGATCCAGACCTCGGTGACATCGCGCCGAGCGAGTTTATCGCCATTGCCGAGCAGTCAGGGCTGGTGCGGCAGCTGGATCTGTGGTCTATGCGCACTGCCTGTCAGCGCATGCGAGACTGGCTTGACGATGAGATTGCACCGGACTACATCAGTGTGAACTTCAGCGAAGCCTCACTGGCACACGCTGGTTTCTGCGATGAACTCAGCGCCGTGCTCAGCCTTCTGGCCATCCCAGCGCATCGCCTGCAGCTTGAAATCGGCGAGGGAGTCGTCCTGCGCGACGACAGCGCCACCATCGCAAACCTGCAGCGGATTGGCACACTGGGCGTGCGGCTTGCCGTCGATAACTTCGGTACTGGCTATGCGTCGCTCAGTCAGCTGCGCACCGTACCGGTCAAAACCCTGAAAATCGACGGCTCATTCATCCGGGCGATCAGTCCGGATGCAGAAAATAATATCGTCATCGCCAACACGATTATTGCCATGGGCGAAGCCATGCGCATGTCGCTTGTCGCCGGGGGCATCGAAGATGCCCACCAGGCAGATTTTGTGCGCTCCCGCAAAGATATTCTGGGTCAGGGCTTCTTCTTCGGACACCCTGTTAGCGGCGATGAAGCGAGCCAGCTGATGCGCGAGTCGCGCAGGGTTCCCTTCCTGGCAAGAGCCGCGTCTCCGCGCTGAACTTCCTCCAGGAGGTGCTTCGCCGCGCGTGGCGTTATGACACCCCTCTCCGGCTGCTCTGCGCGAGATCCAGAAGCTCACGGTTAGCCACCGCAAACATCGCAAAATCCGGCGCCGTCGTGCTGTGCAGTTCACCCAGCATGTCACGCCAGCGGGACAACAGCTGCGACTCTTCTTGTTCCCATCGTAACAGACAACCGGGGACGTCCAGGCCGTCGCATTTGCTGCGCAAAACGCCCATGGTCAATGTGCATTGCTGCCACTGCAGGTCCTCGAGGTAAGTTTCCCGCGCCATCGCCTGCCACTCGTTATCCACGTTGGTGGCAAGTATCTGACTGCCAAACCAGTCCAGCTCGAGTCGCTCGCCAAGATCGAAATACAGTGCGGCCACTTCCATCAGCGGAACACCGGTCTTTGCTGCCGCATCCTGTATCGCCAGGCCAGTGAACGCCTGCAGGCCGCCCGCAATCGTCGACGCCAGCGCATCATCAACACCCGCTTCACAATATTGGTCCCGTTGCTTCTGGAACAGTTCAAGTGCCGGGCCGCGCAGCAGCGTCGGCAGCGCCGTGGCCAGCTCACCGATTCCCGCATGGAACTCGCTGATCAAATCACTCGGCCTTAATTGATGTCGCCGGTTGCGCAGCAGCCAGCGCGTCGAGCGCTTGACCAGGCGCACGATATTCACCGTCATCTCAAGCTGTATGCGCGCATCAACGCAATAGTCCAACGCCTCTATATCAGACCATGTCGCGGGTACCGAGAAAATTTCGAGGGCCGCTATATAGACACGCGCCACATCATCAACGGTTGCTCCGGTCGCCTTCTGCTGCCGCGGCACAAAATTCAGACCCATCCGGTTTACGATATCGTTCGCCAGCTGGGTGCACATGATCTCCCTGTGCAGTCGGTGATCGTCCACCTCCACGGGGTAACGTTCCACAAGCTGAGCGGGGAACGCGGTGGCAACCGCCTGGGCAAGAATCGGGTCGCCGCCAAGTGCCGACTCTATCAGCTGCTCCTTGAGTATGGCTTTGCTGTAGGAGACGAGAATGGCCAATTCGGGACGGGTCAGCTGCTTGCCGTGCACGTGACGATCCGCCAGTTCATCATCTGCGGGCAGGAACTCCAGCTCGCGATCCAGCTTGCCGCTGTCCTCGAGCTGTACGATTAATCGCCGGTATTCGCCACCGCGGGACCGGGCTTCAAACTCTGCGATGCTAATGGCCTGCACCTGGCGGTAGTTATTCAACAGAACCAGTTCTGCAACGCTCTCTGTCATCGACTCCAGCAGCTCATTCCGATGCCTCCCGGTCAGCTCGCCGCGGCGCACCACGGTATCCAGCAGAATCTTTATATTCACCTCGTGATCGGAACAGTCCACGCCACCGGCGTTGTCGATAAAATCGGTGTTCGAGCGACCACCGGCGAGTCCATATTCAATTCTGCCAAGCTGAGTCATGCCGAGGTTACCCCCCTCGCCGATCACCCGACAGCGCAACTCCCTGCCGTTGACCCGCAGGCTGTCGTTGGTCTTGTCACCCACATCCGTGTGTGTCTCACGACTGGATTTGACGTAGGTGCCGATGCCGCCATTCCACAGCAGGTCAACGCGGGCCTTGAGCAGATAATTGATCAGCTCCGCCGGCGTCACTCGCGCTACCGGAATATCAAAGCGGGCGCGCATCTGCGGCGAGACAGTAATCGACTTGGCCTGGCGGCTGAAGATGCCACCGCCCTTCGAAATCAGGTCGGCGCTGTAATCTTCCCAGCTCGATCGCGGAAGATGAAAGAGACGTTCACGCTCATCGAAGCTTGTCCTGGCGTCCGGCTCCGGGTCGATGAAGATATGCAGGTGGTTGAAGGCCGCAACAAGCCGGATATGCGGTGACAGCAACATCCCGTTACCGAATACGTCCCCGGCCATATCACCGATACCCAGCACGGTGAAGTCGGTGGTCGCCACATTGATGCCCAGCTCCCTGAAGTGACGCTCCACTGACACCCAGGCACCGCGCGCTGTAATACCCATTCTCTTGTGGTCATAGCCGACGCTTCCCCCGGACGCAAACGCGTCCCCAAGCCAGAAATCGTATTCCTCGGCCAGACTGTTTGCGATATCGGAAAACGACGCAGTGCCCTTGTCCGCAGCAACCACCAGATAGGGATCCTCGTCATCCTTTGCAACCACGTGCTGTGGTCGCACAATGCCATCGCCAACGCGGTTGTCCGTGATGTCGAGCAGGCCACGGATAAAGGTTTTGTAACACTCGACGCCCTCTGCCTGCGACTCATCCCGGTTCATGTCAGGACTCAGGCGCTTGGCGACAAAGCCCCCCTTGGCGCCAACCGGAACAATGACTGCATTTTTCACCTGCTGTGCCTTGACCAGACCGAGAACCTCAGTGCGGAAATCTTCCATCCGATCGGACCAGCGCAGGCCGCCGCGCGCCACCTTGCCACCCCGCAGGTGAACCCCTTCCAGGCGCGGGGAGTACACGTAGATTTCATACAGGGGCACCGGACGCGGCATATCGGGAATATCCCCGGGAGCCAGCTTGAACGAGAAGTAGGGCTTCAGATCCCCGCGATCATCCGGCTGGAAGAAGTTGGTCCGCCGGGTCGCCTTGATCACCTGAACAAACTGGCGAATGATACGGTCCTGACCGAGATTCTGAACGCGATCCAGGCCGTTGTTGATGCGCTCCTCCACCGCGGCCTCGCGCTGTGCACGCCAGTCGTCATCACCGTCGAACACGGGCGAGAACCGGGTCAGGAACAGCTCCACGATACCCGCAGACAAATGCAGATGATCGGCCATGGTTTCGGCGATATAGGTAAGGCTATACGGGAAGTTGATCTGCCGCATGTAACAGGCATAGGCTCGCAGCAGGGCAACTTCCCGCCAGCTCAGCCGCGTCCCAAGCAGCATCCTGTTGAAACTGTCGCTTTCTGCCTCGCCAAACCAGATGCGCGCGAACGCATCCTCGAACTCGTCCTTGACCTCATCCAGCTCGATATTCTGGGCCAGCGAGTAGATCAGCGAAAACTCCTGTATCCAGAAGATCCCGTCCGAGCGAGTCCTTACCGGGTAGGCACGTTCGGTAACCACCCGTAGGCCGAGATTCTCGAGAATCGGCAGCACGTCGGACAATGGTAGAGGGTGCTCCGTGCTGTACAGCCGCAGTTTGAGATGGTCGTCCGGCTCCTCGAGCAGTCGGTACAGGCGCATGCCGAGCGATCTGCCTCTCTTAAGGGCCAGCAGCTCGTACAGGTCCATCACGCCTACTCGCGGATCGAAGTCGTCGCGATAGCCCGGCGAAAAACCGTCGCCAATCTCGCGCATCAGGTGTTCACCTTCTTCGTCTCCAAACTCCTCGACCAGACGACCTCGCAGTCGGTCCTCCCACGCCAGTGTCGCCTGCACTACCTGCTCCTCTATTTCGTTGACGTCGTAACGCTGCTTCTTCGCCGGATTGACCCTCAGGACAAAATGCACCCGTACCAGAATGGACTCGCTGAACTGTGTGGTAAATTCGGACTCCTCGGCACCAAAAGCCTCAGTAAGAATGCTCTGTATGCGACGCCGCTGATGTGTGGTGTAACGATCGCGGGGCATGTAGACGAGGCAGCTGAAAAACTTGCCATGGGTATCGCGACGCACGAACAGGCGTGTCTGCCGTCGTTCCTGGATGCGGTTGATCGCGCTCGCGGTCTCGAACAGGCGAGTGATGCTGGACTGGAACAGCTCGTCTCGCGGGAACAGCTCGAGCACGCGAATAAGCTCGCGTCCATCGTGCTCGTCTTCGTCCAGCCCGGACAACGCCAGCGCGCCGCTGACCTTTTCCCGCAGCACGGGAATAAGCGCCGGATTCATGTTGTACACGGCCGCCGTGTACAGACCAAGGAAGCGATGCTGACCGAGGAGTACGCCCTCATCGTCAAACACCTTTACTTCGACGTAATCAGGATAGGCCTGGCGATGGACCCGTGAACGCGTCCGTGACTTGCCGAAACTCAGCACATTCGCCTGCAGACCCGCGGGTCCGGTCTCGCGAATATCGCTTTCCAGTTCCAGCGCTCCCCGGGTATCGCGCTGGCGCAGTATTCCCAGATGACTACCGCTCTCACTCGTTACGACACCGTCGGCACCGGCGTTCTCCACGTGCAGGTATTCGTACCCGAGAAACGTCATGTGATCATGCTTGAGCCAGGACAGAAACGCCTCTTTCTCCGCGCGCTCCGGCGAGGGAAGCCACTCGCAGGCCGCCACGCTGGCCTGCGCAGCCCCCAGACGTTCCCGCATGGCGGCAAAATCATCCACGACATGCGCGACGTCCGAGAGGATTCCCTGTATCGCCGAGGCGAGGCCGGCGAGGTCCTCGAGGTTGGAATGGCGGGTAATTTCGAAATACAGCAAGCTTTCATGGGAGAGATCGGCGTCTGCCAAATCACGGGCGGTCACCTCACGCAGCGCGCCGCTGTGGTCCCGGAGCGTCGTGAGGTTGCAGCTCGCGAGGGTATGGATATTGATGCCACGCTGATTGATCTCGCCACGCACCGATGCCGTGCAGAATGGCATATCACGACACAGTATGGCGATTACCGTGGCGGTGCTCTCCCAGCCGTGCCGATCAATGTGGGGGTTGAAGATGCGCACACGGGGCTCGAGAGGATCAAACGTGCGCATGAAATGCAGCAGGCCATAAAGACAGCCATACAGATTTTCCGCTGAACGACCGCGCATGTCTTCTGCAGGGAAACGACTGTAAAAAACCGCAGCCAGG
>JBHEOO010000066.1:0-268 GCA_046260765.1 Chromatocurvus sp.
ATCGCTGACGCGCTGCGACGCGTTGGCGCACCCTGTCGCCGGGTGACGACGGACGATTCCCCCTTCCAGGTGTTGCGGGACCTATACGGGGGCCCGCGGGCATGACACCTCAGGATCCTCTGCAGGCGCTGCACCCGCTGCGAGAGCCACCGCCGGTCGGCTGGTGGCCGCCGGCACCGGGCTGGTGGTTTATCGCCATTTTTTCCGCGACGCTGCTTTTACTGCTCGCGGCATGGATCTGGCGTCGATACCGCCGCAATCGCTACCG
>JBHEOO010000066.1:278-8951 GCA_046260765.1 Chromatocurvus sp.
TTCTCCGGCATCGACAGCAGCATTCTCTACACGCAGGATCCATCGCCAGACATGACCAGTGCCTTTGCGGAGGCGGCCCTGACATGGGTGCGCTATCACCAGCGGGAGGTCGCAAATGCTTGAGGTTATCTGGCCCTGGATTGCTCTGCTGCTGCCATTTCCGCTCCTCGCACGCCGATTATTGCCCACGGCAGGGCAGGCGCAGGCGGCGGCGCTGCGCATTCCCTTCTTCGACCGCTGGCAATCCCTGTCTGAACAGGCTGTCACTATCGGCAGCACTGGCCGTCGGCTCCCTGCCCTGCTGCTGTGGCTGTGCTGGATACTGCTCCTGATGGCACTGTCGCGTCCCACCTGGATCGGTGATGCGGTGCAGCTCCCCAACAGTGGCCGGGACCTGATGCTCGCTGTCGATATCTCGGGCAGCATGCGCGTAGAAGACATGGTAGTCGCTGACACACCGGTGCGGCGCATCGATGCGGTCAAAGCCGTAGCCACCGACTTTATCCGGCGGCGCAGTGGCGATCGCGTCGGCCTTATTCTTTTTGGCAGCAATGCCTACGTGCAGTCACCGCTGAGTTTCGACACGGCAACCGTTGAACGCTTTCTCGATGAGGCACAGATCGGCTTTGCCGGACAGGAAACCGCGATTGGCGATGCCATCGGGCTCGCTGTAAAGAGACTGCGCGAGCGACCGACAGACAGCCGTGTTCTCATTGTATTGACTGACGGTCAGGACACTGCCAGCACCGTCGATCCGCTCGAAGCGGCGGCACTGGCAAATTCCCTCGATATCCGCATACATACCATCGGTATCGGCGCCGACAGTATGACCGTCCCCGGCGTCCTCGGCTCGCGCTTCGGCAACCGCCAGGTCAATCCGTCGGCGGATCTTGACGAGGACACCATGCTGGCGATCGCCGGGCGCACCGGCGGTCGCTACTTCCGCGCGCGCGACCCCCAGGACCTGGTGCAGATTTACCGCACCATCGACCGCATTGAACCGGTGGAGGTCAGCACGGCAACGTATCGGCCACGCCGCTCACTGGTGCACATACCGCTCCTGGCTGCACTCGCTGTCAGCGCATGGCTGGTGCTGCTCGGCAGCGGTGCGTCGCTGCGGCGGCACCCGGCAGCCGGGAGGATCAGATGATGGCGTTTCTGTCCGACCTGCACCTGCTGCGGCCACACTGGCTATGGCTTCTGGTACCCCTTGCTCTGCTGGTCTGGTGGCTGGCACGGCGCCGTGAAAATGTCGGCAGCTGGCAGGGCGTCATCGCCCCCGAGCTGCTGCCCTACCTCATTGACGGCGCGTCCGCGCGCCGCCGACGTGGCTGGTTGCCAGTGCTGGCATTGGGCTGGATTGTCGCGGTGCTGGCAGTGGCCGGACCGAGCTGGCAGAAACTGCCCCAACCCGTTCTGCAGAAACAGGATGCCCTGGTGCTGGTTCTGGATCTGAGCTATTCCATGTGGGCCGAGGACATGCGCCCATCGCGTATCGACCGCGCGCGACGCAAGCTGCTCGACCTGCTCGAAATGCGTGAGGAAGGGCAGACAGCGCTGATTGCCTTTGCCGGGGATGCGCATGTTGTGACACCGCTGACCGACGACCACCCGACCATCTCCAACCTGCTGCCTGCACTGGATCCCGGAATGATGCCGCTCCCCGGCAGCGAGCCGGCAGCCGCTATCGAGGCGGCGACACAACTGCTGCTATCCGCCGGCGTTCCAAGGGGCCGTATTCTGCTCGTTACTGACGGACTGACCGATGGTGATACTGATGCTATTCGCGCGGTACTGGCTGACAGTGGCGCTCGCATGAGTATTCTCGGCGTCGGCACAGCCGAGGGTGCGCCGATCCCCCTCCCCGGCGGCGGATTCCTGAAGGACGCGGACGGCGCCATCGTCATGCCCAGGCTGCCCGTATCCCCGCTGCGCGGTCTTGCCGCCAGCACGGGGGGCGTGTACCGCGGCATCACCGTGGACCCGTCGGACCTTGACGACCTGCTGGCAACCAACGACGACTCGCGGGACGCAGATGCCCGTGAAATCGATCGCAAAGCTGACACCTGGGCGGACATGGCGCACTGGTTCGTGCTGCCTCTGCTGCCGCTGCTGCTCCTTGCGTTCCGTCGCAGCGCCGTTTATGGGCTGTTTCCCCTGATGTTACTCTTGCCCAGTGAACCCACACGGGCTGACCTATGGAGTGATCTCTGGCTGACAAAGGATCAACAGGCGGCACGCGCTCTGGCTGCCGGCGAGCCCGGGAAAGCCGCCGCAACCTTCGTTGATCCTGGCTGGCGCGGCGCCGCTGCCTACCAGGCCGGCAATTTTTCCGACGCGGCACAGAATTTCAACCAGCAGGACAGCGCGGACAGCTGGTACAACCGTGGCAACGCACTGGCAAGGCAGGGCGAACTCGACTCAGCCATTGAGGCCTATCGTGAATCGCTGAAGCGCGATCCCGGACGTGAAGACGCCGAGGATAACCTGGAGCTGGTGGAGGAAATGAAACGCCAGCAGGAGCAGCAGAAACAGGGCGACGGCGACCAGCAGGAAAGTAGCGACGATTCCAGCCAGGACACAAACGCAGACGGCAATTCTCAAGACAGTTCGCAAGGCAATGATCAAGAAAATGCCGACTCATCGGGTGAACAGCAATCCGATGATGGTGGCGCGCAGACGCCGCCCGGCGATGACCCCGACGACAGCGATCCATCGTCTGAACAGGAACGGGATAGTGACCCGACATCGGGCAATGACGGGCAGGATGTCGAGGGGGACCAGGCTGACGCCGCTGACTCCCGCGAGCAACCGAACGCATCGATTGACACGGCATCGTCCCTTGCCGAATCGCTGGAACGCGACCAGGCGATGCAGCAGTGGCTGCGACGGGTGCCGGATGATCCAGCGGGACTGCTGCGTGAAAAATTCCGCTACGAAAGCCGAAAGAGACAGCGCAAAGGTGATGACAGGAGGGGCAATGAAGAGGTCTGGTAAGCGACTCGCGGCCTTGCTGGCGCTGGTGATCTGGCTGCTGCCAGCACTGGCGCTGGCAGCTCTGACAGCGAGCGTGGATCGCACACAGGTCACACTCGGAGACAGCCTGCAGCTGACGCTTTCCTCAGACGGCGTTACAGATCCCGCCATGGCGGACCTGTTTCCCCTGGCCCGGGATTTTGAGATTCTTCAGCAGTCCAGTCGCAGCAGCACGCAGATCATCAACGGCAAGACCACCCGGGAGAAATCGCTGGTGATAGAGCTGGTGCCGCGGCGCGCCGGCTCTCTCCAGATCCCCGCGCTTTTCGCAGCCGGTGAACGCACGCAGCCCATTTCCCTGGAGGTGTCAGAAGCGACCGGCGGCCCGGCAAACGACGAGCAGATTATATTTACCGCAAGCGTCGACAACGACGCTGTGTACGTGCAGCAGCAGATCATACTGACGCTGACCCTGCAGCAGGCCATTGCCCTGGATGACCGCAGCGTAACCGAGCTCAAGCTGGATGATGCGTACGTTAAGCCACTGGGACAGACTTCCTACCAGCGCAGCAGCGGCGGACGGCGCTGGATTGTGCACGAGATACGCTACGCCATTTTTCCCGAGCAGAGCGGGACGCTGTCAATTCCCGCGCAAACCTTCGCGGGCCGTGCACGGCAGGGATCCCGCAGTCTGTTCGATCTGGACAGCGGACCGCGCATCAGCCGCAACAGCGAAGCCATTACGCTTGAGGTGAAGCCGCGACCCGCGTCTTTCCCGGGCAGCACCTGGCTGCCCGCCAGCAGTCTGGAGATAGAGGAAAGCTGGTCAAGAGAGCCCGACGGGCTGGCCACCGGTGATTCCGTTACACGAACCGTTACCGTCACGGGAGAGGGTCTGCAGGGCGCCCAGCTGCCGCCGCTGGATTTCCCCGAGACCCAGGGACTCAAGTACTATCCGGACAAACCGAGCATTGAGGAAGCAGAAGCGGACACCGGCGTTATCGGGCTGAGAACAGACAGCGCCGCTCTGGTGCCCGTCAGACCGGGTGTTTACCGCATCCCCGAGGTACGCATCCCCTGGTGGGACACCGTGGAAAACCAATTGCGCTACGCGGTGCTTCCAGCCAGGGAGATTTCGGTAGAAACGGCTGCGGGTGAGAATGCCGAAAACATTGCATCCGAAGCACCTCAGGCACAGGGAAGAACGGACGATGCTGCTCAGCAGCCGATACGGGTGGCAGGTAGCGGTGATCTCTGGGTGTGGACCAGCGGTCTGCTCGCCCTGGGCTGGTTGCTCACTGCCGCGGCACTCGCCTGGATGGTGTGGCAGCGCCGCCAGAGTGTCCCCGAAGCGCCGGCAATTGCACCCAACTCCACAGAATCACGCGCGTGGAAACAGTTCCAGGCCGCCTGTGCTGCCGATCGCGCGGGCCCTGCGCGAGAGTCGTTACGACGCTGGCTGCAAACCCTGCCGCCCCCGGCGTCCTCGCTGAGCCCGCTAGCATTTGCCAGCAGTCTGGGAGACAACGCATTGCACTCGGCACTCACCGACCTCGACAAGGCCCTTTACGGCACTGCTGCACAGGCAACCGGCGCCTGGGACAGCAGCGACTTGCTTGCCGCGGCGTCGTCAGCTCGCCAGCACTACCTGAAAAGCGGTACGGTGAGCGGCACCCAGAAAACTGCCGCCCTCCCGTCGCTCTACCCGACAGGGTAGAGCACAAGGACTGCGATCGCTAAGTCAGGCTTTTACTGACGACTTCATAGACGTCTGGCGACAGATCCGGCAACGATGCGAGGCGCTGCAGCTCGTCGCGCATGGCATCACGCCCCGCGGGGTAATTGCGCCATTTGGTCAGCGGCACCAGCAGGCGCGAGGCCATCTGCGGATTGCGGCGATTCAGGGTCTCCACGACGCCGCCGAGGAAGCGATAGCCGGCGCCGTCGGGTCGATGAAAGCCGCTGGGATTGCCCGACGCAAAGGCACTGACGACAGAACGCACCTTGTTTGGATTGTCCAGCGTGAAGGCGCTGTGTTCCATCAGTGCCTGCACCCGTTCGAGTGAATCACCGACCGTCAGCATGGCCTGCAGCTGCAGCCACTGATTAACGACGAGGGTCTCGTGGGACCAGTCGTCATAAAAGCGCTGCAGCGCCGACTCGCGCACCGTCTGGTCGCCATACTGCGCAAGGACGTGCAATGCCGCCAGTCGATCGGTAAGGTTATCCGCAGCCTCAAGCTGGGCTTTGGCGAGAGAAACCCCCGTGTTGCCCACTGTCGCCAGGTAAGAGAGACAGACGTTGGCCAGTGCGCGCTGGCCGATCTGCTTGCCCAGCGGCGCATAGTCCTCGCTCACACGGCATCGCTGGTAAGCGGCGGAAAGCGCCTCTTCAAGCATACTGGCGATCTCGGCACGCGCATGCTCACGCGCAGCATGGATTCCCTCGACATCTGCGCCACCGGTATGACTGGCCAGTTCCGCCAGGTAATTCTCACTGGGTAACGTCAGCATGGCGGCAGCCACCGCGGGCTCCAGTTGTTCGTCGCGCAGCAGCCCACCCAGCGCATCGACCAGCAGTGGATCCATCTTCAGGGCCCTGCCCTCACGGCGCTGAACCTGCAGATCCTCAAGCACCTGCACCATCAGCTGCTGACCGGCATCCCAGCGCGCGAAGCCGTCACCGTCACGCATCATAAGGGCGCAAAGATCTTCGCGGGAAAAGTCATAGTGCACCCGCACTGGCGCAGAAAACCCACGCAGCAGCGAGGGTACCGGCTTCTCCGGCACATCCGTGAAAATAAACGACTGCTCTGCGCCGTCCAACACCAGCACCCGGTGTGTGTTGTCCGCCAGTTCAGTCCCGGCAGGCTCGCCCTGCAGCTGCAGGCGCAGGTTGCCAGCGTCGCCAAGCAGACCCATCGCCAGCGGGATAAGCAAGGGCTGCTTTTCAGGCTGGCCAGGCGTCGCCGGGCAGGACTGCGTCACATGCAGGGAAAAGGTGCGTGCGTCGGCGTTGTACTCCCCCTTTATGGCAAGCTCGGGTGTTCCGGCCTGGGAGTACCAGCGCCGGAACTGCGACAGGTCAACACCGGCGCTTTCCTCCATGGCGTTGACAAAATCGTCACAGGTCACGGCCTGGCCGTCGTGGCGATCGAAGTACAGATCTGATCCGGCGCGAAAGCGCTCGGGGCCGAGCAATGTGTGAATCATGCGCACCACTGCCGCGCCTTTTTCATAAATTGTCACGGTGTAGAAATTGGATATTTCGATAAACGAGTCGGGACGCACGGGATGCGCCATGGGGCCACCATCTTCCGCGAACTGCGCGGTGCGCAACAGGGTTGCATCCTCGATACGCTTGAGATCCCGGGCGCCCTGGTCGGCGGAGAACTCGGAGTCACGAAATACCGTGAAGCCCTCTTTCAGGCTGAGCTGGAACCAGTCACGACAGGTAACGCGATTGCCAGACCAGTTGTGGAAATACTCGTGGGCCACGACGGACTCAACGCGCTCAAAGCCTGCGTCTGTGGTTGTCTCCGGGCTTGCCAGGATGCAGGAGGTATTGAAGATATTGAGGCTCTTGTTTTCCATCGCGCCCATGTTGAAATCATCGACCGCCACAATGTTGAAGATATCGAGGTCGTACTCGCGCCCGTAGACCTCCTCGTCCCAGCGCATGGCATGCTTGAGGGACTGCATCGCGTGGTCACACTTGCCAAGATCCTTCTCCTCGACATAGATCCGCAGCAGGACGCTGCGGCCGCCTACCGTGGTAAAGGCGTCCTCGGTGTGGGCAAGATTCCCCGCCACAAGCGCAAACAGATACGCCGGCTTGGGAAAGGGATCTTCCCAGGTAACGCGGTGACGCCCATCGGCCAGTCCGGACTGTGCCGTGCAGTTGCCGTTGCTGAGAAGAACAGGATAGCGCTCGACCTCGGCGTCAATGGTGACGGAAAACACCGACATAACGTCCGGTCGATCAAGAAAATAGGTAATCTTGCGGAAGCCCTCGGCCTCGCACTGGGTGCAGAACATGGCGCGGGATTTGTACAGACCCTCGAGCGCGGTGTTGTCCTGTGGACGGATCCGGGTTGTTGTCTGCAGCTCGAGGGTTTCCGCCAGATCGGTCAGGGTGAGCGTCGAGTCGTCCACGGCGTAATCGCCGCCGGCGAGCGTATGGCCATCGATTGCCACCGACAGCAGCTCCAGGTTTTCGCCGTGCAGGCGCAGGGAGGTCGCCGATGATCCCGGTCGCCGGACCAGCCGCAGTCTGGCGTGCACCAGGGCATGATCTTCATGCAGCTCAAAATGCAGGCGGGTTTCCGGAATCAGGTAGTCCGGTGGCTGGTAATCCTTGAGGAAGATGGCCTTTGGCTGGGCATCGCGCATGGTGTTCAGATCTCCGTGGTCGCAGTCAGTTGCAGGCGGTAGCCGCCATATTTACGCATGTTGATAACGCCGGTATCGAATATCAGATACTGCCCCTTGATGCCGAGCAGCGTGCCTCCGATATCCGGCGTCTTGTCGAGGTTGAAGGACTTTACCTTCACCGGGTAGGTCAGCACCGGGTAGCTGATGGTCGTTTCCGCGGCGTCGGGCAGCGTCTGTATCGCATCCACGCCATGGGCAGCCTGCAGCGCCGCAATATCGGTCGCGCACTCCGCCATCAGGGCATCCCGGGCAGCCGCCAGGTCACGCACTTCCCCCGGCCCCTTGAGCATGGCCTGCCAGTTGGTTTTGTCGGCAACGTGTCGGGCAAACAGGCTTTCGACGAGACCCGACTGCAGCCGGTTGCTGACGCGGAACACGGGCAGCGCCTGCGTTGCGCCCTGGTCCATCCAGCGCGTCGGCACCTGGCTACCACGGGTGATACCGACCTTGATACCGGAGGTATTGGCGAGATACACCACATGATCGATCATGCAGTTCGCCTCGCCCCATTCCGGTTCGCGACAGGTGCCGGCAAAAAAGTGGCAGGTTTCGGGCTTTACGATGCAGCTGTCGCAGCGAGCAAGTCGCTTGAAGCAGGGGTAGCAGTAGCCCTGGTTAAAGCTTTTCTGCGTCTTGCGGTCGCAGTGGATGCAGCGGATCTCTTCGAGAAAGGACAGCTGCAGCGAGCGGCCAATCCAGTCGTTGAGCGGCGTTTCGGAGTCACCGAGGGGCAAGCGGTACTGAACGGTGTCCGCCAGCTCCGTGCGCATTTTTCGAACACTACCCGTAGCGAGCTGCACTCTATTCATCGCCGCGACACTCTATTCATCGCCGCGGCCCCCTTTCTCGTGGTCGTCCTGCCAACGCAGCGGCTGCTCACTGCCAGCGCCCATCTGTGTCGCGCCACCCTTGCGGCCCCGGTCGATAAAACCGATGCGCTCCTCGGGCTTAAGGTTGCTCTGGCCCCAGGCGATAATAGCATTCAGACAGTGCTCACGCTGTGCTGCCGTCACCGCTCGGCCATCCGGCCACCTGCCCGTCTCAACGGCGCGCTTGAGGCGCTCGTAAATCTCCGGGGTCAGGCTGCCGACGAGCTTGTCGTATTCATCCATGCGGTGTCCGTATCACTGTTCCGTATCACTGTTCAAAGGTGGCAGAGTATAGCGGCCCGAATCAGGCTTTGCCGACCCGGGTGGAGGCGTAGCCGGCGATAGCACCGAGCACGCCACCGGCAAGCAGGCCACCGACGTGCGCAGCATTGGCG
>JBHEOO010000066.1:8961-9485 GCA_046260765.1 Chromatocurvus sp.
CCTCGATGACGCCGAAAAGGCAGATCAGCAGCCAGCCGATCATGAACAGCATCAGTCCCGGCGGCGGCGCAAACTGCCATCGCGGCTGCAGCCGAGCGGCAACCCAGCTGAAACCGAGCAAACCGTAGACCACGCCGGACATACCGCCGAAGATGCTCGGACCACCCGCGAGGAACTGGCTGGTGTTGGAGATCACCGCGGTAGCGAAAAACAGCAGCAGCAGCCACCGACTACCCAGAGTGTTCTCTATTCGGTGACCGAACTCCCAGGTCCACAGGGCATTGAAGACGATGTGCAGCCAGCTGAAGTGCAGAAACACTGGCGTCACAAGGCGCCAGTACTCTCCATTCATGGCGGCAAATGAAGGGCCGGTGCGCCCGATGCTGAACGGCAGATAGGTCAGCCCCGACACCCAGTCCAGGGGCATGTTCAGATACACCAGGAAAAAACCGGCAACGGACAGCAGCAGTAAACCTGCGGTAACCGGCACAGGCCGCAGGGCTGCAAGAAGGTCTCCCATGCTC
>JBHEOO010000067.1:0-9176 GCA_046260765.1 Chromatocurvus sp.
TACCGGACAGTTAGAGGGGCGTCCTGCCGAGCACGTTGAATCACGGTCCGCATATCAAGGACGCCACACAGTACGAGGCGCTGCGGCGCGCATCGCCAAAACGCCGCGTTCCTCTGCCGGGGCTGAGAATAAACTCCGTGGTGTTCTTGTCCTGTTTCCCCGGCACAATGCGAGTGCTGCCAATAGTGAACAGTGCTGAATTCTCACATCATCGATGTGGGGGTCTACTCTATCAAGGCATGTCTTGGTAAGTGAAGCGGGATTCCGGCATGCTTGTCTGCCCTCAACGCTGCGATGCCGGGCGGCGTAGCGCGGGTGGACGCACAGCAAGGAGGAGGTTATGTTTTTTAGTGGCTGGGAGGACGTAACACGTACGGTGGTAATGGCTGTTTTCGCCTATGCCAGTCTGATAGTGATTCTGCGCCTGTCCGGGAAACGCACACTCTCGAAAATGAACGCGTTCGATCTGGTGGTGACTGTCGCACTGGGGTCGACCCTGGCAACCGTGATCCTGTCGAAGAACGTTGCGTTGGCCGAAGGGGTCGCCGCAATGTCGATGCTGGTGTTGTTGCAGTTCGTGGTGACATGGTGCTCGGTGCGTTCCGTCAATGTACGGCGAATGGTACGAAGCGAGCCGACGCTGTTGATGTATCGTGGCACGTTCCTGCGCGAAGCGATGAAGGCACAGCGTGTGACGGAGACGGAAGTGCGGCAGGCGGCACGCTCGCAAGGCAATGCCGAGCTCGCAGAAAATGCGGTGGTGCTTGAAACGGATGGACGTTTCAGCGTATTGCCGGCGCAACTCGATGCAATTGTCCCGGCAATGCATGATGTGGAGACTCCGCACAATGACTAAGCTAAAACATTACCTGTGCTATCTGCTCGGCAGTTTCTGGTTTGTGCCATCGTCGATCGTGCTTGGGAGCATAGTACTCGCGATAGCATTGATTGAGGTGGATTCACTCGGGGACCATGAATGGATGAAAAATTGGCCCCGGTTGTTCGGGGCCGGTGCTGAAGGCGCACGCAGCATGCTGGCGACGATCAGCGGATCTATCATGACCGTAGTCGGCGTGACATTTTCAATGACGCTGATGACACTCGCGCTGGCCTCGAATCAATATACGTCCCGCGTTCTGAGAAACTTCATGCGTGATCGGGTGACCCAGGTAGTGCTGGGGGTATTCGCGGGGATCTTTACCTATTGCCTGATTGTACTGCGGTCCATCATGGACAGCGGCGGAGGTGATTTCATTCCGCACCTGTCGGTAGCTGTGAGCATGGTTCTGGCGATTTTCGGCGTTGGCGTTTTGATTTTATTTATCCATCACATTTCTTCAGAAATACAGGCATCGAGCATCATCTCCGCGGTCGCACATGAAACTTTCACGGCGATTGACCGGCTGTTTCCCGACGAGCTGGGTCAGGGGGAGAGTGAAGATAACAGTACGGAACCAGCGTTGTTAGCGGACACACGGTGGGCTGAGATTCCAGGCGTGAACGATGGCTTTATTCAGCACGTTGATAATGCAGTATTGCTGCGACTGGCGTGTGAACACAAAACGGTAGTGCGGATGGAGCGCGGTGTAGGTGAGTTCGTAATGCGGGATTCGGTGCTGGTATCACTGGCGATGCAAGGGTCGCCGGGCGAGGAGGTGGCGGGCGCGCTCAGAGACTGTTTCGACGTCGACCGCTATCGAACCCTCGAACAGGACGTGGCGTTTGGGATTAGGCAGATCGTGGACATCGCAATGAAGGCCTTGTCGCCGAGCTCCAATGACACCACGACGGCCGTCATGTGCGTGAATTATCTGACCTCTATCCTGTCACGCCTGGCCGTGCGAAAATTTCCGTCGGATTATCGCTATGACGAAGGCGTGCTCCGGGTGATCGCTCGCGGGCCAACCTTTGGCGGATTGCTGGCGTTGGCTTTCGACCAGGTCCGTTGGAGCGCGGAGGGTAATCCGAAATTGCTGGTGAAGCTCATCGAGGCCCTGGAGGTAATCGCGATCAGCGCGCGGAACCCGGAGCGGCGACAGGCAGTGGGCGCAGTCCTTGCAGAGGTGGCAGAGGTGGGTCTGCGCACGCTGGCGGCGCCCTCTGATCGCGCGCGCTTCGAGAGCCGGCTGGCACAAGCGAGCGCACGGATGCCGCAGATGCCTGAGCAAACAGGATAGCCTTGCCCGCAAACGGAGCCCGGGGCTAGAGGCGCTCGGATGCACCCATACAGATTCACCACCCACTGCCCGTCGAGGCTAACCGGCATCCGTGTGGCGCTGAGCTCGGTGACGGCAACCGCCATTATGATCAGCGGGTGATGAACTTCTACCCGGACTCGCCGCGGTCCCGCCATTGCGTTTTTTCAATGCACCTGCGCACGCAGGTGGCCACGCTCGAAACTACGAATCTGCTGTGACTGAGTAAGGAGCAACAACATGGGAATCGAAGTCGGCGGACTGTTTGGATTGATACTGCTCATTCTGGACATATGGGCCATTATCAAAACCGTCCAGAGCGGCGCCAGTACTGGATCCAAGGTGCTCTGGATCGTGTTGATTCTGCTGCTGCCCCTGTTGGGACTGATCCTGTGGTTTTTCCTGGGCCCGCGCGGTAACAGGGCTGTCGTCTGACGCTGCAGGGTGTAGAACGTTTTTGTCTTCGGCATGGATGATTTATCTCTGGCCCAAAGACACGCCCTGCCGGCGGTGCGTAGATGTCGCTGACGCTGTGGGCATTATCCTCGCCACGAGTTTCCATTACCTGGTTCACCGGGCCCCAGCATCTGGCGGATGGCATCAATCACGCTGGCCGCGTCAATAGGACACAGCCGGTTGTCGATTGTATTGCCCCTTCGATGTAGGTGCGGCTGCCGGGTGAGACCCAACCGGTGGCTGGCTGACTGCTGAAGACGATCAACGGATCTTCAATCAGACGCTGAGCGAGGCGCAGCGGTCGATGGAACGCCGGGTCGGGCTAAACTTATTGTGACTGTCTGGGTGCCGCGGTTGCCCAGCTGAGCCTGCGGGCGTATTATGGCTAGCTCTGTAACTCGCTGAAATAGAGTGATTTTTGAATGCATGACGCGACAAAGGATGGGCCGAAAGCGATTGTGGTCGGCGTCGGCGCATCGGCCGGTGGCCTCAAGGCGCTGAAACAACTGTTCTCGCAGCTCCCCGGTGATTCTGGTCTCGCCTTCGTGGTGGTGGTGCACCTGTCGCCGGAGCACCCCAGCCACCTGGCCGACCTGCTGCAGCCCGGCTGCCCGATGCCGGTGACTCAGGTCAGCGAGACGGTGCCACTGGAAGCGAATCACGTGTATGTGATCCCGCCGGGACGCAATCTCTCCACTATCGACACCCACCTCAGGCTTTCGGACCTGGAGGAGCAGCGCCGGGAACGGGCGCCCATCGATCATTTCTTCGATACCCTGTCGCGCACCCATCAGGAGCGGGCGATCGGCGTCATTCTGTCGGGCACTGGCTCCGATGGCACCCTCGGCATCAAGAAGATCAAGGAGGCCGGCGGGCTCACCATCGTCCAGGAGCCCAACGAGGCGGACTTCGACGGTATGCCCCAGAGCGCCATCGCCACCCAGCTGGTGGACCTGGTCCTGCCCATCGATGCCATGCCGGGTTATCTCCTGCGTTTCGCGATGACCGAGCCGCGCGTAGTCCGCCCGGAGGCCGCCGCCGAGCTCCCGGAGGAGGAACGCCAGGTGCTGCAGCACATCTTCGCCCAGCTGCGCGCCCGCACCGGCCAGGACTTCTCCACTTACAAACGCTCCACCGTGCTGCGGCGCCTGCGCCGGCGCATGCAGTTGCAGCAAAGGGAACGGCTCGAGGACTACCTGATCCTGTTGCGCGAGAGCCCCAACGAGGTGCGCCTGCTGGCCGATGATTTTCTGATCACGGTCACGCAGTTCTTCCGCGATCGGGACTCCTTCGACTACCTGGAGCAGAAGGTCATTCCGGCATTGTTCGAAGGTAAGACGGCCGGCGATCGCATCCGCGTCTGGTCCGTCGGCTGCGCGACCGGCGAGGAGGCCTACAGCGTGGCCATGCTGCTGCTGGAGCATGCACGGGGGCTTCCCGGGGCGCCGGACCTGCAGGTGTTCGCCAGTGATCTGCATGACCATTCCCTGCAGCGGGCCCGGGAGGGACTCTATCCGGAGACTATATTCTCCGATGTCTCCGAGGAGCGGCTGAAGCGGTTCTTCGTGCGGGAAGACAGCAGCTATCGGGTTCGCAAGGACGTGCGCGAGGTGGTGGTGTTCGCCAACCACAATCTGCTGAAGGACCCGCCGTTTTCTCACATGGACCTCATTGTCTGTCGCAATGTGCTCATCTATCTGCAACGCGAGGCGCAGCATAATGTGCTGGACTTGTTCCACTACGCACTCAACCCGGATGGATTTCTGTTGCTGGGGTCCTCCGAGACGGTCGATCGCGCCGGGTTGTTCCGGGTGGAGAACAAGCCCCACTCGGTGTTTCGGCGGCGCAACGTCCCGGCGCCCGAAACGCGGCTGCCGGTCTTCTTCCAGCCGTCTCGCCGGGAGCGAGGCCCGGTACCGCCGAACTACCGCGCCCCGGAGATGGTCACCAGCTACGGTGGCCTGCATCAGAAGGTGGTGGAGCGTTATGCGCTGCCGAGTGTTCTGCTGAACGAAGAGAACCACGTGGTGCATATCTCCGAGAACGCCGGGCGTTATCTGCACATCGTCGGCGGCGACCTGTCGGCGAACGTGTTCAAGCTCGCCCGGGAAGAGCTGCGCCTGGAGCTGCGCTCGGCCCTGCAGCGCGCTGCCGACACCCGCAGGTCGGTGCGTACCGAGCCCATCGAGCTGACCCTGGACGGCGTGCCCAGACGGGTGATCATGCATATACGTCCCACGGATAGCGGCGACAAGGAAGGCTTCTGCCTGGTGTTGTTCGATGAGATGGATGCGGACGAGCGCGCGAGGGAAGGCGCAGCCGGCGAGCTGCCTGGTGAAGCACTGCGCATGGAGCTGGCGTCCCTGCGCAGTCAGCTGCGGGCGGTGATCGAGCAGCACGAATCGACGCTGGAAGAGATGCAGGCCTCCAACGAGGAACTGCAGTCGGCCAACGAGGAGCTGCGCTCGACCATGGAGGAGCTGGAGACCAGCAAGGAAGAGCTGCAGTCCATGAACGAGGAGCTGCAGACGGTCAACCAGGAAAACCGCCACAAGGTGGAGGAGCTGAGCCAGCTCACCGGCGACCTCAACAACCTGATCGCTGCCACCGAGATCGCCACCCTGTTTCTGGATCAAGAACTGCGCATCCTGCGGGTCACACCCCAGGCCAGCGATCTGTTCAACGTGCGCAGTAGCGACCGTGGCCGGCCGCTGACGGATTTCAGCAACCGGGTGGGTTACTCGCATCTGGCGGAGGACGCTGACCGGGTGCTGGACAAGCTCAGTCCGGTGGAACGGGAAGTGCAGAACTCGGAGGGCAAATGGTTTCTGATGCGAATCCTCCCCTACCGCGCCGCCGACCGCATTCTTGGCGTGGTCATCACCTTCCTGGAAATCACCGAGCGCAAGCACACGGAGCTTTCCCTGCGGCGCAGCGAGGAACGCTTCCGTGCCCTGGTGAATTCCACCTCTTACGACGTCTACCGCATGAGCGCCGACTGGCACGAAATGCGGCCCTTGGACGGGCGCGGATTTCTTTCCGATACGGTTGAGCCCAAGACCGAATGGCTGGACGAATACATCCATCCTGACGACCAGCCCAGGGTGCTGGAGGTGATTCAAGACGCCATTCACACCAAGGCCACCTTCGAGCTCGAGCACCGTGTGCGACGCCCGGACGGGAGCGTCGGTTGGACGCTGTCGCGGGCGGTGCCGATCCTGGACGAGAACGGCGAGATCACAGAATGGTTCGGGGCCGCCAGCGACGTTACGGATCGCAGGCAGGCGGAAGAGGCGCTGCGGGACGCCGATCAGCGCAAGGACCAGTTTCTCGCCACCCTCGGCCATGAACTGCGCAATCCGCTGGCGCCGCTGCGCACCGCCCTGGACCTGTTCAAGAAACTGGTGCCCGACGATCCGAAGCTTCAGGAACTGCGGGGCATGCTGGAGCGGCAGGCTCTGCTCATAACCCAGCTCGTGGACGACTTGCTGGACGTGTCACGCATCAAGTCCGGCCGCGTCAAACTCCGCCTACAGCGTGTCGATATCCGCGACATCATTGAGAATTCCGCGGCAGCCATCGGTCCTATGATCGATGAGCGCCACCACGAGCTGGTCGTGCAGCAGTGGCATGACCCGCTCGTGGTGGAAGGGGATCCGATCCGGTTGGGGCAGATCGTCACCAACCTTCTGGACAATGCTGTGAAGTACACGCCCCAGGGCGGCCGTATCAGGGTTGTGAGCAAACAAGTCGATCGGCACGTCACGATCTCGGTGCAGGACAACGGCATCGGCATGTCCACGGATATGCTCGGGCGGGTATTCGACGTTTTCTGGCAGGGCGGGGAGCCGTCCGCAAGCGAGGGCGGACTCGGGCTCGGGCTGACCCTGGTGAAGCAGCTGACGGAGCTGCAGGGCGGCAGCGTTGAGGTGCACAGCGAAGGCATCGGCAAAGGCAGCACGTTTATCGCACGGTTGCCACTGGCGCGGCAACGGCGCACTGCACCTCACAAGCCGGATCCGGAACCCGTCCCTTCCGCCGAAATGGACGAGGCAGGGCTCTCGTCCGGGGCGCACAAGCGGGTCCTGGTGGTCGACGATAACCGGGACGCAGCCGACAGCATGGCACTCGTGCTGGAGGTGGCTGGCCATGAGGTACGTCGCGCCTACAAAGCGCAGAAGGCGCTCGATATTGCAGCGAAATTCTCACCCGAGGTGATCCTGCTCGACATCGCGATGCCGGACATGGACGGTTATGCGCTGGCCGAGAAGTTGCGTCAGCGGCCGGAAACCGCCTCGGCGCTGCTGATTGCGGTGACCGGCTACGGCCAGGAGAACGATCGTAGCCGTTCGCGTGAAGCCGGGATGGATCACCACCTGATCAAACCGGTGGATTCCACGGCACTGTTGAAGCTGGTCCAAGCAAATTAAGGGACAGACCAGGGACAGACCAGAATATTGAACGGATTGATTGAGAGCACAGCCGCCACTCCTCATCGACACCCTTCTGCCGCCGCGGCCGATATACAGGTGCGGGGAAAAGCGTCAATCACCCGGGTTCGCGTCTGGATCCGGGGGTTTGATGGCATCCGGCACCTGGGTGTGTTTCTCGAAAATTTCGCCGCAGGCGGTGCCGACATTACGCACCCTGTTGAACAGCCCTTGGGCCAGCAGCGAAACGCCACCGGTCGCGATGGCGGCACCGATGGTCGCGCCGCTTTTCAGCATGGCGCCAGCATCCGCCTCCGGCTGCGGGTTACCCAGTGTGCCGCCGAGCCGGACGAAACGCGCCAGATCGCCGGCACCGATACCCACACCTTGGCGCGCGCTCGGCACTAACCCGATCCGCAATGTCTCATCGTCGAGGTTGATCTCGCCGCCGCCGCGGATTTTCATTTTCGAGGTCTCGATGACAATCTGGTCGGGGCTGTTGAGTACGCCGTTCTCGGCAACGAAGCGTATCGCCGCACACTCCAGTTCGGTGCGATCATCCTGTCGTGTAAACGGATTGATCAGGCTGACGGTCTGCGTTAGGAGATCGGAGCCAATTATATCGAGTAAATCGTTGCGAACCGTCGCGCGTTGGATTTCCAGCACCATCTCGCCATTCAGGGCGGTGGCAAGTTCATGGGGCGTAGCGCCGGTGGCGCGCAGATCGACAAACAGATCCGTCTCGCCACCGTCGATCAAGCCTTTACCCTGAGGGCTGAGGTCCGCAGGCACCAGTTCGGTAACGATCAGGCGGATATCGACCGCCGCACCAGCATTGGCTTTGCGCACACGCACATGCCCGCGCACGCCGCCGTTGGTCAAATCCGCGTCGAGAGGATCAACGTTGAGTTCGCCATCGGCAAGCGCCACCTGGGCGCGCACATTGCGAAAAACAGCCTCATTGAAAGTCAGCGTATCCAGGTGGACGTCCAGATCCAGCAGCACTGCCTCGAGCCATGACCAGTCGATGGGCTGATCACCGATCACGTCCCCCGCGTTGCGGTTGTCCTGCCCTGTGGCCTCCTTGACGTTGTGCGGTGCCGGGGTGGTGCGGAAGCGGTTTACATCGAGTGCGGAGCCCTGCAGATCGCCGCTGATGTGTAAGGGCGTGCGGGTGCGATCCACCTTCAACCGGCCTTTTAGCGTGTCATCGTTGAAACTGATGTCTAAAGGGTCCAGCTGCATCTGTTGGGGCGTGCCGCGGACTTGCGCAGAGACCGAAATCGGCAGGAACGTGTCCCACCTTTTGGTGTCGATGCCCTGCACGGCGGAAAAGTTCTCCACGGTTGTCTGCAGATCCGCATGCATGGACCGGCGGGCGCCGGCGGGCAGCGTGGTATCGATTGCGCCGACGAGCCCGCTGCTGCTGAAGCGCGCGGTGAGTTTACCCGCGCTGTCGTCGTTTGCGGCGAAGGCCAGCGTGGCGTCGACCTGCAGTGGCTCCACAAGCCGCCAGCGGGGTGCACCGTCCGATGTGGCACTGGCGTTGCCGATATTGGCGCTGATTTTCAGCGTATCGGCGTTACTGGCGGCGTCCAGCGTCACACCCGCGGCCGTATAACCTTGCCAGAGCAGTTCCTCTATCTGCACATCGACATCGACCGTCCAGGGTCGAAAGGTATCGAGAGCGACCGTTTGATCGTCGCCTGAATCGGCATGCTGCGGTGCCAGTGACATCAAGCGGTCAATGTCGAGGCGCGGCGATGTAAGGCTGGCATGCAGTAGCCGGTCGGCGCGGTCAAGCACTGCATTGCCGGTTATTTTCCCGTCGTCGATCGCTACCGCCAGATCGTCCAGTTCCCAGCGAGGACCGCTGACGGTCGCGACCGAGCTGACATCGAAGCGGTGCTCGCCAAATCCGCCCCGTGCGGCAAGTTGCCAGTGCCCCGGGCGGGGCGCCTGCAAGGTTCCGTTGAGCTCGAAGGGCGCCCAGGTACTCAAGTCCTGGTTCAGCAGGTGGCCCAGTGTCGACAGATCTTCGGCGTTGGCCGTGATACGCGCTTCGCCCGGTGTAATGCCGTCGTGGCCTACAGTA
>JBHEOO010000068.1:0-516 GCA_046260765.1 Chromatocurvus sp.
CTGCCGGTGGGCATGGCCTCCTCACGCTGGGGTGCGCTGGCCTCTTACGGTGCCCGCGCCTATCCCGGGACGGACAGAATCTACGGCACATCCGGCAACAGCTTTGTTGCGGTGGTGGAGTTCGGTGATCGCGTGAAGGCGAAATCGCTGCTGGCCGGTGGCCAGAGCGCCGACCCCCAATCCCCGCATTTCGACGATCAGGCGCTGCGCTACATCAATCGGCAGTTCAAGGACGTGGCGTATTACCGCGAGGACGTAGAGCAGCGCGCAGTGAGAACCTATCATCCCGGGGAAAGGTAGGCTGGATGAGAACGGAGTCGCGTATGAACTTTCTGATCTTTCTCGGCAGTATCAGGGACAGCACGCCCCCAAAACCGGCCCGTCTTGGTCTTCGCGTCAGCCGGGCCTGTTCAGCGTTTTTCGCGCGCGAGCACCCGGAGCACTCGGTTGACATCATCGACCCGCTGGAATTTGATTTTGGTGCGGTGTTCAAACCGCATTTTGCCTACCCGAAAA
>JBHEOO010000068.1:526-5212 GCA_046260765.1 Chromatocurvus sp.
CTGGCACATATGCTGAATCACTTCGGCAGTTCCCTGTATTCGTACAAACCCAGCGCGATTGTCACCTACTCCGCAGGACAGTGGGGCGGCATGCGTGCGGCAGTCGGCATGCGCACCTTCCTTTCCGAGCTGGGGTGCCTACCCGTCTCCGCCATGATTCACGTGCCTGCGGCTCAGGACGTGTTCGACGAGGATGGCGTGGTACACGGTAATGAAGACGCGGAACGCTGGTCAGGCTATCTCGGCCGCACCTTCACCCAGCTGATCTGGTGGGCCGAAGCCGCCGCTCAACAGCGGCAGGCATGCGATCCAGAGAGCCTTCTCTCAGCATTCAAGCGCGACCCATCGCAACGGAACGCGCCCTGAAGGGTGTCGGGAAGTCTGCCTCCTGCAGTATCAGTATCAGGCAGCGACAGCGGGCATCACCTGGTTCCGACCGGCAGCCTTGCTGTGGTACAGACACTTGTCAGCCTGTTCCAATACCCCGGCGGCTGGCTGCCCGTCAGATTCGGCGAGACCGATAGATACCGTTACGACAGATGCCGCATCGTCGCGGTAATCGTGCTCGATGGCCAGTGCCTCGACCTGTCGGCGCAATGCTTTCATCGCAACCCGGCCGCCGGCCATGTCCATATCGCGAAGCAACACCACGAACTCCTCACCGCCCTAGCGATAAACGCGGTCGGTGCGGCGCTTCAGGCTACGCTCGAGACAAGCCGCTACTGCCTGCAGGGCACGGTCTCCCGCCTGATGGCCGTAGTGGTCGTTGAAGGGCTTGAAGTGATCGAGATCCAGCATAGCGAGAACATGGCCAATCCGCTCATGATGCCGACATTGGTAAGCGGTTTTATGAAGTGGCTGTCCTGGAGGCGTGCTTTGGAGGGATTGAGCAGACGTCTGTGACTGTATATCATCGTGCATCTCAAGTTTTCCGGATCCCTGCTATGCCTTTGATACGTCTTATCCCACGTGCCACATTGCGTGTCGTTGCAGTTCCCCTGACCCTCTTTCTCTCGACGATGTCACTGTCTGGTATCGCGCTGTCGCCAGCGGCCCTGGCCGAGGCGGCAAAGGTCACGGGCGCCGCTACCGCCAGTCAGCGCATCGGGTCCGGTGCAGACGCGTTTGCCCAGCTCGGGCAGATGCTGCCCACGCCCAACACGTATCGCACGGCGTCGGGTGCACCGGGGCACGATTACTGGCAGCAGCAGGCCGACTACCAGATAGACGCCACCCTGGACGCAGACGCACGGCGCATCGACGCCAGCGCGCGCATCGCCTACCGCAACAACTCGCCCGACACGCTGCGCTATCTGTGGCTGCAGCTCGACCAGAACCGCTTCAAGGCAGATTCCCTCGACCAGCGTTCGCGCACTGTCGCTGAGGACGTGGTCTCGTATCAGGACCTGAGACAGCACCAGGCGGTGTCGCCCGGGCGCTACGGCTACCGTGACCTCAGTTTCAAGGTCGGCGGTAATGAGCTGCCCTTTGTTGTTGTCGATACCATGGTCCGGGTAGACCTGCCGACGCCTCTGAAATCCGGGGCGCAGGTGATCATGGACCTCACCTGGTCCTTCAACATTGTGGAGCGCGACGATTTCCGCAGCCGGGGCGGCTACGAGAACTTCGAAGACTCGGACACGCAGATCTTCTTCCTGGCCCAGTGGTTTCCGCGGCTCGCCGCCTACAGCGATTACGATGGATGGCACAACAAGGCATTCCTGGGCTCCGGCGAGTTCACCCTGGAGTTCGGTAATTACGGGGTCAATCTCACCGTGCCGGACAATCACATTGTGTCGTCTACCGGTGCGCTCAAGAATCCGCGTGACGTACTGACCGAAACCCAGCGCGAGCGCCTGGCCAGTGCGAGCAGTGAGCGACCGGACTTTATCGTCACGCCTGAGGAAGCGCTGGAAAACGAAAAAACAGAAGCCAAGGGCAGCAAGACCTGGCGCTTTGAAGCCGAAAACGTGCGTGATTTCGCCTGGGCGAGCTCCAGCAAGTTTATCTGGGATGCCATGATCCACGAGCAACCGGGTGCGCGCCACGATCGGGTGCTGGCGATGTCGTTCTACCCCAACGAGGCGGAACCGGTGTGGTCGATGTATTCCACTCAGGCCATTGTCCATACCATGGACGTTTACAGCCGATTCTCGTTCGACTATCCCTATCCCACGGCACAATCGGTGAACACCTGGCAGGGTGGCGGCATGGAATATCCCATGATCACCTTCAATGGCTACCGCCCCGACCCGCCCAGGGCAGACAGTGACGATCCCGATTCACCGGAGGCGCAGGCAGAGGCGCAGCGGGCCTACTCGCTGCAGGTCAAGTACGGTCTGATCGGCGTTGTCATTCACGAGGTAGGTCATATTTATTTCCCCATGGTGGTCAACTCCGACGAGCGGCAGTGGACGTGGATGGACGAGGGTCTGAACACCTTCCTGCAGTACGTGTCGCAGCTGGAGTGGGAAGAGACCTACCCGGTATTCAAGCGCATCTCCGATCCGCTGATTCGGGAAACCAATGTCCTCGACATGATTCCCGAGTATATGACCTCACCGAATCAGGTGCCCATCATGACGCAGTCGGATTCGGTGCTGAGGCTCGGGCCCAATGCCTATACCAAGCCGGCGGCGGCGCTGACCATCCTGCGCGAAACCGTCATGGGTCGGGAGCTGTTCGATTTTGCTTTCCGTGAATATGCGCAGCGCTGGAAGTTCAAGCGGCCGAGCCCTGCGGATTTCTTCCGCACCATGGAGGATGCCTCCGGCATCGATCTTGACTGGTTCTGGCGGGCCTGGTTCTTCGGTACCGACTACGTGGATGTCGCCATCGATGATGTGCGCGCCTACCGCCTCAGGCACGATGACCCCGACATCGACTTCCCGCTCGATCGCGAAGAGCGCGCACGGGACTACCCGGCGCCGATCAGCATCGAACGCAACCGCGAGGCCGGCATCGTGCCCCGGGCGTCGCGCTATGAGGAGCTTCAGGATCTGTACAGTGACAACGACATCCACACCGTCACCAACAAGGACCGCAACGAGGCGGCCGACAAGTTTGGCAAGCTTGAGCCCTGGGAGCAGCGGGTGTTCAACAAGGCCATCGAGGACGAGTCGCTGTTCTATTTCGTCGACTTTGACAACCTCGGCGGCATACCGACGCCACTGCTGCTGACTATCTACTACGAGGATGGCAGCCAGCGTGCGCTGGAGTTGCCGGTTGAAATCTGGCGCAAGGATGCGGTGTCCGTGACCCATCGCCTGATTGAGACCCGTCCAATCGCCGCTATCAGTCTGGACGAGCGGCATCAGACGGCGGACGCCGATTACTCAAACAACCGCTTCCCGCAGCAGATAAGCCAGTCGCGCCTGTCTGTGTTCAAGAAGGAAACGGCCAAACGCAACCTGATGGCGGACATGCTTCACTCGTTGCGTGAGAGCGGCAAAGTTGACGCAGACGAGGATCGTAAAGCGCCGCTGGTGCCAAAGACTGATGAGGAGAGTTGACATCCCGCAGTCGACGGCACTGTGGCGTCGGGATGGGGGCGTTCCGGGCCTGACGCGCTGGCTGCTGGGGCTGGTGCTTCTGGTGGGCGCGGCGCAAAGCCTGGCGCATCGCGGTCATGCCGTGTGGACGGATATTCATTGGGCAGAGGATCGCTTCGAGATTACCCACCGCATGCACGTGCCTGACGCCATTACCGTCAACCGGTTTATGGGCGGCTCCCTGCCGATTGAAGACCTGCGCAGTCTGGCGCTGGTCGCACTGTACGTGGAAGAGCGGTTCTCAGTGGCGGTGGCTGAAGCGCCGGTTGTTTTTGAAACGCTTGGGGCGGAAATTTTCGACGGCTTTGTGTTTGTCTATCAGGAGTGGTCGACGCCGCTTCCCGATGATTTTCCCGCAATCGACAATCGGCTTCTGCTGGATGTGGAGCCGGAGTCGCAGGCATTTGTCAGAATCAAGGGCCCGCAGATAGACGAGGAGCGCGTACGCTGATTCAGCCCGATCCACAGACTCTCGCTGAACTGCACACCCAGGCCTGGGACAGACTGATGCGCGGCGTCCATGATCGCCATGCCGCTGCACGCCATCCCACCCTGGCGACGGTGTCTGTCAGCGGCTTGCCCCAGGCGCGAACAATCGTCCTGCGCGCGGCAGACAGAGCAAATGGCACGCTGGACATCCATACGGATGTGAATTCAGCGAAAGTCGAGGAATTGCGTGCAAATCCCGGCGCGGCGCTGCACGTCTGGGACGATAGGGCGCGCCTGCAGATTCGCCTGGCGGTGAACGCCGCAATCCTGACGGGACCTGCGGTGGCGGCGGACTGGGCACGCGTCCCTGAATCGTCGCGCATCAGCTATGGTGTCAATCCCGCTCCGGGTCAGCCCATACCGGAGCCACTCGCTTATGATCGGCAGCCGGACGTTGCGGGCTTCGCGGTAATACGGCTGCAGGTGCAGCAGATGGATGTACTGCATCTGGGGGAGGCGCATCGGCGGGCGCACTATAAGCGTTCCGACCATTGGCTCGGGCAGTGGCTGGCGCCTTAGGCGTGCTGATGTCCGCGGCAGTTCATGCGCAAGCGTCACGCTGTAAACATTGCCGCCACACTCAGTCGATGCGATCAGCGTAGGAGTCGCCAGTGATCATGCGCACTGCTCGACCATCCTCTTCAAC
>JBHEOO010000068.1:5222-8712 GCA_046260765.1 Chromatocurvus sp.
TACCACCTGCATGTCGGCCCATGTGGACCGGTAGATGCCGGCGAAGCGCGCCCATTCCGGATTCCACTCGATCGGCTCGGGCCTGGACTGCGTCGCCCTGGCCACCGCCTGGCCGACGGTTTTCATGAGTTCAGATGAAATATGCGAGGGGCCGGAGTCGTTGGTGTTGGTCAGCACAATCACGCCGACCTCGTCATCCAGCTGAATCCGTGTATGCGTGGTATAGCCCGGGTAGCCGCCGCCGTGGCCCACGTGAAGTCTGTCGTCGACTCGCATGACGGCAAAGCCGATGCCCTGGCCGCGCGTCCAGTCGTTTTCCAGCATGCGCACGCGATGCATTTCACGCAGGGAGGCGGTGGAAAGAACACGGTTTTCGCCGCGCGCGCCCTCGCGAAACTGTGCCGACACGAAGCGCGCCATGTCTTCCACGGTTGAGGTCAGGCCCGTGGCCGATGCCATGGAGCGGGCGTCGACAAAGGGCATGATCGCGCGGCTGCCATCGGGCATGCGACGGCCATAGCCGGTCGCCAGCTTCGGGTCCTCCAGGTCAATGCTGCTGGCATCCATGGCCAATGGGTCAAAGATATTGCTCTGCAGATACTCCGCCCAGCGCTGGCCGCTGACCTGTTCCACAATCATGCCGGCCAGGGTGTAGGCGAGGTTCGAATACTTCCAGCGGGTCTCGGGAGAGAACGCCGCCTGGCGCTCCGGCAGCAGTTCCTGAACTTGCGCCGCGTCTGGGAACTCGAAGTCTGACCAGTGGGGACCAGCCTCGCGGGGCAGCCCGGAGCTGTGGGTCAGAAGATGCTCCACGGTGATGGGCGCATCGTCCGGCGCTGCGGCCCTTACCGCGAACCAGGGGAGGTATTGAGCCACCGGGTCATCGAGGCGCAGCAGCCCCTGCTCGCGCAGCTGCATGATCGCCGTTGCGGTAAACAGCTTGCTGTGCGATGCCATGCGAAAGCGAGTGTCCGCCGTCATGGGTCGTTCCGCGGCGAGGTCAGCGTAGCCAAATCCCTGCGTCCATACCAGATCATCACCGGCGACAACGCCAACCACGACCCCGGGAATGCCCCGATAGGCCAGCTGGCCTTCCATCCAGGCCGAGAACAAACGTATTGAGGCCTGTACATCGGGGTCTTCGGCCGGGCTCTGCTCCTGAGCGATCGCAGAAACGTTGAGCATCACAGCGAGTATCGACAGGGTGGCGGCGCGCACTATGCGCAGGGGAGTCTTGAGTTTATGGATCATGCGATAAGCCTCGGGGCGGTTGTTGCTGGAAGTCTAGCACTGCCTGCGCTGTGTCGGATGCGTCCGTTTTAGATGTGCGCTGTTGTTCGCAACCAATCCGGCCTTCTTCTGCGACCGGCCTTCTTTCTTATGCGAGGAGGCGCCTGAACACGTAGCCGCTTTCCCTGCGCGATCTCAAAACACTTGCGCCTTATTCCAGTATCGCTCTTTTATTTCTACTCAATATAACCGAAAAGCGTCTCCGCGGAGATTTTGGCTTTTTTTGATGGGACGAAAGTGTTGATCGGGTGAGGCCGATACCCTGAGGCGCGAGGCCTCGTCGACGACTGTGGGGCACCCTGTTGTCGCCGGTCTGTCTGCTACGAGTCCGTTGACAGACAACAGCCCATCCGCGCCTGATACATCCCCAGTGCATCTCATTCCGGTTCACCCAACAGCTCTGCAAGCGAGTCTGCCGTCAGGATGTTATCTGCCCAGGCATCCAGTGTCTCCGCTGAGGCGTTTTTCAATTTACCGAGTGCCCAGGTCGGCAACTCGCCGAAGCGTTGTGTCAATTGACGCTGCAGGGTGCGGCGCTGGCCTTGCTCCAGCCCTTGCTCGAGACCTTCCTGTCGCGCTGCATTAAGTGACCAGTGCCAATTGATCAGGCCGCGCTCGCGAGCCTCCGCTAGTCGCTGCGCTTCTTCGTCTGCGCTCAGTTCCTTTATGCTGCCCATCGCTTTTCTAACCGGCTCATGCGTTACATTGGCCATTACCGTATCCTCCTGCCAGTGTTCGAAAAACCGAACCCAGTCGCCAGGCGCCCCTTGTAGCTGTCCCAGTCGGTCGGCCTTCTTCAACTCCATCACCGTTAATTGTAGCTCGCTTCCCAGCATGACGTGAGGTTGCGTTGCATCGCGCATCTCGAACCGCCAGAGGGCCTGCGTACGCTGGTGGACATCCGCGGTGAATAGATCAAAATCCAGCAGATGAATGCCAACGGCACTGGCCACGGCCTGGTATGGCTCCCCGGCACGCAGCTGCTGAGACAGCAGGCGCGACAGGTAAAACAGGCTGCGCGCACCCCAGTCAAGTTGCCGCTGCACCTGCATCTCAATGTTGTACTGATGTCCATCCACGCAGCGGGCCCTGACATCCAGCACAATGCCCTTGCCGCTCAACTCCGAGGCGTTGGTGCTCGGGTTCAAAATCTTCACCGAAACGACCTGTGGCGCATCCGGTCGCAGATCGTTTATCAACGCGACCGTCAGTTCCGGATCGCCGGCGAACAGGCGCTTGAAAACATAGTCGTTTTTCGGGTCGAGCAGCTTGACCATCGCGCCCTCCATGGCGGCTTCGGTCATTGTTCCTCAAGACTATGGAACAGGGTAGGGGGTGCGGCAAGCCGTTGCCGGTATTTGATGGAAACGACGTTGCGCCGGGCTTGCGGTCATTTGATGAAAACAACGTTGCGCCGGGCTTGCGGTAATAACGTACGCTAGCGAGAGGGTGGGATCGCAAAGCCAGTGTCCGAAAGGCGTCTCCGCGGAAATTTTTTACAGACCCACGGCAACATTTCCCCGCGGGCTGACACCGTCTCGGCACGCGGTAGAAGAGTCATAGCCCGTTGGTTTTAGTCGTTTCGACCTGCGTGAGCGTCAGCCCTTCCACACCTCGCCGCACAGACGAACCCAGTTGCCGCCGATCACCTTCTCGATGACCCGGTTGTTGTGGCCCCGGGCCGCCAGAGCATCGGCGAGCAGATCCATGCGTCGATGGGAGTTCAACTCGGGCACAGTGAAGAGTACGTCGGGGTTCTCTGCAGGCGCGGCGATGCCCGCCTCAATCCGTCCCGAGACGAACTCCCGATGCGCGGCCCAGTATTCATCGGAGCCGTCAATGGGTGTGATGGAGAGGTCGCTGCCGATCCCCACATGGTCCTCTCCGCACACGTTGAGGGCGTGTTCGATATGGGCAATCACGTCGTCGGTGCGAGGAATGCGGCCGGGCGTGAGAAAGGGCATCAGATAAATCCCGACCACGCCACCTTTATCTGCTGCTGCGCGCAGCTCTTCATCGTCCTTGGAGCGCGGGTGGCGCATAACCGCATTGCACCCGGTGTGTGTAATCCCCACAGGAGCAGTCGACGCCTGGATGCCTTCGGCGGTGGTCCGCTTGCCGCAGTGGGAGAGGTCCACCATGCTTCCGAGCGCGTTAAGACGCTCCACCACTTCATGTCCGTAGGCACTAAGACCCGCGT
>JBHEOO010000068.1:8722-9138 GCA_046260765.1 Chromatocurvus sp.
GCACCCGTCCCCCACAAGATTGCGCACGTTGTAAGTCAGCTGGACGACCCGCACGCCGATGTCGTGGAACATGTTGATCCGCGAGAGGTCGCCCTCGTAGGGAGTCGTGTCCTGAAAGCCGAGAACGATTCCCACGCGACCCGTTGCCTTGGCGTCCCGAAGCTGGTCCATGGAACGCACCAGGCGAAAAACGTCGGGCCATTGCTCCACGTTGGCGAACCAGGGGGCCATTCTGCGCAGGGATGCCAGCGTGTCACCCCCGCTCACCGTGACGTTCATGGCGGTAATGCCGGAACCGCGGGCGTTCTCCACCATCTCGCGGTCAAGAGGCGGGTTCTGCGGGTAGTTGAAGTATCCCGGGCTTCCCAGGAAGTCGATCACCATGGCCTGGTCGTAGCCTGACCAGAGAGGGGTGA
>JBHEOO010000069.1:0-9005 GCA_046260765.1 Chromatocurvus sp.
AACCCGTATCGATAACCGCAACCACAACGCCATGGCCTTCATTGGTATCCCAGGCCGCTGGCAGATTAATGCCGCCGGTGGGTTCATAGTAATGCCATTGTTCGTTATAGCGTGCGTCATTGGGCGTGGCCAGGGTGTACAGGCGTCGATTCGGGACGGCGTATTCAATATCTGAACGGCTAGCCAGTCGGTTTGCGAGATCTTGAACAGACATGCCGGAACGTCCAGCATCAAAGGTCATCAACCGCGCCCCGGAACCCATGGCCCGTTTCAGACTGATATTGGTTTGCAATTGCTGATTCAAGAGTGTGATCAGCTGATTGGCTGCGGCGATTGGCAGTGGTTGCCGCCTATCCGGCGAGCGAAATTTGACGATTAGCTCGTCCACTGGCGGCGACTGCATTTGAATGCCATTGGCCTTGACATCCGCGTGAACCAGCGTTGAAAAACTCAACGTTGAAAACAGGAGTATTTTCAACAGCGCTGAAAAGAAATTGCCGCGATGATGAAACGCCCGACTGCGCTTTGTTGATGGTTGATTCATTAGTATGCCCCCGTCAAAGATTGTATTTTTTATCATTCTCGATCAGGAGTGTACCAACGCTAGTCTAACAAGATCAAATAGTTGTGGTTTTCCAGCAGACCTGATGATGGTCGGATACGAGCAAGTAGCTGATCCAAAGGAACGTACCCTGCGGGTGATTCGAGGAAAGATGCGTGGTCTCATGGAGATGCCGAGGCCGCCCGTGCCGCCGGGACCCGCCGAAGGCCAGCCTGTCACGGGGGACGCGGCCGTCTAGCAGGCCGGTGCGCGGCTCAGGGCGATTGCCTTTACGCGCGCGGTTGGCCGGCAGCGTCAGCAACACGCCGGTCGATGAATTGCTGGGCCACAGCTCGAGCGCGACCGGGATCCAGAATCCCTCGGTGGATCTGTTCTGGGTACCGATTGGAGATGATCCGTTTGCACATCGAAGGAATCACTCTCCTCCTAAGCAAATACGACTCTTGTAGACAGCCAATGTGACTGGCCGGGATCTTTCCGTGGGGTAGGCAATGCAGTTTTGCTACGCGATCAGCAACAGTGCAGGCAGGCCGCGTAAGCGCCCGCACCGGTGCCGGATGATGGTGAACGCCACACTGTAAATCCTGGCTACAGGGTAGCCACGGTGAAGGTATCGCAAGCGCTCATGTCACCCCGCTCCAGTCCGAGCTTGAACCACTTAACACGCTGCGCCGAACTGCCGTGCGTAAAGGAATCGGGGCTGACATAGCCCTGAGTTTGCTTCTGCAGCCGGTCGTCGCCGATCGCACTGGCGGCACCCAGGCCTTCCTCCACATCGCCCTCGTCCAGCAGTTGGCGGGAACGGTGGGCATGATGCGCCCACACACCGGCAAAACAATCGGCCTGCAGTTCCTGACGCACCGAGAGTTGGTTGCTGTCCGCCTCGCTGAGCCCACGGCGGGCCTGCTGCACTTTCTGGGAGATGCCCAGCAGCGTCTGCACATGATGACCGACCTCGTGGGCTATCACATAGGCCTGGGCGAAATCGCCCGGCGCCTTGAAACGGTGCTTGAGATCGCTGAAGAAACTCAGATCGATGTAGAGCTTGTGGTCGCCCGGACAATAGAAGGGACCCATGGCTGCCTGCCCCAGACCGCAGGCGGAATTGACCGCCCTGCGGAACAGCACCAGTGTCGGTTCCTGGTAGCTGCTACCCGCCTGCCCGAACAGGTCGTTCCAGGTCTCCTCGGTATCGGCCAGCACGACCGAGACGAAGTCGACCAGCTCCTGTTCCTCGGCGCTTTCCACCACCAGGCCACTTTGCTGGGAAGCGCCCGGCCCGGTCTGCCCGCCGGTGCCCATCAGGATGCCGAGGTTGCCACTGAACACGACGTAGGCGCCGATCGCCAGCGCCGCGATCAGCGTGCCTTTGATTCCGAGGAAGCGGTACACCACGGGCAGCAGCCGGAGCAGTCCCCGGCCGCCGGCGCTGGCCGGTGCACTCATGCCGCGCCGGTCTTCGATATTCTTGCTCTGCCGCTGTCCGCGCCAACGCATGGTAATCACCCTCGATAACGTCTATGTTGATCGACCTGGCCGAATCGCCCGGCGCATGCAGCTAGTCTAACTGACGTCCGGGACCGGTTCAGCCTTTTTGCGGCATCGGGATGAGCGCAGGCGCATGAATGCAGAAACCACCGGCAACACCCTCACCACGACGACACAGAGCGGGCTGCGCTGGCGGCAGGTCGTCCTGATCGTCATCGCCACCATCGCCGTGACCGCCGGGCTCACCTATTGGCTGCTCAGCCAGACGCTGTTCCTCAAGGAGTTCTCGCCCGTCCAGCTCAAGCCCAACGAGGAACAGGTGCTGAACCGCAAGCTCCGCGCGATCGGCCTGGAGGTGCAGGACACCCCGGCAGTAAAACCCGTGAAGCCGCTGGAGCCGGAACGCTACAGCGAGGTCGGCGCCAAGCGCGAAGTGGAATTCAGCGAGCGCGAATTGAACGCGATGCTGGCGAAGAACACCGACCTCGCCCACAAGCTCGCCATCGACCTATCCGACGATCTGGTCAGCGCGAAACTGCTGGTGCCGCTGGAGGAGGATTTCCCGATGCTCGGCGGCAAGACCCTGCGCGTGAACGCCGGCGTCCAACTCGCCTACAAGGACAGCCGGCCCATCGTGATCTTGAAGGGCGTCAGCATGATGGGCGTGCCGATCCCCAACGCCTGGCTCGGCAATCTGAAGAACGTCGATCTGGTCGGCGAATTCGGCGCCGATCAGGGCTTCTGGAAAAGCTTCGCCGACGGTGTCGAGCACATCCACGTCGATGATGGCCGGTTGCTGATCAAGCTGAAGGAATGAAGGGCGCCACACCCCCTACTCTGCTCATCCTATTGTGATGGCAATCGCCGCGCCGCAGACAGGACACTGAATCGCGTTGCCCCGTCTCGCTCCGTGGTGTGCCGACACCGGGAGATGGGTCAATGAATATTCCGCAATCACCGCCTGATACGCCACGATGGACGCGCCTTCGCCTTGGTCCCCAGCCCGCACGCAGGCGGCGTCATCGCACCGCGTTTCCTGGTCATTCACTACACCGCCGGCAGCAGCGCGCAAGGCTGAATCGACTGGTTCTGCGAACCGGCCTCACCCGGAACAGCATCGGCATCGAACTCGACAACGCCGGCCAGCTGATCCGTAGCAGCGGCAAATGGGTCTTGCCGTTCACCTGCCGCAGCTACCCCGGCCGCGAGGTCACCGTTTCCTATGATTCAACGACGTACTGCTACCACGAGCCATGTGGACTTCAAGGAGGCGAAGTCGACGAGCAGCAGCTCATGCGGCAGCAGCACGGTATTGGGTAAGGTCTCGGAAATGACCTTGATCACAAAGACCGTCGGTAACGAGACGGGCGAACCCTGATCAGCGCTGCTCGATTCGCTCGCTGATCGCCAGGATCAGACTGGCCGTCAGCTTACTGCGCTCGACCGTGCCAACGAACTGGCGCGTATCGTCGATCACCGGCAGGCTGTCAAGATTCATCTGCGCCATCTGGGCCAGCGCATCGCGCTTGGAGGTGGCGACCTGCACGGCGTGCTCGGCAGCGACAAAGCCGGGCATGCGTTCCAGCTCACGCTTGGCGGTGTCGCTGCCGTTGTTCAGCAAGTCCTGAAAACGGTTGTAGGCCGGGTCGCCGCTGACCCGCAGATAGGCGATCAAGTCGGCGGCGTGAAACATGCCAAACAAGGTGCCATCCTGATGGTCGACGACCACCGAGCGCAGATGCGAACTGCCGGAGAGCGCTTCGAGGTAGGTACGGATGGCCGGGCCGTAATAGCCACCATGCCCAAGCCGGAATTCCAGGGCCTCCACCCGGCGCTCGATCAGGCGCTGGACCTCATTCACGCCGCCCTTGGTGGCCATCTCCATGACCCGCACCACATCCTGCACCGAGGCCGAGGCGGAAGGCGCCACCTGTTGCTCGATCCGCGTCTCCGCGGCCTCTGCCCAGAGCGCCGACAGATCGGCCTTCACACCGAACAGATCCAGGCCCTGGAGCTTGCCGGTGGCCAAGGCCACCACCACCAGCGGAATAATCAGGAATACCAGATCAATGGTCTTGAGTTCGTACTTGCCGTTGCTGAACACCCGCAGCAACAGCGAACCAAACGCCAGCACCACACCGAGAACCAACAAACCGGAAATCGCAGAACTCTGCATGACATCCTCCCTGAACGACCCCAACGCATCACCCGCCCGCCCCCCGGACAACCCGGTCGGGGCGGGCCATGATCCACCGAGTCACTCCGACGCGCAATCCTCCCGAAGCGCCCGCCGCCGGTCGGTGTCGATGATTTCAACATTGAGTCCGAATCCGGCATAGCAGAAGGCGATCAAGGCCTCATCGAAGGCCTCGCCGGGTTCCGGGGGGGTCACGACACGCAGCCCCTTGTCCGCGAGTTCGTCACACGCGGCAACCGTATCGTCGGTCTTGAAACACACATGATGCAAGCCGCCGCCTTTCTTTACGAAGGGCCACAGCGGGGAATCTTCGCCATGCGGCTCGATCAGCTTGATATCGAGCGAGCCGGGCTTCGCCAGAAACTGAACATTGACCCTTTGCCGGGTGTTGGTGACGACATCCGTCCTGACGTGGTAACCGAACAAGCGACTGAACTTTTCCGCAGCAGGCTGAATCGATCTCACGGCGATACAGATATGATCGATGTTCATGAGTTTCCGCTCGGAAAATGCCGATTGAGCCAGCGCTCGGTGTCGTCCAACATCTCATCCCGCCACGCGCGCTGCGAGAAGATATGGTTGGCATCCTTGACGACCCGCACCTGGAACCCATCGGCGTGCCGCGCCAACGCCGCCTTATAGCCGGCCGCGAATTTTTCCTGGAATTCGTCCAATAGACGATCGGCCCCGCTGAATATGAGTAATATCTTGCCGCCACGGTCCAACACGGGGAACACGGCCTTGGGGATCAGCGGATTGCGGTTGTCCATCTGGACCTGCCTTTCACCTGCCTCGGGCTGAGCACCTCGGGCCGGCCTCAGCTTCTTGAACGGTGTCGAGAAACTCGCCCATAGCAATTTGAAATCACTCTGCAACGTCAGCAGGCGCAACCATGACGAGGGCCTGAGCGCCCTCATGAAGTAGGCCTGACGCGACAGTTTGGCCTGACCCTGGGGCATGTACTTGAGCGGGTCGGCTGCGGCACTTGCCAGGACGACGGTCAAACCCAGCCCCAACAGCCCCACGGCGCGCGGGTCCCTGCCGGCGGTCAGCAATCCGCTGACCGCGCCCCCACACAACCCGCCGAGTATGAATTTCCCGATACCGTACTCGCGTTGCATAAAATCCATCGCATCAAGCGTGTCCTCGACATAGCGGCCAACCTCGATATGGTTGTACACATCGGCAAGCCGTGTCTCGCTCAGTTCGCCCTCGGAATCACCGAGCCCGAAGAAGTCGAAGCGAAAGACGCTATAGCCCATGCCTACAAGGCGATCGGTGATGCTGCGATACAGCAGATTTGGACCCACACGCATCTTGATGCCAGGCGACAGCAGCAAGATGGCCGGGGCGCCAGCGCGTGCCTGCAACGGGGTATGCAGGATTCCGAACAGCTTCAGACCTGCGCGGTTCTCGAAAACAATCGGTTCAACCTGTGCCTCAGACATGTGCCGTCGCCTTGTCCAGCCATTCGAGACTGGGACTGAACAGATTCTCGGCCCGTGAATAGAACGTACGTATCTCGCGCCAGAAGGGTTCTTCGACGGCGGTCACCGTCGTGGGGTGCGCATACGACTCGGCCAGGGCCTGCATTTCCCGCTTGATTGGCTGACCGGGTTTGCCGATCTGAACGATCAGAACATCACCCGAAAAGCGGTGCGCGACGTTGGCGAGCGTGAGTTTCTGCAGGCCTTCGTACATGGCCTTGGACATGTCATAACCGTCTATATTGAATCCTTCGCCCCGCATGAGCTTTTCGATCAACAGTTCACGGGGCTCGACGATCTTTCCGTATGCCGCCATCTGGGTCGCCAGGTTGGAGCGGAACATCTCCGACACATAGCGTTCACCGTCGATAATGGGGTCCCAGAGTATCAGCTTGTTGATTGCCGGGTCTTGGTCGGCGACTACGGCGGCCAAGCTCGCCCCTAGCCGCAAACCGAACAGGCCGCACACCTCAATGCCCGTGAATTCGGCACGCGCATAGGCTATCGCGGCGCGAATATCGGCCAGCTCAGAGTCCACATCAGAATCAAAAAACTGTCCGTCGCTGTCCCCATGCCCCATGTAATCCAACCGAAGTGCGGCAAAACCACGCCGTGCAAGCTCGCGCGCGAAGTTGACGTAGACCCTATGGCTCCACAGCTTCTCCTCGGCGAAGGGGTGGCAGAACACAAAGACACCCCGCGGCACATCACGCTTCGGATAGTGCATGACCGCGAACACGCGGTAACCGTTGGCAGCGAAGAAAAACGGCTGCTCGCTTAATGCTGAATTCTGCAACATCCACAAAATCTCCCCGACACCTACTCTTGGCCCCAGCCGTGCATTCTCGGCGCCGCACACCTATATATCCAATCACCCGTTTCCTCGCCGGTCACGCGCCGCTGCGGCTGCGCTGGAGGCACGATAACGACCAACCTGGAAACAGTTGCTATGGGAAATGGCGCCCAGAAAAATATTAAATAATTATTTATATCAATTACTTGTATTCATTTTGTCGATTAACTGTAAGCAGCAGAAACGGACGAATCTTAGCAGAGCCGGCGTGGGTATTACCAAGTCAATCTTTCGCGTACAGGCGCCTTGAGCGCCATGACCAAACGCGGCGGCTGGCGGGCAGGGCATGTATCGAGTGTAGGTCAGGGCGCTGAATTGATCTGCTTCAGTCTGCAGACGGAACCGGCCTGAAGCGCGCCAACGACCCTTCAGGTGACCGAGGCTTCAGCCATTCCGTCGCTCGTCGTGCCGGGCCTGGGTACGCACAAGATTTAGTTGGGTAACGTCCTGGGAAAACAGCATGGCCACACTCCATTCCAGCCCCGGTTCAGAAGCTCGATGAAGAAGAGCACCGGGCCATTCGAGAAGGCCTGGATGCTGAGTGCGATCAAGCGCCTGTACCTGACTCTTCTCGTCGCAGCACAAAACCAGTGCGTGCTCGGGGGGCGAGATGTACAGGCCGACGATGTCTTCGAGCTTCTCGACAAACGGCGAATCGCGCGAGACCTTAAAGCCGCGCACGATATGCGGCTTCAAGCCATGCGCGTGCCAATACCGCATGACCGTGCTCGCACTCACGCCCAACTCCACGGCCATCTTGCGTGTGCTCCAGTGCGTCGCCGCAACCGGCTTGGTCTGCGTGGTCAACTCCACCCATCGTGCCGCATCGGCCTTCACCGGTGGCGCACCGCGAGGCAAGTCGCCCTCGATGCCAGCCAGTCGCGATTGTGCATACCGCTCGCGCCAGCGTGAGACCTGCACGTGCCCCACACCTAACGGCTCTGCGATCTCCTTGTTTTGCATGCCAGCAGCACGATACGCACACGCTGCGCCAGTCTGACACTGGTGCGTTTGGAGCGCGCCAGTCTTGACAATCAGGCATACTCATCTGCGGTGGTCGCCGAGGGCCCCCTGGCTGGGGTCCGTGAATAACCCGTTGACTATGCGTAAGTGCTTGTTTACGCTTCGGGATCGTTCTCATGGAAGCTGCGGCTGTGCTCGACAATACTATAAACATGACTTCCACCGCATCATGGCTGGAGTTGGAGGCTTCCTCCGATCAGCAAACGCGCGGCAGGCTTCAAGGAGGAACGACGCATATGACACGCGGGTTTTCGTACCCTGGAGACATTCCACCCGACCCGCGGCGGCATGCCACACACTCCGGTGATCCCGGCTGCCTGCTGAACGCGTTCTGATGGAAGACCTCTCCCTGAAACGCAGGCAAATCATTGCCAGCCTCCTGGCACAGCAGCCTGAGAACATTGCGGATGCCGCAATGGGCCATTGGGAGAGACTGGCCGACGAGATCGTTTTGATCGTCGGCGAGGCCGGTTTTGCTTCGCTGTACGAGCGGTGCCTGCACCAGGCCCAATCCACCTTTGCCTGGCTCCCGCCCGGTTCTTCGCTAGCGCAGTCCCCCTCCCAGAGCCAGCGCTTTGTGGAATTGGGGGTGCGTCTGGCAGATCAAACGCCGGCCCATGCCTGCGCAGCCCACAGCCTGCTGCTAACCCTGTTTACCGACATTCTGGCTTCGTTGATTGGCGAACAATTGACGTCCAGTATATTACGTGCGGCCTGGGGCAATCTTGCTTCAGTCACGTCCGGCAAGGAGCTCCACAATGAGTAACAAGGTCACGATACGCCGCCTGCCGACGGGCGTTCCCGGTCTCGACAATTTGCTGGGCGGCGGCCTGCCGGAGTTCTCGTTCAATCTGATTGCGGGCACGCCGGGAAGCGGAAAAACCACGCTCGCCCACCAGATCATGTTCTCGCTGGCCACGCCGGATTACCGGGCGCTGTTCTTCACCGTGCTCGGGGAGCCCACCCTGAAGATGCTCCGCTACCAGCAGCAATTTTCGTTTTTCGATCACGCCAAGATCAACCAGTCGATTCGCTTCGTTAATCTGGCGACCGACCTCCTGGAGGGCGATTTCGACCGCGTCCTGGCGCGCATCGCCGCCGAGGTGAAAGACTATGGCCCCAGCCTGGTGTTCGTCGACTCGTTTCGATCCGTCGTGCAGTCGGCCCGGGCCGAAGACGGGAATGTGTTCGATCTGCAGCACTTTGTGCAGCAGCTCGGCATGCGGATGACCAGCTGGCAGGCCACCAGCTTTCTGATCGGCGAATACCAGGTGCCCGAATCCGAATCGAGTCCGGTCTTTACCGTGGCGGACGGCATCCTGTGGCTGTCGCAAAACCTGCATCGCAATTCCATGGTGCGCAAGATGCAGGTGGTCAAGATACGTGGCCAGGCCC
>JBHEOO010000007.1:0-98589 GCA_046260765.1 Chromatocurvus sp.
GCGTTAGCGCGGGCGGGGTGTTCCGGCGGCCCCGCAGCGCTCATGACTGTGTGCCTTGTTCAGATGGACACTGGTTTAGATAAACATTGTTGCCCATGAACGATGCTGTTTAGACAGCAGCGCATCACGGATCAACACGCGATACAGTGAATAACGCTGCATCAAATGTCACTCAAGGCGTTTCTTTGGTCTTCCTACGCTCGGCGTCTTTGCGGATTTCACGTTTGACTGAGATTAGCTGCCAGAATCCAAAGCCAAATACAATTCCAAAAAACAGAAGCGCCTGAAGCGCCTTGAATTCACCATATTCCATGTCTGCTTACTCCCATTTCACAGTACCTGCTGAGATGCATTGTCATCTTCTTCACTCCTTTAGCACCGAGTCCCGCCGTGCTATAAGTATAATAGTGTGCATGATAGTGGATATGACACTGCGCCTACTGTGGCGCAATGGTAAATGACGTCCGACTTTGCGGCCTGGACGTTCCCGCTCAACCAATACTGTGCGTCCACCCCCGAGCAAGCCTGCGAGAACTGCGACTGCCTGAACTGAGCAGGCGACTTCATGGCCTGGTCTACACTTATGCGCATTGTGTATGAGAAGGTGCTTAACCCACAGCGAAAGCGCAGGACGGTCTCTGCGCGGTACTGCCGAAAACGGGCGCAAGCTGATCGGTAAGCCACGGGGAATTCTCAAGGACGGTGGAGGGAATGTGTGTGCAGGGACGCTATCTCGATCGCGATGTCTCTGATCTCGCCTACGTGCGACGCATCGCGGCCAAGGGGGACGAAGGGGCGATACCGCTTCTGGAGCGACTGCGCTTTCTCGAAATAGCGGCCGCCATCCTGGATGAGTTTGTCGCCGTGCGCCTGCCCGTTGTGGCCGCTCCCTCCCGCGCCGTCGTGCATGCAGGCATTGCATCGTTGCGCTGCGAAATTCTGAGGTGCCTCGGGGGAATTCTGCCACAGCTCGCCGAAGCCGGGGTCGCGCTGGTATTCCCAGGCGCCGTCGGGCATGACCATAACCCGACGGTGGATGCGGCGGTCATCGATGCCGCCTTTCGCCGCACGCTCCTGCCCGGCCTGACACCGCTCACCGTGGACCGGGAGCATCCCTTTCCGCAACTGCTCCATGGACAGCGTGCCCTGCTGCTGGCGTCTGATCAGGAGGATGGCGGCGAGGCGAAACCGCTGATTGTGCCCCTATCGTGCAACCTGCCCGAGTATGTCAGCCTCGCGCCGGGTCGCTGGATGCGTAGCGACCACCTGTTGCGCGTCTGCGTCGATCGATTGCTGCCCGGGCGACGGATCCGGTCCGCGGCACTGATTCGTGTGCTGCGGCTCAACGATCTGCCTATCGCCGATGATTTTCGCAGCCTGCGTGACGAGGTTTCGCGCGGCCTCGAGGAGCGGCTGCGTAATCCCGTGAGTTGCATCGAGGCAGACGAGCATGCGCCCGGGCATCTGCTACGCCTCGCCGCTGCGCATCTGTTCAAGGACGATGGCGCCGGTGACGGGCACATCTGCACTCTGCCCTGGGACGCTATCGCTGGGCTGACAGGTCTGCGGCAGCTCGCAGAGAAGCACATCGCCCGCGACGCACTGCGCTGCCGGACGCATAAGCCGGTGCCTTTGCCGGCATTCGAGCAGCACGGTGGCGATCTTTTTGCCGCCATGGCGGAGGGCGATTTCCTGCTGCACTCTCCCTACCACGATTTTGCCGCCTTCACCTCGCTGCTGCGGCAGGCGGCCCGCGATCCCGACGTCGTGGCAATTCGCCAGACGCTCTATCGCACTGAAGAGAGTGTCGTTGAAAATCTCCTCGAGGCTGCCCGGCGCGGCAAGGATGTCACGGTTGTTGTTGAAATCGAGGCGCGTGAGAACGAGCGCCAGAACATCGCACTATCTGTAGAGCTGGAGCGCGCCGGTGCGCACATCGTGCACGGCATCGTCGGTCTGAAGGTGCACGCAAAACTGTTGCATATCGTACGCCGCGAAGACGAGGCGCTGCGTGAATATGCGGTGTTTTCCACGGGGAATTTCCATCCGGGTAACGCGGCAACCTACGGCGACCTCACTCTGTTCACGGCCGAGCCTGGCCTGGCGGCGGACCTCAGGGGTGTGCTGAATTATGTCACCGGCCATCTGCCCGCGCCGCACAGCGGGCAGCTCGTGGTCGCCCCCCATGCGTTGCGCGACACGCTGCTGGAATGCATCGCCCGCGAGGCGGCGAACGCCCGCGAGGGCCAGCCCAGTGGCATCTGGTTCAAGGTTAACTCGCTGCTGGACCGGGCTATTATCGACGCACTCTACGATGCTGCCGCGGCCGGTGTGCCGGTGCGCGGCTGCGTGCGCCGCCACTGCGCCCTGCGGCCGGGGATGGCTGACGCCGCGGCCGGTATCGAGATCAGAAGCCTGATCGGCCGCTTTCTGGAACACACCCGCCTGATCTGTTTCGGCAACGGCGCTCCGCTGCCATCGCCCCGGGCGCGGATCTTCCTCGCTTCAGCGGACTGGATGCCGCGCAACTTCGACGAGCGCGTTGAAGTTCTGGTGCCCATCAATGACCCGCGGCTGCGGCAGGCACTGCTGCATTACTACATGCCGGCTTATCTGGAGGACGACAGCGACAGCTGGGTCCTCGACGCGGATGGTGCCTACCACCGTTTGGACTCGACCGGACGTTCCGCGCAGGAAGGATTCCTTCGCGACCCGCTCCCCGTCGCCCCGGCCATCACTCGCTGAAGCCGCCGCGCCTGCGGGTGACCTTGCGGCATGGCAGCTTCGGGAATAATCAGCGGGGCGGCGTACTACCGTCGAGGCCGGCCTGGCCAGGGGTGGCCCCGGTGTCCACGGCTGCGATGGCGTTGCCGCCCGGCGCCGAACCCGGCGCCCGAACTGGTCCGGGCGCCGCTTCAGGCTCCGGCTCCCGCTCTGTTTTGGGCTCTTGCTCCCGCGCTGGGTCAGGCTCTAACTGCTGATCTGGTTCAGGTTTCGGCGCCTCTGGTTCGGGTCTCGGCGCTGCCTCTGGTTCGGGTCTCGGCGCTGCCTCTGGTTCGGGTTTCGGTGCTGCCTCTGGTTCCGCTTCTGGCTCGGCCTCTGATTCCAGACCGATCGCCGGCAGCGGCAATTCCAGGAAGTGATAGTCCTCGAGTTTCACATCGTCAAGACCGATCTGGTCAAACGGGTTTTCCATGTCCGCCTGTACGTTGTACAGGGTGATCAGAATGAAGCCGTGGAGGAGGCTCAGGGTGTAGGTGATCCACGCCGGCTTGTCGACCAGGTGGTAGACGATGGTCGGTGTGAACACCACCGGAAAAATAAATACGAAAACCAGGCAATAGGCGCGCAGACTGATCGGAGTCCCGTGTACTTTCAGGCCGATCGTCTTCTCCATGCTTTCATGTACATCCTGCATGAAACGGATGATCTTGAGCGCTCCGCTGTTCGATAGCTGCGACCGATGGTCTCGGATGAACGCAACGAACCCGTTGGCGATTGTCTCCGCTTCAGCGTTCGACATGCCGTTTGAGGACAGCGCCTTCAGAAAGGCATCGCAGAGTCTGCGCAATTCTTTCCTCGCCCAATCCTTCTGAGGCCGCGTCAACTTCGGCGCCTGCTCAAAAGCGTAGTGCACGGACAGCGTCGACGACTTGAACTGGCTCAGGAACTCCAGCGCGTCATCCCGCCGCTTGAAGGCTTCGCGAATGGTAAAAACGAGGGGAAAAACCACAGCGATGCTGAACAGAGTCACATTCAGATCGTAGGAAAAACCCAGTGCGAGGCAGAGCCAGGTGATCGCTGCGCAAAAGATCAGCAGCAGCGCCGTACGGAAATCGACAATCGCAAGGTACTTCTGCATGGACGGGCCTCGGGACTGCTGGGATGAACGGCTATAAAAACACTGAAGCCCAGAGGAATCCAGCCCCGCAAAACGTGCTGCGGACAAAGCCGATCCGGGTACCGCAGTCAGCTATGTTTGCCGTGCCGCCGTGCCGGGCCTAGACTCAGGGGAAAGCCATGGGAATACGATACTCATGCCGGCTCCGATGAAAGTCTGTTTTTGTCTGGCGCTGACCCTGTGGGTCAGCGACGCTATCGCAGCCAAACCGCTGTTCGCGGAGCGTTCGGTGTTTGAACTCACGCTGGCGGGCCCCTTTGATCGCATCGATAGTGAGCGCGACAAGGCACAGGAGTACCCGGGCACGGTCAGCTACAACAGCGCTGGCGAAGCTGTAGAGCTGGACCTCAAGTACACCGTGCGCGGCAACTTCCGCTTACAGAAACGCGTGTGCCAGCACGCGCAGCTCTGGCTGGATCTCAAAAAGAACAAAGTCGAGGGCACGCTCTTTGAAGGGCAGAACAAGCTCAAGCTGGTCGTGCAGTGCCGTGACCGAGATACGCACGAGGATTACCTCGCTCTCGAGGAGCAGGTGTACCGCATGTTCAACCTGCTCTCCCCGATCAGTCTGCGCACGCGGCTCGTGCGTGTCACCTATCGGGATTCCGAGAGCGGCGGGGAGCGCACGCACCTCGGCTTTATCATCCAGCACCAGAAACGCCTGGCCAGGGAGCTGGATATGGACGTGCTCGAGGTGCCGAACCTGCCAATCCACGACCTCGATCCGCACCAGAGCAGTCTCGTGGCCCTGTTCATGTTTCTGATTGCCAACACGGACTACTCGATGATCGCCGGCAAGCCCGATGAAGACTGTTGTCACAACACCAAGCCCCTGGTGGACGCCGCCGGTCGGGTCTATGCGGTGCCATACGATTTCGACTCGACGGGCTATGTGAGTGCCAACTATGCGCAGGTATCCGAGGGCCTCGGCCAGCGCAGTATCAAGGATCGTGTCTATCGGGGTTTCTGTGTGGACGACGCTATATTGGCGGCGAATCTGGCGACGTTACGCCAGCAGCAGTCGGCAATCCTCGCCATCGCCGGCGATAGCTCGATTGTGTCGCAGCGGAAGGCGAAGCAGGCGGTGCGTCTGCTGGAGCGCTCCTTTGACATCATCAATGATGAGCGTCGACTGCAGCGTGAAGTCATCAGGGCTTGCCGGTGAGGAGGCGTCATCGCTGTCTCGCGCGGGCGTGGCTTGTCCTGTGCCTGCTACCGGCGCTGGCCTGGCCCCAGACTGAGGTTGAACCGTACAACTGGCAGGGTGTTGCCCGCATCGTGGCCCTTGGCGACATCCACGGCGACTACGATAATTACCTGCGCGCCCTGGATGAGGCGCAGGTCATTGATCGTCGTCAACGCTGGAGTGCGGGCAGAACCCATCTCGTGCAGCTGGGTGATATTCCTGATCGCGGGCCCGATACAGCAAAAATCATCCGTCATCTGCAGAAGTTAGAGCAGCAGGCCATCCGCGCCGGCGGCCGCGTGCACGCGCTGGTGGGTAACCACGAGGCGATGAATATGATCGGCGACCTGCGTTACGTGCACCCCGGCGAGTACAGCGCTCTCGCCAGCCGGCGGGCGCAGGCGCTGCTGGAAAACTACTACGAGCGCGTGGTGGCTTTCCGCAGGGAGCAGGACGCCGCCTACGAACCGACCGGCGCTGATCGCGAAGCCTGGTTTGCCGAACATCCGCAGGGCTTTATCGAGCATCGCCGGCACTGGCACCCCGAGGGCGAGTTCGGTCGTTGGGTGCTGGACCATCCAGCTGTGCTACGCATCAACGACACACTTTTCGTGCATGGCGGCTTGAGTCCGGCCCTCGCGGGGCTGCCACTCGAGACGATCAATAACCGCATACGCGACGAGCTGGCAAATGCCGGGAGGGGCGAGCAGCCCCTGTTCCTGGAGCGCGAGGACGGACCCCTCTGGTACCGCGGGCTGGCCACCATTGAGGGTGGCGCCGATGAAAACGAGGTGGCAGCTCTGCTACGCGACTATGGCGTGACGCGCATCGTTGTCGGGCACACGCCCGGCTTCGGCACTGTGATACCGCGCTTCGACGGTCGCGTGCTGCTTGCCGACAGCGGCATCGGCAGTGCCTACGGTGGTTATGTGGCAAGCGTGCTGATTGAGGGTGACACGGCTTATACGGTGCAGGAGGGCACACGTATCGAGCTCCCCGACCACGACAGCGAGCTCCTGCCGTATCTGCGTAGCATTGCGCAGTTGCTCACGACGCCGGCGCCGAATCTGCTCAGGCTCATCGAGACTCTCGAGGCTGAGGCTGAGGCTGAGGCGGAGGCGGAGCAACCGGTCGACTCGGCAGCGGATCTGTTATCGCAATTGCATAAGGCTTCAGAGCAATGGCAAATGGGCGGCGAGTTTGTTCGCACTCTGATCAGAAGTGAATCGGGGTGTGTCCGCAACCTATTCAGTGCACGTCTATGCCATGGCGACCTGGTCTATGGTTGCCTGAACAGTCGGGAGTTCTCATGAACGAGTCACGTGCTTCGATGTGGTCGGACTGGGTACAGGTCTTTGAGCTTCTTATATTGATACGGGTGCCGTTGTTGCTCGTTCTCGGCGGCTCGTTCATGGTGTATTACTTGCCGCAGTTCAGGGAACTGTTCGATCTGGCCTTGAGTCGGCCGGTCTGGGGACTCTGGGTCTGGTTGTTTACCGGTGGGCTGAGTCTTGCGGCGTGGTACTCAGCGCGCACGCTCTACAGCTTCGACTGGCCGCGCAGGGTTGAGAATACGCGTGTCCAGAAAATGTGCGGCAAGGTCTTGCCGCGTGTGCTCGCGACCCTGCTTCCGATCATCATGGCGCTGGTATTTCTCGCGTCGACATCCCCGGATGGCAGTATCGCCAGGTGGGTCTGGGCGGTGATGTTCGTTGCCCAGGCAGTGGCGCTGTTGCTGTTTACCGTGTTTCGGCGCGCGTTGATTCGCCGAACCGCCATCGGTCGTCTCGGCAAGGATTTTGACCCGGATCAGTACCGGGTATCAGCGACGCCGACGGTCGGTCGACTTGTGCAGTGGTCCGACCTTGGCCCTGCTCGATACATTCATATCGTCGCCGTAGCGATTCTGCTGGTTTCCTGGGTGGTTGGCCATTGGCTGCCGCACTGGATTGATTTGATTGGATCGCCCGGACTGGTCATCGGTTCGTTCATGATGCTGGTCTTTGCCAGCACCGCGCCGGTGTATTTTGCGGCGCGCAAGCGCATTCCGCTGATCACCGCCCTGGTTGCATGGGCCACGCTGATGACGCTGATCGGCTTTAATGACAATCATGTCGTTCGCCTTGAGGCCGGCGCCGATTCAGATCGGGATCCGCCGCCTGGTCTGAATTACACGGCGGGCGAGCGCGCCCGGCTGTCGACGTTCATGAGCGAATGGTGGGATGAATCGCGCCGGGAGCGATGCAACGATCAGGTCTATTTCATTTCCAGCGAGGGCGGCGGCATCCGCGCGGCGATGTGGACCGTGCTGGTGCTGTCGGAATTACAGCAAAAGACCTCGGGAAGATTATGGGAGTGCACCCTTGCCGTCAGCGGTGTGTCTGGTGGCAGTCTCGGGCTGGCGGCGTTTGCCAGCTACATGCGTGAGAACAGGCTGGCAATTCCGTCAGGAGCTAACCCGCTGGTGGGTTTTCTGGAAGACGATTTCCTGGCCCCGGTGCTGGGGGCGATGTTTGGCGGCGATCTTTTTCAGCGATTTCTGCCGGTTCGCTTGTTTACCGATCGGGGTCAGGCGCTGGAGCACGCCTGGGTGCGCGGCTACCGGCGGATAGTTATAAAGGATCATTCTGATGAGCCCAGTGCGGAGCCCTTGACGGATGGTCTCGAACTGGCCTTGGCCGAAACCGTGCGCGCGAAGGAAAACGACCGCTGGCTGACGGCGCTGTTTCTGAATACCACACTGGTCGACAGCGGCATGCGCCTGATTCAGCACCCGTTCGCGTCCCTCGATAGCGAAAAAGACGTTGCATCGCCATTCCCCGGCGCGGAGGACGGTGCCGCCTGGCTGCCGGCCGAGTTGCCGGTGTTCAGCGCCGTGCACAACAGCGCCAGGTTTACATTGGTGAGCCCCGCCGGGACTATTCTGAAACGCGACCAGGCCGGCGCCGGCGACACCGTCCGGCGGCTCGGGCAGGTGGTCGATGGCGGCTATTTCGAAAATTCCGGTGCCACCACCCTGCAGGCTTTAATCACTGGCTACAGAGAAATGGTGGCCCGGCGCGGCGGCCCCGGAAAATTTCGGGTGATCCACATCAGTAACGACGTCGCGGTGCCGCCCTTTGCTCTTAACGGGGCCGATGCCTGCTCCGGCCTGGAATTTGCGTCCGGACCACCAGCGGGTCAGGCGCCGTTGTTTGGTGAGGCAAGGGCACCGCTTGTTGCCATTCTGCAAACGCGCGATGCTCGCGGCCAGTTTGCGCGTCAGGCACTGCTCGACAGCCTACAGCACCTCGACGACGGTCGCCTTTGGCACTACCGACTCTGCCCGGGCCGACACCAGATCCCGCTGGGGTGGACAATCGGGGAGCAAACGACTGAAGAAATGCGGCGCCAGCTAGATAACGGCGACAACGACGAGGCGGCTGGTATGGTTTTGAATACCGGTGAAATTGTCGGTCAGTTTCAAGCGGCTGAGCCGGCCTCCGGGTAGCGTGTTAAGTTCTATACAGGTCATCGAACTTGTGGTTCTCTTCCGTTTTCCTGGCTGAAAACTTATGTCACCCCGGCTTATTCACCACCCGATCCAAGGTGTCGGCCCTCAGTTCTGTGCCTCGCCTCGCCGGGGTGGCCGGGGCGCGCTGTCTGCTGTTGGATGTAAACATCGGGTGGAAGTGAGTGGGCTTCAGCAATACATCGGCGCGTTGTGACACCTCGCACTCGGTGATAGCGTTACACATTGTTTTTTTGGGGCGACAGAAGGACCGAAACTTGATGGACGATAGGTCTCAAGCTGCGCTGGTCGACGCGATGCGCGCGGGTAATGAAGCCGCATTTTCCCAGGCTGTTCACCGCTACACACCCGCCATGCTGTCGGCGATCAGGGGCTTGTGCGATCCCTCGACTGCCGAGGATGTTGTGCAGGAGAGCTGGCTGATTGTCATTCGGGCCATTAATGGCTTTGAGGGGCGAGCCACGCTGAAAACCTGGCTGTGCAGCATAGCGGTAAACGAGGCTCGTCAAAGACTGCGAAAAAAAAAGCGGGAGATTTCTGAGTCAGATATTGACGCGACTTCCGGCCCGTCACTGGAAGGCCGTTTCGGTGCCGGTGGCGGCTGGCTTTTCCCACCTACGGCATGGGCAGCCGATACGCTTGAGGGTTTGATCGAGCGAGACAGCCTCCAGCATTGCCTGGAAAAGCACATTGCGGCGCTCGGGGAGGATCAGCGCAGTGTGCTGATGCTGCGTGACCTTCAGCAAATGCCTTTCGAGGAAATTTGTAACATTTTGCAATTGAGTCACTCTAATACTCGTGTGGTGCTGCACCGCGCGCGACAGCGAATATTTACGATGGTGGACCATTTCATGGAGACAGGTGAATGCTGAGCTGTGGTCAAGTGACAGAGCGTATCGACGCGCTGCTGGACGCGGAACCCTCCGCTCCGGATATCGTGGCTTTAGAAAGGCATCTAGCGGTGTGTGGTGACTGCCGCGCTTTGCTGTCCAACCTCAAGAAGAGCCGCGACCTGCTGCGCCGCGCCGTTTCCGACGAGCTCGAGGCGGATGACGCGATGCTGGCCCGCATAGAGACGGCAGTCATTCAGCGTCTCGCCGAGACGCAAATCAGTTCCTCTTACCCGCGCCTACGCCTGATACAGGGTTCGGGAGGTCGCGAAGAGGAGGGTGGTAGTGACGCGGTCGAGGCGATCTTTGACGAGATCCGAACGGCGATGGGTACCGTGTCCAATATGTTCCGTGCGTACGCGAGGCACCCTGCCATACTTGCGTCCACCTGGGAGCGAGTCAAAAGTGTCATGCTTCACGGCACGCTGCCTTCAATCCTGAAGGAAACGATTGCCGTTGTCATCTCGCACGACAATGCCTGCCACTATTGCGTCGAGCATCACTCCAGGAATCTGGAAGCGCTTGGCGTGGCGCCGGAAACGGTAGAGCGCTTGCTCGCGGATCCACTGGCCGGCAAGCTCCCGCCAAAAGAGCGCGCGTTGCTGGTATTGGCCCGACAGGCAAACAGCGACCCCCACGGGGCCTCGGTGGAAACGCTGAATCTCGCGCGCAGGGCAGGCGCGAACGATCTTGAAATCATCGAGGCGCTCGCCGTTATGGAGTTGTTCACCTCGCTCAATAGGTTTCTCAATACACTGGATATTCCCCTGGAGGAGTCGGCGGGCGGAACATCTGCGTGAACGCCTGAAATGCAACGATGAACGGCGGGTAGAGGGTAAATATTTATGTCAGACAGTCGTATCGCCAATGCATTATTTGCTCTCCGGCTTGGCGTATTTATTGTCATGCTCATGTGGACGCTGGACAAATTCGTCAACCCACAGCACAGTGCCGCGGTTTTCGATAATTTCTACGGCCTTGGCAATATCGGGCCCGGCCTGTTCATGGCGATAGGCGCGTTGCAGCTGTTGCTTGTGCTGGCCTTTGTTGCCGGATTTAAGAAACGCTTCACTTACGGTGCCATTTTTTTGCTTCACGCGGTATCAACGCTGTCCTCCTGGCAACAGTATCTGGATGGCTTCAACAACCTGCTGTTCTTTGCGGCGTGGCCGATGCTTGCCGCCTGCTACGCTCTTTATACCCTGCGGGACATGGACACGCGATGGACAGTGAGTTGAGCGCGCCCGCCACGAGGAGATGCGCGACAGCCCGAAGGCCAGGTTTGCCGTGGTCGCTGCGAATCGCCCTGACGAGTTTGTCCAATTCGCGCGCGCTTTGTACGGCACCCTGGCGCCAGTCGTAGGTCATGACGTAGTAGCGTGGCGCGCTGTCATCGGGTTTAACACCGAGTGTGCCGCGCCGATACCCTCCCGGGCCCTCGAGCACCTTGATAATCCGGCTGTAGTATTGCCGTCCCGCGGACTTGTCGAAGAGTTCGCCCGGGTTCAGGCCGCCGGTGCCTGCCTCAAGTGTTTTTTCTTCGATAGGCATCGCCAGATCGTGGTACCGGGACAGCAGCAGTCTGCCAATGCTCCCTGGCCATGCTTCACTGCCATCCTCGTGCTCCAAGCGCGAGCCAAGAACCCCTGGGATCAAAATGAGCGGCGGCTGCTCGGTGTGTCCCTTTGCCGACTCGTAGAGTCGCGCGAGGTCGGGCTTGCCAGGACTGATGCTGCAGCCAGTCATGACCAGCATCAGTAGAACGTGGAAAGGTACCCATAACGGCGAACGGCAATCCATCAGTCGTCCGGGAGCCCGCTGTCATTCAGCCGCCAATCGTAGTCTGTGTAGCGGATCGCGACGTTACCCCGGAGCAGTGCATCTCTCTGCTCCTGGGACAGGCCCAGTGCGCTGGCGTAACGGGCGAGAAATTCAGGGAGTGAGTCGGTATCGCGCCAGCCAAGCTCGAAATCTTCCCGATACCACTTGAAGATCGGCGAGACATGCATCTCGTCGTCGCGCCATCCGTTGCGCGATCGATCAGCAAGGAAATCCCGCGTTTGTTCTTCCAGCTGCTTCTCCAGTTCCTCCGCGACATAGGCCTCTGTTCGGAGCGCGGGGCAGCCGATGCTCGCGCAGTTTACGGCGAAATGAATCCGCGGCTCATTGAATTCACCGGAGCCGCGGATCATTTCATGTTCGATTTCATCCAGCGTACGTTTTTTACCAAGCAGCAGGGCGATGGACTGTTTCCACGGGGAGCTAAACCAGCCACCAATGTCCTTGATGGACTCGATGTCCGGGTACTCGCGTAGGATCAGTTCCACCGTCCAGGCGTTATAAGCGTTGATCAGAAAGGCCAGGCGTTCCGCCTCTGGCCAGGTTGAAAAGGTTTCCGCTCGCACAGAAGACAGTTGCTCGAGATAAGCGCGCAGCCTGGCCTGCTGTGCCTGTATGCCGGCGTAGTCGATGGTGGTGCTGTTGGCGTTGTCTGTGGGTGACACGAAGCGGCGTAACAACTGGCTCCAGTCGCCGTGGTCAAAGGCAGCTACGCCATTGGTGAAGGCAAGGCACGCGATCAGAATGGCAAGTAGGGTTATCTTCATGAGGGCTCTCTGCGAGGGGTTGTGGGTTGACCGGCCAGGCCGAGTCGCCGCACCAGCCAGCCGGTGGTTGTTCCCTGCACCAGGCTGCTGAACAGGACGACGCTGAACACCATTGCCTGCAGGGTATACCAGTAGGGAAGTTCCGTGGGAAGCGCCAGGACCAGAGCGATGGCGATCGCGCCGCGCAACCCACCCCAAACCAGCAGCGGGCGCCAGGCGTTCGGCACAGCTTGCCTTAATCCAAGGGCAGTCGCTGGCCATGTCGACACGTAAACTGCAATCCATCGGCTGACCAGGGCAGTGGGGATAGCGATAAGCGCTGCCAGCCACTGATCGAGGAACATGGCAGGTACGATCACCAGCCCCATCAGCATGTAAGTAAAGGCCACCCATGTTTCACCTAGCCAGTTCCAGGTGATGTCCAGATCGGTAGAGGGAACAGCCGCGTGCCGTGAGAATAGCCAGCGCATGCACATGCCGGTCGTCACAACGGAGATAATGCCAGACACGTGCAAAGCAGATTCGGCGATGAAAAAGCTGGAGAAGGCTGCAAAAACCAAAAGGCCGTGTGTCGTGGTTGCACTCGAGAGGTAGCGGATCAAGAGGTGAAACAAGAGACCCAGAGCGCCACCGACAAGCGGCGCTACCAAGAGATGACGGAAAACCAGCACACCAGCGGAAGCGGCGTCCAACAAAGCATCCGCGTTAAGTGCGCATGCGAGAACCAGTCCGAAGAGTATCGCTGCGGTGGCATCGTTCAGCAGGCTCTCACCTTCAATCAGAGTGGTCACGTCATCTGCCGCATGCTCTTCCCTGAGCTTCGTTACAACGGCGACCGGATCAATCGCCGCGAGTATGGCGCCGGCAAGCATGGCCGCCAGCCACGGGAACCCCGGATGATCGATAAGGGAATAAGTGAGTATGGCTGTCGCCAGGGCACTCTCCGCACTTGCCTTCACCACATTTGCCGTCGGTGGCATTGCCGGTCCTGGTCGATTTGCTGTGCACTGGAAATTCCTTGATTTTGCCGGCGCTCTCCCTCCTTTGATGTGGTGAGAAGGCTTCCGTTACAGATTTTTCTCGCATGCTAAGCTCAAGCCTTATATAAGCTGCCTGCACTGCCAGACTATCTGCTATCGTTTATGGGTTTTCTCTGAAGTTTGACTTCAAGGAAAGAACCGTATGCTGTCAAGCGCAGCAGGACCGGCAGTAATCAGACGGATTCGGGAGAATATTATTTTCAAGAGATTTGATTGGTGAGTTCATTTAGCCGCACAACAGTGCGAATGCTGTTGCTTATTGCTGCTCTGATAGCCAGCACGGCACGTGCCGACATCGTCTGTCATTGGGAAGACCATTTTTCGACAACGGAGCGGCATGTTCTGAAGACGTGGATCACGCGGACTCTGGCAGCAATGGAAGACCTCGTGGCGCCATTGCCTTTTGATGTACACATTTATTTTTATCGGCTGGAGGGTCGCGGTGAACCGGTGCCGTGGGCCAACACTCGCCGCGGGCCCAGGCAAGGTATTAATTTTCACGTTGACCCGGCGTTTTCCCCCGACGCGTTTTATGCAGACTGGACTGCGGCACACGAATTGAGTCATCTGCTAATACCCGCGCTGGGAGAAGACAATAGCTGGTTCGCCGAGGGTTTTGCGAGTTATATGCAGTACCAGATACTGCAACATATGGGGATGATCACGAAAAAAGAGGTCACGGCGGCCTATCAAAAGCGTATGCAGCGGGCCGAGGCCCGGTTCCCCCTCAAGGCGGAGGCGTTTGTGAGCACTGCGCGTTCGCTGCGCCGTGCAGGCGACTATCCGACCTACTACTGGGGCGGCGCGGTGTATTTCCTTCGTGCCGATACCGCTCTCAGGCTGCGCACCGGAGGCACATTATCTGATTTAGTCAGTACCTACGTTGATTGCTGTCGACAACGTGATCCGCGCTTATCGAATCTGGTAGAGCATTTTGATCGCATCGCGGGAGAATCTCTTTTTGGTGATTTATTGCTCGAGTTCAATAAGGGTCCGGGGTTTCCGAAATACAGGGCTGCGCTGCGGACGCTTGCTGGAGACTGAGCCTGCTGCTCGCGTCGGGGCTGTTAGCCCGCTTCACATCAGTCATTAATTCTAAAAACTGCACACGGCATTTGTAACATCTCCTGCCATTGTGTCTCTAATCGAGGCCACCAGGCACTCTAAAGACCAAAGCAACTAACCCGGGGGATAGCGTGGGAGGGACACGGCAACGTTTTTGCGTAAGCAGGGTAGCACTGATTATCCTCATGGGCAGCTTTTTCCTGAGCGGTTGCGCACAGACCGAAAGGCGGCAGGATCCATTTGAAACATTCAACCGCCGCATGTTCGCCTTCAACGATTTCGTCGACGGCGCCGTTCTCAAACCTTTGGCACAGGGTTACGTGAAGATTTTGCCGGCACCGGTACGCACCGGTGTAGGCAATGTGTTTGCCAATCTGCGAACACCCACCACGGTTATCAATCAGTTTCTTCAGGGCAAGCCGGATGAGGGAATGCGCGACATAGCGCGATTCGTTGTCAATTCCACTTTCGGGGTACTGGGCATCTTTGATGTAGCGAGCCGATCTGGCCTGGATCAGGACGCAGAGGACTTTGGCCAGACACTGGCCGTGTGGGGCGTGCCCTCCGGGCCGTACCTGGTAGTGCCGTTTATCGGGCCCTCTGGCTTCAGAGACGGCGCGGGAGACATCGCCGGGTTGTATTCCTATCCACCCACCTATGCAGAGGACAAATTTCTGTACGCAGCGTTTACCACTGATTTCATTCACCAGCGCGCGAAGTTACTGAGCGCGGAAAAGCTTGTAGGTGGCGATCGCTACCTTTTTATACGCGATGCCTATTTGCAGCGTCGCGCAGCCTTGGTCCGCGACGGAGAAGCCGATGAATCAGATCCTTTTCTTGATGACTGAGCTTCGCGTTGTCGTTGAGTTTCATCAACTGAGAGCTCGCTGAATGAATACCTCGACTCTGCATGGCAGGTGGTGCAGTTTTATGTCTGGACGCTACCGTGAGTGTCTGGACTATCCAATTCTTATTTTGCTCGCTGTCTTTGCGCTGTGCGCTTTGGCGTTTACGTATATCGACGGATTTCGTTTCGATGCATCGGAGGATACCCTCGTTGCGGAGGGTGATCCGGACCTAGCCTACTACCGGGAGGTCAGTGATCAGTTTGGCGGCGAGGGATTCCTTGTGATGACCTATATGCCACGCGACCGGGAACTTCTAAGCGACACGGCGCTGGCTGATCTCGACGCGCTTGTCAGTGATCTTGAGCGTGTTGAGGGCGTAAAGTCCGTGGACTCCATACTTGACGCGCCACTGTTGCAGAGTCCACCTGTTTCATTGAGTGAACTCGCTTCGGATTACCGCACACTGCAGTCTTCTGATGTGGATTACGAGTTGGCGGAAAAAGAACTGACGAACAGCCCATTTTTCAGTGACCTGCTGATTTCTGGCGACGGCTCTGTAACCGCACTGCGTATCACGCTTGAGAGTGACGACGAACTTGAGGCCGCAAGAAACGAGCGGGATCAACTTCAGTCTATCGATAAGCCGACCCAGGCACAGCGGCAGCAACTGGCAGATGCAAAATCGCATTATCGGCAGATATATGAAGCGAGCCTCGGACGAAGAGACAATCTATTAGCGGAGGTCCGGACCATTCGCGACAATCTTGGCAGCGACGTGGTGGCGCATCTCGGCGGCGTTCCCATGATTGCGGCGGACATGGTCGATTACGTGAAGCAGGATGTCATTACCTTTGGTTCATTGGTTGTGCTTCTGGTCACGATCATGCTGTTCATATTGTTCAGGCGCATTCGTTGGGTCGTGGTGCCACTCGCAAGCACTGGCGTATCTATTTTTCTGACTATTGGTGTGCTTGGGTATCTGCGACAGCCGACCACGGTGGTGTCGTCGAACTTCATCTCTCTGCTGGTCATCATAACGATCTCTTTCAGTATTCACCTGATATCGCGTTATCGGGAGCTGCGCGCAGAGTGCCCGGATGAGCGTCATGTCGACCTCGTATTCCGTACCTTGAAAGACAAGCTTGCGCCCTGTTTTTATACGGCCTTGACCACGGTAGTGGCATTTGCTTCGCTGATGACCAGTGACATCGTACCGGTCATGGACTTTGGCTGGATCATGTCTGTTGGTATCGTGATCGCCTTTCTCGTGAGCTACAGTTTTTTTGCCGCTGTTCTCTTGCTTCTGCCGAAGGGCGAAGCGAGCCGTACCCTGAACCATGAACCGGCGTTGACGCGGTGGCTGGGTGGTCTTGCCGTAACCAAAGCACCCGTTTTACTTGCGTTCATGCTGTTCTCCTTTTTGTTTGCAGCTGTCGGCATCAACCGCCTGAGCCTGGAAAACAGGTTTGTCGACTATTTTCGCGTCGATACGGAGATTCATGAGGGGCTCACTTTCATAGACCGTCATCTCGGTGGCACGGTACCCATGGATATCATCCTGCGTCTCGATCCTTTCGAGGGGCAGCAACTCGACGAAAGCAGTGACTTTTTTACCGATGACGTAGACGACTACCCGGAGCGTTACTGGTTTACGCCAGCAAAGGTCGAATATCTGGAGCAGTTACACAAATTCCTTGAGGCAAAGCCTGCCATCGGCAAGGTTCTGTCGCTTTATAATCTTGAGCTTATTGCCCGCGACTTCAATGATGGCAGGCCGCTGGGCGCTGTAGAACTGGTTGCCGCGCTGGATGCCATGCCGCAAGACCTGCGGCGCGAACTTATCGACCCTTACGCCATGCCTGAAAGCGGTCGTCTGCGTGTTGCCATCCGACTGCACGAGGCTGATGTTGAATACCAGCTGGACAGCCTGATACGTGATATTGAGGCGTTCGCGACCACAAAAATGGGCCTTGAGCCAGACCAGGTCAGGGTCACCGGTATGGCCGTATTGTTCAATGGCATGCTCAAGCAGTTGCTGAATTCACAGACCTCGACATTGATTTTTGTTGTGATCGCGACGCTTGTAATGTTTCTGTTGTTGTTGCGCTCGCTGCGCCTTGCCGTGCTGGGGCTGGTACCCAATTTGCTGGCGGCGGCAACCGCTCTTGGCTTCATGGGATTTGCGGGTATTCCCCTCGACATCATGACGATTACCATCGCCGCTATTATTATCGGTATAGGGGTCGATGATGCAATTCACTACCTGCATCGGTTTCGTGAGGAATACGCCCGGGCTGGCAACGCAAAAACCGCTGTTCTGAATAGCCACGCCAGTATTGGTAATGCCATCTACTACACCTCGATCACGGTCATTATCGGCTTCTCGGTGCTGGGCTTTTCGAACTTTATGCCGACAGTGTACTTCGGCCTCATGACAGCGCTGGCCATGGTGCTGGCCTTAATGGCTAATCTCGCACTGTTGCCGAGCCTGTTGGTGCTGGTGTACCAGCGGCGTGACCGCCTGCAAGCGCAGTCCCACGACACAAAAACACTCGACAGACAAATAGGTCTATCATGAAACGTATGCAGATTGCAGTTTTCGTCCTGGTGGTTTTGTTGGGCAATTTCCCCGGCATCTCCTTGGCGCAGGAGGACTCTGACAACCCCTCGCTTCTGATCGAACAATCAACGGAAAGGGTGCTGCAGATTTTGCAAGCAGACACGACGACCGGGGAGACTGTCTCGGTATCAGCGCTTGCCGACGAACTGTTGTCCACTCTGGAGCCAGCTGTGGATTTCGATTCCATATCACGGGGCGTGATGGGCAGACACGGGAGCGTTGCGACGGATAAACAGATTGAAGAATTCGCACAGGTATTCCGCGAAAGTCTGGTGTCGCTGTATGCAAGAAGTTTCAGAACCTTTGAGGTCAAGGAAGCCCGAGTACTCGACATGCCATCTGATTTCGATCCCGTGACAGCGAAAAAAGCATCCGTCGCAATGCAGGCGACAACGACAGACGGAGAGACCTTTTCCCTGCGGTACTCCATGCGCCGCGATGAACAGGGCGGTTGGGTTGTGCGCAATATCGTGGTTGATGGTATCAATCTCGGGCTGACTTACATGAATCAGTTTGATGGCGCTATGTCGCGCTACGGTTCAGTCGATGAAGTGATTGCGCGGTGGTCTGATGAGATGCGTGAGCAGATGGTTGTGGGCAAGGATTGATGACACGGGGCAGGCGCTGGTGCTCTCGAACCACGGTTGCTGGGTTTGACGGCGGCGCCGCAGGCCAATTGTAGCGCTGCATCCGTAATCTTACCGATCAAGCAGTGTCTACGTGGTTCAACAGTGCAAGTTATTTGAACAATCATTGCGTTGAAAAAGGAGACAGATCATGTCAGCGCAGGCGAAAATCGACACGCCATTTCCGGAGATTTCCTCACAGACTCTCAGTGGCGATACAGTGGTCCTAGGTCGGCCGTCACAGGGGATGTCGCAGATGCTGGTCATTTACCGTGGCCTGCATTGTCCCATCTGTAAAAAATATCTGAGGTAGCTTTACGAGATGAAGGCGGACTTTAGCAAAATGGACGTCCAGATCGTCGCCGTATCCACCGACCCCGAGGAAAAGGCTAGAAAGTTCGCGGTGGAATCGGGCCTGGATATCGAGGTCGCTTATGGTCTGAGTCTTGAGCAGGCGCGGGCACTGGGCCTGTACATTTCCACCCCGCTCTGCGACGCCGAGACCGACAAGCTCTTTGCGGAGCCTGGATTGTTTTTAATACGCCCCGATGGCGGTCTGCACTTCGTGGAAATCTCCAGCGCGCCATTTTGTCGACCGGATCTGGCAATGATCAAGATGGGGGTAGGTGTTATACAGAATAAGGATTATCCAGCTCGCGGCACTGGCTGATCATCTATCGGCTGGACTCAGGTGCTCAAACCGAAATCCTGCCTGCCGCGCAAATAGTCAGCGGCTCGTCGTGCGCTGTAGCTGTCGAACCGCCATGTCCACTGCATCGATCAGATTACCGACCTGATAGTCTGGCTCTCCCATGAGTGGGTGATAGATGGAGTCCTGGCGTTGAATCCAGATACCATGAAGCCCTGCGCGCATCGCGCCGTGGACATCCCAGGCATGGGCCGCCACCAGCACGGCATTGTTTGTGGCACATGTATATTCACGGGCCGCGTGGTGATAGAGCGCAGCCTGCGGTTTCCAGATTCTGAAATCTTCTACCGAGACAATGCCATCAATCAGGTGGCCTATAGCGTTGTCGCGCGTCAGTTTCTGTGTATTGGCGCGGGAACCATTGGTGAGTAAAACAGCACGGCAGCCGGAAGCTTTGAGTCGCTCAAGCGCAGGTTTGACATCCGCGTGAGCGGGAAGCTCGGAGAATACATCCAGGATAGCCTTCAGCGTGGTTTCATCGGCATCGCGGCCCAGGCCGCGCAGCAAGACCGTTATTGTGGCTTTGGCGATTTCAGGGAAGGTATGGAAGACACCGCTGGCAGAGAGGGCGAAAGCATCTCTGAGCAATTGGGCGAAGAACAGATGTGAAGTTCCGACGGGCAGATTGAGTCTGGCCAGTCGTTCCTCCAGCGGCGCCAGGGAAAAAACTGTTTCAACGACGTCGAAGAAGATGATGCCCGGCTGTGTTTTCCGAGATTGTCCAATCATTGCCGCACGAATTTATGAATGGTCCTTATTGATATGCTCCATGACCTTGGAAACCTCATCGTTGCTGGCCTGTCGGTGCATGAAAGGGATTGCCTTCAGCAGAGCTCGCAGTTGGCGCACATAGCGGCGGCAATGATGGCACATAAGCAAGTGCATTTTCATTGCAAGCCGTTGCCGCCAGTTCATATCTCCGTCAATGAAATGATCGGCGCTGTCAACAACCTCCCGACAGTTCAACACTCACCTGTCTCCTCGTAATGTTCTACCAGCTTGTACAATTGAGTTCTCGCCCTGTGCAAAATAACTCTGGCGTTGGATGCAGAGAGGGTCAGTTCGTTACAGATCTCCTCGAATGAGATACCCGTGGTGTCTCGCAACTCGAGTACTGCGCGCTGTTTAGCGGGCATGGCATCGAACAGTTCCTCGAGACATCGCTCAAGGTCCTCGCGCATCAAAAGGTCCTGCGGCGTGTCCATATCCCACTGGGTTGGGGGCGACTTCCAGTCGCCGCTGCTGCTGAACCGGTCGGCCATCGCCTCACCTGACAGGTCATCCGATTGCCAGTCACTGAACAGCAGTTCCTTTTTGCGTTTGCGAAGGAGCATTTTCGCTTCGTTGATCACAATCCTGCCCAGCCAGGTGCGAAGCTGTGCACGTCCCTCAAAGTCACCAATGGCGAGGTGCGCCTTGAGCCAGGCATTTTGTACAACCTCCTCCGCCTCCGACTGGCCGACGATGGGCACGGCGAGAGCGATGAGGGCACGATGATTATCCCGTACAAGCTCCGCAAAAACAGTCTGATCACCAGACCTGAGCTTTTTTAGCTTCGCACTGTCCATGATTACAATTTTTTGCTCACCTCTGTATTCGCCTCATGGAGAGACGTATGGATTTTGCGTGAGACGTGTAAGTTTTCATAATTACTACTCAAAGATGCATAACTGCTGGCGATAGCATGCAGTCCTTGAGGCTGCCTGACAACAAATTTGGCCTGATTCCGAGCGGATTTCCGGCGAGCGGTGAAATTGGCAGCGAAGTCTGCACCAGTCTTTTTGGGCAAAATAAAGGATAAATTGCCCGGCGAATCTGTAACATTGTGCTCTTCAGAACATCTTTATTGCTGTGTAAGAACTATGAGAAGTCTGAATGAAAAACTGTATCCGTTCTTTAGTGCTTGTCGTCCTTGCGTTTTCGGCTTCGACTCTGGCCGCGGCGGAGCGCCAGCCATTCACGTTGGAGCGTTTTGAGACGCTGCAGGCAGACAATGCCCTGATCCTTCTGGACGTATGGGCAAAATGGTGTCCTACCTGCGCGCGACAGGGAAGGATTCTCGCCCGCTATCTGGAAGAACGGCCGAAATCCGAGCTGCAGATCCTGGTTATTGATTTTGACAATCAAAAGGAGTGGGTCCGGCATTTTCGCGCGCCGCGCCAATCGACTTTCCTGCTTTACCGCGGCGATGAACAGCTCTGGTTCAGTGTTGCGGAAACCGATCCCGACGAGATCTTCAGTCGTCTCGACGCCGGTATGTAGTGAGTATTGATTTTGCGTCCTATCCCCTGGCCTATCTGGCCGGGGTGCTGAGCATTCTATCGCCCTGTGTCTGGCCTCTGGTTCCGGTAATCATGAGCTCGGCCGGTACCGCGAGCCGCTATGGCCCCCTGTACCTGGCGCTGGGTCTCAGCTTGTCCTTTGCGCTGGCCGGCTCGTTGTTGTCGTTTGTACTGCTGAATCTTGGCCTGGGTCTGGAGATACTTCGCGAATTCGCAGCGGTCATGCTCCTCCTCGTTGCGCTGCCTCTGCTTTACCAACCCCTAGGTGATTGGGTCACTCTGCAGCTGTCCAGGTTGATGTCTGGATTCGCGCACGGTGGCGACACCCGCACCTCCGGCGCCGGACAGTTCGGCGTCGGTATGCTGGTCGGACTGGTCTGGCTGCCGTGTGTGGGGCCCACCCTCGGGGCGGCCATCGCGCTGGCGTCACTGGGGCAGGATATGCTGGCGGCGTTTGTGGTCATGTTTCTGTTCGGTCTGGGTACGGCGTCCGCTCTGCTGTTTGCTGGTATCGGTTCGGCCCGGCTTCTTCAGCGCTGGCGGCCTGGCCTGCTGTCAGGAGCCAGCCGCGGCAAGCATATTCTCGGTGGCATGTTGCTCTTGCTGGCGATTCTCGTGCTGAGCGGGTGGGACAAAGCCCTGGAATCATGGGCCCTGACCTGGTTACCCGACTGGGCCGTATCGATATAGGACTCGCAGCAGCGTGAGCAATGGCGTTCAGAAATTTTGGCTTTTATACCTTCTACTGGCAGTCCAGACGGTGGGCGCAGCCGCAGAAGAAAACCAGGATCAGGTGATGTTACTTGAGCGCCTGGATGAACTGCGCCGCGAGAACCGTGTTTCTGCCGTCGGTCTGGCCCTGGTAGAGGATGGGCAGGTGACCTTCAGCGGGGGGTTCGGCAAGCTGGAGCACGGCGGGTCAAGACCGTTAACGCAAGACTCGCTGTTTCGCGTCGGTTCCGTGACCAAGTCATTCACGGCGCTGGCGCTGGTTCGCTACCGTTCAAGGCACGAGACGGCCTGGCCGCCCGTCCGCTTTCATTCATGCTCCAGTCTGGGCTATGCCTACGCCGGCTGGGCCATAGAGAGTCTTTCGGTGGACTGAATACCACCGTCGGGGATATGGCACAGTTTCTTCGCGCGGTGATTGGCGATGGCATGCTGGACGGCACACGCGTCGTCCTGGAGGTAGTGATTCAACGGACCCGTCAACCACAGACATCACTGGCATCGTCGGCGATACTGGCATCTGGCTACGGAACAGGTGCCTACAGCTGGTTTCACAAGGGCACCCGATTTTATGGTCATGGGGGCGACGCCGACGGCTATCTGTCGCGATACGGCTACACGCAACGCAATGCCAGCGGCTATTTACTGGTCGCAAACGCATTCAACGCAGCGGCGCTGAACGCTATGCGGCAGGCAGTCGAGGCCTACCTGACGCGTGATTTGCCCGCCGTATCTGAGCCCGGTATCCATGCGCTGGATCTCCAGCAGATAGCGGCATTACTTGGTAACTATCTGTCACAGACCTGGCGTTTCGGTGACCTCGATGGCGAACGCTATTTTATTGGCCCAGAAGGTGCTTTTCGTCGCGAGGGTCGTGAGGAATGATGGTGTCTTTTGCGTGTAGCTGTGGCGCAATCAGTCGGTATCGCCGGTGTTCTTGAAGCCGAGATGTACGAGGTCCGGTGGCGTCACCATCGCGTAGTTCCATTCCAGGAAAAGCCTGAGTTTGCGTGACAGGGTCGGTACCTTGAGCAGGTAGATTCCGCGCCAGAGCATGAACGCAATCAGCCCGGAAAAGCACATGCCGAAGATCTGCGCGAGGGAATTGTTACGCCCGATCGAGGCGAGCATGTCGGCTGGTTTGTAGGCAAAGGATTGAGTTGGTTTGCCCTTCAGTTGGGCGACAATATTTTTCGCCAGCACGCGCGCCTGTCGGTCGGCAAACTGTGCAGTCGGCGGTGACAGTGCACCGCTGTCAGCGTTGGGGACCAACGGGCAATCTACCAGCGTCCAGATGCCTTCCAGGCCCTCTACAGACATATCGCCATCGACGCGGATGCGACCTCGTTCCAATGGCAGAAACTCTGCCTGTTTGTAGAAGGTCGGGGCGGTGACTATGTTATAGATGATGGTGCCAGTGTCGATGCTCTCTCCGGATGTAAGGATCACCTGTTCGCAGTCGATGCGGGCCGCCCTCGAGTTCAAGCGTACGTCGATTCTTCGTTTTTCGAATAATCTCTGGGTCTTTTTGCCGAGTTTTTCAGGGAGCTCAGGAAGCAGCGTGTCGGATCCATGCACCAGCGTGATGCGCACATCGTCGGCGCTCACGTTCTTGTAGAATCGGGCTGCAGATTTGAGAAAATCCTCCAGCTCGCCGGCGACTTCCACGCCGGAAAAACCGCCACCAATCACCGTGGAGTGCAGCAGCTGCCGGTTTCGCTCAGCTCGCGGATGAATTGATGCCTGCTCAAGTCGCTCTATCGCGATATTGCGTATGCGTAGCGCATCGCCAACGGTCTTCAGGGGCAGTGCATACTCTTTCATGCCTGGCAGCAGCCCGGTATTGGCATCCACTCCCATGGCGAATACCAGCTGGTCGAAGTGCAGTTCTCCGGGCTCGTTGTTATGGCAAGCGATACATTGGTTATTCAGGTCAATGCTGTCTACCGTGACCATGCGAACACGGGTTCTATGGACCATCTGCCTTATGGAGACCTGAACATGGCCGGGTAGTACGGAGGCACTGACTACTCCGGGCAGGAGTGGGGTCAAGGTAATTGCGTTGGTGCGGTTAAGCAGGTAGATATTCCAGTCTTTCGGGATTTTATTTTCAAGGTCGGCGGCCAGACGCGTTCCGGCAAACCCGCCACCAAGGATCACCAGGTTGAGGCAATGCGATTCTGCGGTGTCCCTGAAACATCTGTACACCTCGCGCATCTAAATTATCAAGCCAGCACGCAGGTCTCCGGATGCGCAAACCCAATTTTACAACGCTCAGGATCAGAGGGTGGCTCGCCGTGGGTTCGGTGTTTTGCCTGTTGGTCGTGCTTGCTATGTCCAGCCACAGGACGGTGCAACAAAGCCGCGATAACGTCATGTACCTGGCTGACGATGACCTTCCTTTGCTGGTCAGCATACAGCAGCTTAACGTCCAGCTGCTCAAGGCTCAGGCAATTCTCTACAACTACTACCTCACGGCAGATAGCCGTTTGTTCGCGGAGCAATTCCCCAAGGGTTTTAACGCGTTGTCCAAGGCCTATCTGGCCATTGAGCAGGAGATTCCCGAGGCGCCGGGATTAAGCTCTATCGGTGAGCTGATCGACTCGTTGCTCTCTATTTCGGTGAGACTTGATGCCGTCATGCGGCGGTCGCCGATTGACTGGGATCTGTACCGGAGCATCCTCGACGAGATGGACCCTGTAGTCCGAGAGATGGACCAGAACAGTCTCCGACTTGGCAGTTTGATTGGCCAGCGCATAACAGCTGCGTCCAGGGAATCCCTACGTAAAATTGAAAGAACGCTGCTTCTCATTTCTGGTATGGCCCTGGTATCGCTGTTGGCAGCCGCCATCATGGTCTGGACCAATGTCCGCCGCCTCGCTGCGATGCAGAAGTTGCAGTATCTGGCCTTTCATGACGGGCTGACCGACCTGCCGAATCGCGCCGCTTTCGAGCGTGATCTGCGTCGGCGCGTTGCCGCCGCGGAGGACTCGGTGCAGGTAGCGACGATTAAAATCAATCATTTTCAGGAAGTGATCAACCGCGGTGGGCATAATCTGGGTGATGCTTCCGTCAGATCTGTCGTTGCGCGATTGACGGTTGCAATTGCAACAGCGGATGTTCCGAAGCCGACACTGTATCGGTTCGACGGTAACCTGCTGGCGATGATGTACGAGAACGCCAGCGAGATACTGCGGCTACCCGACATGCTTTGCGCCGCGATGCATTACCCCTGCCACGCCAATGGTCATGAACTTCACCTATCCCTCAGTATCGGCATCACCGACCTCAATGGCGACGCAGAAATCGATAGTCACGCCCTTGAAGAAGTTCTGCGGAGAGCCGATCTTGCCATGAACGAGGCCAAACATCGTAGAGGCAATGGCATCGTTGCGTTTGACAGCGACCTTGAGCAAAGACACCAGTATCGTCAGACGATTAAAAAGGGATTGCAAAGCGCGCTTTGCAAATCCGAATTTCATGTCTGCTACCAGCCGCAAATGCAACTCGAAAGCGGACTGATAACCGGCGTCTCATCCAGGACAAGCCAACAACGCCTACGTATTTCCTGGCATTGGGCTCGGTATCAGCGTTTCGGCAGCAAAACGCGTGACCGAGTCGATATTTCTCGCTGCGGCGAGCGCTCTCGCGGAAAATGTTGGCGAGGAATCGCTCAAGGCCGGCACACTGTTTCCGCCTTTGTCCGAAATATGCGCTGTGTCGCAGAGAATCGCGCAAGCAGTCTGCGAGATTGCTAAAAGAGAGGGGTTGGTCGAAAAAACAGAAGAGCAGATATGCACTGCAAAAGTCATCGCGGATGCGATGTACAATCCGCATCACTAATGCGCCTACGTGGCGATGTCACCAGAAACTTTTCTACTAATGCCGCTGGCAACGGCGTTAACGTTGTCCAGCGATGCATTTTGCTGATTAGCCTAACTGTTTGTCTTGAAGATCCGAGGAGCATTCTATGCGCCAGAAAGTAACGTTCAACAGCAATGGTGTGAAATTAAGCGGGGCGCTTGAGATGCCCGAGTCAGGCGCGCGTTGCTATGCACTTTTTGCTCACTGTTTTACCTGCGGCAAGGATGTTGCCGCTGCCTCGCGAATTTCTCGCGCGCTGACGGCGGATGGTATCGCCGTGCTGCGCTTTGATTTCACCGGTCTGGGCAACAGTGACGGCGATTTCGCCAACACTAATTTCTCGTCGAACCTTCAGGATCTTCTTGCAGCCTGCGACTTCCTGCGGGAGAGCTTCCAGGCGCCACAGCTTCTTATAGGGCATAGCCTTGGCGGTGCAGCGGTACTTGCGATGGCTGCGCAGGTGGCCGAGGTTCGCGCTGTCGTCACCATCGGCGCGCCGCACCGGGCAGATCATGTCGCCGATAATTTTGCCGCCAATATGGAAACGATCCGCCGCGACGGCGAGGCAGAGGTCACTCTGGCCGGGCGCAAATTCTTGATCAGGGAGCAGTTCATCGAGGATCTAAAGTGGCATGGCGCCGGGGATCCTGCCCCCTTGCGCAAGCCGGTGCTGATCATGCACGCGCCGCTCGATGACACGGTGAGTATTGAGGAGGCTGAAAAAATTTACCGCGAAGCGAAACACCCTAAGAGCTTTATCAGCCTCGACGATGCGGATCACCTGCTCACGCGGCGCAAAGATGCCGAGTACGTTGCTCGCACGCTTGCCAGCTGGGCGAGTCGCTATCTTGCTGGCGAGTCTGAAGCGACGGCGCGCCCCTCGGTGCGCCGGGGCCACGTGCGTGTTGAGGAAAAAGACCTGCGCTTCACGCAGCACGTGTACAGCGACAGTCATCACTGGTTTGCCGACGAGCCAAGATCCGCAGGCGGCGCCAACAGTGGACCGGATCCCTATGAGCATCTGCTCGCATCGTTGGGTACCTGCACGGCCATGACGCTGCGGCAGTATGCGCAACACAAAGAGCTATCCCTGGAACACGTAACTGTCGAAGTCCGTCACGATCGGGATTACGCAAAGGATTGCGACGGTTGTGAGGATAAGTCCGCGCAGATTGAGGTTTTGACCCGCTCAATTACCCTGCGCGGGGAACTTACCGAGGCTCAGCGACAAAGGCTGCTACAAATCGCTGACCGTTGCCCGGTGCACCGCACTTTACATGGGCGGCTTGAGGTTCGCACGAGCCTGGAAACAACGCGGTTTACTGATGCCTGAAACCTGACGCTGAATGCATGGGTTGTCAAAAGCTCAGCAGCTTGAAGCGACCCTCTGCGCGTTCCAGTATGTCATGTGGGTTCTCTGTCTGCTTCCAGGCCCGCAGCGCGTCAAGTTCTTCAGACTTGTGAAAAAGGTAGAGTCGGCCATCGATGAGTAGAAAGCGTTCCGGGTCGATCGCAACGTCTCTGCCGAGTGCCAGGCTATAGGGACAGTGGGCACCGAGCGCTGGCACGTACTTATCGGGATCCTCGTGAAACAGTGTCATCTGGTCTGTTGAGGTCAGATAGTAGATCTTTCCATCATGAATCGCAGCAAACCGTGGTTGTCCTCTCTCGGCCTCGCCTTTTGTAAAGTATGAAACCGGACTGTAACCGTCAATAGCAATATCGTTCGCACTGGTGGATATTGCCATGACGGGCGTGAAAATCGCGATGAGTAACATGCCAAGCAAGCGCAACATGTTCTAAAACCCCCTGTAGTTTTTTTCGTGGTGTGTCCGTTTGATGTAGAAAAAGTGCCGCTGTTACACGGCCTCTTGTTTGGGGTCGTGACGCCGTGCCTCACACAGATCTGGTCGATTCTCCATAAGGCTGGTAAAGGTCGTTTCCTTGACCCCTAGCGTCATTCGAGCTCCAGTATCAGACCATCGTGAGCCACAGTGAGCTGTGTATCCACAGACTCAAACTGCTCGGCCGCTGTCTGCTCGCTGCGCTGCATGAAATGCGACAGAAGAACGCGCCGGGGTGCGGTTTGATTCGTCAGTGACGCCAGTTCGCCTGGTGTCATGTGCAGCTGCCTTGCGGCCGGTCCGGTATCTTCAGGTATCGCCACGTGAAGAATCAGTAGGTCTGCTTCGTTCGCGAAAGCCAGAAAATCCTGTGGAGCTGCAGACATATCACCCGCATAGACAACGACGCAGTTTCCAATTGCCAAACGCCAGGCGACCGCAGGTATTGGGCCATGCTCTACTGGTAGCGATGTGGCGTGCCATCCGTCACCCCCAAGGTGACCTCTGGTCCGCATTGGCATATTGACCGGCTTCAGCGTGTAAGCCTCCGCAGTCGGGTCGAGATAGCTGCTTAGATACTGGAATGCACCGTCAGGGCCGATCAGTCTAGTGATGAAGGTGACGGTATCAGGCATCCGATCATTGCCTTGTGGGCCAGCTACAACCAGATCGTTGACTCGTGCTGTGAAGAAAGATCCCTTGATGAACGAGGGAAGGTCCGCCGAGTGATCTGTATGCAAATGAGTCAACAAAATGGCGTCGAGATCGGCAAAGCGCGCGCCGGTCTTGCCAAAGGCCACGCTACTTCCGGAACCTGTATCCATAAGTAGACGCGCGGAATTTCCTTGCCAAAGCAGATAGGCGCTGCTGCTCCGTGCGCCATCGAGTTCGGGGCCGCCTGACCCCAGTACTTGCAAGCGTGTGTCCTTGCATGCGGATTCCGCGTAGGCGTAGGGTAGGACGCTGAAAACCAGTATGAACATAACGAGGCATTGCGGTACACGTGCTGCCTTACGTGACTCTCTGGTGTGATAGTCAAAGACGGCAGTCTTCATCATCGTTTCACGTTTCCCGCAGCAGTCGTGACCCGAACCAATAATCCAGGCTTAGATAGCGCCCGGCACCTGTAAAAAAGAGAGTGAGCAGCATAATGAAATAGGTCGCCGCAAATTCGATACCGTTATTTAGAATAACGACGCTACCTTTTCCGGTCAGCCATCCGTAATTTCCATGTTCGCGCAGTATCCCGCGTGCTGCATTCAGTCGGCGTCCAATCTCTTCGCTGTTTTCAAGACTTGCTTCTGCGCCGGGTAAGCCAACAGCGGCAAGAGGTTTGGCCATGCTCGTGGTCGGATTTGACGGCGCAATGGCAAACCAGCCGTTCTCCCAATGCACAGAAAATGCCGCCACCAGCATGGTAACCATCAGAGGTATGGCAATGTAGCGGGTGGCCAGACCGAGAATGAGTAGAAAGCCACCGAGCAGTTCAGCGCTGACTGCGAGGAAGGCCATCACGCCAGGCAGTGGCAAGCCTAAACCCCAGTCGGCGTTACCGAACCATTCAACTGTATTGTCCCAGGCGATTGCTTTGTTCAGCCCTGCAGAGATGAAAATCGGACCGAGATAAAGCCGCAGCAGAAGTGGTGCCAGAAAATCTACCCGACGGGTAAGGTTCAACCAGTCGTGAAGACGAGTCAAAGTGTTCGTGATCATGGGTGTTTCCTGTTGTCAGTTAGAAGAGTTGGTATATTCGGCGTGTCTGGGAAGGAGGCCGATCAAGACGCCACGTTTGAGAAAATCCTCCAGGAGTTGCCTGCCAAATTCGAGAACCTGCTGTGGCGCGACATCAGGCATTTTCTGTGAGAGGCGCTGAAGATGTTCCTCTCCCGCCTGTGGATGCAAGCGCGCCTGCGATAATTGATCCAGCAGCTCGGCCGTTGGAAGATTGATGGACATGAAGCGCACAGTGTATTCACGGTCCCGATACATGAGCAGGTGCATGACGTCTGACAGTGGATCGGCATCGGGGTTGTACCGCCCCAGCGTTGTCACTGGCCACTGATAATGTAATGTGCGGGAAACAGGGTTGAGGATCGGGCATTGCGCCATAATATCCCCGGTGTCTTGCAAGTCTGCGGGCGGCGCTGGTGCGTCTTCAAGCGCAAGTACCAGCTCCATCCATTCATAATGAGCGAGCTCAGACGTGTAGCCGGGATAACCTGAAGGCGCGCTGTCGGCTTGCAGCCAGCCAACGAATTCACCGGCGATATCGGTAAAGTATGGCGTCTGACAATTGTGCGAGGCAAAGAATTGGCGAACCAGGGCGTGCCATGTGCCTGAGGCGTCAAGAATTCCGTAAAGCACGGGAAATCCGCCGCGCAGAAACCCTTCAATGTTGTTGTAAAAAAGTTCCTCATAGACTTTAAGGCGACGTTGTTCGACGGCGCCAGGCGCCGGGTTGCAGGTCGGGTCGCGCAAATAGCTTATTACCTCATACTGTCGCTGTCGAAAACCCTGGCTCACTGGGCAGCCGCCACGCAACCAGAGGCCGCTGTATTTGCATTTACCTGTGCCTGTGCCTGTGCCTGTGTTTGACGCACTTGCGATATCTCTTGCATCAACTCGGCCATCGGCGGTAGGTTGAAATCACGCTCCAGGAGTGTGGGCAGCGGACCGGTGAGTTGATAGGTGTACTTCAGCAGATCCCAGACCGGATTTATCACAGCGGCGCCGTGCGTATCGATTTTCAGATCAATGTCTTCATCATAATGACCCGCGATGTGCAGGTACTTCACCCGGGACAGTGGAAGGCTGTCGATGAAGGCGTGAGGGTCGTAAGCATGATTGATTGAGTTGACGTAGACGTTGTTCACGTCCAGCAGTATGTCGCAATCGGCTTCATCTACAACCGCGGAAATGAAGTCCGATTCTGACATGCCGTTGCCAAAATCCGCGTAGTAAGAAATGTTTTCCATGCCAATACGTCGCCCGAGATGATCCTGAACCTGTCTTATACGCGCGGCAACGTAGTGCACGGCCTCTTCGCAGAAAGGCATGGCTAGCAGGTCGTACAGATGTCCGCCTCCGCTGCAATAGCTCAAATGTTCAGTGTAATATTGAATATTGTAGTGATCGAGAAAGTCGCGGAGCTTATCAAGAAGCTCGATATCCAGCGGATCCGGGCTGCCTATAGAAAGAGATAAACCGTGACTCGACAGGGTATAGCGCTCGGCAAGCGCATCAAATTCGCGCCGCCAGCGACCGCCCGCTTTAATCCAGTTTTCTGGCGCCACCTCAAGGAAATCGGGTGGATCACGGTTCAGAGAAAGCAGGGGGGCTGTCAGCGCTCGCCTGAGCCCTAGGCCCGCCCCGGAGAGGGCGGGAGTTTGTGTGTTAATGTCTAGCATTTTGCACCTGTGGTCCTGGACTTAAGCGCCGCACTTGCCTTCACCGCACTTGCCCTCGGCAGACTTTTCGCCGTCGCCGCCACACTTCCCTTCACCGCATTTGCCCTCGGCAGACTTTTCAGCGTCGCCGCCGCACTTGCCTTCACCACACTTACCTTCTGCAGCGTTACTGGCCAGCTGATATCCACTGCCAAGTTCGTTGGCAACAAACGGGTTTTCGGGTGCTGCAGAAAGGGGGGCAGCCATGGAGCTTGAAACAAACGCGATACCGAAGGCTGCTCGGATGGCGTTTCTGGTGTTGTTTGATGATTTGCTATTCATGATATTTCCTCTTTGTTTAGTGGGCTTACGGTTGTTTGATGTCGCATGAAAGGGTTTGTTACAGGTTTTTTGGTCAGGTTTTTTCTCGACACCCGTAGTCTGCCTGTGACCATGCGTGACCCGGGGGACGCGTATCCTGGAATATCTCAGCAAGATTTGAGAATACGGCCGACCAACGACTGAAGGGCAAGATTTGAGTGTTGATTGCGAGGGCAACGGCCATATGTTGTTTCGGGATAACGGCGAGCCAGGCCATTGAGCCTTTCGAGACTCCGCCGTGATGTATGTAGCTGAAAGGAATTTCCTGCATTGCCTTGCTGACACGCCAACCGAGCGCATAATGTTTATGTGTAGCAATGGTCGCTTTATCTGCTAATGGACTGAATGATTCTACACAGTCCATTTGTTTTGTTTTTCTGCGTAACAAAAATCGTTTTTTATCGTCTATTCCACAGTAAGTTTGCACTCCCAGGTTATTCGCTCAAAGCGAATATAGCGTACTGATAAAAACTCTCAGTCAGCTCTCAAGGCGCAGCTCCGGGTTCGATCGATAGCAAACTGTCTTTAAGCCAAGAAGCGGGAAGCGTGCTGTGCAGTTTCTGCTTTCTGCTGGCGGCGCTTGATCGACAACACAATCAATCAGTAGGTAACAGGGTCAAGTTCATGGTCTTCCGCAATTTTTTCATTCTCTTGGGTTTGGTTTTGAGCGCGGTATTGCTTCTTGCTGGCGAAGCATGGCCCCTAGCCAACTGGGCCTGGTTTTTTATAGGACCGCTGTTTTTGATCGGTATTCATGACCTGATTCAGAACAAGCATACCTTGCTCAAGATATACCCCGTGATCGGTCATTTTCGTTACATGTTTGAATCTGTTCGTGGCGAGTTACAGCAGTACTTTGTGGAGTCTGATCTTGATGGCGCTCCGATCAGCAGGGAGTTTCGGAGCCTCGGTTATCAGCGTGCCAAGAAGGACAATGATACTCGCGCTTTTGGTACGATCTTTGACGTTTACCGCGATGGTTACGAATGGGTAGACCATTCTGTAGCGCCTAGAGAGTGCGTCCCGGAAAATCTTCGTGTTCGCTTTGGCGGCGCTGATTGCGTCAAGCCCTATGACGCCTCGCCACTGAATATTTCCGCCATGAGTTATGGCGCGCTAAGCCGCAATGCCGTGATGGCTCTTAATCGTGGCGCAAAGATCGGAAATTTTTCCCATAACACCGGCGAAGGTGGGATCAGCGAATGGCACCTTGAATATGGTGGTGACCTGGTCTGGCAGATTGGAACTGGCTATTTTGGCTGCCGCACGTCACAGGGAAAATTTGATGCCGGTCTGTTTGCGGAGCAGGCGTTTCGGGACGAGATCAAAATGATTGAGATCAAGCTGTCCCAGGGCGCCAAACCCGGGCATGGCGGACTGCTGCCAGCTGCCAAGCTTACCGAAGAAATTGCTCGTATCCGCATGGTACCCATGGGCGAGGACGTATTATCCCCGCCAGGGCACTCGGCTTTCTCAACACCCGTAGAACTGCTGCAATTCGTCGCTGAACTTCGAAAACTGTCGCAAGGTAAGCCGGTGGGATTCAAGTTGTGCCCAGGCAACCGACGGGAGTTCCTGGGTGTGTGCAAGGCCATGCTCGAGACCGGCTTACTGCCCGACTTCATTACGGTGGATGGTGGTGAAGGCGGCACCGGAGCCGCACCGGTAGAACTGACAAACTCCGTAGGCATGCCGCTGCGTGATGGCCTACATTTTGTAAACAATGCGCTGCGGGGCATCGGCGTACGCGACAAGATCAGAATTATCGCGTCAGGCAAGGCCTTTTCCGCATTTCACATGCTGAGGATGATGGCTTTGGGGGCGGATACCGTGAACTCAGCTCGCGGTATGATGCTGGCACTGGGCTGCATTCAGTCCCGTAGCTGCAACACCGACAAATGTCCCACCGGTATCACCACCCAGAATCCGGCGCGCTACAAGCAGCTGGATGTTACTGACAAGGGCGTGCGGGTTGCCAACTACCACCATTCCTCCATCGAGACCCTGGCAGAACTACTCAGCATTATCGGCAAGGATCGATTGGAGGATCTGGAGCCTGCAGATATCCAGCGGCGGGTCAGTCAAGGCAGTGTCCTCAACTATGCCGAGTTGTATCCCCGCATTGATGCAGGGTGTCTTTTACACAAGGACTGCGCCCCGGATGCCTGGGCCAATGACTGGCGCCAGGCGATGGCCGACCGATGGCGTTAGGCACGCCCGCCAAGGAGCCCAACACGGCACCGGTATTGCCCCGGAAATCCGTCCAGCCACTCACTCACCCAAAGTTAAAATGATCCCACCCGCAGCCCAGCGCGCGGCAGAACGCTGTGGTTTAAAACGCGCACAGCCGCTTCTCAATCAACTGAGTTCCAGACACCAGAACTGCGCGACGAACTGTGCTTAACCTCCATCATGCCACCTGGTGCGATAAAGATCGAAGCGCCTGTCCCGTAGATTACGCACCGAGCCCTGCGCGCGCGCCCACTGCACCGTGGAAAGGTTCAGGTCGGCAACGATGATCATCTCGACATTTTCGGAGGCTTCGGCGGCAATGCCGTCACGGGCAAAGGGGAAGTCGCACGGTGTCATGATTGCGGATTGCGCATACTGAATATCGAGGTTCGAAACCTTGTCGAGGTTACCGACCATGCCCGAGGTCACGACGTAGCACTGATTTTCGATGGCGCGTGCCTGACAGCAGTATCGAACCCGCAGGTGTCCGTGGCGCGTATCGGTATTGTAAGGAACAAACAGAATCTTTGCGCCTTCATCTGCCAGCCTGCGCCCGGCCTCGGGGAACTCGGCGTCATAACAGATCAGCACCCCGATGGGTCCACAGTCCGTCTCGATCACGTCGATACTGTCGCCACCCTTCATATTCCAGCTTTCCCGCTCGTCCGGCGTCGGGTGTAGCTTTTCCTGCCGATGCACCGTCCCGTCGCGCAAGAAGACATGCGTGACGTTGTGAATATCACCATCCTCCATCCGCGTGGCGTGGCTACCGCCGATGATGTTAACGGCGCGCGATAACGCCATCTGCTGCAGCCGGTCAACAAAGGTTGCCGTGTGCTCGGTCGCGCGGTCGATCGCGCGTTCCGGCGGAAGTTCTTCATCTTCGCAGGACAGCAGCTGGAGGGTGAAGTGCTCGGGGAAAACGACGAAATCAGAGCCGTAGTCCGAGGCGATATTCGTGAAATAATCCACGGTATCGTAGAACTCTTCCGGATTCTGCAGAGTGCGCGCTCTCAGCTGAACCGACGCCACTCGAACCACTTCAGGATTGGTTCGCGTCACTGGTTGATCCGCACTATCCGCATCGTAGTGCGGGTTTCGCCAGACCATCAGCGCCGCATGCCCACCCGACGGCAGATCGTCGGGCGCGTAAGCGGGGAGTGCACGCACGGGCTCGAAGCCCCCTCGCATCTGGAAGTTCAGCGTCGAGTCCCTGATGTCACCCGCCTTGACCGCTTCCAGATAGGCCTCGGGATCAGGATATTGCTTTCGATTGCGACGAAACCCGGGCATACGGCCGCCGAAGGCAATTCCCTTGAGGCCAGTCTCGATACAGAGCCGTTCACGTGCCTGATAGAGACGTTTTCCGATCCTCAGCCGCCGACGTTCCGGGTGGACCATGACCTCTATGCCATAAAGCCAGTCGCCGGAGCCGTTGTGCTGTGACGCATAGCCACCACCGGTGATCTCGTTCCAATTATGGGCGGCCATGACCCTCTTTTCGTGCACCATGGTTGATGCGGCATAGCCGACAATCTCATTTTCGTACACGGCGACGAACACACCTGCCCGGAAGGCATTGATATGCCCCGAGACCTGACCGTGCGTATATGGCGACTCTTCAGGGTAAACGCGACGTGAGAGCTGCATGATGCCTTCAATGTCCTTCACATCAGCATGCCTGATCACGAGCTTTGGGCCGGTCTCTTTAGGCAAGGTAGACACCTCCGGTCTGTTGGATCGAAACCTTGTGGTTCTGCCCACAAACGGTGGACTTCGTAGTAAGCAAATTTGCTGTGCCTCAACCGCTGCCCGGCTGATATAGCCCTTGGCGCTGTGTCGGCGGGTGCGATTGTAGTCAAGTTCAATGTACTAGAATACGGTCGGGCGCATTTCCTCCCGTGTTGCAAAGTGCGCACCGTGGACTCAGGGCATCCTAGCGTATGGCTTATTATGATCCGAGCCGATGATTGATTTGAACCATGGCTCTCAGCGCACTGCAGACCGCGATAGACAAAAATACCAACAGTGGCGGGAGTGAGCCGACTCGCAGCGCCTCAGAGCGACAATAGCTGTGCGTTAGCGGTTTCCGTGATTACACCTTACTTCTTGAGTTGCCGGTAGACTGCGAGGAGCACGATGGCGCCGATCGTCGCCGTCGTGATGCTGCCGAGGTTGATGCCGCCGCCGACGCTGCCCAGGCCGAAGAAGCTCCCCAGGAAACCGCCCACGAATGCACCGGCAATGCCCAGGGCGATGGTTATGATCCAACCGCCGGGGTCTCTGCCCGGCATGAGAAACTTGCCCAGTATGCCGGCAATCAAGCCCAGTAGAATCCAAGAGAGAATGCCCATTGTTTACTCCTCTGTGCTATGAAAAAGGTGCCATCTCGACGCGGCATGACAAGGATAACGCTGGTAGTGTAAACGTGCACGTACCTCACGAACCAACAGCCAATTTCTCTACGTCAGTACAAAGCAGCAAAGAGCGCATGAACGGAACTCACGTACGTCGAGGAGAGTAACAGTGGCATGCCGAACCGCTCAAACCGGTTTTGAGCGAGGCTTTAGCGACCCTCGAGAGGTGCACGCATTTCGTCCTGGCCTTTCCTCTGTAGCAACGACAATGTGCGTTGACGTACCGAATTCCAAACTTCCGTTCAATAGACTCTGTTCTTTGAACAGCCTGCGAACACTCCGTTTTTTCGTGACAGCATTCATCCTTTCGGTTGGCCCCAAATCTAATGATAGCTACCACAACACCAGTATTGATCTACTACGACATGCGAATGCTCGGCCACAATCCGCACGGGTGGGACCCCAGTCATCCGGCCTGGACCGACGCCGTCAAGGCGATGATCGCGCTGCAGTATCCCGGCAGCAACCTGGAAACCTACAGTCACCCGGAGCGCCCGGATCGACTGACCGCGATCGTCGACCGACTGATGCTTGATCCAATCGAAGGGGTACGCTGGATGCTGCCGACGGCGGCCAGCGCGTCTCAACTTGAGCGGGTTCATGACAAGACCTATGTCGCTCATATCGAGTCGTTGGAGGGTGAATCCTGCTGGCTGGCCCAGGATACCACTGCCGTGTCGCCGGACAGTGTAGAAGCGGCCCGCCTGGCTGCCGGATCGGGAATCAGCGCTGTCGAGGCCATCTCGGCGGGTAAGGCCCGACGGGCGTTCTGTATTGTCCGGCCACCTGGCCATCATGCCCATTCGGGTCGGGCCTCCGGCTTTTGTCTTTACAACAACCTTGCGGTTACCGCTGCCCATGCGCGCGAAAGCCTTGGTTATCAGCGAGTGATGGTCTGGGACTGGGACATGCACCACGGAAATGGCACGCAGGAAATCTTCTGCTCGGATCCCTCCGTTCTGGTGGTTGATAGCCACTGTGCGGCGCCTTTTTATCCCGGCAGCGGGCTGCTGACTGAAACCGGGACCAAAGCGGGAGTCGGCTCTCAGATCAACGTGCCCTTGCCTCCGGGGAGCGGCAACGCGGCACTGCTTAAGGTATTCGACGAGGTAGTGAAGCCGGCCGCAAGGGCGTTCCGGCCAGATATTCTGCTGGTGTCCTCAGGCTTCGACTGTCATTACCTTGACATGACCTGCGCCATAGATGAGACCGGTTTCGCAATTCTTGCCCAAAGCATGAGCGAGCTGGCGGATGAGCTATGCGACGGCCGCCTGGTGCTTCTTCTTGAGGGCGGCTATAACGCCCAGGCATTGGCTGATAGCGCTCACGCTGTCATCAGGGCGCTGGCGGGGAACCCGGTCAATGCGTGCAATATCATGCCGGAGGACCCTGGCTGCGCGGCTGTGGCGGCTGCCGTCCGGTTTCATCGAGCATTGCTCCAGTCTCCCCGGTGAAGGTAGTCGGCCCGGACCACTTTACCTGAGCCTTTGCTCTCGCTATTGTTGCTCGCAAGAGTGGTGGTGTCATGTCGCTGGCTTGGCTATCGTTATTCAAGTTCTTTGCGTCAGATGGTCCCGGCGCCACCTGACGTGTCCCGGAAAGTACATCATCCCAGTGAAAACCGTTGCTGGGTAATGGACACGGATTGTTATCAATTGTTGTTAGAGGTGCCCAGACCACGTGCGCGTAATTCGATTGGCTATTGCCTCACCGTTGGTACTCATCCTGTTGCTCTCCGCCTGTGGTGAGGCACCCGAAGAGGTCGACAGGCCGTCTCCTTCACAACGGCCCGTGCTCGTGGAATCGGTCACGGCGTCGGTGCAGTCCATACCGGTGATTGCTGAGGCGGTGGGGACATTGCGCGGCAACGAGTCGGTCACGCTCATGGCCAAACTGACCGAGCAGGTCAGTGCTACTTTTTTTGAGGGCGGAGAGCTTGTTCGCCAGGGGGAGGTGCTGGTCGAACTGATAGACGTGGAGCAGCTTGCGCTGTTGCGCGAGGCGGAGGCCAGACTGAAGGAAACGCGCCTGCAGCTGGATCGACTGGTTTCGCTCGGTGCCGAAATCGCCACGGCGTCGGAAATCGATATCGCCCGCACACGCGCTGATGCGAACGAGGCTTTGCTGGAGGCGCTGCGTTCGCGAATCACAGACCGTACGATTCGCGCACCCTTCGACGGCATCATAGGATTTCGCCAGGTAAGTGTCGGTGCGCTGCTGACACCCGGAACGGTCATTGCAGAGCTGGATGACATTGACCCCATGAAGCTGGATTTCACACTACCTGAGGCCTACCTGTCCAGAATCGAGCAGGGTGACCCTGTAAACGCTGAGAGTGTGGCCTGGGAAGGCGAGCGCTTCTCGGGCACGGTCACCCGCATTGGCGGCCGTGTCGATCCGGTAACCCGTGCATTTCCGGTGCGCGCCTTGATCAGAAACAGCGATGCACGACTGCGCCCGGGCATGCTCATGACCTTGCGCGTTTCCCTCGGTGAAACCCGAAGTATTGTCGTTCCCGAGAGCGCACTGCTTCAGGTCGGTGCCCAGAGTTCGGTCTACATGATCGATGTTGAGGGCTTCGCGCGCCGCGTATCGGTTGAGATTGGTCGGCGCCTGCCAGGGGCCATCGAAATCGTCTCTGGTATTGCTCCCGGTGATCGGGTAGTCGTCACCGGGCAGCTGACGCTCAGACCCGGCGTTCGTGTTGTGGAGGCGGTCACCGCCAAGCCGTCTTCTGAAGACATTGTAAACTAGGGTTTAGCCTATGAGACTTCCGGAAATCTCCGTACAGCGGCCGGTGTTTGCAACCGTCATTGCGCTGCTGCTCGTCTCCTTCGGCATCATGTCTTTCCTGCAGCTGCCCACCCGGGAATATCCGGATATTTCACCGATTCAGGTCTCCGTGGTCACTGACTATGAGGGAGCCTCCGCCGACGTTATCGAGACACGTATCACCAAGCCGATTGAGGACGAGATCGGCGGAATTGCAGGTATCCGCACAATTCGCAGCACCAGCAGTGATGGCCGCTCGATCATCACGGTGGATTTTCTGATCGGGCGTGATCTCGACGCCGCTGCCAACGATGTTCGTGATCGGGTTTCCCGGGCCACCGGCCGGCTCCCGGACGAGGCGGAGCTACCCCGCGTTACCAAGGCGGACGGCGAGACCTCGGCGCTGGTGTACATCAGCGTTGAGGGGGGCGGGCGATCTCCCATGGAAACCACCGACTACACGGAGCGCTACATTGTTGACCGATTTGCGGTTCTCCCTGGCGTCGCACAGGTCAACATTTTCGGCGGCTCGTCGCGATCCATGCGCGTGTGGCTCGACCGCCAGAAACTGAGTGCCCGGGAACTGACCGTCAGCGACGTACTCGATGCACTGCGTCGGGAAAACCTGGAGCTGCCAGCCGGCCGCCTGGAGTCGCGCCAGCTGGAGTTTCCCGTTCGGGTAAACCGGGGCTATCGAACAGCTGAAGATTTTCGACGTCTGGTGCTGAGGCAGGGTGATGACGGGCATCTGGTCATGCTGGCGGAGGTGGCCCGTGTAGAGGAGGGGCCTGCCACCGTGAGACGTGTCTTCAAAAGTAACGGAGTCGACAGTCTCTCCATCGGCATTTTCAAACAGTCGGATGCCAATACCATTGACGTTCTGGATGCGGTGCGGGAAGAAATCACTGCCCTTGAGAGCGATTTACCCCCGGGAATGGCGCTTTCCGCATCAGGTGACGCTTCCGCATTTATTCGAGCAGCTATTAACGGCGTCTACTACACCATCGCGCTGACTATCGGCCTTGTCTCCGTGGTCATACTGCTGTTCCTGGGCACTATGCGCGCCACTCTGATTCCCGTGGTGTGTATACCGGTGTCATTGCTGGGGGCCGTGATTGCCCTGCAGGCGCTGGGTTTTTCCCTCAATCTGATCACGCTGCTGGCCATGGTGCTGGCCATCGGACTGGTGGTGGATGACGCCATTGTCGTTCTCGAGAACATTTATCGGCGCATCGAGGAGGGTGAACCGCCGCTTCTCGCGTCGGCGAACGGCGCCAAGCAGGTGGGCTTCGCGGTCATCGCCACGACGGCGGTTCTGCTTGCCGTGTTCAGTCCTGTTCTGTTTTTGCAGGATGCCTCTGCTCGACTCTTTGTTGAACTGGCTGCCACTATTTCAGTGGCCGTGGTGGTGTCCTCCATGCTGGCGCTGTCCCTTGTTCCCATGCTGTGCAGTCAGGTTTTGCACAAAGGCGGCTCAAATGGAATTCTCAGCCGTTTTGTCGATAAGAACCTCAGTGCCCTGCGCCGTGCTTACGAGCGCACGCTCCGCGGTCTGCTCAGACACGCGTGGACTGCACCGCTGCTTGTCGTTGCCGCCCTCGCGGTGTTGCCGATGCTCCTCGGCCAGCTCCAGCGCGAGTATATTCCGGTAGAGGATCAGGACTCGGTGATGGCCCTGATCACCGCGCAGGAAGGAACCAACATAGACACCATGCGAGGCATTATCAATCGCATGGAACCGCCACTGCTGGAGTTGGAGAAGGCCGGTTCCCTGAATCGGGTTCTGTTTGTGACACCCTTCAGAAACTCCACCTCGTCCTCAGTCGCCTTCTCGCGCACTTCCATGGTGCCCTGGGATCAGCGGGATTACAGTGCGTTCGAGCTGCGCGATCTGTTGCAGAAAGAGTGGAGCACGATCGCCGGCGTGCGCACCCAGGTGTTCCTGCCTGCTGGCCTCGGTCAGCGAGGTCCGGACACGCCGGTACAGTTCGTGTTGCAGGGACCCGATTATCTGACGCTGGCGCAATGGCGTGACATCGTGATGGACAAGGCTCGGGAGAGCGGCCTGTTTGGCATGCTGACGTCAGATCTCAAGGAAAACCAGCAGCAGGTTTTCGTCAGTGTCAGTCCGGCGCGTGCTGCCGCTCTGGGCGTCAGTACCCGGGAGGTGGCCGAGGCCTTGCAGGCGCTGATGACAGAGCAGGAGGCCACAACGTATTCCATTGATGGCGAAGAGTATCCGGTGATCGTGCAGCTGGAAGAGGCGCAGAGAGTTACCCCCGACGATATCGGTAATATCCGGGTGCGCAGCGCCGGTGGTAGGCTGATACAGCTCTCCAATTTACTGCAGACAGAAAGCAGCGCGGGGATAGCCACCCTGAACCGCTACAATCGGCTGCGCTCCGTGACGATAAACGGGACCCTTGCCGAGGGCGTGTCACTTGGCGAGGGTCTTGCCTTCCTGGAGTCCAGCGTTGCGGAGCATCTCCCTGCGGCGGCAAAGGTGGATTACCGTGGGCAGTCGCTTGACTACAAGGAATCTACCGGGGATATCTATGTCGCGTTTGGACTCGCACTGCTGGTGCTGTTTCTTGTGATGGCGGCGCAGTTCGAAAGCTTTGTTCATCCCACGGTGATCATGGTCACGGTACCTCTGGCCTTGGCGGGAGGGTTACTCGGTTTGATGCTGATGGGCATGTCGTTCAACCTGTTCAGCCAGATCGGCATGTTGATGCTGATCGGTATTGCCACGAAGAACGGTATTTTGCTGGTGGAGTTCATCAACCAGGTTCGCGATGAGGGCGTTGACTTTAATGAGGCAATTGTCCGGGCGTCAGTACTGAGACTTCGGCCGGTGCTGATGACGGCGGTCTCGACCATTGTCGGGGCCCTGCCGCTGGTTGTCATGGAAGGTCCCGGCTCTGCCAGTCGCAACGTACTCGGGGTGGTCGTCCTGTTCGGTGTCTCCATGGCCACGCTGTTCACGCTGTATCTGGTGCCGGCCGTGTATCAGGTGATAGCCCGCCGTACGGGTTCTCCCGAGGCAATTGCCCGTCGCATGGAGGCGCTTGCCTCAGCTCAGGTTGGGGATGATCTCGAGGCGCGCAGTCACTGAGTCGTCGTCAAGGTGTCGCAACCAGCCAGTCTGCCACTCTGCGTTCAAGAAGCGGTAGCGGCAGCGACCCCGCGCCAATAACGGCGTCATGGAAGTCGCGGATGTCGTACTTCACACCGAGCTGCTGCCTGGCGACATCTCGCAGCTCCAGGATTTTTATCATGCCAAGCTTATACCCGAGCGCCTGTCCCGGATTGACAAAGAAGCGCTCCACTTCCGTGACAATATCGCCCTCGGACAATGGCGTGTTCTCGCGAAAATAGTCGATTGCCTCCTCCCGACTCCAGCGTTTGGCGTGGATGCCGGTGTCCAGCACGAGCCGAACGGCGCGCCAGAGTTCGTTCTGCAGGCGGCCGAAGTTGTCGTAGGGATCTCGGTAAAAACCCATTTCCCGCGCAAGCTGTTCCGCATACAGCGCCCAGCCCTCGGTGAATGCCCCGTAACCTGACTGACGGCGAAAGCTCGGCAGGTCGTCAAGCTCCTGCGCCAGGGCGATCTGAAAGTGATGTCCCGGCACCGACTCGTGATAGGTAATTGCCGTGAAGACATACTTCTGAACGCTGGTCATGTCGGCGAGATTTGCGTAATAAATACCGGGCTTGCCGCCGTCAGCCGACGGCCGGTTGTAAAATGCGATGCTGGTGGAGTTCTCGCGCCAGGGCTCGACGCGGCGCACGATCAGATCTGCTTTTGGCAGCACATTGAAATAGTCGTCGACCACCGCGTAAATCTCGGCAATCTGCGCTCGTGCATCCTCCAGGAATTGCTCTCTGCCAGCGTCCGAGTCTTCATGATAGTTGTCTGGATCATTGCGGATAACATCGAAAAATTCACGCAAGGTACCGCTAAACTCCACTTCGGCCATGACCCCACGCATTTCATCGTGCAGCCGGCCGACCTCAGCAAGCCCGATCTTGTGAATCTCGTCGGGCGACAGTGTCAGTGCAGTATGATGGAGGACTCGATTGCGATAGTAGGCTTCACCGTCAGGCAAAGACCAGACACCACGATTGCCGTCTGCCAGGACCTGTTGGCGTTTGACCTCGCTGATAAGGGCGTCGAATCCTCGTTTGTACGGACCTTTGAGCGCCGCAGTCGCTTTTTCCAGTAGAGCGTCCCGCTCGGCGGGATCTATTGCAAGAGCTGCGACTTTCTCGCGGAAATCGGCGAAGACAGTGTTTTCCTGCGACGAGTTGTCGACAGGTATGCCCGAGGCGATACTGCTTGCATCAGTTATTATGGCTGGGAAAGAAAATGCCGGAGGCACAACACCGAAATCCGCACGATCTTTCAATTTGTTCACGTATTCAAGCAACATACCTTTGAGGCCGCTAATGCGCGAAATATAGTCTTCGGCGTCCTTTACTGTCTTTATCGGGTGGTTGTTCTGTAAAACGGTGATCAGATCCGTGAGCTGTCCGTTGAACTGGTCGACCACATAGGCATGCCGGCGGAATTCGCTGTCTGCGATCAGGCGCTCACCGTTAAATTGAAAGAGGTCATAGCTCAGCCGGTCTACGGAATTCAGACTGGCATAGTCATAATCATTTTCGAGGCGCGCAAGATCATCTCGGGTGCGTGCCACGCTCTCGGCGTAGGCGTTATCCGATACGTCGTCCCACTCACCCAGCCTGTCGGTCTGATAACCGAGCCTGGACTGCCTTACCGGGTGCATGGCAACTTCGCGCTCAAAAACCTCTTCGAAAAACGCGTTGATCGGGACCGGTCCGGCTGCACTCTCATCTTTTACAGCTGGAATAGCGGGCTCTGGTTGAAAGCCGGCAGACATCAGCACTGCGATAAAAAACCCCGCAGCCCAGACACGCTTGAAAAGTTCCATCCGCATTATCTCATCCGCAAGTTAAATTTTTTTTGTAATTCAATCGGAAAGGGCCGCGCCCGGTGCGGGAGCGGCAGGGCGGGCACGCAACGTCAGTCGATGCCCGCCCCGATCAGATCAGGACTCCCTCTCAGGAACCCTTTGCTCGTCGTCGGAGATCACGACTTCCACACGGCGGTTCAGCTGTCGACCGGCCTGGTTGTCGTTAGAGGCAACCGGATAATCCGGGCCAAAGCCGCGGGTGCGGATGCGATCCTCCTCAACGCCACGTTCAGTCAGTGCCATCTTTACCGCGTTGGCGCGCCGTTCCGAGAGTCCGAGGTTGTAGTCGCGCCCACCGGTGGAGTCGGTGAAACCTTCAACAAGCACCTGGCGTTCGCCGTATTCGTCGAGAAAAGCAGCGATCTGCTCGATGGTGCGTTCGGCACCGCCGCGCAGCTCGGCACTGTCCACGTCGAACAGCACGTCGCTACCGAGCGTCAGCACGAGTCCGCGCTCGGTCGGGCGCGCTTCCAGATCAGCCACCTGCTGCTGCAGCCGCTCAGCCTGCTCGCGCATTTCGCGGGTTTCGCGCTCGAGTTCCTCGGCGCGCGCCTCTGCCATCATACGTTCGGCACGTGCGGTTTCTGCCGCGCGTTCGGCCTGTTCCCGCAGAGCCAGCGCTTCACTGGCTTCAAGTTCGGCGCGCATGCGCTGGGCCTCCTCGGCCAGACGATCGGCTTCGGCGCGAGACTGACCGGCCCGGGCGGCAGCCGCGTCGCGTTCAGCGCGTGCTGCACGGGCCTCGAGCTGGACGCGCTCGCGTTCGTTGCGCAATTCACCCACGCGATCTTCCAGACCGCGCCCCTGCGCCGAGGCAGCGGCAATTTCCGCCTGGCGTTCGGCCAGGTAGGCCCGGTGAGACACGACCTCCGTTGTTGCGCCCTGTTTCCAGGCTGCGTCGGCGGACTCAAGCATTTCCTGGGCCCGGCGTAGTTCTACGGCTGCCAGTTGATTTATCCGTGAGTCCTGCGATGCCGTGGCGACACTGGACCGTGCCTGCTCAAGGTCTGAATTGGGTTCCGGTGTCGTTGCACAGCCAGCCAGAAACAGGCCCAATGCAAGGGCGATCGCCCTGGAGGGATAGAAATTGAAAACGGTCATTGGCCATCTCCCGGAGTCGATTGCTCAAGTGTGCGTGCCACCTCGGATCTAAGCTCGGCGATGCCGCGTTCCAGTTCTTCAACGGCATCGTTGGCTCGCTTGCTGCGGGCGCGGAACGCCGCATAGCGGGCATCCATTTCAGCCTGCTCTGCCATCTGCAGTGCCGTCTGATTGTCACCGAGCTGACGCGCCTGTTCTGCCTGCTCGAGCTTCAGACGCGCCCGACGCAGATCGAGCTCGGCATGCTCGCGTGCACCGGCGTCTTCCGCGTTGGCGACCGCAGAACGCGCCACGGCGAGTTCCTCATTGGGGATTGGCGGCTGAGACGCACATGCCGCGAGGAGCGGCACGGAGAGAATCATGGATATCAGGGTTTTCATTCGAATTCCTTCTGTTGCGGATACGATTGCGCTTGTTCTCCGCTGGCTGGTTACATCCGGCGCATCTGCCATTATATCAAGCGGCTATGCTGCTTGTCGTCTCTGTCGCGAAAGACTTTGCAGCGACAGGCTATCTTACGGAAAAGTGCCGAGCAGAAAGAATCGCCGAAGATGCGTCGCCGAGCATGTGTTGCCGACCATGTGTTGTCGAATATGGGCGCTGGTGAAGGTCAAATCCGTTATCATGACCGGGGAAATCACATGATGTGTCGGAGGATTTGGCGTGCCACACAAAACAATCACCAGCAGACGCAACCTGCTGCGACTGACAGGCATCGCGCTGGTCACGGCGGCTTTGCCTGCCTGGTCACGTCGTACGAAGGAGATGATAAAGACTATGCAGGACACCTGGAGCGATTACCTGGCAGACGGAATGGAACCACCTTCCCCCACGGACAAGATCAGTCTGGAAGCCGATGCCTGGCGCGAGCGGCTGAGCTCGGCTGCCTATGATGTGTTGCGGGAGGAGGGGACTGAACGGCCTTTTACCAGCACGCTGAATGATGAGAAGCGCGACGGTCTCTATCTTTGCGCGGGCTGCGATCTGCCGCTGTTCACATCAGCGATGAAGTTTGACAGCGGTACAGGCTGGCCGAGCTTCTTCACGGCGATCCCTGATCACATGGATACCAAGCGCGACTTCAAGCTTATCTGGCCGCGCACGGAGTATCACTGCACGCGTTGCGGCGGACACCAGGGGCACGTGTTCAAGGACGGTCCTGAGCCCACTGGTGAGCGCTGGTGCAACAACGGTGTGGCTTTGCGCTTTGTCCCGACAAGGGCATAATCCGCGCCGGTTTTGACCGCTGTGTGCGCCGGCGTCTATGCTGTGCGCTTAAACAACCGGGGCAGGTAGATGGCGGCGGTTTTCGGCTTGTCAGTTACAGGGATGATCAGGCAGGCCTTGGTGCTCGGCGGCCTGTGGTTGATACTGACCGGTGCAGATCACGGTTCCCTGATGGTGGGCGTACCGGCTGTGCTGCTGTCAGTATGTCTGAGTGGGTGGCTGGGGCTGGGCACCCGCACGAGCCTCGTCCGGCTGCTGCAGTTTCTCCCTGTATTTCTCTTGCGGTCGGTGGTGGCTGCCTTTGACGTTGCGCGACGAACGTTTGCGCCGCGCCTGGCAATTTCTCCGGCGCTTGTCAGCTATGACATCGCTCTGCCGCACGGTTTGCCACGAGTCTTTTTTATGAACACGATATCACTTCTTCCCGGCACCTTGTCGGCGGCCCTCGAAGGCGACAGGCTCACCGTTCATGTGCTCGACAGGGGCAGAGATCACGCTGCCGAGCTTGCCAGGTTGGAGAACACCGTGGCACGGATCTTTCCGCAGGTATCGCGTGACTGAGACACTCCTCATGCCGCTTTCACTCTTCCTGCTGGGCAATCTTCTGGCCGGTCTCTGGCGTCTCGTTATCGGACCGACCCCGGCTGATCGGCTGTTGACGTCACAGCTGTTTGCGACCACGGCGGTGGCGATCCTGCTGCTGCATGCCGAGTGGCAGTCGCTGCCGGCGCTGCGCGATGTGGCCCTGGTGTTTGCTCTGCTTGGTGCGGTGACTGCGGTGGCCTTCGTGCGTCGTGCCTCGCCTGCCTCGGAGGCTGAGTGATGGCGTGGCTTGCCTCGGGATGTCTTTTCTTGGGTGGGTTCTTTTTCCTTGCGGGCACGCTCGGACTGCTGCGGTTTCCGGACGTCTACACACGTCTGCATGCTCTGACCAAGGCGGATAACGTGGGTCTGGGCCTGGTGATTGTCGGTCTGTCGCTGCAGTCCGAATCATTGGCGGCAGCCGGGAAAATGATTCTGGTCTGGTTCCTGGTGCTGATTACAAGCTCCAGCGTTGCTCACCTGGTTGCCCGGGACAGCCTGCGTCGGGGAGAAAAGCCATGGTCGGGATAACGCTGGAGGGGTGGATGTTCGACATTGCCCTCGGCGCTGGCTTGCTATGGCTCGCCTGGCGCTGTCTGTTCACTCGCAATCTGTTCGAGTCGGTCGTGCTGTTCGTTGCCTTTGGTCTTCTTATGGCGCTGGCCTGGATGCGGCTTGAGGCGCCGGATGTCGCCATGGCTGAGGCCGCCATTGGTGCCGGGCTGACAGGCGCGCTGCTGATGTCTGCGCTGGCGCGGCTTGAGCGTCCGCGGACGGGCCGGGAGGAGCGCAGGTGACTGGCCTGCTGCGTTGGGCGTTTGCTGGTTTGCTGGTGGCGCTCGCAGTCGGACTGGCGAGCGCTGTCATGCAGATACCCGAGGCCGGCAGCGCGCTCCGCGACCAGGTGATGACGCAACTGCCCGAGACTGGCGTTGATCACGCCGTCACCGCAGTGCTGCTGAATTATCGTGGCTACGATACGTTTCTCGAGTTGGTCGTGCTGCTGCTGGCACTGTTAGGAGCATGGGGACTTAGCGATAGCATGGATGAGGCGCCGCAGGACACCACTGTACCTGTGCTCAAGGAGTTGATTGCATTTCTGGTGCCCGTGTTGATTGTGGTCGCGGCATATCTTCTCTGGGTGGGTGCCTATTCTCCCGGAGGCGCATTCCAGGGCGGGGCAGTTCTCGCCGGTGCAGGCGTTCTGCTGAGTCTTTCCGATCCGGGCTGGCGCGGTCGGCGCGTTGAGGGTATCGGTGAGCTTCTGCTTGTCCCCGGGATACTTGTATTCCTGCTGGTCGGCCTGCTCAGCATGCTCTGGGGGGGGCAGTTTCTTGAATACCCCAGGGAGTTGGCGGGATCGCTGATTCTGCTGGTTGAGGGCTTTGCCATGCTGTCGATCGCGGTCACGTTGCACACCCTGTTCGCCGGCACACCGCGCACCGGCAGCGACCCATGACGCTATCGCAACTCTACGCGCTGGTCGGCATCGGTCTGTTTTTTATCGGCCTCTTTGCGCTGGGCGTCCGGCGTCACCTTCTGCCGCGTATCCTTGCCCTGAACATCATGGGCAGTGGCGTTTTCGTCGTGCTTGTGGCGCTCGCCCGACGCTCGGGTGAGGTGGATCCGGTGCCTCATGCCATGGTTATCACCGGGATTGTTGTAGCCGTATCGGCGACGGCGCTTGCGCTGCGGCTGATGCTGCGTGTGACGCAGGCCACCGGTAGTGCGCACCTGCCGGACAACGGGGACGAGTAGGTGTCGAGCATTGCTCTGCTGATGCACCCGGTGTTTCTCATTCTGCTACCGCTAGTCGGCAGCCTGGGCGTGTTTCTGCTGCCGTTTAAACGAGCAGCCTCAGGCGTTGCGATTGTTTCCGGCAATCTCGCTCTTGTTGCCTGGGTGGTTGCCCGCCTTGGTACTGCAGGCCCCTGGCAGCACTCGGTTGGAGGCTGGGGTGCACCGCTGGGCATAGACCTGTACGTGGACGGCCTGTCTGCAGCGATGCTGGCGATGACGGCGCTGGTGTCGCTGGGTATCAGTGTCTACTCCACAGCCTATTTTTCTACGGCCGCAGCCCGGCACTTCTGGCCGCTGTGGCTACTGCTGCTGTCGGCGATGAATGCACTTTACCTGTCGCGGGATCTCTTCAACCTGTACGTCACCCTGGAACTGGTGGGAATAGCAGCCGTCGCCCTGACCGCAATGCGCGGCCAACGCGATGCGCTGGTGGCGGCCATGCGCTACCTGCTGACAACCCTGCTGGGGTCAATGTCGTATCTGCTGGGTGTGGCCCTGCTCTACCACAGCGCAGGCAGTGCCGACATGGTTTTAGTTGGTGAGGCATCCGTGCCCGCGGCGGTGGCGGCCGCCGCCTTTGCCTTGATGACTGTGGGACTCCTTCTGAAGACGGCCTTGTTTCCGTTTCACTTCTGGTTGCCCGGGGCACACTCAAGCGCGTCGGCGCCGGTCAGCGCCGCTCTGTCTGCACTCGTTGTCAAAGTGGGTTTCTATATTTTGCTTCGCCTCTGGATAGAGGTGTTTCCTTCTCTTGGCGTTGACGCTGCCTACATTCTGGGGTTTCTCGGCGGCGTCGCTGTTGTATGGGGGTCGCTGCAGGCGATCCTCCAGCAGCGGGCAAAAATGCTGGTGGCATACTCCACGGTCGCGCAGCTCGGCTATTTTTTCCTTGCCCTGCCGTTGGTGTCTGCGGGCGGCAGCCATGTCTGGGGCGCTATTGTTTTACTAGTGTTCGCGCATGCCCTGGCCAAGGCAGCGATGTTCATGGCCGTCGGCAATCTTCTGGCGTTCGCCGGTCACGACAGGATTCGTGACCTGGATCGAGTTGTACAGCGCATGCCGCTGACGGCTGCGGCGCTCGGACTCGCGGGAGTCAGTATTATGGGGCTGCCACCGAGCGGCGGCTTCAGCGGCAAGTGGCTGCTGCTCCAGGCCTCTCTGGAGCAGGGCCACTGGCCGATCACCTTTATCCTGCTGCTGGGCGGTGTGCTCGCCGCAATTTACGTCTTCAAACTGCTCGAGCACATATTTACCAGTGGCACGCCCAGAGGCGAGCCGCGAGCGGTGGCCCATGCCATGGAGTGGGCGCCGCTGATGCTGGCAATTGGCGCTATTCTTCTGGGGTTTTTTGCCACGATAACGCTGGATCTTCTGACGGTCGGTGAGCCGTTTGCGCCGGGACTTCGCGATGATTATTAGCCCGGCACTGAGCGCGTCACTGCCCGTGGCGCTGGTCGCCAGCTCGCTGCTGACCGGGTTGGTCATCTTTACCCTCGCCGAGGAGAGTGTTCGCCTGCGCACTGCGCTCAACCTGCTGGGTGCGCTGTCCAAACTGCTTCTGGTCGGGCTGATGCTCTGGGGTGTCTATAACGAAGCGTCTTTTGAGAGCCGCTTCGAGTTGCTGCCGGGACTGCCTCTTCTGCTGAGAGCCGATGCGCTGTCATTACTTTTTATCACGCTGTCCGCACAGCTGTGGTTTCTCACGACTATTTATGCGGTCGGCTATCTGGAAGAATCGCCACACCGCAGTCGGTTTTTTGGATTTTTCAGTCTCTGCGTTACCGCTACGGTTGGCGTTGCCATGGCGGGTAATCTGCTGACATTCATTCTCTTTTACGAATTGCTGACGCTTTCCACCTATCCGCTCGTTGTGCATCGGGGAACCGCAGTAGCAAGGCGGGCGGGGGAGGCGTATCTGCTTTACACCATTCTCGGCGGCGTTCTGCTTCTCCTTGGAGCCGTCTGGCTTTACACACTGACGGGTACGCTGGAGTTTCGCCCCCGGGGTATTGTCAGTGAGCTTGATAGCGTTCACCACAAAGCGCTGATTAGCATTTTCGTCCTGCTCATTGGTGGGCTTGGGGTCAAGGCGGCGCTGCTGCCATTGCACGGGTGGCTGCCGAAAGCGATGGTTGCGCCGGCGCCGGTCAGTGCGTTGCTGCACGCCGTTGCAGTGGTGAAGGCCGGTGCCTTCGGCGTTGTGCGGGTGGTCTACGATATTTTCGGTATCCAGTTTGCCGCTACCCTGGGCGTTATGATGCCACTTGCCTGGCTGGCCAGCGCGACAATAATTTATGGGTCTGTGCGCGCCCTGTTCCAGGATGACCTCAAGCGTCGGCTCGCCTATTCCACGGTGAGTCAGGTGTCCTATATCACTCTGGGAATTGCACTGGTCGGCCCCATTGCCAGCGTTGGCGGTCTGGTTCACCTGGTGCATCAGGGCCTGATGAAAATCACGCTGTTTTTCTGTGCGGGAAACCTGGCAGAAACGCTGGGTATTCACAAGATCAGTGAGATGAACGGTGTCGCTCGACGCATGCCCTGGACGATGGGGGCATTCACGGTGGCATCTCTGGGGATGATCGGCGTGCCACCGATTGCGGGATTTATCAGCAAGTGGTATCTCGGGCTCGGCGCCATGGAAGTCGGCGCTGACTGGGTGCTGCTGGTTCTGGCGGGAAGCAGCGCGCTGAACGCGATGTATTTCCTGCCAATACTTTACCGCGCGTGGTTCCTTAAGGCCGAGGCCGAATGGCCCCAGGAGAGGCACTATCCCCGCGCCGAAACCTCGTTGGCTCTTCTTGTCCCTCCCGTTCTTACAGCCGCGCTTGCGCTGGCCGTCGGTGTCTTCGCATCGGTACCTTTCAGCCCCCAGGAATGGGCGAAGCTGGTCGTGCTGCGGGAGTTCTTTGACCCGTGATTCAATCCGTGACGACATTCTCCCGTGGCCTCGATATTGTCCTTCTTGGTAGCGGCCTCAGCGCTGGACTTCTGGAGTGGGGTGTACTCTGTGTGCTCGCTGTCGCGTGGCTGGCCTTTGGCGTCTGGCTGTTGAGGAATCCCGTACCCGGCCGCAGGGGACTGATGGCGTTGCTTTATTTTATAGCGGGTTCTGGGCTGGCTGCTGCGGTTCTCGCGCGGGATGCGCCGTTGTTCTACTCTGGCGTTGCCCTCACCGGTTACGGAACGGTGGCGCTACTGTTAATGGGCCACGGCTCTACTCATGTCCGCACTGCCGCCGCGCAGGTGACGCTTATGGTGCTGGGTGACCTGTTGCTGTTTGAACTGTTTGTTTCCCTGTACTCGCAGACGTCTTCCGCCGAATTTTCCGGGCTGCGTACAGCCTATGCTGACAAGGGGCAGGGCGTGTCCTTTATGTCGGGTCTGCTGGTCGCTACAGGTGGCACAAGGGTCGCGGTGCTGTTGCTCCTGTTGCCGGTCTTTGACCGGCTCCCGGCATGGCGGCCTGGTGCGGTATCGGGGCTTGCCTGTGTGGCGTTTGTTGCGGGGGTGCTTCCGGTGGCGAGGCTGATTGATCCGCTGCTGTCCTCTGTGAGTGCAGGTTACACTCTGCTGGCTATTCTCGGGTCTGCAGTTGTGCTCTGCATGCTGGTTGTCATGTGTGTGCTCGGGAAGTCCCGCATTGATGCCCTGGCCTTTCGAGTATCGAACCTTGCATCCCGAGCTGTCGCCACCGGTGTCACAGGTCTGGGTCTGCTGGAGGCGTTGGCGCAGCGAATTGCACCCATTGCGTCGGCGCTTGAGCAGCGGATGCTGTCCTGGCCCGTCGCTGTCTCCGCTGCCGCCACACTGGCACTTTTACTGGCCTTGTCCTTTGGTGGCTTCCCGGCCTGAACCGGCGGGGGTTCACCCGCTCAGTCGACCAACGCCTGGTAAACCAGCGTCCTGAACTGGTCTCCCAACTGGGTCTGATGGGGAACGCTCTGAGTCATGAAAATCGCGATGAGCTCCTCTTCAGGGTCGATCCAGAAGCGGGTACCGGCGGCGCCGCCCCAGCCATAGCTGCCAGGCGAACCGATTTCACCGCTGATACCGGGCTCCAGAGTCACTGCCACGCCTAACCCGAATCCGCCGGCGCTCAGCAGCCCCCGCGTATCCAGTCCGGCCACGTGGTTGCGTCGCATGTGCTCGATCGTGCGCGGCGACAGTAGCCGGGTGCCGTCAAGCTCGCCGCCATTCAGCAGCATCTGGCTGAAACGAAGGTAGTCACTCGTAGACGACACCAGCCCAGCACCGCCGCTGGCAAAATATCCGCCTTGAAGAAATGCCTCGCTCAGACGTGGGTCTGCCACGTCGAGTGTCTGCGAGTTGCTGAGCTTCCAGGGATCGTTCCAGCTGATTTCCGTGCCCTCGGGAGAATACAGCTGGGCGAGTCTTGATGCCTGCGTGGATGACAGCACAAATGTGGTATCGTCCATGCCCAGCGGCGCAAAGATGCGCTCGCGAAGAAAGGTATCGAAAGATCCGCCGGAAAGAACCTCCACCAGCCGACCCTGCAGGTCGACTGCAACGCTGTAATGCCAGCGCTCGCCGGGATCGTACTGCAGCGGGAGTGATGCCAGGCGCCGCGCGAAGGTCTCAAGGTCTGGTGATTGCAGCAGGGCTGCATCACGGTAGGCCTTATCGACCGACGTGTTGCCAAACACACCATAGGTCATGCCTCCCGTGTGCCGTAGAAGGTCGCGAATGGTAGGCGGGCGGGCAGGTTCGCGTAGAGCGGATGCGTCATCGTCCGCATCCTCATCAAGGACCTCGAGGTCGGCGAATTCCGGCAGATACTGCGCGAGGGGATCGTTCAGCTGAAAGCGGCCTTCCTCGTACAGCATCATCATGGCAACCGCCGTCACCGGCTTGGTCATGGAGTAGATGCGGTAAAGTGTGTCAGGTGTCGCGGGCACGCCGGCTTCACGATCGCTCATGCCAAAGGTCTGGCGGTAGGCGATCTCGCCGCGTCGGGCGATCAGCGCCTCGCCGCCGACCATGATCCCGTCGTCCACGGCGCGCTGCATGTGTGTGGTGATTCTTTCCAGCCGTTCCTCGGAGAATCCCAGAGACCCGGGATCACCCTGGGGTAGCGGTTGTGCACTGGCAGTGTCAAGCACGAGGCAGAGCAACAGGGTCAGTCCGATTGCGGGATACGGGCGGTGCGTCATGAGTAAGGCCTCGTGGATGTTAGCGTGGTGTTGAATTCAGGCATCCGGTTGCGCAACCAGCCAGCGAAAGAGGGCACGCTGCGCTCGCAGGTAGAACAGGTACTCGGGATGCCATTGAACCCCGATGATCTTTTTCTCAGTGGTCGACTCGACGGCCTGGACGAGATTGTCCAGATCCCGGCCGACGACTTTCAGCCCTTTACCTGACTCCCTGATCGCCTGATGATGCAGGCTGTTCACACGAAGACGCTGGCTTTCGCAGGTCATCGCTATCTGCGAGTGGGGCAGGAGGGTGACGGTCTTGGTTGGCAGCAGGCCAGGCCGGTTATGGGTTTTGCGGCGCATTTTCCGGATGTCCTGATGCAGATTGCCACCGAGGACAACGTTGATCAGCTGCGCCCCGCGACAGATCCCAAGCAGTGGTTTATTGTTGTCCAGGGCATAGCGAATCCAGCGGATTTCCAGTTCGTCCCGGGCCTTGTCTGTCTTCACGGGTTCCCGAATATCCCCCTGATAATGCTCGGGGCCGATATCGTTGCCACCGCCGATCACCAGCGCATCGAAATCACGCTCGCAGGCGCCATGGCGCACGCTGATGCGCACCGCGCGGGCCCCGGCGAACCACAGCGCCAGTCGCGTGCACCACCAGGCCGGCGCCCAGCGTCGTGCAGCGCCGGTTACGCCAACCCGCGGTCGCGCAGCCATTGATCCATGAATTCTACCCAGCTGTTGCGCTTGACGCCGAGAATGGCGCGATGCTGCTCCAGGTAACGTGCCGAGAGTGTGTCCAGGTCCTCGTGCCGTTGCGCCAGTTCGTCGACAGTCCACCAGACATTCCAGCTGTCGGCCAGTGACCAGTCGCTGCGATCGATCTGGCAGTTGGGAAGACGGTAGTGAAAAGTGGGACGCGACTTGATGCGGTCGTCAGGCACGGCTGACTGCACTGCAGCCGCGTCAATCTCGCTGAACAGGGGCAGCATGTCCAGCGCCCGATTCCGCGTTGGATTGTGTTCCAGGTAGTCGGCAATGAGCTGCGCTGTTTGCGGGGGCTTTCTGGTAGAGAAAAGCTGACGCAGGTAAGCTTCCGGGTAGAGGTCAACGTAGTTGCTGGCGCGGCGTGTCAAATCGACCTCGTGTGCTTCCACCAGCCACCACTGCAGCAGGCTGAACGCGCGCAGATAATTCCAGATGGTGGTGTGATCGAGCGCAGGACAGCTGGCATTGATGTGCACGCCATAGGCGGCGATGAGTGACTTGCCGGTTCCCTGTGCACCCGCTTTTCGGAGCGCTTCGGTGAGAGGCAATAATTCATCAAACCGATTGATGGCAACGGGTGGGCAGACCACTTCGACCGGTACCACAAGTTCCGCCGCCTGACTGAGCAGACTCACCCAGTCGTCCGCGGCAACGCCATCTGAGTCCTCCGCCTGCTGCTTGAGGAATTCCCAGTCGAGTTCAATGCTGAATACACCGAGACCGGGAACATCGAGGTCGCAGGCAGCGGCGGTTGCGTTTTTTCGCGTGGAAGCATACGCACCCTCGACCGCTTCTATGGTGCCAGCGAGTGATACGCCGGTGAATTCAATCTCGAAGCCTATAGTCCGCAGATCACCGCCGTCGCCGCGCTGCACGCTCGGCTGTCTGAATTGACTCGTAGACATTATTCAGCGTGGCGCATTCAACCTTTCGGTCCAAAGATAAACCAGGCGAGCACTCCGAACAACGGCAACACGAGAATAACCAGCGTCCAGATAACCTTGGCACCTGTTCCCGCAGAGCTCTGGACTGTCTTGATGATTGCGTAAATAGAAATGGCCAGCCATATAAGGCCAAATAGACCACCTGTCTCAACACCCATTTTCAACTCTCCATCGCGCCCTGCGGGCCGGAAAACTTCCATGTTAACAGATGTGAGGGGCGCTAGGCGTTATCCCGTTCGCGCTGTGCGGTTTTTTCCAGGTCCGGCAGAAGACGTTTTGAGGCAATGAGGAACATGAGAATGGCGATGAACCCGACGCTGGCGGTAATCACCATGGCATAGCGCAGATTCTGGTCGCCGGCCATCGGTGCCAGCAGGTCACTCGCCAGTCCGGTCAGGAACGGACCCAGTCCCAGGCCGATCATGTTGAGAACGAAAAACAGGATGGCGGAGGTCACGGCGCGCATCCGCGGCGGCACCAGGGCGTGACATATGGCGATACTGGGCCCAAGGTACAGTGAATTGACGATACTGACACCGGCCAGCACAACCAGTACGCCGGTGGTGTTTTCACTGAGAATGACATAAAAGTAAGGGACAAACGCGGCGATGCCGCCGATAACCGGTACGTAGACGTACCAGCGTTTGTCGTCCACACCCAGTCGGTCGCCCAGGTAGCCACCAAGGAAAGTGCCGATTGCCCCGGACAGACCGGCCACGAGGGACAGAACGAGGCCCACGTCGGCAACGCTCATGCCATGGTTGCGTATCAGCAGAGAGGGCAGGAAATTGCCGTTGCCGTAGCTGACATACGACGTCAGCGCACACCCCATGGCGATGAACCAGAATGCCGGGCGCTGTTTGAGCAGTGCCATGGTTTCACGGAAACTCGGCTTGTGGTCGTCCCGGGAGGCCGCATCCCAGCGCCCGCGGGGCGGCTCCTTGACGGCCAGCAGCAGCACGACTGCAAGCAGGATGCCCGGCAGACCCACGACCATGAATGCTGCACGCCAGCCAAAGGCCTCTGCGAGAAGGCCCCCGAAGGCATAGCCCAGTAAAATGCCGATATAAATGCCGGATGAATAAAAGGAAAGCGCCGTGCCGCGCTGCTCAGGTGGGTAATAATCGCTGATCATCGAATGCGCGGGCGGGCTACCGCCTGCTTCCCCCAGGCCGACGCCGACCCGGGCGAGAAGCAACTGGCCATAGTTCTGGACCAGGCCGGAAACCGCTGTCATTCCGCTCCACACGGTCAGCGCAACCGCAATAATGTTTCGCCGGTTGCTGCGGTCGGCCAGGTAAGCGATGGGGATGCCGGCAGAAACATAGATAACGGCAAAGGTAAAGCCGCTCAGCAGGCCAAGCTGGGCATCACTCAGATCCATGTCCGCCCTGATCGGCTCCTGCAGAATCACCAGGATTTGCCGGTCAATAAAGTTGAAGGCGTATACCAGGGTCAGCATGACCAATACGAAGCGCCTGTAGCCTGCACTGTACTGGTCTGCCGGTCGATGATGCTTGTTATCGTTCACGCGGCTTCCTCGGCGGTGATTTGTCAGCGACTACTCGGCGTGCAGAACTCTGACATAAAGTTCGATAGATTGGTATTTCTGGCATCACCTGTTGGCCTTGGTTAGACTGCACCTCCGCTGATTTTCGAGAACAGGCATGTCCGGACTGACCCATATTGATGATTCGGGTGCTGCGCACATGGTCAACGTGGGCGAAAAGACCGTCACACAGCGCAGTGCCCGGGCCCGTAGCAGTGTTCGAATGCAGCCCGCAACGCTTGCCACGCTGCGCGATAATGGCTTTGCCAAAGGCGATGTGCTGTCCGTGGCGCGCATTGCCGGTATCCAGGGCGCAAAGCGCTGCTCGGAGCTGATCCCGCTCTGCCATCCCCTGATGCTGGAGAGCGTGGATGTCGAACTGTCGCTGAGTGAAGAGCTGCCGGGCGTCGTCGTCGAAGCGGAGTGTCGTCTCAGCGCGAAAACCGGCGTCGAGATGGAAGCGCTGGCGGCAGTAACGGTGGCGGCACTCACGATCTACGACATGTGCAAATCGGTCGATAAGAGCATGGTGATCACTGAGACATTCCTGCTGAGCAAGCGCGGCGGCCGCTCCGGCGACTGGCACCACCCGATGGTCGGAGAGTCGACGTCATGAGGGTGCTTTTTTTTGCCAGCGTTCGCGAACGGCTTGGCTGTACAGAGATTGACTTTACCGACGGGTCTGCCGAGATGACCACGAAGACCTTGCGCGACGCGTTGATTTTGCGAGGGGGCGAGACCTGGCGGGAGGTGCTTAGTCAGCCCAATCTTATTTGCGCCGTTAACCAGGCCGTGGTTTATGCGGAAGTGCCGCTGGGCTGTAATGACGAGGTCGCCTTTTTCCCACCGGTTACCGGGGGCTGAGTTCTGTGTTCTCTGTAAGGCTTCAGCAGGGCGACTTCGATCCAGGTGCCCTCGAAGGCGAGCTGCGAGGCGGCGGCATCGATATCGGCGCGACCGCATGTTTCACCGGCTATGTCCGGCGTGATCCGGAACGTCCTCAGCTCAGCGGCCTCAGCGTAGAGCACTACCCTGGTATGACAGAAAAGGCGATTGAGGCGGCTATGGTTGAGGCGTCGGTGCGCTGGCCGCTGGAATCGGTTCGCGTGGTGCATCGGATTGGTCCGCTCTACCTGGGCGACCGTATCGTCTGGGTCGGCGTTGCATCGTCTCATCGGGCGGCAGCGTTTGCCGCCTGCGAATTCATCATGGATACGCTGAAAACAACGGCACCCTTGTGGAAACGCGAACTGGGTCTGCCGGGGGAGCCCTGGGTGGAAGCGCGGGAGCATGATGTGGCGCGCGCTGCGCGCTGGCGAAAGGAATCTTTATGACAATCAATACCCGCGAGCTGCGGAATACACTCGGACAATTTGCCACGGGAGTCTGCCTCGTCACGATAAACGGGACAGATGGACGCGCACTGGCGCTGACCATTAACTCCTTCGCCTCAGTGTCTCTTGATCCGCCGCTGGTGCTGTGGAGTCTGCAGCGTGATGCCGACACATACACGCAATTCGTCAATGCATCCGAGTACGCCATAAGCGTACTGACGAGCGCGCAGCAGAATCACTCCAATCGCTACGCAATGAAAGATGGACATGAGCTTGATGCCAGTCACTACACCCTGGGCGACAACGGCGCACCGGTGATCACCGGTGCCCTTGCTGGCTTTGAGTGCAGCCTCGATGCCGTTCACCCGGGCGGCGATCACGTGATCCTCGTCGGCAGGGTGACGCGGTTCTGGCGCGGCGCACCGGGCGAGCCTCTGGTGTTTTTTGGCGGCGGCTACCGCCAGCTCGATCAAGGAGGTGCGGCATGATGAAGTACTGTAGCGCCTGTGGTGCCGGCATCAGCTACCGGATTCCTGACGGCGACGATCGCGAGCGCGCTGTCTGTGACGACTGTGACACCATTCACTACGTGAACCCCCGCATTATCGTGGGCTGCCTGCCGGAGTATCAGGGCCGTCTTCTTTTGTGCCTCAGGTCCATCGAGCCCAGAAAGGGGTTCTGGACGCTTCCGGCGGGTTTCATGGAAAACGGCGAAACCACAGAGCAGGGTGCCGCACGGGAGACCTGGGAAGAGGCTCGGGCCCGGGTAGAGGATCTTTCGCTTTATCGGGTTTACGATGTGCCCTACATCAATCAGGTTTACATGTTCTACCGCTGCAGGCTCGTCGATGGCAGCCACAACGCCGGACCTGAAAGCCTCGACACCCGGCTGTTCGCCCCGGATGAGATACCCTGGGACGATCTCGCCTTTCCGTCGGTGTATCGAGCGTTGGCATCGTACCTGCGCGATCGTGAGTCGGAAAATGCCTTTCCCGTGCAGGTCGAAACCATTCTGCGTCGGCGCGACGCTGGCGGCTGATGAACAGCACCAGCTTGCAGATCATTCTATCCAACGTCTTCCCATGAGGAGTATTCCATGGCTTTTCCCAAAGTCGGCAACCTTGCCCCCGCGTTCACCCTGGCAGATCAGGATGGCAATAAGGTCAGCCTGAAGGATTTCAGGGGCACCCAGAATGTGGTGCTCTATTTTTACCCCAAGGCGATGACGCCGGGCTGCACGGTGCAGGCCTGTGGGCTGCGCGACAGTCAGGCTGAGTTGAAGAAGCTGGATACGGTGGTGCTGGGGGTCAGTCCGGATCCCGTTGCGCGACTGGGCAAATTCATCGAAAAGCAGGATCTCAACTTCACGCTGCTATCCGACGAGGACCATGCGATCGCCGAGAAATACGGGGCCTGGGGTCTGAAGAAGTTCATGGGGCGCGAGTCCATGGGCATTCTCAGAAGCACCTTCGTGATTGGCAAAGATGGCCGGCTGAAGCACGTCATGGACAAGGTCAAGACCAAGAGCCACCACGATGACGTGATCGCGGTCATACGCGAACTGGGTCTCGACAGCGCGGACTGACGGCAGACAGACAGGTCCTCGATCGCCAGCGCCACTGACAAGGCTCTTTGTGCCGCTGCGGCAAATTGCCCCGCCACCCCAAACCGGGTACATTGCGCGGCTTCTTATTCAACTCAGGCCAACCGCGGAGAACTACACATGAGCCTTTTTATCGCACAAGCGCACGCGCAGACCGGACAGCCGCCCGCCGGGGGTGGAGAACTTTTCCAGATCGCCTTCCTGGTCGGTCTGTTTGTGCTTTTTTACTTTATCGCCATCAGGCCGCAGCGCAAGCGGCAGAAAGAGCACGCGGAAATGGTCGGCGCTCTGTCCAAGGGTGATGAGGTCGTCACGAGCTCGGGCATTCTCGGTCGCATCAAGAACCTGGACGATAATTACATGGTGCTGACGGTGGCGGATAACGTTGACCTGAAGTTCCAGCGTATCCATGTTCACGCGGTTCTACCCAAAGGCACGCTGAAGTCAATCAGCGCATAACCCAAAAACCCCGGGACCTCTGCCATGAGCGATCTGATCGTAACCATCAATGCCTGGGCCTGGGGTCCGTTGATGCTCATACTGCTGCTGGGTACGGGGATCTATCTGACGCTGGGGCTCCGACTTCTGACCATCAGGCGTATCCCGCGGGCTTTTGGCCTGCTGCTTGGGGGGCGGGTCGGTGCCGGGGGTGGCGATATTTCGCCGTTCAGCGCGCTCATGACCTCTCTTTCGGCGACGATCGGCACTGGCAACATTGCTGGCGTGGCGACGGCGCTGGCGCTCGGGGGTAGCGGAGCCCTGTTCTGGATGTGGTTGACGGCATTGTTCGGCATGGCCACCAAATACGCAGAGGCGGTTTGCGCCGTACGATTTCGCGAGCAGGACACACAGGGCAACTACAGCGGTGGCCCCATGTATTACATCCGCAACGGACTGCATCGACGCTGGCACTGGCTCGCCTATGCCTTTGCCATATTCGGCGGCCTCGCGGGATTTGGCATTGCCAACACCGTACAGTCCAACTCCATTTCCCAGGTCCTGAACGACTCCTACGGTGTTCCGCCGCTACTGACTGGCGGCGTATTGATGGTGCTTGTCGGGGCTGTGGTGCTGGGCGGTATTCGCCGCATTGCGACGGTGGCGAGTTATCTTGTGCCGATCATGGCCTGCAGCTACATTCTGATGAGCATTATTGTCATTATTTTGAACCTGTCTGAAGTACCGGCGGCAGTCGTCGAGATTGTCAGCTCTGCGTTCACCGGTTCTGCGGCGGCGGGTGGCTTTGCCGGGGCGACGGTATGGGCCGCCATCCGGTTCGGTGTTGCGCGCGGTATTTTCTCCAACGAGGCGGGGCTTGGCAGTGCGCCGATCGCTCACGCGGCGGCAAGGACCAACCAGCCGGTGCAGCAGGGCATGATTGCCATGCTGGGAACGTTCATTGACACGTTGGTTGTGTGCACGATGACGGGCCTGGTCATCGTTATCATGGATGTGTTGCCGACCGGGGTCAGTGGCGCAAGCCTGACCTCAATGGCTTTCGCCGGCGCGTTTCCGGGTGGAGAAATAATCGTCAACATCGGGCTCTGTCTATTCGGCTTTACCACGATCATCGGCTGGTCTTTCTACGGCGAGCGGTGCCTGGTGTTTCTGTTTGGCACCCGCGCAATTCTGCCGTTTCGTCTGCTCTGGGTTCTGGCAATTCCCATCGGCACGGTCATCCAGCTGGAAATGGTGTGGCTGGTTGCGGATACCTTGAATGCGTTCATGGCCATCCCTAACCTGATTGCCCTGCTGCTGCTGGGTCCGCTGGTGTTCCGAGTTTCACGCGAGTACTTCGCCTCCACCGAGAGCGCGCCACAACAAAGAGTCTGAGCCTGGTGCCGCGCCTGCGCGTGGCTTCCCTCGCCAACAAGGGCACGCTATGCTGGCGTCCATGGGCGTCACACTGCAAAACAAGCTCGTCATAGCGATTTCCTCGCGAGCGCTGTTTGATCTCAACGAGAGTCACCAGGTTTTCACGGATCAGGGGCTTGCCGCGTATTCTGAGTACCAGGTGGCCAGGGAAGAGGAGCCCCTGGAGCCGGGAGAGGCTTTCCCCCTGGTCCAGAAGCTGCTGCGGATCAACGAGCGCCTGGACGGTGAGGCGCGAGTCGAAGTCGTGTTGTTGTCGCGTAACAGCGCCGATACCGGCCTGAGGGTGTTCAACTCCGTCCAGCATTACGGTCTTGCCATCAGTCGTGCGGCCTTCTGTGGTGGCGCAAGTCCCTGGCGCTACATCAATGCCTTTGGTTGCCAGCTGTTCTTGTCGAATGAGGCTGAGGACGTGCGTTACGCGCTGGACTGCGGTGTCGCTGCAGCGACCCTGGTCTCCAACAAGAGCGGCGGCGGGGCCGCAGACCAGCTGCGTTTCGCCTTCGACGGCGATGCCGTGGTGTTCTCCGATGAAGCCGAACGCGTGTTCAAGGAAGAGGGGCTTGCAGCCTTTACCGCCAGCGAACTCGCCTCTGCGCGCACGCCCCTGAGCGGCGGTCCGTTCAAGGGATTTCTGTCGGCGTTGCATCAGCTGCAGAAAGCCTTTCCCGCCGCTGAGTCACCCATTCGTACCGCGCTTGTTACTGCGCGCTCGGCGCCGGCTCATGAGCGGGTCATTCGCACCTTGCGTGCCTGGGATATCCGTATTGATGAATCCATCTTCCTCGGCGGGCTCGACAAGGGCGAGTTTCTGCGCGCCTATCAGGCCGATGTGTTTTTTGATGATCAGGAATCGCATTGCCAGTCGGCGGGTTCTCACGTTGCTACTGGACACGTCCCCCATGGCGTATCCAATCCAGCGACCTGACTGACCGCCTGGTCCGCGGCCTTTTAGTTGTCATGAAATGGGCTTCATGGCTATTCTTCACTGACAGGGGCTATGACGCCCCTGTCAGTGAGGGCCGTTTATGAAGCTACAGCAGCTCCGGTATATCTGGGAAGTGGCCCACCACGACCTCAATGTGTCGGCGACTGCCCAGAGCCTGTTTACCTCTCAGCCCGGTATCAGCAAGCAGATACGATTGCTCGAGGACGAGCTCGGGGTCGAGATATTCTCCCGCAGTGGTAAACACCTGACTCACGTCACGCCGGCGGGCGAGGCGATTCTGGAGGCGGCGGGCGAAGTTCTGCGCAGGGTGGAGGGCATCAAGCACGTCGCCCAGGAATTTGCCGACGACCGCAAGGGCTCACTCTCGATTGCGACCACGCATACGCAGGCCCGATATGCGCTGCCGCCGGTCATCGCCGCCTTTATCCAGCGTTATCCCGACGTCGCGCTGCACATGAATCAGGGCACACCCATGCAGATTGCCGAGATGGCATCCGAAGGCGCGGTGGATTTTGCCATTGCCACCGAGGCGATGGATCTTTTTTCAAATCTGGTCATGCTGCCCTGCTACCGCTGGAACCGCTGTATTCTCGTGCCGAAAGATCATCCGCTGACGCAGCTTTCCCGGCTGTCACTTGAAGATGTTGCTGCGCATCCTATCGTGACCTATGTGTTCGGCTTCACCGGACGCTCCAAGCTGGACGAGGCCTTCACTGCGGCCCAGCTCACACCAAAAGTCGTATTTACCGCGGCAGACGCCGATGTCATCAAGACCTATGTAAGGCTCGGCCTTGGTATCGGTATTGTTGCGCGGATGGCGCACGATGAAAACGCCGAGCCCGATCTTGTCGCTCTTGATGCAACTCACCTCTTTGCACCCAGTGTCACGCATATTGGCTGCCGTCGCGGCACTTTCCTGCGCGGCTTCATGTACCAGTTCATCGAGGATTTTGCGCCCCATCTTACCCGCGCTGTAGTGCAGAAGGCGTTTGCTGCAAAAAGCAGAGCGGAGCTTGAACTTCTGTTCGAAGGCGTCGAACTACCGGTTTACTGAGGGGCGTGCCGCAGGCCGCTCGCCTCCAGTGACTTGAGAAACGCGCCGACCTTGTCGATGGTCTCCTGGTATTCAGCGTTACAGTCTGAATCGGCAACCAGACCGCCGCCGGCCCAGCACAGCATGGTGTCGTTCAGGGCAACCAGTGACCGGATCATGATGTTGCTGTCCATGCGTCCGCTGTTGCAGAGATAAAACAGGCTGCCGCAGTAGGCTTGTCTGGAATCAGGTTCAAGCTCGGCAATAATCTGCATAGCCCGTCGTTTGGGCGCGCCGGTCACGGAGCCGCCGGGGAAGCTGTCACGCAGGAGGTCTATCGCTGTCCGCTCGTTCTGCAGGCGTCCGGCTATGGTACTCACAAGATGGTGAACGCTCGGGTAGCTGCGGAGCTCGAACAGCGATTCAACCCTGATGCTGCCGGGCTCGCAATTGCGGCCCAGGTCATTGCGCAGCAGATCGACAATCATCAGGTTTTCTGCGAGATCTTTGCTGCTGTCCTGCAGTTCGCGGGCTATCTCGCGGTCGCGCACCGGGTCCTTACTGCGTGGCCGGGTGCCTTTGATCGGTTGCGTCGACACATTGCGCCCGTGCAGGTCGATAAAGCGTTCCGGTGACAGGCATAGCAGGGCACTGTGGTCGTCGACATCCACATAGCCCGCGAACGCCGCGGCGGCGAGAGGGCGCAGACTGCGGTAGGCGCTGAACGGGTCGCCCCGGTAGGGGGCGCTGAAGCACTGCGCCAGGTTAACCTGGTAGCAGTCCCCGGCATGGATGTAGTCCTTCACCCGACGGAAAGCGCTCGCATAATCTTCAGGTGCCAGGTTGCTGGAGAAGCCGCTCAAGAGCTCAAAGGGTGTGTATGCATCCTGCGCAGTCGTGACACGCTGCAGGATGTCGTTTAGCTCGACATCACTGACCCCCGCCTCGGCGACCAGAAAGCTGCGCCTGAGCAGGTGGTCCTGCACAATCGCCCAACGGTAGTAACCCACCTGGGCAGCCGGGAGGGCCGTCTTGCTCGAATCCGCTTGCGGAATGCACATCCCATGCATTGGCATGCCCGCGTCATACCCGAGGTATCCAATCAGGCCGCCGCAAAACGGCAGATCCTCGCCGCCACGTTCATGGCTCGATGCAGCATCGCGGTGTATGCCGTCAAGACGGTCAAAGAATTGCGCCACCTCGCTGACGTCGGGTGAGGGGCTGAGCCTCACGCTGCGATCGGGGTCGGGCGCAGCAGCCATGATATCGAAACGCCCTGCGTCCGCCGTACCGCTGCCGCTATCCAGCAGGATTGCGCCCGGCAGGTCGCGAATGGATGAAAAGCTGACGCTGGCGTCGGCGCAATAGGGCAAGCGCAGTCGCTGCCACCTGTCAGTTGATGGCACGATGGTCACCGACTCTGTTACGAAGCGCGACAGTGCGCTCGCCGGTAGCTGTCATTGGACCTCGGTAGTTCTCATAACGTATTGTTTAGATTGACTTTGCGGAAGGCGAAAGCTATCGTCCACCTTCGAAAAAAAGTGCCGGTCCGCGGTCATTATTACCCTTAATTCAAGGTGTGATCGTTCGGCAGGCTGCACGTGCACTGCGGCTCTCCACATCCCACGGCGCTAGCGGCGCAACGGTGAATCAATTTATGGCAGATAACAAGCGCTCTCCTTTTGCAACTCTGGACAATCCTTTTGCACGTCCGCTGCCCGATATTCTGGGTGCTCCGGGGCAGGTGGCTACCGCGCCCGGTCGGTATGACGAAGCACTGCACGCGGGTGCCGCACTGCAGCGCCGTCCGTTCGAGGCGGCGGGTACCAAAAACACACAGCGCCAGCATCTGAAGCAACGCATGACTGTGTGGGAGCGCATTCGTTATCTCGCAGACGGTGAACCGACGGTGTATTACCAGAACTGGGGTCCCAATCTTGACGGCGCCTCGCTGGTGACCGCCCTGATCCAGGTAAATGGTCGTGACATTGCCATCTACGGACATGATTTCACGGTCCGGGCCGGGTCGATGGACGCGACAAATGGCAAGAAGCTGGCGCGACTGTTCGAGCTTGCCGCCAAGCGGCGCATACCGCTGGTCGGTCTGAATGACTCGGCAGGCGCCTATATCCCCGCCGGCGTCGGTGGTCTCGATGGCTACGCGGATGCGTTCACGGCCCTGCGAAAAATCAGTGGTGTCGTTCCCAGCATCATGTGCATGTTCGGATTCAACGCCGGCGGCGGCTCTTATCTGCCACGCCAGGGCAGCTTTCTGATACAGCCGAATGACACGTTTTTCGGGCTGACAGGGACGGGCGTCGTAAAATCCGTGCTGGGTGAGGACGTGACGCCGGACGAACTCGGCGGGCCTGGCGTGCACAGCCAGAGTGGCGTAACGGATTTCGTCGTTCCCGACGAGGTTGCGGCACTGCGGCGGGTGCGGGAACTGCTGAATTACCTCCCTGACAACAACGCAGAGCTGGCGCCATACCAGCCTTCTTCAGATTCCGTGAGCCGCAAGACCTGGGATCTCGATATCCTGCTGAAAAAGGCCTTCAATTCGCCGACGGGGTTCAATACCCCCTTCGATATCACCGTGTTCATACAGCAGCTTTGCGACCACGGCGATTTCCTCGAGACACAGGCCGAAAGGGCGCGCAACACGGTGACGGCGCTCGGGCGCATGGGTGGACACGTTGTCGGCTTTGTTGCCAACAACTCGGCGGTCGCCTCGGGACAGATCGATATCGATGCCGCCTACAAAAACGCGCGCTTCATCCGTTTCTGCAACCTGTACAACATTCCGGTGATCTTCCTTGAAGATACCACCGGCTTTCTGCCCGGGCGCGAGCAGGAGGGCCGCGGTATCGTGCAGGCCGGACGTGCCATGCTGGATGCGATTGTCGATTTGCGAACACCGCGTTTTCTGGTGCTGGTGCGCAATGCTTTCGGCGGCGCCTACGCGTCATACAACAACTATCCCACCGGGGCTGATTTTGTGGTCGCGCTGCCGACGACCCGGGTTGCGGTCATGGGGCCTGCCGGGGTGGAGTATGTCTATAAGGATGAGCTGCGTAAGGTTCGCGGTTCCATGGCGCAGCGTATCGCTGCCGAGACCGCGGCTCAGGAAAAGTCGGGGCTGCGTGGCGAGGAGGCAATGCAGGCTGCACAGGCATTGGTGCGTGAATGGGTAAAACACCAGGAGCAGGAACTCGCCCGTCGCTATGAGCGCGAGCTGATGAACCCGAATGAAGCGCTCAGCCTCGGGTCTATCTCGCAGATTGTCATGCCCTGGGATCTCCGCCAGGTTCTCGCAGAGCAGATGGACTTCTGTCTGCGTCACTACACCGCCGAGCCCATGCAGTCGGTGCAGCGCGAATTCCACTGAACGCGCTCTCCCGTCATTCCAAAAAGCCAAGGATGAACCTGTGTCAAACGAGCATTACCTGAACAACCCTCTGATTCACGCCGACCGTCGACTCGGGCGCGCCCGCTCACGCTGGGTGCAGCAGTTTGACTGCAGCGATATCGCGCCGCTGATTATTTGCCGCGGACCTATCCGCAAGGAAGCCATTGACGTTTTCTCCGAGATGGGAATAAGCCATTACGGCATCCTGCTCTCGGAGAAGGATTCCATTGTCTATCGCAATGCGCTGGCGCCCGAGTTGCGCAGCATGGCGGATCCGAATCGTATTCATCGAGTCCCGGACTACACCGGGAGCAATAAGGGAGAGCGTGAGCAGCGTATTCGCCAGATTATCCAGATTGCCCGGGATAACGGCTATAACGCAGTGTTTGCTGGCTACGGTTTCATGGCCGAGGACGAGGCCATGGTAGCGGCCATGGAGGCTGCCGGCCTGAATTTTATCGGGCCCTGCTCCCGGACAGTGCACGATGCCGGTCTAAAGGATGAGGCCAAGCGTACAGCGCTGCGTGTGGGCGTTTCCGTTACACCTGGCGTCGACAATGCAACGGCGTTGACACTGCTTAAACGCTATCCCGATGTGCAGTCGCTGGAGGCGCTGGCGAAAGAGCACTCGCTTGAGCTTCCGCCCGGCGTCTTTACGTCGGATACGCCGCTGGCGGATCTCGCCGACCGCGTGCTGGCGGCTTCCTACGCCCGCGGTGTCGATCTCTACACCGTGGATGAGTTGTGCGCCACTCTTACCGAGGTGGTGGCGGGGATGGCCGAGAAGTATCCGGATAACAGGGTACGACTGAAGGCGATCAGCGGCGGCGGCGGCAAGGGCCAGCGCATACTCGGTATTGGCGAAACCGGGCGCACCGCGGAACTGGTGCGGGAAATTCTCAACGAGGTAAAGACCACCGGCGTCGGCGATAACAAGAATGTGCTGGTCGAGCTGAATATCGAGACGACGCGCCACCAGGAAATCCAGGTCATTGGCAACGGTGACTGGTGCCTCAGCATGGGCGGCCGTGACTGCTCGCTGCAGATGCATGAACAGAAGTTGCTTGAGGTGTCGGTAACGGATGAGAGCCTGCGAGCCGCGCAGGCCAGGGCGCAGGAAGCCGGCCGCACCGAGGAAGCCCGGATTCTCGAGCAGGACGTGCGCATCCTCGCAGAAATGGAAGACGAGGCTGCGCGCTTTGGCGCTGCGGTTGGCCTCGATTCTGTTTCCACCTTCGAGTGTATTGTCGATCGCGATCAGCACTTTTTCATGGAAATGAACACGCGGATTCAGGTGGAGCATCGCGTAACCGAGCTATGCTACGCGCTGCGTTTCAACAACCCGGAAGATCCGGAGGACGGGTTCACGGTGAATTCCCTGGTCGAGGCAATGGTGTTGCTGGCGGCACACGGCGAGCGACTGCCCAGGCCTTTGCGTGTTGCCAGGTATAGTGACAGCGTCGAGGCGCGCCTGAATGCGACCAATCAGGCGCTTCAGCCCAGCGCCGGTGGCGTGATCGAGTTCTGGTCCGATCCATTTCCCGGTGAGATTCGCGACGATCAGGGCATTAGCCTGCACAACCCGGATACAGACGTGTTTATGAAATACACGCTGGCCGGGGCCTATGATTCCAATATTGCGCTGCTGCTGACGGTGGGCGATACCCGTCTCGATGTCTACCAGCGCATGGCCGAAAGCATTCGCCGCACGCGTATGCGTGGCAAGGACCTCGCCACAAACCTCGATTTTCACTACGGTCTGGTAAACTGGTTCATCGGCCAGAACATCAATGCCCGCCCGACCACGCGCTTTATCGTTCCCTACCTCACGGCGGTGGGGGAATTGCGCGAGAGGGCGAGCAACATCGATCTGGTCCACGCCTGGCAGCGCACAGTCGAGCACAGCATCAACGGTCTCGACGACGACTCGGCGCTGGAATTGCGTGCGGTCATGGATCTCAAGCAGACCTTGCTGCTACGCCCACTGGAGGTCATGTTCGCCCAGCCTCACCTGTTCAGCGGCTGGCTCAGCATCAACCGAGACAGCTATACGCTGATTGAAGGGCGTGTCAGCTGGAACAGCAATCCGACAGCGCTTATTGCAGAACTCTATCACTATCTGAATATGGATGCCGGTGTGGCGGCGCCCGCAGCGCGCGTCATCTGGGATCACGATGATCAGATTCTCCGGGCGGCCGAGAGCTTTTACGCCACGCTGCACGAGCGCACCAGCGTGGATGACTGGCTGGCTCTGCGGACACTGCTTGAGGATGAGACCGCCCCGGCATCGTTCTCTGAGGCCGAATGGCAGTCGGTGCGCGCCGCGCATCGTGGCTATCAGGCCGGAGCGGAGATGCTGGCGTTACTGCCGACCTTAGCCGAAGATACCCACTTTTTTGCGCTCAGCGTGAATCCCGATTTGAGTATTGCGATTCCGGACGCACTTCTGGAGCCTTCGCACCAGGCGCAGATGGCCAAGGTGCTGGTGCCACCTCCCGCGGCCAGCGCGGACGAAATACTCGCGCAAAGCGGCGGCATGTTCTACGCACGGGAAACGCCGGACAGCGAGCCCTACGTGCGCGCGGGCGCCCACTTCGACGCGGGTGACCCGCTGTACATCGTCGAGGTGATGAAAATGTTCAACAAGGTGTACGCGCCGTTTGCCGGTACCGTGGACGACGTGCTGGTTGAGGACGATGGCGTTATTATAAGCAAGGGTCAAGCGCTTTTCCGCATTACACCTGATGAGCGCGTTGTCATCGAGTCCGCTACCGATATTGCCGCGCGCAAACGCCGCGTCACCGATGAATTCCTGGCCCGGATTATCTGAGGAGGACACATGATCACAGCGCTCGACCACATTGCGATTGCGGTGCCGGATTTCGACCAGGCTATACAGCGCTTTATGGAAGACTTCGGACTTCCCTTCGACGGCACCGAGGATGTGGCCGACGCAAAGACATCAACGGCGTTTTTCCCATTGCCGCCTACGCAGATCGAACTGGTGCATCCCCTGAACGGGGAGGGCCCCATCGCGGGCTATCTTGAGAAACGCGGCGGCGGCCTGCACCACATCTGCTTTCGCTCCGATAACATCCTCGAAGACGTGGAGCGCCTGAAGGCAAAGGGTTACCGCTTCCTCAGTGATGCGCCATCCCCCGGCGCCCACGGTTCACAGGTTATCTTCATTCATCCAAAAAGCTGCGATGGCGTTCTCATTGAGATCAACCAGCCCGGCGACGCGCACTGACGCTGGAGACAGGTAATGACCGACCGCAAGATCTACGACCGAGAAAGATCGGGCCTGGACGCCTGGCGCGAGCTGGCCACCCGGCAGATGAAGGGCAAATCCCCCGAAGAGCTGACCTGGCATACGCCCGAGCACATCGACGTCAAGCCGCTCTACACGGCTGCAGACATCGCAGACAATCCTTACACAGACACCATGCCTGGCCTGTCGCCCTATCTCCGCGGGCCCCAGGCGACCATGTACGCGGGGCGTCCGTGGACCATCCGGCAGTACGCAGGCTTCAGCACCGCAGAAGAATCCAACGCGTTCTACCGCAAGGCCCTCGCCGCCGGCGGTCAGGGCATTTCTGTGGCCTTCGATCTCGCCACCCATCGCGGCTACGATTCGGATCATCCGCGGGTGACCGGGGATGTCGGGAAGGCCGGTGTGGCAATCGATTCTGTCGAGGACATGAAGGTTCTGTTCGACGGGATTCCCCTGGATCAGGTTTCGGTCTCCATGACCATGAATGGCGCGGTGCTGCCGGTGCTCGCCGGCTATATCGTAGCTGCGGAAGAGCAGGGCGTTGACCAATCCCGGCTCGCAGGCACTATCCAGAACGACATCCTGAAAGAATTCATGGTGCGGAACACCTATATTTATCCGCCCGCGCCCAGCATGAAGATCATCGGCGATATCATTGCCTACTGCTCACGCGAAATGCCCCGGTTCAACACGATATCCATCTCGGGCTATCACATTCAGGAAGCGGGGGCCAATGCGGCCCTGGAACTTGCCTATACCCTCGCCGATGGCAAGGAGTATATTCGCACCGCACTGGCCTCCGGTTTGAATATCGACGAGTTCGCGCCGCGTCTCTCGTTCTTCTGGGGCATCGGCATGAACTTCTATATGGAAATTGCCAAGATGCGCGCCGCCCGTCTTCTGTGGGCGGAAATCGTTGCCGAGTTCGAGCCGCAGAATCCGAAAAGCTCTATGCTCCGAACCCACAGCCAGACCTCCGGCTGGTCCCTGACGGCGCAGGACCCTTACAACAATGTGGTACGCACAACGATAGAGGCCATGGCGGCGGTGTTCGGTGGCACCCAGTCGCTGCACACCAACGCGCTGGATGAGGCGATTGCACTGCCGTCGGATTTCGCGGCGCGTATTGCCCGCAATACTCAGCTCATTCTGCAGGAAGAGGCCGGCATCACCCACGTTGTCGATCCCTGGGGCGGCTCCTACATGATGGAAAGCCTGACCCGCGATATCGCCGAAAAAGCGCGCGAACTCATGGCGGAGGTGGAAGAGGCCGGCGGCATGGCGAAGGCTATCGAGACCGGCATGCCCAAGCTCCGAATCGAGGAGGCGGCAGCGCGCAAACAGGCGCGTATTGATCGCGGTGAGGATGTCATCGTCGGGGTCAACAAATACCAGAGCGAGGCGGATCGCGCCGTCGAGATCCTCGAGATTGACAACGACAAGGTGCGCGAGTCCCAGATAGCCCGCCTCGAGTCGCTGCGCGAAGCCCGCGACGAGAGTGCGGTAAACGCGGCACTGGAAGACATCTTCGCCTGCGCGCACGGTGCAGAGGGCAATCTGCTGGCGCTGTGCATTGAAGCGACACGGCGCCGTGCAACGGTGGGCGAGATTTCCTCGGCGATGGAGCGTGAGTTCGGGCGCTTCAAGGCCCAGTCACAGACGGTCTCCGGCGTTTACGGCGCCGCTTTCGATAACGACGAGGACTGGCAGTCCATGCGCGGTGACATTGATGCCTTTGTCGAGGTGCAGGGCCGGCGCCCGCGCATGCTCGTGTGCAAGATGGGGCAGGACGGTCACGATCGCGGCGCCAAGGTGGTCGCGACCGCCTTTGCCGATGTCGGTTTCGATATTGACCTGTCGCCGATGTTTTCAACGCCGGAGGAAGTGGCTCGCCAGGCCATCGAGAACGATGTGCATGTGATCGGCGCATCGTCACTGGCTGCGGGACACAAGACGCTGGTGCCGGCGCTCCTGCGCGAGCTGGAAAAACAGGGCGCGTCTGACATCATTGTTATCGCCGGCGGGGTTATCCCGGAAAATGACTACCCGTTTCTGTACGACGCCGGCGTTAAATGCATCTTCGGGCCCGGCACGCCGATTCCCCAGGCCGCGCGCAAGGTGCTGGCTGCCGTGCTTGAGTCAACCGCGTCCGCGGAATGACATCGATCGATCTCGAGGCGCTCCGTGGCGGCGAGCGCCGCGCCCTGGCGAAGGCGATCACCCTCGTGGAGAGCAGACTGCCGCGCCATCGTGATGAGGCCCAGTCTGTGCTCGAGGCCCTGCTGCCTGACACCGGCAACAGCGTACGCATTGGCGTAACGGGTGTCCCCGGTGTCGGCAAGTCAACGTTTATCGAGGCGTTTGGACTGCACCTGATTGATCAGGGCAAGCGTGTCGCCGTTCTCGCAGTCGATCCAAGTTCGCCACTTGCGGGCGGCTCAATTCTTGGCGACAAGACGCGCATGGAGCAGCTCTCCCGCCGCAACGAGGCGTTCATCCGGCCCTCGCCGGCCGAGGGCGCCCTCGGGGGCGTCGCCCAGAAAACCCGGGAAACCCTGCTGTTATGCGAGGCCGCAGGCTACGACGTTATTCTGGTGGAAACCGTGGGTGTCGGACAGTCCGAATACCAGGTGGCTGCCATGGTGGATTTCTTCATGGTTCTGATGCTGCCCGGCGGCGGTGATGAACTCCAGGGCATCAAGAGAGGTATTCTCGAGCTTGCCGATGCGCTGGTTATCAACAAGGCAGACGGCCCCAGCGAGGAGATGGCGGCGCTGGCGCGGCAGCACTACAGCAGCGCCATGGGCCTGCTGCGCCACAGTGGCTTCTGGACGCCTCGGGTGATGACCTGCTCGGCGCTGCAGGGACGCCACATCGACGATGTCTGGGACATGGTGGTGATGTATTACACGGAAGCGAAAGAGCGCGGCGACTTTGACCGCAAGCGCGCTCACCAGAATCGCGACTGGATGCATCAGCTGGTTCGCGAGTTACTGATGCAGCGCCTTGAGTCACAACCCGGTATTCGCGCCATGCTTGCGGATCTTGAGGCTGAGGTGGAGGCAGCGCGCACTACCCCCTACCTGGCAGCGCGTCAGATTCTCGAGCAGTTCTAAGGCTCTCTGAAGCGCCGCCTCTCGTCTTTGCAGCGCAAAACCTTAAGAATAGAGCAATAACAGCGCAAGGAGTAAGAGTTCGCATGAGCAGTCAGAATCCCGATTTTCGCGGTGCCATTCGTGCCGCGACCACCGCCGATGAACCGGCGGTGGTCGCCGATCTGCTACAGCGGCACGGCATGGGCGCGGATGCCAGAGCCCGGGTGCTGTCCCGGGCCATTGATCTGGTGCAGCGCTGCCGCAGCAAACGTGACAGGTCCGGCACCCTCGATGCGTTCCTCCAGGAGTTCGGGCTGTCAAACAAGGAAGGCATCGCCCTCATGTGCCTTGCAGAGGCGCTGCTGCGGGTGCCCGATGAGGAAACCGCCGACCGTCTCATTGCGGAGAAGATAAGCTCGGGGGACTGGGGTTCCCACCAGGGCCGTTCGCAGTCACGCTTTGTCAATGCGTCGGTGTGGGGACTCATGCTGACCGGACGTATAGTCCGCCTCGATGACCCGATCGTGCACGACACCGGTTCCTGGATGCGTCGCCTGTCGACTACGCTCGGCGAGCCCGTCGTTCGCCGGGCGACCCTGCAGGCCATGCGCATCATGGGAGGACAGTATGTGCTGGGGCGCACCATCAGCGAGGCCTTGACCCGCGGCACCACCGAGACGCCAAGGGGCACGCGGTTTTCATTTGACATGCTGGGCGAGGGTGCGCGCACCGCGAGCGATGCCAGCAACTACTTCCATTCCTATGCCGAGGCCATTCGCACCATTGGCGTCACCGTGAAGGCGCGGGATGTTTACGCGGCCAACGGCATCTCGGTAAAGCTGTCGGCACTGCATCCACGCTACCAGTATCGCCAGCACGATCGAGTGATCGGCGAACTGTTGCCGCGCGTGCGCGAGCTTGCGCTGATGGCGAAGCAGTCCCGAATGGGCTTCAGCATTGATGCCGAGGAGTGCGATCGCCTCGATATCTCGCTGGACGTATTTGAAGCCCTCGCTCGCGATCCAGCCCTCGCCGGCTGGAACGGGCTTGGCTTCGTACTACAGGCCTATCACAAGCGTGCGCTCCCCGTGGTGCAATGGCTGGCAGACCTGGCGCGGGACACCGATCGCCGCCTGATGGTGCGCCTGGTCAAGGGCGCCTACTGGGACAGCGAAGTAAAGCATGCCCAGGAACTGGGCCTCGATGACTACCCGGTATTCACCCGAAAATGCCATACGGATCTCTCCTACCAGGTGTGTGCCGAGGCGCTGCTTGAGGCCGGGGATGCGATTTATCCCCAGTTCGCGACCCATAACGCGCACACTATTGCTTTCATCCAGGCCGTCGCCGGCGAGCGTCAGGACTACGAGTTTCAGCGCCTGCATGGCATGGGAGAGCTACTTTACGAAGAGGTGTTGCGCGAGGCACCCGAGACGCCGGTTCGCGTCTATGCGCCGGTGGGAAATCATCGGGATCTGCTGCCCTACCTGGTTCGCCGTCTGCTCGAAAACGGCGCCAACAGCTCCTTCGTTAACCGCTTTCTCGATGGCGATACGCCCCCGGAAGTTCTCCTGCGCGACCCTGTCGAGCAATCGGCAGAGAGTGATGCCCGTCGCCACCCGCAGATACCGCCGCCACCCCTGCTGTATCGCAATGCGACGCCACCCTGGCGCAATGCCGCGGGTATCGATCTTTCAGATCCCGTGCACGTCGACATTCTACGCCGGGATCTGCAGCGTTTTTCTGATACCCAATGGCAGGCCGCGCCACTGGTTGCCGGTCAGCTGCTCGAGGGTGAGGCGCAGCCCGTGCGCAACCCGGCGCGGCGGGACGAGATCGTCGGTACCGTGGTTGAGGCCAGTGATGCTGACATAGAAAATGCGCTGGCCGCGGCGGTTACCGCTCAGGTGGCGTGGAACGCAGGCGGGATAGAGGGGCGTGCAGCGTGCCTTGAGCGGCTGGCAGAGTTGATGGAGAAGCACTCCCATGAACTGATGGCGCTGCTTTCCCGCGAAGCGGGGCGCACGCTTGACGATGGTCTGTCCGAGGTCCGCGAAGCGATCGATTTCTGTCGCTACTATGCACAGCAGGCGCGTCTGCGACTGGCTCCACAGGTGCTGCCGGGGCCCACCGGTGAAGTGAACGAGCTGACGCTGCATGGTCGAGGGGTATTCGTCTGCATCAGTCCCTGGAACTTCCCCTTGGCCATCTTCACCGGCCAGGTGGTGGCTGCACTGGTGGCGGGTAACAGTGTTATCGCCAAGCCGGCAGAGCAGACTCCGCTGATAGCGGCGCGGGCCGTGGCACTGATGCGTGAGGCGGGCGTCCCCGACGGTGTGCTCCAGCTGTTGCCGGGTGACGGAGCACGCGTGGGCGGAACCCTGGTGGCCGACAGCCGCGTCGCCGGCGTGGCTTTCACCGGCGGCACGCACACGGCAAAGCTGATCAACCGGACACTGGCGGAACGCGACGGTGCACTGCCCGTTCTCATCGCCGAGACCGGTGGCCTGAATTGCATGCTGGTGGATGCCACCGCTCTGCCGGAGCAGGTGGTCGACGACGTTGTGGTGTCGGCGTTCCAGAGCGCCGGACAGCGCTGCAGCGCGCTGCGTGTTATTTATCTGCAGGATGACATTGCCGACAAGGTGCTCGGTATGCTTGCCGGGGCGATGAAGGAACTGCGGATCGGTGATCCGGCAAAGCTCGAAACCGATATCGGTCCGGTGATCGATGCCGATGCGCAGGCAATGCTCGAGCGGCACGTCGAGCGCATGGAGCGAGAGGCGACGCCGATCGCCGTCTGTGAGCTGGGGCGCGGAACACAGGGCGGGACCTTTTTTGCGCCACGCGTTTTCGGGATTGAGCGTCTCGATCAGCTTGAGTCGGAGGTATTCGGGCCGATCCTGCATGTTATCCGTTACCAGGCAAGCGAGCTGGGCGACGTGCTCGAGTCGATCAATCGGTCAGGCTACGGACTCACTCTGGGCGTGCACAGTCGCATCGATGGCTTTGCGCGGGACGTATTCAAGGCGACCCGGGTCGGCAATACCTACATCAATCGCAACATGGTGGGCGCCATTGTGGGGGTCAATCCCTTCGGCGGGCAGGGGCTCTCCGGGACCGGTCCCAAGGCGGGTGGTCCACATTATCTGCTGCGTTTTGTGACGGAGAAAACCCGTACGGACAACGTCACGGCGAAAGGCGGCAACGCGCAGCTGTTCAATCTGGCGGAGTGAGCGGGAAGCGCTGCCGCCCATGTAGAACGGCGCGCAGTGGCTTCGCCCCTTAAAGAGCCAGGCTGCGAAACCCCGGATGCACGGTGCCGTGGCGCCAGAGTTCGTTGAACGCATCGCTGTGACCTGCGCCGGCAGGGCGATCGTCAATGCGGAAGAAGCCGTTGTCGCGGCCTTCCGCGGGTGCGACCAGCACCCCGTCCCGGTCGCGAATGACTGCACTGTGTCCGCGCCAGTCGGGGTGCTCCGGGAGGTGCCGCAGATGTATGCTGCTTGGCAGGCGGCGGGCCAGCGTCAGCAGGCGGTGACCGCGCGACGTCACCGCCTCTGCATCGGCGACCAGAATCCGTATGCGCGAATCGCGCGTCTGGCGCACCACCGCGGTCATCGCGCTGGCGAGCACATCGTTATCAAATACCTGTGAGTCCAGTGCGGGGCTGAGAATGTCCAGGTACCTTCGCGCCGTGCTGGCGAGTGCAATCGTCAACGCCGCAAAGGGCTGCGGATAGGACACGGGGACAACATCGACCTGGCATGCGCTGTAATCCAGCTCGAGTCGCATTGCGATATGGCCAATGCCTGCCTCCAAAAAGGCATCACCGACCTGGACGAAGGCCTGTCGGGTATAGAATCCCGCCGCGTGGGACTGGGCGTGCAGGTAAACACTGCGCAGTCCCTTGCGCATCGCCAGATCGATCAGGGTTGTCATGACGCGGGTGCCGATGCCTTGATGGCGGACCTCGGGAAGCACTGCCATGCGCCCGATCTTTCCGTCCGGCATAAGGCGACCACAGGCGACGGGCTGCCCCTCGACCTCAGCAATGGCATGCTCTGCTAATGCATCTTTACCGTCCCACTCGATCTCTACAGGCACGCCCTGTTCGTTCACGAAAACCGCTTCCCGCAGCCGCCGCAGGGTTTCCTGATCCTGTTGCCAGTCGGCGCGGCGCAGGCTCAGCTGGTGTGTGGGGGGCACGGCGCTGTCAGCCCAGCTCTTCGGCCTGTGCCCGCGCATTGCCGGTATAGGTCGCGGGACTCAGCGCAAGCAGCTCCTCGCGTGCAGAATCAGGGAGCGTATCCAGGCTCTCTATAAACGCGTGCAGACTGTCGCGGGTAATCGCCTGACCACGAGTCAGGGCCTTGAGCTTTTCGTAGGGCTTTTCGATGCCATGTCGGCGCATGACGGTCTGCACCGCCTCTGCAAGAACTTCCCAGCTGTCTTCCAGGTCCTTGTCGAGTCGCTGTGCATTCAGCTCCAGCTTGCCCAGGCCTTTCTGCAAAGAGGCATACGCAATCAGGCTGTAGCCGAAACCGACACCCATGTTGCGCAGGACGGTGGAGTCGGTAAGGTCACGCTGCCAGCGACTTATCGGCAGTTTTTCCGCAAGGTGGCTGAAGATTGCATTGGCGAGGCCGAGATTGCCCTCGGCATTCTCGAAGTCGATAGGGTTTACCTTGTGCGGCATGGTGGAAGAGCCGACCTCGCCCGCAACGGTTTTCTGCTTGAAATAGCCGAGCGAGATATAGCCCCAGATATCGCGATTGAGATCAACCAGAATCGTGTTCAGTCGTGACATGCCATGAAACAGTTCGGCCATGTAATCGTGGGGCTCGATCTGAGTCGTCCAGGGATTGAAGTCGAGGCCCAGGGACTCAATGAACGCCTGGGCTTCGGCAGGCCAGTCGACCTCTGGGTAGGCCGCAATATGTGCATTGTAGTTGCCTACCGCCCCGTTGATCTTGCCCAGGTAAGCCTGTTTTTCCAGCAATGCGAGCTGACGATCAATCCGCGCGACCACGTTGGCGATTTCTTTACCCACCGTCGTCGGGCTGGCGGTCTGTCCGTGGGTGCGCGACAGCATCGGCTGCGCTGAAAAAGCGGCCACCAGACCGCGCAGCGTGCCGCGAAGCGTTGCCAGCGCCGGCTGAATCACAGACTGCATGCCGTCGCGGAGCATCAGTGCGTGGGACAGATTATTGATATCTTCGGAAGTGCACGCGAAGTGCACGAACTCACCGATGGCGGCCAGCTCTGGCTGGGAAGCGATGTGCTCCTTGATGAAGTATTCAACCGCCTTGACGTCGTGGTTGGTAACTTTTTCGATTCCCTTGATGTGGGCAGCCTGTTTCTCGTCAAAACTGTTGATAATGGCATCGAGAGCGGCATTGCCATCTGCTGACAGGGGCGGGACCTCTGCAATGCCCGGGTTGGCGGCAAGCCGCTGCAACCATCGTACCTCGACCTCGACGCGACGGCGCATCAGTCCGTACTCACTGAATATATGGCGTAGCGGGTCAGTCTTGCCGGCGTAGCGTCCGTCGATCGGACTCACCGCGGTGAGTGTGGATAGATTCATCTGCGCCTCCGAAAAGCCCGCGATATTACACCACGCCCAGCCCACGGGACAGGGTCTGACAGGCGGCCAGCTGGCGGCGGCGCTGCAGCACGAGTTTCCAGCGGCGCCCACCGAGCTGTCGCCAGAGGAATGCCGCGCGGATCCCCGCCAGCAACAGGGCCCGCACCTTGTCCGCGGTCTGACGATCCTGCAGGTGTTGCGCACTGCCCGTCACCTTGATGCGAAAGCGCAGCTGGCTGAGGGTGTCGCCGTAGATGCCGGCGATGCTGTGGCATACCTCGCTCACGTTGTCGCTGAAATGCTCCGCCTTGAAGCTGGCATGTTGCAGCCTCGAGTGCACCACGCCCATCATTTCAGTGTCGGCGGCAAAGCGGCGCTCCAGGTGCAGCAGCGCAAACAGGTAGCGATTGATGTCGCGCTGTTCCGGGCTTTGCCGGTTGCCAAGCAGGCTGGCCAGGGTGTCCAGCCCCAGCTTGACGCCGGCTGCGCCGCCGAAGACCGCTGCGGCGTCTTCGACCTCAAACCGGAACAGACTGTGAATGGACGCCTGCAGGAACTGTGCAGGGTAGCTTCCCGTGCGCGACAGTTGATCGACCAGGCGCGCAGCCTGTGCCACTCCGGCCAGCGCGAGGGTCTGTTGCTCCAGCTCACTCATGGGCAGTCTCGATAACGGCGCCCCCGAGGCATTCCTCGCCGCAGTAGAAAACGATGGATTGTCCCGGTGTCACCGCACGTTGTGGGTTGTCGAACGCCACCCGCAGCCCGGAACCTTCAGCGCTCACTCGGCACTGCTGGTCGGCCTGGCGGTAGCGGATCTTGGCCTGGCAGTGTAGCGGCAGCGCCGGCGGCTCGCCAGCGATCCACATGGGCGGACTCGTTGACAGCGCATTCTTTAGAAGAGCGGGGTGGTGGTTGCCCTGTACGACAACCAGTTCGTTGCGTTCCAGATTCTTGCCTGATACGTACCAGGGGTCTTCACCGGCATTGGCGCGTCCGCCGATGCCCAGACCCTGTCGCTGTCCAATGGTGTGATACATGAGGCCCTGGTGTTGGCCGAGATCTTCCCCATCAGAACTCACAATGCGACCCGGCTGGGCGGGCAGGTACTGCTGCAGAAAATCCCGAAAACGCCGCTCGCCGATGAAGCAGATGCCGGTGGAATCCTTCTTGTCGTGAGTCACAAGCCCCTCTGCCGCGGCGATTTCGCGCACCTCGGGTTTGGGAAGGTCACCGATAGGAAACAGCGTCCGTGCAAGAGCATCGTGATCCACCGCGTGCAGGAAATAGCTCTGGTCCTTGTTGGGATCCCTGCCCTTCAGCAGTGTGGCCTTGCCATCGCGCTCCGCTCGTCGAGCGTAGTGGCCTGTCGCGATGAGATCGGCGCCAAGCAGCAGGGCGTAGTCGAGAAAAGCGCGGAACTTGATTTCGCGGTTGCACAGTACATCGGGGTTCGGCGTGCGTCCTGCGCGGTACTCTGCGAGGAAATGTTCAAAGACGTTGTCCCAGTACTCCGCCGCAAAGTTCGCTCCATGCAGCTTTATGCCAATGCGATCCGCCACCGCCTGCGCGTCTGCATAGTCTGCTTTGGCCGTGCAGTATTCGGTGCCGTCGTCCTCGTCCCAATTTTTCATGAACAGGCCTTCCACGACGTAACCCGCACGCTTAAGCAGCAGCGCGCTGACCGAGGAATCCACGCCGCCGGACATGCCGACGATGACTTTGGTTGATGCAGTTGTCATTGATTGAAAATGCTGTCCAGGGGGTACACGGTGCCGCCGCGAGCGCGCTCGATTGATGCCAGCACCAGCGGGCTGCGCATTCTACCAGAAAGCGCCTTCAGATCGGCGTGTTTGAGCCAGTGTACAGCGATGATGTCGGGGTCAATGGTGGCCTGCGGGTCGTGAGAATCCGGTCGTGCCAGGAATGTCGTCCTGAGAAAGGTAGGCATCGCTTCACCGGGGGTCCAAAGTGAAATGCCGATGACCCCGGTCAGGGTGACGGTCCACCCGGTTTCCTCGAGGGTTTCCCGCAGAGCCGCCGACTGCAGCGTCTCGCCAGGTTCCAGGTGGCCTGCCGGCTGATTGAAGACGCGACGTCCGCTTTGCTTGTCGAACTCCTCGACCACCAGATAACGTTGTTCGTCGTCCATAATCACCGTCGCCACTGTGGCGTGTGGGCACCAGGTGCTCACGCTTTCCCTGCGCCTGGCTTGCGGGTCGGTCGCCGGCGTTCCGCCGGTGCTCGCCCGGTTCGTGCCGGTTCCTCAGGCAGGTGCACGGCGTCCCGCCGGTGCTCGCCGGGAGCGAGCCCCGCGAGCGACCAGTCTCCAACCCGGTGGCGGACAAGTCGCAGCGTCGGATAGCCGACCGCAGCCGTCATTCGACGCACCTGTCGATTGCGCCCTTCCTGCAGCGAGAGCTCGAGCCAGCTGTCGGGGATGTGTCGTCGCTCGCGCACCGGCGGCTGGCGAGGCCAGAGACCGGGGGGTTCAGGAATGGCGCGCGCCCTCGCCGGCAAGGTGGGGCCATCTTTCAGCGCCACGCCGTCGCACAGGCGCGCAAGCGCATCCTCCGCGATACGTCCCTCAACCTGCACCCAGTAGGACTTCCAGTGCCGGTGTTTCGGATTGGCGATGCGCTGCTGCAGCCAACCATCGTCGCACAGAACCAGCAGTCCCTCGGAATCGAAGTCGAGACGGCCCGCGGGTCTGAAGCCGGGAGCGGATAGATAGTTGGCCAGAGTGGCCCTGCCGTCGTCATCGGAGAACTGGCTGAGAACGCGAAATGGTTTGTTGAACAGAAGAATATTGGGCACGCTGCTCCCCGATCCGGGTCTTTGCGGCGCCGCGAGCGCCAGGGACAAATCTGGTACACTACCTAACGCTTAAAACGAGACGCTTCCCGTCACTTAAAAGTGAGCGAAGAATTCTCGCCAACAATCGAACCATACTGTATTGGAGTATATCAATGGGCTACAAGCACATTCAGGTGCCCGCCGCGGGTGAACGTATCACGGTGAATGACGACTACAGCCTCAACGTCCCCGATAATCCGGTGATTCCCTATATAGAAGGTGACGGCATCGGGGTCGACATCAGCCCGGTCATGCTCAAGGTCGTCGACGCCGCGGTTGACAAGGCCTACGGCGGCCAGAAGAAGATTTCGTGGATGGAGATCTATACCGGCGAAAAGGCGGCGGAGCTGTATGAGGGTGACTGGTTTCCGGAGGAAACCCTGGATGCCATCAAGGAATATTCCGTCGCCATCAAAGGCCCGCTGACAACCCCGGTGGGTGGCGGCTTCCGCTCCCTCAACGTGGCGCTGCGTCAGGAACTCGACCTGTATACCTGTCTGCGGCCCGTGCGCTGGTTTGAAGGCGTGCCATCCCCCGTGAAGAAGCCCGGTGACTGCAATATGGTGATTTTTCGCGAGAACTCCGAGGACATCTATGCCGGAATTGAGTACAAGGCCGGCTCCGAGGAAGCGCAGAAGGTGGTGGACTTCCTGATCAATGAGATGGGCGTGACCAAGATACGCTTTCCGACACAGGTCGGTATCGGCGTCAAGCCGGTTTCCGAAGAGGGCACGAAGCGACTCGTCCGCAAGGCGATACAGTACGCTATCGACCAGGACCTGCCATCGGTGACGCTGGTGCACAAGGGCAACATCATGAAGTTCACCGAGGGTGCCTTCCGAGACTGGGGTTATCAACTGGCGGAGCAGGAATTTGGTGCCGAACTGATGGATGGCGGTCCCTGGATGAAAATGAAGAACCCGCAGACCGGCAAGGACATTGTCATCAAGGATGTGATTGCCGATGCCATGCTGCAGCAGATTCTTACGCGGCCGGGCGATTACAGTGTTGTAGCCACGCTGAACCTGAATGGTGACTACCTGTCAGACGCACTTGCGGCGCAGGTCGGGGGGATTGGCATCGCGCCGGGTGCCAACCTGTCGGACACGGTTGCCCTGTTTGAAGCGACCCATGGCACGGCGCCCAAGTACGCCGGGCAGGACAAGGTCAACCCGGGGTCACTGATTCTTTCAGCCGAGATGATGCTGCGCCATATGGGCTGGAATGAGGCAGCGGCCCTTATCATCAAAGGCATGAACGCTGCTATTCAGAACCGTACCGTAACCTATGATTTTGAGCGCCTGATGGATGATGCCGAACTGGTGAGCTGTTCCGGCTTCGGCGATAAGATGATAGGGCATATGTAGCCCAGAGGCCGTGCCGGCAGGGCTTGCAATAGCTGGCCCGGTCCGGCGTTTCGCGCCTGAATGTTCAACCTGACTGACGCCTGCCACGTTTGTGCGTGAACTGCGTTTAAGCCAGAAAAGCCTTATAGTGAGGTCCGCATGTCGCGACAGGAGCGTGAGATTCACACCGTGCCTAATACACCCCAGTGGCCGTCAGTAGTTCAGGCGATGGCATCGAGGCCCGATTCCGATTCGGATAGTGGCACCGTCACCCAGGACGCCAAACCTGCACTCAAAAAACCACCCCTGTTCAAGGTGGTCCTTCTGAACGATGATTACACTCCGATGGAATTCGTCGTTGAAGTGCTTGAAACTTTTTTTTCCATGAACCGTGAGCAGGCCACACAGGTCATGCTTACGGTGCATACACGCGGTAAAGGCGTGTGCGGCATTTACACCCGCGACATCGCGGAGACCAAGGCGGCACAGGTCAACCAATACGCACGGGAGCATCAGCATCCGCTTCTTTGCGAAATCGAGGCATCGGAGGGGTAGCACCCCGGGAGCAACGCCATGCTGAGCAAGGATCTCGAACAAACACTGAACGACGCCTTTCGCGCCGCCCGCGCCCGTCGACACGAGTTCATGACGGTGGAGCATCTCCTGCTGGCGCTGCTCGACAACAACGACGCGATACGCGTCCTCAAGGCGTGTGGCGCCGAGATCAGCGCCCTGCGCGGCGATCTCGTCGAATTTATTGACTCCACCACTCCCCTTATCCCTGCCGAGGACGAGGAGCGGGAGACACAGCCAACGCTGGGCTTCCAGCGTGTACTGCAGCGCGCGGTGTTTCACGTCCAGTCCTCCGGCAAGAGCGAGGTGACCGGGGCCAATGTTCTGGTCGCGCTGTTCAGCGAGCAGGAAAGTCAGGCGGTCTACTTCCTCAAAACCCAGAGCGTGACGCGTCTCGACGTCGTCAATTACATCACCCACGGTATTTCCAAAGTGGGTGATGAAGACATGGACGAGGAGCGCGGTAGTGCCGCCGCTGCAGAGCAGGGCGCGGAGGAGGGCGAAGCCAACCCGCTCGATTCCTATTCGACCAACCTCAACGCCGAGGCCGAGGCCGGCCGGATTGATCCGCTGATCGGTCGTATCAGCGAGGTCGAACGCGTTGTGCAGATTCTCGCGCGGCGACGCAAGAACAATCCTCTGCTGGTAGGCGAATCCGGCGTCGGCAAGACCGCTATCGCCGAAGGCCTTGCCAAGATGATCGTCGACGGCCAGGTGCCAGAAATGTTGCGTGATTCATGCGTGTATTCCCTTGATCTCGGCGCGCTGCTTGCAGGCACCAAGTACCGGGGTGATTTCGAAAAGCGCTTCAAGGGCTTGCTTGCTGAGCTCAAGCGCCGTGACGGCGCGATATTGTTCATCGACGAGATACACACGATTATTGGCGCAGGCGCTGCATCCGGTGGCGTCATGGATGCCAGCAACCTGCTGAAGCCTCTGCTGACGTCGGGAAAACTCAAGTGTATTGGTTCCACCACTTTTCAGGAATACCGCGGGATATTTGACAAGGACAAGGCCCTCAGCCGGCGATTCCAGAAAATCGATGTTATGGAGCCCAGCCCTGACGACGCCTACAAGATTCTCAAGGGCCTCAAGTCACGGTTCGAAGAGCATCACGGTCTGCGCTATACCGACAATGCGCTGCGCACGGCCACCGATCTTTCGGCGCGCTACATTACCGACCGTTTCCTGCCGGACAAGGCGATAGACGTGATCGACGAAGCGGGTGCGTATCAGCAGCTTCAGTCGCCGTCAAAACGCAAGAAGGTGATCGGCAAGGGTGACATCGAAGCGGTGGTAGCCAAAATTGCCCGTATTCCGCCAAAGACCGTCAGCAGCAATGACAAGGAAATCCTGCAGAAGCTCGAGAGCAACCTGCGCATGGTGGTTTTCGGGCAGGACAACGCGGTCTCTAGTCTCGCGACATCCATCAAGATGTCCCGCGCCGGTCTGCGCAGCGGCGACAAGCCGATAGGGTCGTTCCTGCTGGCGGGCCCGACCGGTGTCGGCAAAACCGAGGTGACCCGGCAGCTTGCCCGGATCCTCGGCCTGGAGCTGATTCGTTTCGATATGTCCGAGTACATGGAGCGGCACACCGTGTCGCGACTCATCGGTGCGCCGCCCGGTTACGTTGGTTTCGATCAGGGTGGCCTGCTGACTGAGCAGGTGACCAAGCACCCGCATGCTGTCGTATTGCTCGACGAAATAGAGAAAGCGCACCCGGAAGTCTATAACCTGCTGCTGCAGGTTATGGACCACGGTACGCTGACCGACAACAACGGTCGCAAGGCTGATTTCCGCAACGTCATTCTTATCATGACAACCAATGCGGGCGCCGAGAGCATGAGTCGTCGCAGCATCGGCTTCACTACCCAGGACCATCGCAGCGACGGTATGGAAGCCATCACCCGCATGTTCACGCCGGAATTCCGCAATCGCCTTGACAGCATTGTGCAGTTCGAGCCCCTGGGCGAGGACATTATTCTGACGGTGGTAGACAAATTCATTGCAGAACTGCAGGGGCAGCTCGACGAGAAGCGGGTCACACTGGACGTCGACGAGGACGCGCGCCTTTGGCTGGTGGAGAAAGGCTACGACGAGCGTATGGGGGCACGCCCCATGGAACGTGTAATCCAGGAGCACATCAAGAAGCCGCTCGCGGAGCTTGTCCTGTTTGGTGCATTGGCGGGTTCCGGCGGGACTGCACTGGTGCGTCTGAACGCCGCAGGAGATGAACTGGAAGTACGCGTCGAGGAAGAAGAGGCGGTCCTGGAAGGAAGCTGAAGCGTGACGCCTGTCACCACCGGCGTGGTGGCGGGCGCTACTCAGCGCTCTCGATAGGTAATGCGGCCTTTTGTTAAATCATAGGGCGTTAGTTCTACGCGAACTTTGTCACCCGTAAGAATACGGATGTAGTTCTTGCGCATCTTGCCCGAAATATGGGCTGTTACCACGTGACCGTTTTCAAGCTGCACGCGAAACGTTGTATTCGGAAGGGTGTCGACGACCTCGCCTTCCATTTCAATCTGGTCTTCCTTTGCCATGTGGCCTCAGAGTCTTTGCTAAGAAGCGCGTATTTTGCCGCAAATGTGCGCTGAGTTCCACTGTTTCCGGGAGTTGCCCTGTCATGCATCGCTGGCAAGGATGTCATCGTCAGCGCGCTGCCAGCGGTTTTCCAGCAGCAGCTCCAGAGGGCGATAGTCTGACTTGTAGGCCATTTTTCCGCAGTTGCGTATCCAGTACCCGAGGTACAGGTAGGGCAGGCCGAGCGCGCGCGCGGTCTCAACCTGCCAGAGGATAGCGTAACGACCCAGACTGCGCGCCTCTTCATCCGGATCAAAAAATGTATAAATGGCGGACAGCCCGTCCAGCATGACATCCACGACGGCGACGGCGACCAGTCGCTCGTCGCTGTAAAAGCGATAGTAGCGCGTGCAATCCCATGCGTTACTGAGGAAAGACTGGTACTGATCTCTATCTGGTGGAAACATATCGCCGTCGGCATGCCGCTGGACAATATAGCGGTGATAGAGGCGGTAGGCGTCATCATCGGCGATGCTGTCTGTGCGCAGCACGGTAAGGTCGTTGTTCCTACGCCAGGTGCGACGCTGGGTGCGGTTGGCGTGGAAGGCCTTGACCGGAATGCGTGCTGGGACACAGGCACTGCACTGTCTACAGTGCGGCCGGTATACGTGAGCACCGCTGCGCCTGAAACCCAAAAGGGAAAGACGCGTGTACAGCGCCTGATCAATCGGCTGTCGAGGATCAATGAAAAGGGTGGTGGCCTCTTCATCCTCAAGGTAGCTGCAGCGATGAGGGTAAGTAGTGTAGACCTTTAAGTCGCGCAGTGACGAAGTCACAGGAGTTCTCCGCAACGATCCGGCAAATGCCAGGCAGATGATGGTATGTCGATGGCCTGATTGTGCGCAAGCCATTGCTCGAAGTCTGCCCTGGAAATGTTGCGAGCGCCCATGCTGTTCAGGTGCTCACTCTCCACCTGGCAATCAATGAGATTGGCGCCACCACGCTCAAGCAGTCGCACCAGCGCGACCAGAGCCACTTTGGATGCGTCACGGCATCTGCTGAACATGCTTTCCCCGAAAAAAGTCCCGCCAATACCGACGCCGTAGAGTCCTCCCACCAGCGCGCCGTCATCGCTGCGCACCTCAATGCTGTGGGCGCTGCCGCGCTGATGCAGCTCGCAATAGGCCTGCAGCATGCGCTGATTGATCCATGTGCCGCGCTGTCCATTGCGTTCGCCGGCGCAGGCGTGCATGACATCCGCGAAGGCCGTATTCAGGGAGAGCCGGAACCTGTTGCGGCGAAGTGTCTTGCTCAGGGACCGGGACAGGTGAAGGCCATCGACGGGGAGCACCGACCGCGGGTCCGGACTCCACCAGAGCACAGGCTGAGGATCCTCAAACCAGGGGAAAATGCCGCGGCGATAGGCTTCAATCAGCCGCCTCGTACCCAGATCATCCGTTACGGCCAGCAGGCCGCCCGGATATTCCAGAGCCGTTTCCGTCGGTGGAAACGGGTCATCCGGCCCGAGGTACTGCAGTAGGGACACCCGCTCGGGTGCTCAGTGTTCGACCAGAGCGTCGAGGTATTTTTCGGCGTCCAGTGCGGCCATGCAGCCGAATCCCGCTGAGGTGATTGCCTGGCGGTAGATATGGTCACCGACGTCCCCCGCGGCGAATACGCCGGGCGCACTGGTGGCGGTGGCGTTGCCCTCCGTGCCACTGTGAATGACGATATAGCCGTTTTCCATGTCCAGCTGCCCGTCAAACATGTCCGTATTGGGTTTGTGGCCAATGGCGATGAATACGCCGGAAAGATCAATGTCTTGCGCGCTGTCGTCTCGGGTGGAGCGCACGCGCATTCCGGTGACGCCACTGTCGTCACCCAGAATCTCATCGAGGACGTGATCCCAGAGCAGCGTGACCTTGCCTTCTTTCGCGCGGGCGAACAGTCGATCCTGCAGGACTTTATCCGCGCGCAGGCTGTCGCGTCGGTGCACCAGCACTACCTCGGATGCGATGTTGGCAAGATACAGCGCTTCTTCCACAGCCGTATTGCCGCCGCCAATCACCGCGACCTTCTGGTTGCGGTAAAAGAAGCCGTCACAGGTCGCGCAGGCGCTGACGCCCTTGCCCATGAAGGCCTCTTCGCTGGGCAGGCCCAGGTACTGTGCGGAGGCGCCGGTGGCAATGATGAGCGCGTCGCAGGTGAAGGTGCCGGTGCCCTCGAGGCGTATGGGGCGGACAGACAGGTCGACATTCTCGATGTGATCGAAGATGATCTGCGTGTCGAAGCGCTCGGCATGGGCCTGCATCTCCTGCATCAACTGGGGTCCCTGGAGGTCGGCGGGACCGCCCGGCCAGTTCTCGACCTCGGTGGTTGTGGTCAGCTGCCCGCCCTGCTGTATACCGGTAATCACCACCGGGGCCAGATTGGCGCGAGCGGCGTAGACGGCGGCGGTGTAACCTGCCGGGCCGGAACCGAGAATGATCAGGGGGTAATGTTGCACTTCACTCATTGGTGGATTTTCCCGTTGTGCTCGTGGTTTGAGTTGCGTTTCGAGGCCACTCTGGCTGCGGCCACGTGCGGTGTGGTGTCAGTTCCTGGCGTGGCCTTTCCGCTATAGATGCTGCGCTAATGGTAAAGTAAAGATGCGATGTCGGCAAAGCTATTAGAGTGAGTCTAATTTGCTTGCATAAACTATTGAATATAATAAATAAATAAGGAAAACTGTAGGCCTATTAGAAACGGGGCAGGGCGTTGGCCAGAGCTGAGAGTAAATCTACCGCAGCGGGCAGTGTATCGCGACCGAGATTGCGAGAGGGCGCGTTCATTGGCGTGACGGCGGCCTGCGCCTACCTCTTGCTGGCGTTGCTCAGCTACAGCGCCAGGGACCCGGGCTGGTCAGCCACCGGCGCGGGCGGTGGCGTTCGCAACCTCGGCGGTCCTGCGGGCGCCTGGCTGGCGGACGTGAGTTTTTCTCTCGTCGGTTACGCCGCCTATCTTTTTCCACTCATGCTTGCCTATCGCGCCGCTGTTATTTTCGCCGAGCGATACAGCGTCAGCGGTATCGACTGGACTCATGTCGGCGTGCGCTTTCTTGGGCTGTTGATGGTCATGGTGTCGGTGACCGCGATCGCCGCATTCAACGATAGCGGTACCTCTGGCCTGCCCCAGGGTGCCGGCGGTATTCTTGGTCAGGCGATCGGGACTTCTTTCAACAGCGCTTTCAATGCTATCGGCAGCCGCGTCATTCTGGTCGCGGTTTTCCTGTTCGGCATGACCATTTTTACTGACCTCAGCTGGATGCGTTTGATGGAGCGTCTGGGCGGGTGGGCTATCGATGGTTCCGCAGCGCTGCGCGACCGCGTGGTGCGCTTCATCGATGCGACTCGCGACCGTCGCAGCCGCGAGCGGCAGCTCGAGGCGCGAAAAGCCGTGATAACGCAGCATGTGGAAAAAGAAAAGAAGCGCACACCGCCGAAGATCAAGGCCCTTGAGCCGCCGGTCCAGACCAGCGAGCGAGTGGAGCGAGAAAAACAGAAGCCCTTGTTCGACAATCCGGTAACGGGGGAGCTGCCGCAGTTCGAACTGCTGGATGCTGAAGTCAAGGACCCGTCGAAGGGTTATTCCGCCGAGGCACTGGAAAAGCTTTCAAAGCTCCTTGAGTTAAAGCTGGCGGATTTCGGTATTACCGCCGAAGTGACCGCTGTCATGCCCGGGCCCGTTATCACGCGGTTTGAATTGCAGCCCGCGCCCGGCGTCAAGGTGTCACGGATTTCCAACCTCGCGAAGGACCTGGCGCGTTCGCTGGCGGTCATTTCCGTGCGCGTGGTGGAGGTGATTCCCGGCAAGAGCGTGGTCGGTATCGAGATTCCCAACGAAGACCGCGAGGTGGTCAACTTTCGGCAGGTGCTGTCGTCCCGCACCTTTGACCACAGCAAATCGCCGCTGACGCTTGCCCTTGGCAATGATATTTCGGGGCATCCCGTGGTGGCAGACCTGGCCAAGATGCCGCACCTGCTGGTGGCGGGCACCACCGGCTCAGGCAAGTCGGTAGGCGTCAATGCGATGCTGCTCAGCCTTCTCTACAAGGCAACCCCCGCTGATGTTCGACTGATCCTGGTGGACCCGAAAATGCTCGAATTATCGGTCTACGACGGCATACCGCATCTGCTGACGCCGGTCATCACGGATATGAAGGATGCCGCCAACGGTCTGCGCTGGTGCGTTGCGGAGATGGAGCGGCGCTACAAGCTTATGGCCACGATGGGCGTTCGCAACCTCGCCGGTTACAACCGCAAGGTCGAGGAAGCGGCGAAGGCGGGGGAACCCCTGGTCGATCCCTTCTGGACACCCGACCCGATCCTGCAGATGACGGACGAGGAGCAGAGCGCACCAGCACTGGAACGGCTGCCCTTCGTTGTGGTGGTGATCGACGAGTTCGCCGACATGATGATGATCGTCGGCAAGAAAGTGGAAGAGCTGATTGCACGCATCGCGCAGAAGGCGCGGGCTGCCGGTATTCACCTGATTCTGGCCACCCAGCGACCCTCCGTGGATGTCATTACCGGCCTCATCAAGGCAAACGTTCCCACCCGCATTGCCTTCCAGGTCAGCTCCAAGGTGGATTCCAGGACCATTCTCGACCAGGGCGGCGCCGAGCAGCTCCTCGGTTATGGTGACATGCTGTACCTGCCCCCGGGCACCAGCATGCCCACCCGTGTGCATGGCGCGTTCTGCTCTGACGACGAAGTACACCGAGTGGTGTCTGACTGGAAGCGTCGCGGCGAGCCCGAGTACATCGAGGGGCTGCTCGACGAGGGCAGCAGCACGCCGGTGACGCCCGGTGAGATGCAGTCAGATGGCGATGACGAGAACGATGCCCTGTATGATGAGGCTGTCCATCACGTCACCCAGAGCCGCCGCGCGTCTATATCCAGCGTGCAGCGCAAGCTGCGTATCGGCTACAACCGTGCAGCGCGACTTATTGAAACCATGGAAGTGGCGGGCGTGGTGTCAACAATGGGGACCAATGGCCAGCGCGAAGTGCTGGCGCCGCCACCGGTGGGGGAGTGACAGTGAGCGTGAGCGTGAAAAAAATCCTTGCAGGTGAGCTGATCAACCTGCGGTGTCTTTGTTTAGGGCTGCTGATCGCCGGTCTGCCTCTGCTGGCGCCTGCAGTGGCGACAGCAGAGGCGCCTGGGGATGCGCCCGGCGACTCCTCTTTAGACAAGAGCGCCGAGCAGGCGCTCGGTGATGCCCTGGCGACGATTCAACAGCTCTCGGGTCGCTTTCGCCAGACGATCTATCCAGAGGCGGGTGGCCGCGCGACGACATCCACGGGCGAGTTTCGACTGCAGGCTCCGGGGCGCTTCCTGTGGCAGATTGAGGCCCCGGACAACCAGCTCGTCGTCACGGAGGGAACTTACCTGTGGCACTACGACGCGGATCTGGAAACCGTGACCCGGCGCCCGGTGAGCGCGACCGCCAGTGCGCCGCTGCAGGTGCTGGCCGGCGACCGCGACAGCCTGGCGCGGGATTTCACGGTTTCCCGCCGCGGGGAAAAGGCCTACACGCTTTTCCCAACTGATCCGGAGGCCGGTTTCCAGGTGCTGGAGCTGGACTTTGAAAATGGTCTTCCGGTGGCGCTGGCCATCGTCGACAACCTGTCGCAGCGCATCGAGATCAGGCTCGAAGCGATTTCCACGGAGGCGTTTGATGCCGCTATCTTCAACTTCTCCCCACCGGACGGCGTCGACGTTTTTATTCACGATGACTGAGGGCGGTGACCTGTTCCAGCGCGCGGCTGACGGTAATGTCTACCAGCCTCTTGCCGCTCTGCTGAGACCCACGAGGCTCGATGCGTTTTTCGGCCAGGCGCATCTGCTCGCGCCGGGCAAGCCGCTGGCGCAGGCGATTGCGCGGGGACAGCTGCACTCCATGCTCCTGTGGGGGCCTCCCGGCGTTGGCAAGACCTCGCTGGCGCGTATTGCCGCCGATGCGGCAGATGCCGTTTTCCTGCAGCTTTCGGCCGTCCTTGCCGGCGTACGCGATATACGCGCGGCGGTAGAGACGGCGCAGCAGAACCGTCATCGCGGGCGCAATACGGTACTGTTTGTGGACGAGGTACACCGCTTCAACAAGTCCCAGCAGGATGCCTTTCTCCCCTATGTCGAGGATGGCACGCTGATTTTCATCGGCGCGACCACGGAGAATCCGGCTTTCGAGGTCAACAGTGCGCTGCTCTCCCGCGCCCGGGTTTACAAGCTGCGGGCGCTGCAGGTAAGCGAGATGGTGGAATTGCTGGCGCACGCCGTGGACCATATCGGTGACGGTCTGCGCGCCGATCCTGCCGTTCTGTCCATGATTGCTGAACTGGCTGACGGCGATGCCAGGCGCGCCCTGAACCTGCTGGAACTGGCGGCTGATCTTGTGGAACAGGATGACCGCGGCGTTCGCGACCTTGTCCGCACCGCAGTGGAAGAAGTCAGCCAGCAATCCCTGAGGCGCTTTGACAAGGGTGGCGATCAGTTTTATGACCTCATCAGCGCACTGCACAAGTCAGTCAGGGGCAGTGCGCCGGACGCCTCGCTGTACTGGCTGTGTCGCATGCTGGATGGTGGCTGTGACCCACTCTACCTGGCGCGGCGCATCGTTCGCATTGCCAGTGAGGATATCGGCAACGCTGATCCTCGCGCCCTGACCCTGTGTCTCGACGCCTGGCAGGTTGTGGAACGACTGGGCAGCCCGGAGGGCGAACTGGCGCTGGCCCAGGCCGTGCTGTATCTGGCCTGCGCGCCGAAGAGCAATGCCGTCTACAGGGCATTCAAGTCGGCATCGGCGGATGTGGCGGCGGGAGGAACCGCCGAGGTGCCATTGCACCTGCGCAATGCACCGACGACGCTGGCAAAGCAGATGGACCACGGCACCGGCTACCGCTATGCCCACGACGAGGAAGATGCCTACGCCGCGGGCGAGCGCTATCTGCCGCCGGAACTGGGCGAGCCAGAGTATTACCAACCGGTATCCCGCGGGCTGGAGCAGCGCATTCAGGAAAAGCTCGCGGCGCTGCGTGAGCGGGATGCACGCAGTGCGATAAGGCGTGAGCCCGGCTGACTGACGTCGGCTGACCCCGGCGCCTGTCGGCCCCCGGGGAAAGCGCGTACAATCCCCGACCCTGTACACCCCTCGATCGTTTCAGAGATAGGGAAGGCAGACGCATGAAATACCTCGTTTTCGTTGCCCTCGGTGGCGCAGCCGGTGCCGTTGGACGCTACAGTCTTGCGCGCTGGGTACACAGCCTGTGGCAGGGAAGCTGGCCATTGGGTACCTTGCTGGTCAATCTGAGCGGCTGTGCACTGATGGGCATCGTTTTTGTTCTTGTTGAGCGCACTGCACTGCACCCCGACTGGCGCAGCGTGTTGATGGTCGGTTTTCTGGGTGCGTTCACCACCTATTCAACCTTTTCCCTCGAGGCCTTCGAGCTGTGGCAGGCAGGACAGGGTGGTGTGGCCATCGGCTACATGGTCTTAACCACTGTGGGTTGCGTGTTGGCGGCAGCAAGCGGGATTCAGCTCACCCGTGCTCTCCTTTGAGAGCGGTGTAGAGCCCATGCGGGATATCAGACTGAAGAAAGGAAACAGGTAATGCTGGATATCAGGGAAGTCAGGCGCAATCCTGCGGCGGTTGCCGAGGCCTTGGCGTCACGTGGTGCCACCTTCGACATCGCCGCATTCGAGGCGCTTGATGCGCGGCGCAAGGCGGCGGATGTTGCCAGCCAGGATCTGCTTGCCGAGCGCAAGGCGGCGAGCAGGAAAATCGGACAGCTGGTCGGGCAGGGCATGAGTGTCGACGATGCCAAGGCCGAGGTGAATGCCACGCTCGATGCCATCGCCGCACGGATTGACAGTGCGACGGAAGAGGCGAGGGCCGTTCAACGCGAGATGGACGGCTGGCTTGGGGGGCTACCCAACCTGCCACATCGGGACGTTCCCATCGGCGACAGTGAGTCGGACAACGTGGAACTCCTGCGCTGGGGCACACCGCCGGCGTTCGACTTCAAAGCGCTTGATCATGTGGATATCGGGGAGCGGCTGGGCCTGCTCGATAGCGAGATGGCGGGGAAAATTACCGGGTCGCGTTTCAGCGTAATGCATGGGGCGCTGGCTCGGCTGCACCGGGCGCTGATCCAGTTCATGCTGGATATGCACACCACGGAACACGGCTATCAGGAAGTTTACGTGCCCTATATCGTCAACGCCGAATCCCTCTATGGCACAGGGCAGCTGCCGAAATTCGCCGAGGATCTGTTCAGGCTTGAAGGCGAGCAGGATTATTACCTCATTCCCACCGCCGAGGTGCCGGTGACCAACATCGCCCGTGAACGTATTTTCGAGGACCGGGAGCTTGGCGAGTCCGGGTTGCGAATGACCTGTCACACGCCCTGTTTTCGCAGTGAGGCGGGCAGCTATGGCCGCGATACCCGGGGCATGATTCGTCAGCATCAGTTCGAGAAAGTCGAGCTGGTTAGCCTGGTAAGACCGGAGCAGGGTGAGCGGGCACTGGAGACGCTCGCCGGCCATGCGGAAGCCGTTCTGCGGCGCCTGGGTCTGCCCTATCGCAAGGTTATTCTGTGCACTGGCGATCTCGGCTTCTCGGCATGTAAAACCTATGACCTGGAAGTGTGGCTGCCCGGGCAGGACGCCTATCGGGAAATCTCCTCCTGCAGTCATTTTGGCACATTCCAGGCACGGCGCCTGCAGGCGCGCTGGCGCAACCCCGCAACGGGCAAGCCGGAGCTGTTGCATACGCTGAACGGCTCCGGACTTGCCGTGGGGCGGACGCTCGTCGCGATCCTCGAAAACTACCAGCGCGCCGATGGCTCTGTGGCGGTGCCTGAGGCACTGCAGCCTTACGCGGGCGGCCTGGCGCTGCTCGAAGCCAGCTAAGGCCGCAGAGTGGAGGCCCTGCCGGTTTTCCTCAAGCTGCGCGGCGAGCCGGTGACGCTGATTGGTGGTGGCACAGTGGCTTCGCGAAAGGCGCTGTTTCTGTGTCGCGCAGGGGCGAATCTGACCGTGATTGCCCCCGATATCGACGGCGGCCTGCGAACATTGCTCGATGACCACGAGGGCTCCTGGCAGCCGCGGATCTATGTGCCGGGCGATCTCGAAGCGCAGATACTGGTGATTGCGGCAACGCCGGATAACGCCGTCAACCGACGGGTCCACGCAGAGGCGCGACAGCGCAATATCCCCGTCAACGTGGTGGATACCCCCGAGCTGTGCACTTTCACTTTTCCTTCGATTGTCGATCGCAACCCCTTGCTGGTCGCCATTGGAACAAACGGCGCCAGCCCGGTGCTAGGTCGCGCGGTTCGGCGTCAGCTTGAGGCAATGCTGCCAGCGCGGCTTGGTGATGTTGCGCATTTTGCAGGTTCTTTGCGGGCCAGGGTGAAAGCAGCCATACCCGATGAGTCAACGCGGCGTCGCTTCTGGGAAGACCTTGTGGAGGGTCCGGTGGCAGAGAGGGTGCTGGCTGGCCGCATCGATGACGCCCGGGCCATGGTGGATAAACGGCTGCTGGGCGATACGCAAGCTGTCGGCGAGGTGTTTCTTATTGGCGCCGGCCCGGGTGACCCCGATCTGATGACCTTCAAGGCCCTGCGCCTGTTGCAGCGTGGTGACGTCATTCTCCACGATCGGCTGGTGCCGCAGGCGATTATCGATCTCGGTCGCCGTGATGCACAGCGCATTGACGTTGGTAAACGGCGCGCCGAGCATGCGCTACCCCAGGAGGAAATCAATCAGGCCCTTGTGGATTACGCGCTGCAGGGCAAATGCGTGGTACGACTCAAGGGCGGAGACCCTTTCGTGTTCGGCCGCGGTGGTGAGGAAATCACCCTGCTGGCACGCCACGGCATTCCCTTCCAGATTGTCCCGGGCATCACCGCCGCCAACGCTGCGGCCTGCTATGCGGGCATTCCGTTGACTCATCGTGACTATGCCCAGTCCGTGCGCTTTCTCACCGGGCACACCCGTGAAGGCAAGCTACCGCACCGCTGGGAGGAGTTTCAGTCGCCCCAGGAAACGCTCGTGTTCTACATGGGGCTCGTTGGGCTTCCGATTATCTGTGACCAGCTGCAGGCCCATGGGCGCGATCCAGAGACGCCGATGGCATTGGTGGAGAAGGCAACCACGCCGGAGCAGCGGGTCATCATCGGGACACTCTCAAGCATGGATGCAGTGGTAGAGCGGGAACAGCCGCAGCCGCCGACGCTGATCATTATTGGCGACGTGGTGCGGCTGTCCGCGGATCTTGCCTGGTATAACTGAACCTCAGTCTTTCTTTTTCGCGGTCGCCGCGTAGGACGGCTCACGCATCATCAGTGTGTCGACAAGGATATGTCCGGCTTCGGTGAGCAGGACATCGTCTGTCTTGTCGGCTTCCTCGTCAGTCTCTGCATCGGTCGCCGCGACGCTGTCGGTAGCGCCTTCGTCCTCTTCTTCCTGGCCATCGTCGTCGAGTGATGCCAGAGGCTCCTCGCCACGTGCGCTGCGTCGGCGGTTCTCAATGGCCAGCGCTTTACTCATTCGGGTCTCACGCCGTGCCCGTCGCACGTCTTCGTTCAGTGATACGGTGTCGACATCGCTATCGTTATTGGCCAGTGATATCTGTTCAACCAGGTAGTTCAGTTCGGCGTTGTCTTTATTGCGTTCCTCAAAGAGAGCGGCGAGTTCCGGAATGACGGAATCGAGGTCGCCATAGCGGCGGTGTCTCACAGGGTTAATCTGGTCCCAGGAGAGCGCGTGGTCCAGCGAACTTTCACCGATTTCGTCTGTGTTGAACAGGGAGGGGAAGGTGATGTCAGGCACGACGCCGCGATGCTGGGTGCTGTCGCCCGAAATACGGTAGAACTTGCTTTCGGTAACCTTCAGCTGTCCCTCTTTCAGGGGCACCATGGTCTGCACGGTTCCCTTGCCGAAGGAGCGATCACCCACAATGACGCCGCGCTCATAGTCCTGAATCGCCCCCGCGAAAATCTCGGAGGCAGAGGCACTGAGACGGTTTATCATCACCATGAGAGGCCCTTCATAATAAGCGCTGCGCAGGCGCTTGCCATCGCGCCAGACACGTCGTGACGAATGCCTTATCTGCACAGTGGGTCCGTACTCGATGAAGAGGCCGGTAAGCTCATTGGCTTCCTGCAGCGAGCCGCCACCGTTGTTACGCAGATCGATGATCACGCCGTCGACGCCTTCTGCCTGCAGTTCCTCCAGCAATCTGCTGACATCGCGCGTTGTGCTCTTGTAGTCGTCATCACCGCGGCGCATGGCATCGAAATCGATGTAGAACGCCGGGATATCAATGACGCCCACTTTGATGGTGTCGTCACCGGCAGGCATTTCAAGAACACGTTTCTGCGCTGACTGTTCCTCGAGCTTCACGGTGTTGCGCACGATCTTTATCGTCTTGCGTTCCTCGATTGCCGCACCCGGGGTGCCGGGCATCACGGTCAGGCGCACCGTGCTGTCTTTTGGCCCGCGGATAAGGTCGACCACCTCGTCGAGGCGCCAGCCGATAACATCTTCCATCGGTCCGCCTTCACCCTGGCCAACGGCGACAATGCGATCCGACGGCTTCAGGTCACCCTGCTTATCCGCAGGGCCTGCTGCCACGAGGCGCACGATCTTCGTGTAGTCATCATCCGATTGCAGTACTGCGCCGATACCCTCGAGCGACAGGCTCATGTTGATGTTGAAGTTCTCGCTGCGCCGCGGTGACAGATAGCTGGTGTGCGGGTCGTAGAGTTCGGTCAGGGCGTTTGCATACACCTGGAAAACATCCTGGGCATTGTACTGGGCGACACGCTTGAGCTGTCGCTGGTAGCGCTTGATCAGGACGCCTGCAATGTCGTCTTCGTCCTTGTCGGCCAGGCGCAGGCTCAGTGCCTGGTTTTTCAGATGCTTGCGCCAGCGCTCATCAAGCTCATCGTTGCTGAGCGCCCAACTGCGCTTTGCACCGTCCAGGAGGAACTCCTCGTCGACCGCGAAGTCCATCGCCGCGTAGCGCTCCGGCAGTGTTTCCACCATGCTGGTC
>JBHEOO010000070.1:0-8411 GCA_046260765.1 Chromatocurvus sp.
CAGGCGAATGCCGCGTTCATGCGCCAGCTGTGCGTTGTCAGCGCAGCAGTGCTCGATAACTTCACTGAGGTCAACCCGCTCCGCACGCAACCCGCGTCCGAAAGCGGCCTCCGCCCGCGCCAGCTTCATCAGCTGGGAGTTCACGTGCGCCATATGGTCTGCGGCACGGGATATTTCCAGCAGCGCGTCTTTAACCCTTTTTGGATCGGCCTCATCCTGTGCCAGCTGCGCCTGCAGTTTCATGCCGGCGAGTGGGGTTCTTATCTGGTGCGCGATATTGCCGATGAACTGCTCGCGAGCGCTGATGGCGGTTTCGATGCGGGAGAGCAGCTGATTGCTGTTTTCGACCAGGCCGCGCACCTCTGTGGGCACCTGGCCTACATCGATCAGGGTCAGATCGCGAGGACTGCGCTGCCCGATGGCGCGGCCCAGCCGAATCAGCGGGTTCAGTCCGCGATCGAAGGCGGTGGCGATGAGCAGCAGCACCGCCACGAGCAGCAGCGCTTTGGAGATGAGCACATCGCGCAGAAGGTCTGCTGTCATGGTCTGGCGCCGCACCAGGGTTTCGGCAATCGTGACGACGGCGGCAAGTCCGTTATCCGCCTGTGTAAAGAGGCTTACCGCCCGCACATTCTTTCCGTCGAGCCGCAGATCCCTGAACAGGGGACCGCTTTCCAGCGTTTCGGCGGGTGGCAGGGGAAGCTGCTCTGTGCCTGCAATGATCTCGCCATTCGACGTTGCCACCTGAAAGTAGACCTGGTCAAGCTCGTCCCATTCAAATACTTCAAGAAAGCTGCGGTCTGCCGTGAACTGCAGACGGTCGCGTTCAACATGTACCTCTTTGCTCATGGAGTGGACTGAATTGAGCAGCCAGCGGTCGAACAGCAGCTTCGTCGACTGCATGCTGATAGCGTAGGACACTGCGGACTCAACCAGCATCAACAGCAGGAGCGGACCGGCGACCAGCAGTAACAGCAGAGTCTTCAAGGACAGAGAGCGCCCCATCCTCACGCTGCCTCTATCAGATAACCGACGCCACGCATCGTGCGTATCGCAACGCCGTGGGGCTGCAGGCGGCGTCGCAGGCGATGAATGTAGACTTCCACGGCATTGTCTCCGACATCTTCGTTGCTGATGGCCATGCGCTGCGCGAGGCGTTCCTTATGCACAACCCGTGGCGAGTTGAGCATCAAAGCCTCCAGCACCTCGTATTCCCGCAGGGGCAGTGAAAGGCGTCCACTTCCGGTGGAAAGCGTTTTGTCGACTGGATTCAGGCGAATACTGCCGACCACTATGTCGTTGCGGAAATCTGTATGACTGCGCCGCAGCAGCGCCCGAACACGAGCGAGTAGCTCTCTCAGGTCGAAGGGTTTTTCCATGTAGTCGTCTGCGCCGGCATCGAGTGCAGCGACCTGCTGGTCCACGCCCTCGCGCGCGGTCAGTACCAGCACCGGAATGCTGTTCTGGGTATGGCGCATGTCCCTCAGGATCGTGATGCCCTCCATGTCCGGCAGACCCAGGTCGAGAATGACCAGGTCAAAGTCGTAAGCATGGAGGGACGACTTTGCCGTGGCGCCATCTGCTGCGTGAGCAACCTGGTAATTCTCGCGCTCGAACGCGGTGAGCAGCCCGTTGGCCAGCAGGGCATCGTCCTCGACCAGCAGCAGATTCATGAAGTGGAGTCTCCGGGCAAACGTACGGAAAGCGGCAGCTTGAGCGCTCTGACTATACGGAAAAATCGGGTGCGGGCGCCACCGGTGTGCTTCGAGAGTCGTTGTGTGATGAAGGGTTGGTGAAAGGTTGATGAAAGGCAAACGCTATAGGATCCGGGCAGGGAATGGTGCGGCAAGTGCGTCGTTACTACCTGGATTATCGGTGTTTGCAGAACGCGTTGTGCGTTGTGCGTTGTGCGTTGTGAATTGTGCATTGCGGGCGATGGCGAAGGTCATCGGGCAGGCAGTTTGTACGAGTGGCGACTTGGGAGTGACTTATGTTATCTCAGAATGATCTGAAAAAGGATTTGCCCGCCAGTATCGTGGTGTTCTTTGTGGCGCTGCCGCTATGCCTCGGCATCGCACTCGCCTCCGGCGCTCCGCTGTTCTCCGGTTTGATCGCCGGAATTGTCGGCGGCATTCTTGTAGGCGCTATCAGTGGTTCTCCTCTGGGCGTATCGGGACCGGCGGCAGGTCTCGCCGTCGTTGTTCTCAGCGCGATCGAGACCCTGGGTTCGTTCGAGGCGTTTCTGCTCGCCGTGGTGCTGGGTGGCCTCCTGCAGATCGCACTCGGGGTGGCCCGGGCCGGTGTGCTGGGTTACTTCTTTCCCGCGGCGGTTATCCAGGGAATGCTCACCGGCATCGGTATCATTATCATACTGAAGCAGATTCCCCATGCCCTGGGTTATGATACCAATCCCGTCGGCGATATGGGTTACGCGGAAATTGATGGCGGGACCGTGTTCTCGGCTTTCGGCGAAATGCTGGATTTCATTCACCCGGGGGCGCTGCTCATTTCCATGGCGTCGCTGGCTATCCTCATCGCCTGGTCCATGCCCCGTATTGCCAACCATCGCTGGCTCGGACTGTTACCGGGACCTGTGGTGGCGGTCGCTTTTGCTGTGGGCTGTCAGCTGGTGTTGTCAGGTATTTCGACTTTCGCATTGTCGGATGACCACCTGGTCCTGGTCCCCGTGGCGTCGAGCTTCGCTGAATTTGCCTCTTTCTTTGTTTCACCTGACTTCAGCCAGATCGGCAACCCGGCGATCTGGACTGTTGCCCTGACGCTGGCTGCGGTTGCGAGCATTGAGACCTTGCTGTCCGTAGAAGCAGTCGACAGGCTTGATCCCCAGAAGCGCGTCACCCCAACCAACCGGGAGCTCGTGGCACAAGGCGTCGGCAACTCGGTGTCAGGATTGATCGGTGGCCTGCCGATTACCCAGGTGATCGTGCGCAGCAGTGCCAATGTCCAGGCTGGCGCCCGCACCAAGATATCTGCCATCAGTCACGGGGTTCTGCTCCTCGTCTGCGTCGCAACTCTTCCACACTGGCTCAATCTCATCCCGCTGGGCGTATTGGCAGCAGTTCTCCTGGTAACCGGCTATAAGCTCGCCAAACCCGCCCTGTTCAAGAAGATGTGGGGCTACGGTCCGGAACAGTTCGCCCCGTTCATTGTCACCGTTGCCGGCGTGGTGTTCACCGATCTGTTGCTGGGCGTAGGCATGGGGATGACAGTGGCCCTCATCATTCTGCTGCAGTGGAGCTTTCGCAACTCCCACTTCCTGCACCTGGAAAAGGGCGAGACGGCAGCGCACAGACCCGTAATTACCATGCATCTTGCGGAAGAGGTGACCTTTTTGAACAAGGGCGCCATCAGGAAGCAGCTGGACGAAATTCCTGACAACAGTGTCCTGATCATTGACCGGAGCAATTGCGTGTATCTGAATCATGATGTCGCCGAGATTATCGACGACTTCGCCAAGCTCGCACCCGAGCGTGCCATTGAGGTGAGGCAGGCCGAGCTCACCAAACAGATATTGCGGGGTCCAAAGTGGTCGTCACGGGAAGCGGCGTGAAGGGGGGCGCTGCCGATACGCTGTTTCGCGTGCCTAATCATCATTCCCGAAACGGCGTATTGCCGCACGGCAAGCAATGTTTGAGAAGCAATGTTGAAATGAAATGTCTGAAGCGCCCTGGAGCGATTAAATGTTTTCAGTTCAAGATCTGAAAAAGGATTTACCCGCCAGTGTGGTGGTGTTTTTTGTTGCATTGCCACTGTGCCTCGGTGTTGCACTCGCGTCCGGGGCACCGCTGTTTTCCGGACTAATCGCCGGCGTTATCGGGGGCATTGTCGTCGGCGGCATCAGTGGGTCACCGCTAGGTGTGTCCGGGCCGGCAGCCGGCTTGACCGTTATCGTGCTGACCGCCATAGAAACGCTGGGAACGTTCGAGGCATTCCTTCTGGCTGTGGTAATAGGGGGCGTACTCCAGATCATTATGGGCATCGCGCGCGCGGGGGTGCTCGGCTACTTTTTCCCCGCTGCTGTCATCCAGGGCATGCTGACCGGTATCGGTATTATTATCATTCTGAAGCAGATTCCGCATGCGCTGGGCTACGACACCAACCCGATCGGCGATATGGGCTATGCTGAAGTCGATGGTGGCACAGTCTTTTCGGCCTTCGCAGAAATGCTCGAATTCATACACCCGGGCGCTCTGCTCATATCGCTGGCTTCCCTGGCCATTCTCGTCGCCTGGGAGATGCCGCGCGTCGCCCGGCACCGGGTGCTGGGCATGGTGCCTGGTCCTGTCATGGCTGTCGGTTTCGCAGTTGCATGCCAGATGCTGTTTTCCGGGCTTTCCACCTTCGCACTGCGGGACAGCCAACTGGTCTCTGTACCCGTGGCATCCAGCCTTGCCGAGTTCCGGGCGCTTTTCGTGTCACCCGATTTCAGCCAGATCGCCAATCCTGCGATCTGGACAGTGGCACTGACGATTGCGGCAGTCGCCAGCATCGAAACCCTGTTGTCCGTTGAGGCTGTCGATCGCCTCGACCCGCAAAAACGTGTAACCCCGACCAACCGCGAGCTGGTGGCCCAGGGCGTGGGTAATTCGATGTCCGGTTTGATCGGCGGCCTGCCCATCACGCAGGTAATCGTGCGCAGCAGCGCCAACGTCCAGGCGGGAGGACGGTCCAAGGCGTCGGCTATCAGTCACGGCGTTCTACTGCTTATCTGTGTTGCTACGGTGCCGCACTGGCTCAATCTCATTCCGCTGGGTGTGCTGGCCGCGGTGCTGCTTGTCACCGGCTACAAGCTGGCCAAGCCCGTGCTGTTCAAGAAAATGTGGGGTTACGGTGCAGAGCAGTTTGTTCCATTTATCGTGACCGTTGTCGGGGTTGTATTTACCGATCTGCTGCTCGGCGTGGGTATGGGCATGGCTGTGGCACTGATTATTCTGCTGCAGTGGAGCTTTCGCAATTCCCACTTTCTGCACCTGGAAAAAGGCGAGACTGAGGCGCATCGGGCGGTTGTCACCATGCATCTTGCTGAAGAGCTTACTTTTCTTAACAAGGGCGCTATTCGCAAGCAGCTGGATCAGGTCCCGGATAACAGTCTTTTGGTTATCGACCAGAGCAAGTGTGTTTACCTTAACCACGATGTCGCCGAGATCATCGATGACTTCATCAAGGTGGCGCCTGAGCGGGGAATCGAGGTGGAGCTGACGGAACCGAACAATCAGAGCCAAAGGAATACAAATTGGTCGACATTAAATACAGCGTAGGATGCTCGTCACTCGATATTCTGCACCTGCTCGCGCATCTGCTCGATAAGGACCTTCAGCTCTACCGCACTGGCCGTCAGGCTGGCATCCGTTGATTTTGACGACAGTGTGTTGGCCTCACGGTTGAGCTCCTGCATCAGGAAATCCAGTCGGCGGCCGCAGGGGCCCCCAGCCTCGAGCGCCTGGCGAACGGCGTCTACATGTGTTTCGAGACGGTCCAGCTCTTCCTCCACATCGGATTTCTGGGCCAGGTAAACCAGCTCCTGTTCGAGTCGTCCGCTGTCCACCTCTATGTCCAGTGTGTCCAGTCGTTGTTGCAGGCGCTTGCGCAGCCGGGTCTGCAGCAGCGGGAGCTGGCTGCGCACCCTGCCCGTCTCAACCAGAATGGCATCCAGGCGTTGTCGCAGAAGCCTGGCGAGCTGTTCGCCTTCTTTTGTGCGGGTCGCCACGAGTGCTGCCAGAGCGGCATCAAATGCCTGCAAGGTGCCTGCCGTTACCGCAGCGCTGTTGGCAGTCGGCGTCTGCACCACCCCGGGATATTGCAGGACGGCGAGGGGGTCCACGGGTGCACTATTGACCAAGCGAGCCGCAACCAGGCCACTGGCATCGAGCACACGTGTAAGCAGCGCGTCGTTTAGTTTCAGGGTCGCCGTTTCTGTGGATTCGTCCTGAAGCCTGATAAAGCAATCGATTTTGCCCCGGTTCAGATGTTTCGCCAGAGCTTCACGCAACCGCGGTTCCAGAGCATGCAGCGCGTCGGGAAGCTTGAAGTGGCTGTCGAGGTAGCGATGATTCACGCTGCGCAATTCAACAATGATGCTTCCTGACTCGCCTGTGTCCTCGCCCCGCGCAAATGCGGTCATGCTGTTGATGTTGGCCATCGTCACCTCCTTAAATCAGTAAGGTCGATACTATCAGGATCCGATCTGTGCATTCGATCCATGCAAGCTGGCTGATCCATCCGCATCGCCCGGGATTGCGGACGCCGACAGAGGGCTTCTGTATACTGCCGCGTTTTCAGTAACAAAGAGATCCCGGTATGCAACGACCTAGCGGACGACAGCCTGACGCCCTGCGCACAGTGACATTGGAGCGCGGATATACCCGTCATGCTGAGGGTTCCGTGCTGGTCTCCTTTGGCGACACCCGGGTGATCTGTACTGCCTCGGTGGAACCCGGCGTGCCCCGTTTCCTGCGTGGCACGGGTCAGGGCTGGGTAACAGCAGAGTACGGCATGCTGCCGCGATCCACGGGCAGCCGCATGGCGCGTGAAGCCAGCCGTGGGCGTCAGGGTGGACGCACACTGGAGATCCAGCGGCTGATTGGCCGCTCGCTGCGAGCAGCGCTGGATATGAAGAAACTCGGCGAAAACACAATCACCATCGACTGCGATGTTATTCAGGCGGACGGCGGTACGCGCACCGCTTCCATTACCGGCGCCTGCGTGGCGCTGGTGGATGCACTGAACGGCCTGCAGCGCAGCAAGGCGCTGTTGTCAGATCCACTGCAGAACATGGTGGCGGCGGTGTCGGTGGGGATATATCAGGGAGTGCCGGTGCTCGATCTGGACTATGCCGAGGATTCGCGCGCGGAGACTGACATGAACGTGGTCATGTCCGAGGCTGGGGGCTTTATCGAAGTACAGGGCACGGCGGAAGGCGCTCTGTTCGGGCGCGATGCCCTCGACGGAATGCTGGATCTCGCTACCGATGGCATACAGGAACTGTTTGCCCTGCAGAGAGCGGCGCTGGCGGGCGGCTAGGGTCTCTGCCTGTTACTCTCGCGGCGCATGTCTGCGCGCCGAATCAAGGCTCAATATCATAATCCATGATGAGGGGTGCGTGGCTGCTAAAGGCCTGCACCTTATAGATTGCACCGTATTCAATCTGGTATTTCAGGCTTTGTGAAACCACCTGCATGTCAGTGCGCCAGCCGTTGCTCTCGCGACTTTCGTCGTCGGGCCACCAGGTGAACTCATCATGATCCGTATTTACCTCGCGGAAGGCGTCGACATAGCCGCTGCTGAACAGCTCGTCCATCCACTGCCGCTCTTCTCCCAGAAATCCTGGTTTGTTGCCGTTTTCGACGGCATTCTGCAGATCGGCGGCGGTATGCGCGATGTGCCAATTGCCACAGATAATGAATTCCCGGCGCTTGTTGCGCACTTTTTGCAGGTGGTTGCCGAGCAGCTCGAAGAATTCGGCTTTGCGGGCGAGTGAGTCGGCATCGTCTGCGCTGGCGCTGGGCGCAAGCAGACAGCCAACGCTCAGGCGCTCGTAATCCGCCTGAATGTATAGACCCTGCATATCGAAATCGGCAAAACCGAGACCGGTCATGATGGCTTTTGGCAGCTTGCGGCAGTATAGCGCCACGCCATTCTTCTTGCCTTCGATATCGTCGAAAAAATAGGCGTTGTATTCAGGTGGGAAGTATTTTTCGCTGCGCAGGTCGTATTCCGAGCAGCGGATATCCTGAATGCAGATAAAGTCCGCATCCTGCTCCGCTATCCAGTCATAAAGGCCCCGTTTCGCCGCCTGCTTCAAGCCTTCGGCACTGAAACTGATAATTCTCATTTGTTATCCCCCGCCTCACGCCGACTATGATACCGAATCCCGCCGTGCCAGAATACTCGCATGTTTATTTGCTTGCGGCCTCCCTGGCCGACTGCAATAGGCGCGCCGTCCGCCGAACGTACCGAGGACTCTCCCGATGAAACCCTACCAGATAGATTTTATTGCGCTTGCGCGTCAGCACAACGTGCTCAAGTTTGGTGAATTTACCCTCAAGTCGGGCCGTGTGAGCCCCTATTTTTTCAATGCCGGCGCATTTGCCACCGGCGCCTCTCTCGCAGCGCTGGGTCGATACTATGCGCAGTGTATCGTCGATGCGGATATCGCATTCGATGTGCTGCTGGGCCCGGCGTACAAGGGAATTCCCCTGGCGACGGCAACGGCGGTGGCGCTGGCTGACCATCACGGTCGCGATGTGCCGTTTGCCTACAACCGTAAAGAAATGAAGGCGCACGGTGAGGGCGGCGTTCTTGTGGGTGCGCCGCTGCACGGGCGCGTTCTGGTGATTGACGATGTCATGACCGCAGGCACTGCAGTGACAGAGGTCATCGGCATGATCGAGCAG
>JBHEOO010000071.1:0-231 GCA_046260765.1 Chromatocurvus sp.
AATCATCCTGAACTGAGTTTCAGGCAGTGTTGTTGGCCCAGAGGTGTCTCAATAAGCGCTTCTGCGTTTTCGGTGTGCTACTGCTGGGTGCCATACCAAGTTGCACCGCCGCGGCTACCACGGGAGCGGACCCAATAACGACAGCCCCCATCCCCACCAGCAACCGCATTCCCTTCATTGCCATTCACGGCCTGCCACCCGCCCGCAGCGCGCTACTCCTGGAGGCGGGTC
>JBHEOO010000071.1:241-8291 GCA_046260765.1 Chromatocurvus sp.
ACATTTAGCAAACCGGCGAGTGCGGATACGGGCCAAATAGCCACCGCCCCTATCCACACCAGCAACCGCATCCCCTTCATCACCATCCACGGGCTGACCCCCGCTCGCAGCGCCTATTTATTACCGCAGGGCCGTACGGAGGCTTCACTTCATGCAAACGCCGCCAACACAAGTATCGTGGACGGCGCGGGACCCCGGCGCACCGTCATAGACGGTGAAACACACCGGCTTGAACTGGATGTCCGACGCGGAATTGCAAACGACTGGGAGATCGGCGTGAATCTACCCGTTCTGCGCCACAGCGGAGGCTTTCTCGATCGTCCGATTGAGGAATGGCATGAGGTATTCGGACTGCCCAATGGCAATCGCGACCGCCTGCCCCGGAATCGACTGCTGTTCAGTCAGCGCGGGGCCAATGGCAGTGGATTTCTTCTCGACGACAGCGGCGGCGGAATCGGCGACCTGCAAGTCTCACTCAGCCGCCAGTTGAATGACGGCCTGGCGCTGCGCAACACGCTGAAGCTGCCCACCGGCGACGGTGATCGTCTGACGGGCTCCGGCGCTGCTGCACTGTCTACCTCGCTGCATGCGAGCGGACGCTTCAGGACCCGACTGCACTGGCACGCCAGTGGCGGACTCCTGCTCAGCGGCAGCAGCGACGTTCTGGGGAAACAGGCGAAAAGTACGCTGGCATTCGGCTCGACAACGCTGGCGTGGGAGGTCAGCGACGCACTGGTGCTGAAGGCGCAGCTTGATGCCCACACAGCCGCCTATGGGGGCACTGGCGAACCACTGAATCGGGCCACCTTTCAGCTGTCCCTCGGAGCAGCATTCGCTATCGCCGATGGCTGGGCGCTCGACATAGGCTTCAGCGAGGATATCGCCGTCGAAACAGCGCCAGACATTGGCTTCCATGCAGGGCTGAAGCACCGGTTCTGACCGGCTGCGCACGCACGGGCATGCACAGGGTCGTGCAAGCATCTCTCTGTTTCTTTATGTGCGTATCACGCCGGGTCTGGCCCGCTCCCGAAAGACGTCAATTTAAGACGATGAAGGACAATAGCAGCAAAAGCACCGAGATTGACGCCCGTCCACCCGACCACCGCGATAGCAACGCCCGGCAGTCCCAGACTCTGGCTGAGGATTAACAATGCGACGACATAGACGAAAATCGCCAGTATGGATGCCCTGAGCAGGCTGCCCGCCAATCCCATCGCATATCCCCCCGCGCGCAATGCAGCGACGCCAAGCTCGAGGCCTGCCGCCAGCAATAGCCAGGACAGGACCGCAGTGGCATCGAGATAATCCTGTCCGGCAAGCGCATCAATAATGTCCTTGCCCACGGCGAGCGATAGCAGCGCCACCGTCACCCCCACCGACAGCGCAATCAGCACGGTTCGCCCCAGCAAGCGGTGAAACATAGGGTCACGCCTGAACCATAGGCGTGCGAGATCGGGAAAAAGCACCTGTCTGAGAAGCAGGCCCGGGACCGAGACCACGCGCGCCACCTGCTGGGCAATGCGAAACAGGCCCGCCGCTGCCGAACCGAGCAGCGCCCCGACCAGCAGAAGCGAGATCTGCTTGGGAACCAGGTCAATATTGCTCTGCCAGTACACGATATGCAGGAAACGCCAGAGGCCCGGGAAACGTTCACGCTGGGCTGTCCAGAGTTCGCCGCGCCATTGAAAGCCCGGTTGCTGCCGGCGCAGCTCAGCGTATCCAAAGCCGTTCAGAATGACGTGCTCGACAAAAAAACCCAGACCGAAAGCAATGACAAAGCTAACGTAACCACCACCGTACCACCACGCCACCAGCACGCCACACAGCTGCGCCAGCGGTCCCATGGCCTGGCGCAGCCCGAGGAGATCGAATCGGTTGAACAGGCGCAACACGCCGGTGGCACTGCCGCTGGCGGAAGCCAACAGAAGCAGGCAATAAAAACCTGCCACGCGCCGCGCCTCACCGTCCAGATTGAAATAGTCACCCGCCAGAGACACACCAAGCAGAGCCAGACACAGCCCGATGACAGCAAGCACCACGTCTACCGCAAACGTCAGACGCAGCAACTGGGCCAGCCGACCCATCTCCTTACGCTCCAGCAGCGGCACACCAAAGCGAATGATCGCCTCAAACGGTTTCAGGTTGACGAGCCCCCTGACCAGCAGCAGATAGCTATGGATCAGCACCACCAGACCGAAATCCTCTGGAGAGAGGCTGCGTGCCATCAGTGCCGTGGAGGCAAGCATCAGCAGGGCCGATGCCGCGCGACCTTTTAGCAGGCGGAGAAAATTCCGGCCGACGCGCCGGTCGTGCTGTGAACCCTGCGGCGGCGTCACGGATAGACGCATTGCAGTCCCCCGACTCATTCCTTCAGGCGCGGTAAGCACCCTGCGTGCCTGAAAAAAGCCGATGGCTCAGCGGGTATCGACGCACAATCTCAGGACTTTCGAACCAGGCGGGTAGCGATTCGCCCAGGCGCCTACGCGCAGGCAATGCCTGCATGACGCGCAGCCAGAGGACGATTGATGTCAGGACAGTCCATACCACCACACCCCGGAGCGCGGTTTCCGGGGCACCAGACAACAAGCCAACCGTCAGTATGATCAAGCAAGGGTTGCGCCTTGCTGTCACCAGCCGGAACCAGGAGTCGAAAGGGCGCCAGGCAAATAGCGACCCACCGCAAAGCCGCTGAAAGGCAAGCTCCGCAAACCGTCCTGCCGCGTAGCCACCGAAAATGACGATAGCTACAGGACCCACATCAAAGTCATACCCCTGTCGGACGAGACCCAGTCCCCAGAGCAGGTACCAGAACGGCGGATGAATGAGGTCTATACCATGATCAAACAGGTGGCCGAAACGACTTGACTCCACGCGAACCCGGGCCAGCTTGCCATCCACAGTGTCCAGCAGCGTCATCAGCCAGCCGCCGAGCAAGCCCAATGCAAATTCGCCCCGATAGAAAAGTATGCCGCTGGCGACAACCAGCAAAAAACTCACGCTCGTGACCTGATTAGGGCTGATGTTCCAGGCAGCACACAGCCGAACAAGATACTTGGCGGGCCGGGGCCACAACCACTTGGTTACCAGATCAGTAATGCCCTTGTAGGCATCGCCATAGAGCTGGGCCTCCAGCTGACGGGTGCGATCAGCCTCCAGTCGCTCCAGCAGTGGCGGCTGTGAGCGCCGCAGTGCCAGATCGTAGTCACCCAGATCACCGGTTTCTCCGACCACCACTCCATCGAGAACACTTTCATCAACGGTATGCGGCCCGGATGTCTCCGCCGATTGCGCCGTACATTGCGCCCGCATTACCCGGTAAACCTCCGCAGCGCGCTCGCTCGGTACCTGTGCGGCGGCGATATTGCCTTTCGCAGGATCGGTAAGAAGAAAACCGGATCGATCCAGCAGCGACGCTATCGTGCGCACCTCGAACAGATAATCACCCCGCAACAGCAGGCAATCGTGTGCGCCGAGACTGTCCGGTGAACCAGTGCTGACCGGGAGATCAAGGCTACGGCACTGGCGCGTCAGGCGCTCTCGCGAAGACAGCCCCCAGAGCTCAACGTCGGAGCCACCGACCAGATAAGCCACTACATCCATATCTCGCCTTCCCTTATTTTGCTGTGTGATCTCGCCTGCAAAATCACCGTGTCACGGTCAATGGCCCCGCGTGACTGTCAAAAGCCTCGTGCACGCCGCAGCAGCAGCGCAGCGATACCCGCCATGCCAAGCTCGGGGAGCGTTGCGGCAAGCGGCGGAGCAAGATCAACGAGAACCGACAAGTGACTCACCAGCTGCTCCGCGAGGTAGAAACCAATACCCAGCCCGCCGCCAATTACCGCAGAACGCGCGAGCGCACCACTGCGCTGCGTGCCGAGAATGAAGGGCACACTCAGAATCGCCATAATGATCATGGCAGGAAGCTGACTCAACTGCTGCCAGAAAATAATCCGATGGCGGTGGCTGTCAATTCGGTTCGTCTCGAGCAGGTTAATGTATCGGTATAACGAAAGAGGAGAAAGCGCCTCTACCGGCACTACAATACTACTGGCCTGCGTCTCCGTTAGAGGACTTCGCCAGGATACGCTGTCTTCCAGCGTTTCGATCGCCGGACCGTCGCTGGCGTCGTAACGGCGAACAGCCCGCAGCTGCCACTCACCATTGACCTGCATGCGTCCGCTCGCCGCTCGCATGAAATGTTCTATCTGACTGTGTTCGTTGAGTTGGTAAACCTCGATATCACTCAATTCGTCACTGCCCTGAAGACCACCAAGACGCACAATCTTATCGCCGGCGCGCATCCAGAAGCCGCCAGCATCCTCGCTGGAAAGAAAACCAGTTGACTCCATCTTTGCGCGCAGAGCCTGAGCTTCCCGCTCGAAGCCGGGAATGAACTGAAAACGCAGGATCAGCACGAGAGCCACCGCCATCAGCGCTACCGCCAGCACCGGCACTGCCAGCTGGACCACCGAGAGGCCCGCCGCACGCAGGGCAATAATTTCACCGTGTCGTGCCAGAGCGCCAAGACCCCAGAGCGATCCGAGCAGCAGTGTCACCGGCAGTAGTTCGAGCAATCGCCCTGGCGTTGTCAAAAGCATCACCGTGAGCGCATCGCGCGTCTGATATAAACCCTTGCCGACGTTCTCCAGTTCTTCAGACAGCGCGAGGAAAGAAAACAACGTGACGAGAATCAACAGTACGGGCACGCATCCAAGCAGATAATTCCACGCAAGATAACGTGTCGCTCGCGTCATGACACAATCCGACGATAGCGACCCACACCCAGCGCGAATATCAGTAGCCCGACATGAATCCATATAATACTGCGCCAATAGCCCTGCTCGACCCAGGTACGACCGACACCGAGCAGATTGTAGTAAATGGCGTAGACCGCGATCGCGATCAACAGCCGTGCGTAGCGCCCTTCACGGGGTCCGGAGCGTGTTAGCGGTACGGCGGTTGCCATTAGCAGGAATACGGACAGCGGTGCAGACAGGCGCCTCTGCAGCTCCGCCCGGTCGAGATTATTGCTGCTGTGAAGCAGTGTCGAAGTGGCTCTCACCTTGGCACTGTCATCGAAAGCCTCTGGGTCCGCGGCGTCGATCTGCAGCGTCAGCTCACCAATTCGACCGAACACACCAGGATCATCTCCGGCCTCCACGAAAACACGCGCGTCTCGAAGCCGCAGTTCATGACTGTTACTGGTGACATAGGCCGTGAATTGCCCTTCCGGTGCGGACAGGACCTCGAAATCATCGCCGCTGCGCTTGCGGATAAAGACACCGCGGAGCGCGCCGCTTGAATCAACACGCTCTACAAATACCGTGCGGTCACTGGCATAGTCAGTGAACGCGGCCGATGCTATGCGGTTGATATCGGCGGAAGCCTCAGCCTCAGACTTGATGGCGTAGTTCGCCTGCCAGGCCCAGGGACGCAACCAGAGAGAAAAAAAACCCACCAGCAACGCGCAGAGCACCGCCAACCCGATCGTTGATCGCAACAGGCGAAACTCACTGATGCCGCTCGCGCACAGCGCGTCGATCTCGAGATCTTCCCGCAGTCGGCCCCAGGAAAGAATCAGGCCCAGATAAAAGGCAATCGGCAGCAGGACATCCTGTGCTATCAGCCAGCGCAGCCCCGTAAGCTGAAACACTTCTGATATCTTCAGCACGCCGGCGCTGGCATCGGTAAGAAAGCGCGCGAGAGAAAACGTCGCAAAAATAGCCGAAAGCACTACCGCCACCGCTCCCACGGCAGGCAGTAATCGGCACAGCAAATAACGGTCTACGATCACAATGCCGGAGGTGTCGGATCATACGACTCCGCAATTGTTCCCTGCGTCGGCAAATGGGCTCGCAGCACGGTAATGAGCGCAGCGGCCAGCGCGTCATCCGTTGAGACACCCGCCGCGATGTCGGGTGGTCCTGGCCAACCTGTGTCAGGAAAGTGGTAGCCGGCGAACACCTGCTCTGACGAGTAGCGCGGCACCACATGAAAGTGTACCTCTGGATCCACCATCATAAGCATGAGGTAGTTGATCTTCTCATGCCCGAACGACTCGCTGAGAGCGTACTCCAGTCGACGACAGACATCTTTAAGATCGATAAATGCCGCCGACGGGAGCGACGGCAGTGCCCGCTCATACGTCGTGCTGCACAGAATCAGGGCGCCAAGCGTGCACTGTACTGGCCTCAGAAGAACGACCCAGTGTGGACTCTCAAACAGGCAGGTGGCTGGGTAGCCGAATTTCTCGAGGGTGGCATGCACGGCTTGCCCTACGCCTCCCGTGCAGACTCTTCCGCCACCCTGTCGCTGCTGTGTGCCCGGACCCACCCGCGCACCACGTGGTCCGCCCTTGCAACATCCTCCTGCGTATCGATTTCACACCAGCTGTGTCCTGTTATGCTGCAGGCTCCCACGACATACTTCTGTGCAATGACATCAATCGCCGAAAGGTACCAGCGATCAAGTCCGCTACTGAAGCGCATACTGCGCTCCAACTCGGATCGAAAAACATCGGCTCCCTGCTGGGTGAAACGCGTGATGCCGATGGATTCACCGTTGACTCTGTCCAGATCCAGTTTTTTTCCGACCTGCAGCAGACGCCAACCATCAAGGATGACCTTCATATCATCATCGTCATATGATGCTTTGCGATCAACGGTCAGGGTAATCGGGCCGCTGACATCTTCGGTGAGGAGCCTCTGCAGGATGGCAGCCTCAAACAGCGTGTCGCCATTGATAAGGATAAACGGTCCATCCATTTCATGCCGCGCAATCCAACACGTTCCGAGGTTGTCACTCGCCCCGAAAAAAGGGTTGTGCAGATTGCGCACGATCATATTATCGGCGCTGAAATCAGCAATGATCGCCTCTACCTGATCCGTTGCGTACCCGGTGACGACTACCACCTCATCAACCTCTTTGCAGCGGGAGATGGTACGTAGCTGCCACTCGAGTACCGGCGCACCCGCGACTTCCAGTGCGCATTTAGGTTTTTTTTCTGTCAGCGGCAGCAGGCGACTGCCCTGACCCGCACTCAGTATGATGACTTTCATAAAAACTCCCCCCCCAGGAGCGCCACGCGCAACCAGACTACCCGCGATTATGGCAACGCCTTCACGATATCAGCTTTCAACGCAAAACGTAAAAGAGAAAACGCCGCCGAAATGGCCAGTCACCTTCGCACCATGCTGCATGGTCAGCGTGAGCCTTTGAGGGAAAATTTCTTGCACTCCTTAAGTATAGTGATATAGTTACGTATAACACCATATCAATGGATTGCTACAACTGTGAAAGCCTCATCAAGCAGTTCAACGGCTCACGCGGGAGGAGATCGCCATACAGATAGACAGCCAGACGCTGTTTGAGCTGGGCACACCTCTGCATGAGATTGCTGCAAGTATTCTCCGCAACAGTCGTGACATGTCCGCCGGAAGCGTTGGCAGCGGCGCATCGGAACGGCTGCTGCGCGCACCGGAGCAGCGTAGAAACGTCGAGGCCTTTGCAGCGCTGCCCCTGCAGAGCGGCAGGGGCGACACACTGCAGCGCCTTGACAGCATCGCACTGATTGAGCGCCGCTATCAGGATGATCAGCGCCTTCTGTTTCACGACGGTGATGCCGCCATCATGATTCGAGCGCGACGCTCACCGGAATCCGACGTCATGGCCGAAGCGCGTATTCTGCGCGACTGGCATGCACAGAACGTCGATGACCTCGCCACGCGCGGCATCAAGGCGGGGGTCTGGCTGGAAGCCTGGCGTTTTGCACGGGATACGCTAATGCTGGTCGTCAATAATGGTATTACCGGTCTATGCCTGGTCATCGCGGTTCTCTTTCTCTTCCTCAACACACGTATTGCGGCATGGGTCACCCTCGGTATCCCCGTCTCTTTTCTTGCCGCGCTGTCGGTGTTCTGGTTCTTCGGCGGCTCCATCAATTTCATCAGCCTGGTGGGCGCGGTCATGGCATTGGGAATTGTTGTCGATGACGCCATTGTGGTGGGGGAGCACTCGCTTTCAAGATTTGAAGCGGGAGCCAGCCCTGCGG
>JBHEOO010000072.1:0-693 GCA_046260765.1 Chromatocurvus sp.
GTGTGCAGACGATCGCCAATGCGCTGTACAGCAGCGGCGACACGCTAGAGGCGCAGGGCCGAGACAGTATGGCGGCATTGTGGCGCCGTGGCGCCGCCAGTACCGAGGATCTGGCGAAATGGCTGGAGGGCAGGAGTGTCAGCGATCTGTGGCAGCAGGCGCAGACTTACGCACGCCGCCAACCGGGTGTGAGCTTCGGTGGTGCCTTGGCCGCGGGTTTTCTGCTGGCGCGGTTTTTGAAAAGTTCGACACCGCAGGAGCCGCAGATGCGGGGTGGCTCACGCGAATCTGCCCAGGAAAGCCGCAACCCCTAGCCGATGATGAACACCCCATCTACGCCGCGCGGCGGGCCGATGTCGACTACACCGGTACGCGCTGTGGCGGCATTTCAGACGACTAACCGGAGGATACGCCATGGCAGCTAACTTTGACGACGAGCGCACATTCAACCGAGAATCCCGCTCGATTCCGCAACTGATTCGGGATTTCACTCACGAAATAACCGCGCTGGTGCGCGATGAGGTCAACCTCGCCCGGGGAGAAGTATCGGAAAAGATTTCACAGACGGGCAAGGGCATCACCCGGCTCGGCATGGGCGCGCTGGTGCTTTTCGCTGGACTGCTGGGGCTTATGGACGCCGCGGTGGTCGGCTTGTTACCGGCGATGCCGCCTCAGCAACCCTGGCTCGCTCCG
>JBHEOO010000072.1:703-8275 GCA_046260765.1 Chromatocurvus sp.
CGTCGGCGGCGTGGTGCTGGTTATCGGCGCCATCATGCTCGCCAGCGGACGCGGCAAGGTCAAGGCCCACAATCTGATACCGCAGCGCACTATCGATGAAGTGCGGCGCGATCAACGGATGATCAAGGAGAAAATGTCATGAGAGAACACGGCGACTATGATTCCAGTGCACGACCCGGTAACGGCGCCGCACGCAGCAATGGCGAGCGCAGCCCGGTGGAATTGCAGGAAGACATCCAGCGTCATCGGCACAACCTGGATCGCACACTTTCCGCGCTCGGCAACAAGCTGTCGCCGGGCGAACTGCTTGATGAAGGTTTGCGATACATGAAGCATGGGCCCGGCGAGTTTTTCGCCAACCTGGCGCAGACGGCTAAGCACAACCCTGTCCCCGTGGCTCTGACCGGTATCGGTCTGGCCTGGTTAATGCTCGGCCAGCGTGAATCCGGTGCAGGCCACACGGCTGCAACCGCGACAGCGCCGCAGCACGACGATTCAATCGAGCTCTACGCCGTGTACCTGTCACAGGAGTACCCGTTCGCGAAAGACGAGATCGACTGCATCATCTACGACGATCTCGGCGCTGAGGCCTATGACAGCTACCAAACTCGCACCGCCGAAGGGTCGGGATTACGTGGTAAGGCTGCGCAGGCAAAAGGCGCTGTCGGCACCGCGATGGATCACGCCGGCGAGAAGGCCGCCGAATGGTCTGAAAAGGCTCGCTCCGGCGCTACCGGCCTTAGCGAAGAAGGCCGGGCGCGCATCAACCGCGCGCGAAAACGTCTGGCGGCAGCGAGCGGCGAGATGCGCGAGCGCGCCGAGCGCGCACGCGCAGCAGCCTGGCACCGCGCACAGCAGGCCAAGTCCGCAGCCACAGCGCAGGCACACAAAGCGATGCACTTTACCGGCGATCTCGCGGAGCGCTATCCACTGTCGTTGCTCGCGGTGGGTGTGGCAGCCGGCGCTGCACTCGGCACGGCGTTACCCGAGACCAGACGCGAGGATCGGCTACTGGGCGAGACCTCCGATGCGCTGAAGGCGCAGGCCAGCGAGACATTCGACGCGCAGGCGCAGCGTGTGCGGCAAGCCGCCACAGCAGTGCGCGACGCGGCGGTCGAAGAGGCTCGGGCGCAGGGCCTCACCGCAGAAGGGTTACGGGAGGAAGGCAGCAAGCTGGGCGAGCGCGCCGCAAAGGTGGCAGGTGCAGCCGGCGATGAGGCACAGCGCCAAGGCTTTACCGCCGAAGGCGCGCGCGAAGAGCTTGAGCGCACTCGCGAGAAAATCGAGCACGTTGCCGCCGCCGCGCGGGACGCTGCGCGTGACGAGGGTGAGCGCCACCACTGATCGCGGGCGTGCGTGCAACATGGCGAGTCACGCTTCCAGGGTCCGTGACGGCGCAGCAGCCGGGCCTGATATCGGGCGTCATGCACACACCCCCCGGCAGATCCCGGCGCGAGGCTGGAAGCAGGTGCTGGGTCGGGTGCGGCGCAGCATCGCGGAAAACCGTCTCGGACTGATCGCAGCGGGTGTGGCATTTTACAGCCTGCTGGCGGTGTTTCCGGGCATCGCGGCGCTGATCTCGGTGTACGGGCTGGTATCCGACCCCCATCAGATCCGGGAGCAGTTTTCGACGCTTCAGGACGTGATTCCCGCTGATGCATACGCGCTACTCAGCCGGCAGATGCAGGATGTTGCCTCGCGCTCCGACGGCGCGCTCGGCGTCGGCCTGATCGGCGCTATCCTGCTGGCGATGTGGAGCGCCACTAGGAGCACCACATCGCTGATTACTGCGCTCAACATCGTCTATAAAGAGCGCGAACGCCGTAGTTTCCTGCACCTGAAGGCGCTGTCTTACGGATTGACCGTGTTCCTGGTGTTGCTCGCTGTGGTGGCGATCAGCCTGATTGTGGCGCTGCCGGTGGTGCTGGGCTATCTCGGCCTCGGCTCAATTGCGGAAACACTGGTGAACTGGTTGCGCTGGCCGGTGCTGGGTGTCTTGGTCCTGTTTTTCCTTGCCGTGGTGTATCGTTTCGGTCCTTGCCGCCAGCAGGCGCGCTGGCACTGGGTATCGTGGGGATCGGTCGGGGCGGTGGCTTTGTGGTTGCTGGTGTCGGCGCTGTTCTCCCTCTATGTGTCTAATTTCGGCAATTTCAACGCGACCTACGGAACAGTCGGCGCGGTGATCGTGCTGTTGATGTGGCTGTTCCTGACGGCGTTCGTGTTGATTCTGGGCGGCAGTGTCAACGCCGAAATGGAACTGCAAACAGAGCACGATACCACTACGGGCAGAGCGAAACCGCGCGGCAAACGCGGCGCCTGGGTCGCTGATCATCTTCCGGACGATAATCGCTCCGCGCGGTAACTGAGATTTGGAAACCTTCCATACCCGTTTCTCTCGAAGTGGCGCACAGCTCATAAAGACGCATCGTATTTCTGTTGCGTTTGATATCACGAGGACAGCGGATTTCAGGGCAACGAAACCTTCCCATCAAGTCGATCTTGCACATAGAGCATTTTGACCAGCACCATGCAGACCACCAGCAGCGGCGTCGCCGCGAAAAGACCGATAAATCCCGCCAACACACCCATCAGCAGCTGAAAGATCAGCAACAGGGCCGGGGGCAGCGAGACCGCCTTGCGCTGGATAAACGGGGTGATGGTATAGCTCTCCAGTATCTGCACGACGATATACAGCAGGATCACGTGCAGCGCCGCGCGCGGATCACCTTCTCCCACGGCTATCAGAAGAGCCGGCACAACTGAGACGATGGGGCCGATATTCGGAATGGAAGATAATAGACCGGCAATGGCGGCGAGCAGGAACGCAAGCGGCACCTGTAGAAATTCCAGGCCCAGCCAGGTCAGAACAAACACAGCAAGCATGGACAGCAGCCTGCCTCCCAGCCACCAGCGCAACGCATGGCCGAGTTCATCGAGCACCTGCTCCCCGCGCAAGCGTCCCGCCTGCGGAATCAGCGCCAGGATACCGCGCGCATAAACCCGCGGTTCTGCAGCGAAGTAGATGCCGAGGACGAAGATAATCACCGCGCCGGCAACACCGCCAACCAGCGTAGAGAACACGCCCAGGAATCGCTGTGCTGTCTCCGGCGTCAGGCCGAAACCGTCCTGCATGGCGGATAGCTGGCCGGTAATGAAGCGACCCCACTCGGTGTCGCGCAGCATATCCTCAAGCGACTCGATGGCCTGCGGCAGACGCTCACTGAGATGAATAATGTCTGGCGCGATGCGTGGCACAAACCACGCTATAGACACAGCAACGCCAACTATAAACAACAACAGTACGGCGGCGAGCGCCCAGGGGCGGGACAGATGCGTCAGTCGTCGAATGCCGCGCGTCAGCGTATCCAGAAATATTCCGAACACGATGCCGAGGAAGACCAGCAGCACGATATCGTGAGTCCGCCACAACCCCATCAACAGGGCGATCATAAGCGCCAGTAATGCCAGCGCCGCAACCCATTGGGTAACTGTCAGGTCTGCGCGCGGCCCCCTCACGCGCCGCCACCTGCGTCGCACGCCGGACGGCGTTTCAGCCACCGATGCTGACCCATACCCAACGCACCAGCGCTATAACCGTAACGGTGACGCCCACGCCGAGCGCCAGCAGGCCGATGATCAAACCGGTCACGACCAGACCGCTGCGCCGCCGCTCGCGTCGCGGTTGCTCCAGCGCGTGCTCGAGCAGATTAATATTGCGCAGATTCGCCTTCCAGGCGAAGTCGAACAGGTCGCCGAACAACGGGATCGCCCCGAGCACAGTGTCAACCGCGATGTTGCCCAACATGTGCACAAGCACGGCACGCGGTACACCGAGCTGATGCGCCTGCGCGACGATGTAAGAAGACAGGGCCGTGCCCACCAGATCGCCGAATCCCGGAATCAGACCGATGATGCCGTCCAGGCCGATGCGTAGCCCCCCGGGAAGCGGGATGGCGCGATCGAGCACATGTGCGAGTCGCCGCAGCGTGGCGCGTTGCCGCTCGCGGGCATAGCTGTCTGTCGGCTCGACTTCCATGGATTAGACGGAATCCCTCAGCACGGTTCGTGGTATACAGATTTCTGACAGTAAGGACATCTCTGAATAAGTCCGTTCGTGGTGAGCCTGTCGAACCACGAACGGACGAATCGCCTTACGTATCACGGCATTTCCCGTTTACCCCCTTCGACTGGCTCAGGACGAACGGGAAACTTGTTCAGAGTTCTCTAAGAGAAGCAATAACCGCGCCGCATGCTGGCGTGGCGGGCATACGACTTGCTTGAATGAAGATAGCACCTGACATCAAACCTGGAGAGCGCCAACATGCCAATCACCGCAACAGATCCTCTGAAAATAATTCTCGCCATTCTGCTTCCGCCCGTCGGGGTGTTCATGGAAGTCGGGCTCAAAGGCCATTTCTGGTTGAATATCCTGCTTACCCTTCTGGGCTACATTCCCGGAATCATTCACGCGCTTTACGTCATCACCAAACATTGAGTGCGGAGAGGCAAAAATGAACCGGCTAGAGGGTTGCCCGTTAAAGAACGAAACTGGTTCACTCTTGCATCACCTGTCACTGCATTCGGCACTCGACTGCAGGGCAACGAGCCACGGCTTGACCTGCAACTGGTGCAAAACACGAAGGCAACGGGTGTTATGCACCGTTCACAACCCCAGGCCGGGGTGTCGGGGAAGCCGGGCATCTGTGCTGCGACATGGCTTATGCTCCAGGTGTGGTAATGGCAACAGTTGATACCCCCGAGTCTGCTCCCCCGGCGTCCTCCGAGGCGGAGCCGTTCCACCGGAGCGCTTCGCGGCGTTATCTGCGCACAATCGCCTCAGTGTGCGTTACGATGCTGGTGGTGGTCGTGATGGCTGTGCTGTACCTGGGTCAGCCGGTGCTTCTGCCGTTGGCCACTGCGCTGTTGCTGAGTTTCCTGCTGCGTCCGATAGCACGCCGGCTGCAGCGCTGGCATGTGCCGTTGCCTGCCAGTGCGTTTCTGCTGGTCAGCTTGTTCGCGGGAATCCTGGGACTCGGCATCTACAGCCTCGGCGGACCGGCCAGCGAGTGGCTGAAGGACGCGCCGCTTGCCCTACGGCAGCTGCAGTATCGCATTGCTGATATGAAGGGCTCGATAGAGGAAGTGAAGCAGGCCACCCAGGAAGTCGAGAAGCTCGGCAAGGTCGGCGAAAGGGAAACTCCGGCTGTGGTAGTGAAGGGGGGAGATCTCAGCGACACCCTGCTGCTGCAGACCCAGGAGGCGGCGGTCGGCATGTTCACGACACTGATCCTGCTGTTCTTTATTCTTGGCTGGGGCGAGCGTCTGTACCGCAATGTGGTGAATACGCTTCCGCGTTTCCACAACCAGCGCCAGGTGGTCGAGATCGCGCAGGAAATCGAAGACTCGGTGACAAAGTATCTGACAACCATCACTGTGATCAACCTGACACTCGGCGTTGTCGTGTCCGGCGCGATGTACGTCATGGAAGTGCCCAACCCTGTGCTGTGGGGTGTGGTCGCCGCGCTGTTCAACTATGTGCCCTATCTGGGGCCGGCCGTGACGGCGGTGATTCTCGGCTTTGTCGCCTTGTTGACCTTCGAAGGCATTGGCGAGGCGCTACTGGTACCGGCGGTTTTTTTAACCATCACGTCGCTGGAAGGCTATGTCATCACGCCGCTTGCGGTCGGCTCTCGCTTGACGCTCAATCCCCTGATCATTTTCCTGTCGCTGGTCTTCTGGTTCTGGATGTGGGGTATTGTCGGTTCGCTGCTGACGGTACCGATTCTGGTGTGCATCAAGGTCACTCTCGACCGGGTGGGGACCCAAAAGACGCTGGCGCGTGTGCTCGACTGAGGTGGGCCTGGGTCTGAGCGAACGCGCAAAAAAACGGCGGACTTTCGGCCGCCGTCTCATTCAGACCTGCACAAGGCAGGCGTGCGCGGGGGATTACCGCATCCGGTCGCTCTGGCCAGGCTCTAACTTCCCGGGCTCGCTGCTTTCGAATGCGCTGAACTCTGCGCGGTCGATCTGCCGCTCATCATCCAGATCGCGGTAATTTTCCGCCACGTACTCCGGCCGATTTTTGAGTTCGTCCTGCGTTGACACCCCGCGAACAATCAACTGATCGCCCTGCATCTGCAGTTGATCCAGTTGCACAGGGACCTTCGTGGCACCCATGCCCAGGACGCCACCGACAGAGATAATCGCGTAGAGCTGGTCGGTACGGGTATCGGAGACGATTTTGTCCACATTACCGATCTCTCTGTTATCGCCGCTCTGGACTTCCATGCCCTTGAGTTTTTCAACCGTGGTGGACATCGACGCCAGGCTTCCGGATTGCATACCGGGAGCGCTTTCAGTCCGGCCCATGCGATCCGCGTCCACATCCGATTTCGGAAGGCTGGTGCGGGACTCGGCCTTGCCGCCGGTGTCCAGCGACTGATCCTGTCCAGCGGCGAATGCGCTAGTGCCAAGCGTTAAAGAGATAGCAGTTGCCAAAATATATTTGTGAAAAGTCATAGGTATTTCCTCATGCTGGTTTAACTTAACCCCGTGCTATCACGGGCCGTACTCATCTTCGTTGCAACACAGATGCCAACGTAATTTGCCATAAGGAACAGACCAGTTGCGGACACGGCCGTCTGTTTCCGTGGGGTATAATCACCGCCCGGTGTTCATAACCACCGGGCGGTTCTCGATCAGCTATCTCGCACCCCGTCAGCGTAGCGGGCATCGTCCAGAGACGAACAGAACCCGCGCAATGCTGCGTCCGATCAAAGAGAGTCCAGGGAATAGGTGCTCACCGCGCCGCGCCGCGCCGGCGATGGACGATGGCGATGCCGATGTGGATGGTCGCCGCGGATCGTTTCCACTTCTGCAAGGCACGGGCCCGTAACTCACTCGACGGCAGGACACAGCTCAGTGCTTTCGTAGCCTGGAGCTATGGGACGGCATCGTGCGCCCTCCCGCGTCATGGCTGAGCACCGAACAAATCCGCCCGGCCATGAAATTCATCAATGCATAACGCCTGCCGGATTGCACAATGGGTATCAGGCAATGGCCGGGATATTGGCCACTAATCACAGCCTATTGCTGTACATGCCATTCGGCGACAGTGCCACCTAGACAGCGACGAATGGATAGACAAATACATTTTCTCCCTAGGAAAGCGCTGCCACCGTGAGCAAACGCACCCGCCTATGGATATTTGTAGCGGTGATCCTGGTGATCGTCGCCATTCCTGTTGTGGTGTTGTTTGTGGCGCCCATGAGCTATGCGTCGCTGCTGGAGCGCGCAGTGCGCTCCAGCAGCGGGCTGGAGACGCGCTTCGCTGCACTGGAAGTAGATCTGTTCCCCCCGCGTATTGCTGTGGAGAAGCTGACACTCTTCAACCCAGACCCGAACTTCAGCGAGCCTTTGCTGGTGGTCGAGCGTTTTTCCGCGACCGCGGACGCAACCGGATACCTGGAGGACGCACCGGACTGGTGGCGTGCGCAAGGCTCCGGCGTACAGGTGCGCCTGGCACAGGACGCGGAGGGGCGCAGCAATTGGTCTACGCCGGCTGGCGAAAAG
>JBHEOO010000073.1:0-542 GCA_046260765.1 Chromatocurvus sp.
GCTCAGGGCAGGTCCGTGCAAGGCATCTTGGGCACTGTCGCAACAACAGGAAACCCCTTCAGCGCGCGACGGGGTTTGTGGTGCCAGTTGCACCACTTTACCGCTGTTAAGTTAGTGAGGTTTTATTGCGGTTTAGCGACGTGGTACCCCACCTGGGTCTTCTAGATCAAGGCCAGCTGTTCGGCGGCAGTGTCGCGCATGCCGTCCAGGACACTGGGGTTGCCGACAACCGTGGCTACAGCGATGCTAAATATTGGGCGGGGTTTTCGGTTGTTGTCGTGATAGTAGTTGTTGTATTGCTACTACAACCACTACGACTACTACCTTCCCTGAATCAGCCGCCTTTGAATTTTGGTGCTGGTCAACTGCACTGGCTGCATCAGGTTGCGGTTATACGTTTCCGTGGAACCGAGCTCAACTGGCCCGAGCGGCGGCACTAAAACCCAGTTGGTCAATGGATCAAACTATGCCGGGTAGGTTGGCGGGTACGGGTAAGTGCGAATTATCGTTCTGAGTTATAGATTTAAAAGGCTATATGGCGG
>JBHEOO010000073.1:552-7188 GCA_046260765.1 Chromatocurvus sp.
GGCCACCTCTCCAGAAGCGCCGCATGGTATCACTGGCCGTGCGACAAAATCAAAAGTTGATTGCCGTCAGGAAGGATCGCCGTCCTCGGCGGGCTTGTCGGCGATGCGCTGGTAGATTTCCTCCCGATGAACCGCCACTTCCTTTGGCGCATCCACGCCGATACGGACCTGGTTTCCCTTGACGCCGAGTACAGTGATAGTGATGTTGTCGCCCACGATGAGCGACTCGTTTACCTTGCGCGTGAGAATCAACATATCGTTAAGCCTGTATCGTCCGTGATCGCCGCAGTCGGCGCTTGCTTGCAGAGGGCGGGCGGTTTGCGCCCTGTCCCTCCTTTACCGTTTTAGCGGTTTAACCATCGCAGACCAACCCAATCCATTGGCTTAGGCAGCGTGCTCGTCCCGGGGTTCCCCATCCAGTCCAAATGAGGAGTGCAGCGCCCGGACGGCAAGCTCCATGTATTTTTCCTCTATGATCACGGAAATCTTTATTTCCGATGTTGTGATCATCTGGATATTGATGGCGACCTCGGCCAGCGCTGCGAACATCTGGCTGGCAACACCGGCGTGGGAGCGCATGCCGACACCGACAACGGAGACCTTGGCGATGCGGCTATCACTGAGCACTTCAGCAGAATCCATGGTAGCGACAACGTCGCGCAGCACGGCCTCGGCGCGGGCAAGATCGTTGCGAGCCACGGTGAAGGTAAAGTCGGTGGTATTGTCGCCGGCAACGTTCTGGACGATGACGTCGACCTCGATATTGGCCTCGCCAATCGGTCCGAGAATGCGGTAGGCAGCGCCCGGTGTATCTGGCACACCCCGCACGGTGAGCTTGGCCTCGTCGCGATTGAAGGCGATCCCCGCAATGGTAGGTGTTTCCATGGCATCGTCCTCTTCCAGGGTGATCAACGTGCCCGGGCCATCCTTGAAGCTGTGCAGCACGCGCAGGGGCACATTGTACTTGCCGGCAAATTCCACAGCGCGTATCTGCAGTACCTTCGAGCCCATACTGGCCATTTCCAGCATTTCTTCAAAGGTAATCCGGTCGAGGCGGCGCGCGCCGTCCACGACACGTGGATCGGTGGTGTAGACGCCGTCGACATCCGTGTAGATCTGGCACTCGTCGGCCTTGAGGGCCGCAGCCAGGGCGACTGCCGTGGTATCGGAGCCGCCGCGGCCAAGTGTGGTAATACTGCCGTGTTCGTCCACGCCCTGAAAACCCGCCACCACCACGACGGTGCCGTTGGCGAGATCGGCGTGCAGGCGCTGGTTATCGATTTCACGGATGCGGGCCTTGGTATGGGCACTGTCGGTGAGAATGCGCACCTGTGAACCCGTGTAACTTTTGGCGCTCAGGCCGCGCTTCTCCAGTGCCATGGCCAGCAGCGCGGTGGTGACCTGCTCGCCGGTGGAAACCAGCACGTCCATTTCCCGCGGCAGCGGGTGCTCGGTGATCTCGTGCGCCAGTCCAATCAGCCGATTGGTTTCGCCGCTCATGGCGGAGACCACCACCACGATGTCGTGCCCGGCCGCACGGCAACCGGCGACTTTCTCGGCTACCTGCTCAATGCGTGCGACCGTGCCGACAGACGTCCCGCCGAACTTCTGCACGATCAGACTCACGCACTGACGCCCATCCGCTCGCCGACCCACTCGGGAATGGCTGCCAGCACGCCATCCAGCGCAGCGACATCGGTGCCGCCGCCCTGAGCCATGTCGGGACGGCCGCCGCCTTTACCGCCGAGGCGGCCGGCGAACTCGCGCATGACATCGCCGGCCTTGATCCTGTCGGTCAGGTCTGCGGTGACACCGCAGGTCAGCGATACCTTGTCGTCGTTGACTGCGGAAAGGAACACCACCCCGCTGCCCAGCTTGTTCTTGCACTGGTCCATGGTTTCTCGAAGGGTCTTCGCATCGGCACCGTCAACGTTTACCGCCAGTACCTTCGTATCACCTACCGCAACCGCACGGGACGTAAGATCACCACCGGCAGAGGTGGCGAGCTTCTGCTTCAGGCGCGCCACTTCCTTTTCCAGTTCACGGGCTTCACTGCGCAGGGCCACCACGCGGTCCAGAACGGTCGCCGGGCTGGCTTTCACGGCATCGCACAGCGCCTGCAGCTGTTCTGACTGGGCGTCAACAGTGGCGATGGCGCCCTCGCCGGTCACGGCCTCGATTCGGCGCACACCGGCGGCAACGCCAGCTTCTGCGGTGATGCGGAAAAAGCCGATATCGCCGGTGCGATCAACGTGGGTGCCGCCGCAGAGCTCTACGGAAAAATCGCTCTCGCCCATACTGAGCACACGCACCTCCTCACCGTACTTCTCGCCGAACAGCGCCATCGCCCCGGCAGCCATGGCATCATCCATGCTCATCAGGCGCGTGGTTACCGGCGTATTGGCGCGAATCTGTCCATTGACGCGTTCACTGATGGCGTGCAGCTGATCGTCGGTCACCGCGTCGGTGTGGGAGAAATCAAAGCGCAGGCGGCGCGAATCCACCAGGGAGCCCTTCTGGGCGACATGCTCGCCCAGAATTTCCCGCAGCGCAGCGTGAAGAAGGTGGGTTGCCGAGTGATTCAGGCGAGTGCGCTGACGCAGGCTGTTATTCACGCAGGCCTCAAGGCTATCCCCCGCGGAAACCTGGCCTTCCAGCAGCTTCACATGGTGTAGATGGTGGGACTGGGCCTTGGTCGTGTCCGTGACTTCCAGGCGCACGCCCGCCGCAGTCAGGTAGCCGGTATCCCCCATCTGTCCGCCGGATTCCGCGTAGAACGGTGTGCTGTCGAGCACCACCACGCCACGCTCGTCCGCGGCCAGAGACTTCACCGGCTCACCGTCACACAACACGGCGAGCACGCGCCCACTACCTTCGACGCCATCGTAACCGGTGAACTGTGTGCTGCCCTCCAGTTTGAGCGCCGCGTTGTAATCCACACGGAAGCTGCCGCCCTCCTTGGAACGCTCGCGCTGGGCGGTCATGGCGGCTTCGTAGCCGTCCATATCCAGGGTCAGGCCGCGCTCGCGTGCGATGTCGTTGGTCAGGTCGGTGGGAAAGCCGTAGGTGTCGTACAGCCGGAATACGAGATCACCGGGGATTTCGTCGCCGTGGATTTCCTCCAGGGCCTCGTCGAGGATCGCCATGCCATTGTCGAGCGTTTTGGCAAACTGCTCTTCTTCGGCCAGCAGCGCCTTCTCGATGGTCGCCTGTTGCCGCCGCAGCTCGGGGTATGCGTCCCCCATCTGCTCGACCAGAGGCGCCACCAGACGATGGAAAAACGGCCTGTCTGCCCCGAGCTTGTTGCCGTGGCGGATGGCCCGGCGCAGGATCCGGCGCAGGACGTAGCCGCGACCCTCGTTGCCGGGCATCACGCCGTCCACCACAAGGAACGCGCAGGAGCGGATGTGATCAGCGATGACCCGCAGCGATGACTCCGCGCGGTCAGCCACGCCCAGCACCTCGGCGGTGGCATTGATCAGCGCCTGGAACAGGTCTATTTCGTAGTTGCTGTGCACGCCCTGCAGCACGGCGGCGATCCGCTCAAGGCCCATGCCGGTGTCCACCGAGGGTTTGGGCAGCGGAGCCATCTCACCGGAGGCATCGCGGTTGAACTGCATGAAGACGAGATTCCATATCTCTATGTAGCGATCGAGATCATCATCGGGACTACCGGGGGGTCCACCGGGCACATCGGGCCCGTGATCGTAGAACACCTCGGAACAGGGGCCGCAGGGACCGGTGTCACCCATCTGCCAGAAATTGTCCTCATCAAGCCGCGAGATACGCTCGGCGGGGAAACCGATGTCGTCAATCCAGATCTGCTCGGCTTCGTCGTCGGAGACGTGCACGGTTACCCACAGGCGCTCAGGCGGCAGCTTGAGTTCCTCGGTGAGGAAGGTCCAGGCAAAGCGAATGGCGTCGCGCTTGAAGTAGTCGCCGAAGCTGAAATTACCAAGCATTTCGAAAAAGGTGTGATGGCGCGCGGTGTAGCCGACGTTTTCCAGGTCGTTGTGCTTGCCGCCCGCCCGCACGCAGCGCTGGGAGCTGGTCGCGCGCGCATAGGGTCGCGGATCGCTGCCGAGGAAGGTGTCCTTGAACTGGTTCATGCCCGCGTTGGTGAACAGCAGTGTCGGGTCGTCCAGCGGAACCAGCGAACTGCTGGGCACCCGGGTATGCCCGTGGCTCTCGAAAAACGCCAGGAATGCCTCGCGTATGTCTCCGGTCTTCATAGTGGGTCTCTGTCAGTGCAGGGCGGGGTCAGCCCGCCATGTGGCCTTCGGCAAATTCACGGCCGGCGATAATGTGCAGGTGAAGATGGAACACGGTCTGGCCAGCGCCCTCGCCGTTGTTGATAATCAGGCGAAAAGCATCACCCACACCCTCTTGCTCGGCAATCTTTCCCGCCGTCAGCAGCAGGTGACCGAGCAGCGCCTGGTCATCGGCATCGGCGTCCGAGAGCGTCGCGATTGCCTTTTTCGGGATAACCAGCACATGCACCGGTGCCTGCGGGTTGATGTCGCGAATGGCGATGCAGTGCTCGTCCTCGTACAGCTTGTCCGCCGGAATATCACCGGCAATGATCTTGCCAAAAATCGTATCAGACACGGCTTACCCCAGCTTCTCGTCGGCGGTGAGCTGGCGCGCCTCGCTCTCGAGCATGACGGGAATGCCGTCGCGCACCGGGTAGGCAAGCCCGCTGGCCTTGCATACCAGCTCTTCTTTTTCTGCATTGTACTGCAGCGGCGCCTTGGTCACCGGGCAGACAAGGATACTGAGCAGTTTCTTGTCAATCATACTGACTCCATTGCAGGATCTGCGATGATCCGAAGCGCCATAGTATACGGATTTTTCAGGGCGTAGGCATGGCCGGAACCAGCAGCTGCGGGTCCACGCGCTCCTGTCGCCAGTTCATGCGCCAGTCGAGATGCGGACCGGTGGCACGACCCGTGGCACCCACCTCACCGATGAGATCACCCTGCGCCAGCTCATCTCCAACAGACACCAGCACCCGGCTCATATGCAAAAAGGAGGACGACAGCTGGTAGCCGTGATCCAGAATCACCGTGCCGCCGGAATAGAACAGATCGTCTTCAGCCAGAGTGACAACGCCTGCCGCCGGCGCCATTACCGGCGTCCCCGTGGGCACCGCAATGTCGACGCCGTAGTGCGGATTGCCGGGTTCACCATTGTAAAAGCGCTGACTGCCGTAAACGCCGGATATCCGCCCGGTCGCGGGCCAGTCAAAGCCGCCATCGACCTGCAGCAGCCAATCCGGACGCTCCACGCGCTGGCGCTTCGCCGCGGCCACGAGGGCCTGCTCGCGTCGTATCCGCTCGAGCTGCTCGGGAGGCGGCGTCACGGTGCGCTGGGGCACGCCCTCGACGCGGTCTATCCGATACTCGCGGGTTGCCACCGGCAGTGTCTGTTCGCAGCGCTCGCCAGGCTCCCCCTGCTCCCCCCGCTCCAAGACCAGCAGGCTTCGAGCGGCGGCATTACGGCCGAACCCCGCCACAAAATAGCCGTTGGGAAGCACATCTATCGCTTCGCCATCGATGGTGAGCCTGGCTTCCTGCTGCACCCGGCCCCATATCACGCCACCCTGGGTGGGGTCGCCTTTGACATCGACACACTCGGCATGTGCAGCAGAAGTGGTCGCTGCTGCGCCTATGATCAGCAGCAGGTCACGCCATTGTAGTTTTGGTATTGCCCATGACATTGTCCGTTGTTCTCCTTGTTTTCGGTCCCTGGGGTTCTACCCCGCTTGTACGGGCACTTCAGTTGCAGTGACTGGCTGCAGCGAGCTGGCCAACGACAGTCTTAACGCCTGATCGATGCCACGCTACACTGCACGACATGTCTCGCTACCGACCACCCCGACGCCGCGGCACCGCGCTGATCACCCCGCAGGGAGAACGCGCCCTGCGAGAAGAATTATACCGATTGTGGAAGGTGGAGCGACCGCAGGTGACCGATGTCGTGCGCGAGGCAGCGAAGAACGGCGACCGCTCGGAAAATGGCGACTACATTTACGGCAAACGACGCCTGCGCGAGATCGACAGCCGCGTGCGCTTTCTGGGCAAACGCCTCGACGAGGTAACCATTGTGGACCGTCCGCCCGCTGACTACAGCAAGGTCTACTTCGGCTGTCACGTTACGCTGGAGAACGACGCCGGAGAGGAAACCCACTGGCAGATTGTCGGGCCGGACGAGTTCGACCTGCCCACGGGAAAATTGTCGATCGACTCCCCCGTCGCCCGGGCTCTCCTGGGCAAGGCCCTGGACGACGAGGTGAGTGTGCTGACGCCGGCAGGCGAACAGCGCTATGTCATCACCGCTGTCGACTATCGCATTGATGACATCGGCTTTGATGACATCGGCGACAGCGCCTGATCAGAACGACCACTGCACGCCGACGGAGGCCGTGCGCGGCCGGTTCGGGCGCGCACCGTCCGGCTGGCGCGAGACAATAGACTGCTCGTCAAGCAGGTTGTCCACCTTCAGGAACACGACAGCGTCATCGCTGAGGGCATAGCGGCTGATATAGTCGACAACCAGCAGGTCTTCCGTCTCTGCAAAGTCACTGGCCGTATTATTGCAGCCGATATTCACGCACATTTCATCAATGTACTTCAC
>JBHEOO010000073.1:7198-7471 GCA_046260765.1 Chromatocurvus sp.
GTAGCGAAAGCCCGCCTCGTAGTTCACGCTGGTTTCCGCATCCTCGTTTTCCTTCGCGCCACCGCCCAGTGGCGAGAAGCCGCGGTGAACGCCAGCGAGCACCTGCCAGCTGTCGGAGAGGGCATAAGTGAAGGAAACGCCAGGGAGCCACTCGCTGGAATCATTCCCGCGAACTGCCGGCGCCGTCAGTCTGCCGGCATCATCGTACTGCCGACGGCTGGATTGCACATCCTCGTAGCGCAGGGCCAGGTTCAGCTTGAGGGCATCACTCAC
>JBHEOO010000074.1:0-7429 GCA_046260765.1 Chromatocurvus sp.
CTGACCGCCCGCATAGAGGCCGACCCGGTGAGATTCCTGAAGAGCATACGCAGCAGAATCGTTATATTCGCCATCCTGGCGACCCTGTTGCCGTCGCTGGGACTGGGCCTGATGACGTATCGGCACAACCAGGACGTGATCGATGAGAAGGTCGCCTATGAACTGCGTTCGCTGGCCAGCCATGCGCGTCGCGAACTCGGGCTATGGGTCCAGGAACGCCTGCACGATCTGCGCTCGCTGTCCAGCTCCAAGGTGGTCATAGACGGGCTCACTACCGCGGTGCATAAACAGGCCGCGAAACCGCTCGAACCCGCCCTCGGCATAAATGCCAGCAACGGCATCGGAACCTCAGGTCTGACGCAGTATCTGCAGTCGGTACACAGCCGGCTGCCACCGTTGCTGGAACTGACCATCGTGGACGGCGGCGGACACCTCATCGCCAGCAGCAACGCCACGCCCACCCCGGTGCCGTTGTTCGATCGCTGGGCTCAGAATGCCACCGCCGCGGGTAGTATTCTAACGCCACCCCACTGGAACGCGGCGCACGATGCTCCGACGCTGCTGATCGCCGTGCCGGTCCTTTCGATCGACAATGAAATCCTCGGCGCGCTGGTGGCGGTGCTGGATCTGCGTGCTGTCCAACCGTTGCTCAAAGACGCGGGCAAACAACTGCTCGGTGAGGCATTCCTGCTGGACGCACAGGGTCGGCCGCTGCTCGGAACCCAGCCCGTTGCGCCGCCTATGCGGCCATTGCCGGCCGATATCCTGCAGCGCCTGCGCACGCAGCCGGACCAGCCGTTCGCGTTCGCGGGCTTCGATCAGCGCAGGGTCCTCGGTATGGCAGAAATCCCCGCCGATCAGTCCATCGTCATTCTGGCCCAGAAGGATCGCGCTGAGGTCTACGCGGCATGGCACCGGCTGCGCAATCAGCTGTTCATATTGGTCGGCGGCTTGTCGCTGCTGGTGGGACTGCTGGCCTATCGCATGGGCCGCTCCGTCGTCACGCCGCTGCAGCGACTGATCGGCGCTTCGGAACACATCGCCAGTGGCAACCTCACCGTGAAGTTGCCCACAGCGCGAGATGACGAGATCGGCCGCCTGACCCGTGTCTTCAACCAGATGACCGACAGCCTGCGGCGCAGCCGCGCCGAAATCGAGACCGCCAGTCAGGCCCTGCAGGAACAGAATCAGTTGCTGGCGCGGTTGTCGGTCACCGACAGTCTGACCGGCTTGTACAACCGCAAGAAGCTAGACGAGATCCTCGCCGACCAGATCGAGCGCTACCGGCGCAATCATCGTAGTTTCTCGGTGCTCATGCTGGACGTCGATCACTTCAAGATGCTCAATGACACCCACGGTCACCTGCTGGGCGACGAGGTGCTGATGCAGATTGCCAGCATCCTCGGACAGGCCATCCGCCACGTGGACTTTGTGGCCCGCTACGGCGGCGAAGAGTTTGTCGTCGTCTTGGTCGAGACCGCCCTACAGACTGCCCTTGAGGCCGCGGAACGCATCCGGGTCAAGGTGGCGGAGGCCACCTACGGCACGCCCGAGCAGCGCAGCTCAGCGACGGTGAGTATCGGCGTCGCTGAATATCGAGACGCGGACGCGAACGCCGATGGCGTGATCGCACGCGCCGACCAGGCGCTCTACCGGGCCAAGGACGCAGGCCGCAATCGAGTGCAGAGCGCGGATTGATCTGCCTGGCAGCGATCGCCTGGCCCGCCACGCAGGCCACTCATTTCGCAGCGGGATACGGCGCCTCCAGCAGAGGACCGAATATCCAGCCTGTACGTCCTTCATCGGTACGCACCTGCAACCACTCGCCGCGGTAGGCATGAACCTGCATCACCGTCCCCTGCGGCAGCACCTCCAGCAGAGCGGCACTGGATAACGGCCGCGCGCGCAGATTGGTATCGGCCCGTGCGCGCAACATGACCGGGATCTGGAAGGGTACCTCCACCGTATCCTGTGTGGCCGCGACGGCGGTGCGGCTTTCAAGCATGCCGATGAGCTCCTGCGCTTGTGCGGTCAGTCCCACGGCCACGCCGTAATCGCCCTGTGCGAACGCCGCCGCGCCCGCATCCAGGATGCGTTGTATCCGCGCCAGTTGCTCATCCGCACGTTCCGACTGTTGCGTCGACCGCAGTCTTTGCAGAGTGACCTCCGTTTCGGCGAGCTGCGAGGCGGCCTCGGCATGCGTGGCGAGCCGACGCAGTTTGACTTTGGCCCGTGCCACTTCGCCGGTGGTCTGCTCGAGCGCCTGTGCTTGCAGGTTCTGCTTGGCGCGCAGCTGCTGGATCTCGGCGTCCTTCTGGGCCAGCGCCTGCTGCAACCGGCCAATCTGCTGATCCTGTTCCGCACAGAGCGTTGATGCGGAGGGCGACGCAGAGGGCGGCGCGGGGGATTGCAACAGCGCGCACCCCGGCAGACCCGATATCAACAAGACCAGACCCGCCAACCACGGCCGCTGCGGTGCGCGCATGCCGGACCTGCATTTGCAATATGCTTCGTGATCCCTTGCTTTCACGTGCTGCCCTCTAGAAACCTGTCGGATTTGGGACTGATCTACTGCGCCGGCGGGAGAGCGGCCCATTTTTTCCACCTTGCTCGCTAGATCGCCCAAATCCGACAGGCGCCTAGCAACAAAGACCTTTGCCGCGGCCCACCCACTGTGATCCGTGCGGTTTGCCACAGGGCGCTCGCGCGCGCCGATCGGAGAGTGTCGGGAGTATCGTCAGAGCATCTGTCGTTGCAAGCCCTTACTTCTGATGCGTGATTCAACCATTCCGCATAGCCTGCCTCGGCATAATACAGGAGCTTAAGGGTAAGCTGGTCTTTGAAATTCTGCGCGGCATCTGCAGATTGCTGGCACCGAGATCGAACCGGCAAGCGCGGGGGGACGCTGACAAAAATAAAAAATCTTCGCACTGCGAAATGTCATAGCCATAGCCCCCTCCATCCTTTTAGGGTTGAAAAACCAGCCAATCTTGGAAATCGGCAGAACATTGCTGACTGAGGGGTCTATGCATCTCGTCCATTTTAAAATCGGTTACCTACGGCTAATCCCGTTTCTGTTTTTGATAGTGCCCGCGATTGCCCATGCGGTGATTGTAGAGGGCCGCGTTGTTGATTCTTCCACCGGCGAACCTGTTGCAGATGCCGTGGTGATGGTACAGGGCACCGAGCTACATACACAGTCCAGCAGTGATGGCAGTTTCAAGCTCGATACCGCCGAAGCCGATCTCGACACGCGGCATATTACCGCGTGGTCTGATGGCTATAGCATCGCAGCGGCAAAAGTCACGAACGGAAATCCGCTTGAACTCCGCCTTGAAACGCTGCCACCTGATGACCCGCTGTACAACTATCAGCCGGCTCAAAGTTGCGGCGCCTGTCATACCGATATTTACGCGCAATGGCAAAACACAACGATGGGCCAGGCGGTCAATCAACGGCTACCGATGAAGCTGCAATTCTATATGGGCACGGATGAGCAGGGTAATTTCGACGGTCTTGGCTTCGGCTGGAAATATTTTGCGCCCATGATGGGGATATCCCAGGGCCTGCACGCCATGAATCTGGACCATTATGTCGGCACCTGTGTCAATTGCCATGCCCGCGGGGCGACCTGGAAGGAAGGGGTATTTGAGCCTCATCGCCGACTTCACCCGAATACCGGAAAGGGCTTTGTTTCCGGACAGCTCAGGGTGTTCCGCTTCGACAAGCTTGACGAACTCAGTATTGAACAGGGACGCGAGGGAATAAGCTGTGATGTCTGCCATTCCGTACAGGATGTACGCATCCACTATGACCAGTTCGGTAATCTTGTCACGGTAAAAATAGACAAGAAAGAAGTCATACGCCGAGGTGAAGTTAAATTTGGCCCGTACAGGGATGCCGTCAGCCCGGCACACAAGACAGCCTACAGCCCGATTTTCAAGAAATCCGAGTTCTGTGCCATGTGCCATATGGAACGCGCCGATGATCTCGAAGCGGTGGGCGTGCCATCGCTTCTGACGCTGGACGAATACCCTCTATGGAAAGACAATTTCGACGCCGGAAAGACCGACAAACAATGTCAGTCCTGTCACATGTACACCGGCGGTCAGAACGCCTGGAATACGAATAAGGCCGCTACTACGGGCGTCGGGCGCGATCCACAGACACTTGCCGGACACCATTGGCGCGGCAGTTACTTTGATGGCGAGATGGCCCGGCGGGCAGCGAATCTCAGGTTACGCGCGCAGCGGCAGGGTAATGAGATCGTCGTTACCGCCGAAGTGGCGAATGTCGGTGCGGCTCACAAGATGCCCGGCGGTCCACCCTTCAGGCAGATGCTGCTACTCATTGATGCGACGGACACTGCAGGTAATGCGCTCACGCCGCTGGACCCGCCGCGCGACGATCCGAACGCTGCTGACAACGCCAACCGCATCATCGATGTGGGTGGCGGTTTTCGCAAATATGGCTTCTTCAAGGTGTGGGAACTGGAACATGGCAAACCGTTTCCTGAAATGCCTTACAAGGGACATATCGGCAAGGTTTATAACGGTTCCTGGGTGACGCCCGGTTTTTTCCCGATGGAGTGGATGCTTAAATATCTCTGGATCGGGATCATCCCGCTGGTGATTGGCGTTATAGGCTGGTCACCCCTGCGCGCCATGTTCGGTGGAACCCGGGATACCTCCACGGCCGCGCGCAAACCCGGATTCTTCAGTGGCAACGTGGGCACCATCGACCGCCTGGCGCGTATGCTCGTGGGCGTGCTGCTGCTGGCATTCGTGCCGAGCCCGTGGAACTGGCTCGGTCTGATCCCCCTGGTGAGCGGCCTTCTCGGGTGGTGTCCGACCTACCATCTGGTCGGTCATGTCGACACGCGGGAGCAGCGCGGATTCTTCTCCCGTAACGTCGGCACCCTGGACCGCACGCTGCGGATCCTCGTTGGGCTGCTGGTAGTGGTGTTCGTGCCGGGGCCCTGGAACTGGCTCGGCCTGATCCCGCTGATCAGCGGGGTGATCGCCTGGTGCCCGACCTACCGGCTGATCGGCAATATCGACACCTGCGGTCAGGGTCTGCGCGGCCTGTTCACGCCCAACGTCGGAGCGCCCGACCGGATCATCAGGGCGCTGTTCGGTCTCGGCCTGCTATCCCTGCTGTTCTGGGGTCCGGAGACGGCCTGGGGCGCGCTGGGTCTCATTCCCTTGTTCACGGCCGTGATGGGTAACTGCCTGCCCTACCGAATGGCCGGCATCGATACCCGGAGCGAGGCCGAGCGCACCCGGGAGGGCGCCGGCTGGATGAACCTCAGCTTCGGCGAGCGGCGCACCCGCATGTTGATCGGCCTGATATTGGTAGCCATAGCCGCGGTACTGCCGCGGGCGGCGGCCATGGAACTCTGGCCGGTCGGTGGTTTTGCAGCAGAACGGGTGCTGTATGACACCCGGATCGATTACCAGCAATACGACACAACGCACTACCGGTTTGCCGCACCCGCTTCCGGTTCCGCGAAGGTCAGCGCCAAACTGGTGTACTACCGTCACTGGTATTTTATGGAAGCAATCAAAGGTCCGTACTTCTGGGGCACCGACAAATGGAAGTACCTTCTGCACGATCTGACAGTAGACGTCCCGCCAAAGGAAGGCTCGGTGGTCGCGGCCGATGCAGGCAACCACGACGGAAGCCTTGATACGATGCCGCCGATTCCCTCCGAACCCGGTACCGGCGTCTGGACAACCCCCCAGGTCACGCTGGATGAGCTGAAAACGCTCGCAACTACCAAGCCCTTGCCCGACCCGGGGCCTGGAACTCAGCCGTTTCGCAGGGATAATCCGTGATCGGCTGACTTATCTATCACGCCTCCCGTGCGCCCGGAGCTTGTCGAAGGGCAAAGGGGACGTACTGTGATAGTGAAGGCGAGTCGACTTCAGAGCTTCCTTAAGTCAGTCTGCCCACGCACGCCGTCGCCCCGGGTGACCTCGAACCGCGCGTCGCGCGTCGGCGGCGATTCTGGGACAATGGCCGCCCGAACACTGCGGGAGATTTCTGGATGACAGCGGACATCCTCGTCCTGTATTACAGCCGCCACGGCGCCACCGCCGAGATGGCCCGCCTGATCGCCCGGGGCGTGGAAGAGGTCGATGGTCTGCGCGCGCGCCTGCGCACGGTACCGGCCGTCTCCCCCGTCTGCGAGGCCACCGAAGACGGCGTCCCCGATCACGGCGCACCGTATGCGACGCTCGATGACCTGCGCGAGTGCGCGGGGCTGGCCCTGGGCAGCCCGACCCGCTTCGGCAACATGGCCGCGCCGCTGAAGTATTTTATCGATTCGACCAGCGCGTTGTGGCTGGAGGGGGCGCTGATCGGCAAACCCGCCGCGGTGTTCACCTCGACCTCCAGCCTGCACGGCGGCCAGGAGACCACGCTGACCTCGATGCTGCTGCCGCTGCTGCATCACGGCATGCTGGTGCTGGGCCTGCCCTACAGCGCGCCGGAACTGATGCGCACCCGCTCCGGCGGCACGCCCTACGGCGCCAGCCACCATGCCGGCGCCGACAGCGCGCAACCGCTGAGCGAGGACGAAAAAACCCTCTGCCGACGCCTGGGCCGACGCCTGGCGGAGACGGCGCGGGCCCTGCACGGCACGCGCCCTTGAGCGGGAACCGCGCGGTGATCTGGCGGTGGCTGGCACTGGCCGGTTATGCCGGCACCTTCGCCCTGATCGTCGCCTGGTACGGTTGGCTGTCGCCGCCGCAGAACCTGCCGGTCTACATCGCCCTGCTGGCGCTCGGCACCCCGCTGCTGCTGCCGTTGCGGGGACTGCTGCACGGCCGCCCGTACACCTATGCCTGGAGCCTGTTCCTGGCCATCGGTTATATGGCGCATGCGCTGATCGAGCTCTTCAGTACCCCCGCCGACCGCCCCTACGCGCTGGCCGAGCTGGTGCTGACGCTGCTCTGGTTCGGCGCGGGCACCCTGTATGTGCGCGCCGTCAATCCCCGCCCAGCACCGAGCGCACGAAAGGCACGGTGAGCCGGCGCTGCGACACCAGCGCGGCCTGATCCAGACGCCCGAGCAGATCGATCAGCGCCGGCAGGTCGCGGGGATAACGGCGCAGCAGGAACTGCGCGGTCTCCTCCGGCAACTCCAGGCCGCTGGCCTGCGCGCGCACCATGAGGATCTGCCCGCGCGTGACGTCATCGGCCGGCCGCAGCGCATACAGGGCGCCCCAGGCCAGGCGCGAACGTAGATCCGGCAGGTGCAGGGCGAGCTGTTCCGGGGCCAGCGACGCGGCGCTCAGCAGGCGCCCACCGGCGTCGCGCAGACGGTTGTAGAGGTGGAACAGCGCCTCCTCCCAGGCGGTCTGCCCGGCGATGGCCTGCACGTCGTCGATCGCGACCAGCGGGTACTGTTCGAGCCCCTCCAGCAC
>JBHEOO010000075.1:0-7222 GCA_046260765.1 Chromatocurvus sp.
ATGCTGATCCTCGGTGCGGTGTTTGGCGGTCTGCTCGGCTTCGCCGCTGTCCGTTTCCGCAGTGAGGGCAATCCCATCGCCGACCAGATCAATGCCTTACTCCCGCAGACACAGTGCGGCCAATGCGGTTACCCGGGCTGTCGCCCCTATGCAGAGGCCATCGTCAACGGCGAGGCAATCAACAAGTGCCCACCGGGTGGAGAAGCGGGCATTCAGGCGCTCGCCGACCTGCTCGATGTAGAGCCGATCCCGCTGGACGATGAGCACGGCGAAGAGGCTGAGGCAAAAACCGTTGCCTACATCCGCGAAGATGAGTGTATCGGCTGCACCAAATGCATACAGGCCTGCCCCGTGGACGCCATCCTCGGCGCCGCGAAACAGATGCATACCGTGATTGCGAGCGAATGCACCGGCTGTGATCTGTGCGTGGAACCCTGCCCCGTGGACTGCATCGACATGTTGCCGTTACAGACAACGCTGCGCTCCTGGCACTGGCCCATACCCCCGGCCGACCGCAGCCCCGCGGATCTCATCGCCAGTGACCGCGAAACAGATCAGGCGCTGGCAACGGCTCACTCCCAGGACCGGGACCAGGCAGCATGAGGCGCGTACACGACTTTCACGGTGGCATTCACCCGGCCGAGCACAAGTCCGAGTCGATGACGCGATGTATTGAATCCGCAGGCATACCGGACACCCTGGTCGTGCCTGTGGGACAGCACATCGGCAGCAGTGCCGTGCCAGTGGTGGCACCGGGACAACGGGTGCTGGGTGGCGAGGAGATTGCAGAAGCTGACGGGGCGTTCAGTGTGCCCTGTCATGCGCCGACCTCGGGTATGGTGCTGGCGATAGAAGACCGACCGGTCCCACACCCGTCGGGGCTCTCAGCGCTGTGCATCATTCTGCAACCGGACGGTCGCGACGAACGGGCTGAGCCACGACCCTTTGCCAACCCCCTGAACGCAGATCCGCTGCTGCTCACGCAGCATATCCAACAGGCCGGCATCGCCGGCATGGGCGGTGCGGGCTTCCCGACCGCGGTCAAACTGTCACCGAGACCTGGAAAACCCATACAGACGCTCGTCATCAACGGCACCGAGTGCGAACCCTACATCACGGCAGACGACAGCCTCATGCGCGAGCGCGCCGACGCAGTCATCAGTGGAAGCCTGATCCTCGCGCATATTCTGGGTAAACCGGACATATTGCTGGGTATCGAGGACAACAAGCCCGAAGCCATCACAGCGCTGAAAAAGGCCGCGGCTGGCACCGACGTCGAGATCGTGGTCTTCCCGACCAAATATCCCTCGGGCGGCGAAAAGCAGCTGATCGAGATTCTTCTCGGCGCGCAGGTGCCGAGCGGCTCACTGCCGGCGGACATTGGCGTCGTCTGCCAGAATGTCGGCACCGCAGCCGCCGTGCACAATGCAGTCGTTGACGGCAGGCCTCTTGTATCCCGGATAACGACGGTCACCGGAGAGGCCGTGTCACGGCCGGGCAACTACGAGGTTCTGCTCGGCACGCCAATCAGCCACCTGCTGACGCTCGCGGGCCACGACGCCGCGGCGAATCAGCGCCTGGTCATGGGTGGACCGATGATGGGCTTTACCGTCAACGATCTCGATTGCCCGGTAATCAAGACGAGCAACTGCCTGCTCCTGCCCACCGAGGCAGAGCTGCCCACGCCACCGCCGCCGCAGGCCTGCATCCGCTGCGGACTGTGTGCCGAGGCCTGCCCGGCAAGCCTGCTGCCGCAGCAGCTGTTCTGGTACTCCCGCGGTCGGGACCATGACCGCCTTGAGGCGCACAACCTGTTCGACTGCATCGAATGTGGCGCCTGCGCCTACGTCTGCCCCAGCCATATCCCGCTGGTGCAGTATTACCGCGCCTCCAAAGCCGAGATTATTGCGCACCGACAGGACGCCGAACGCGCCGAGCACGCGCGCCAGCGTTTCGAGGCCCGCCAGCAACGCATTGAAAAGCAGGCTCGAGAGAAGGCCGAGCGCCGTGAAGCACGCAAACGTGCCGCCGAGGCCAAAGCCGCGGCGGCGGCTACAGACGGCAACGCCGGGAGCGACCCGATACAGGCCGCCATTGAGCGCGCCCAGGCCCGCAAGGCAGCCCTGGCCGACGCCGGCAACAAAGACTGATGGCGCTGCTTCGCGTCACATCGCCCCACGCACACGGCGTGCAGGATACTACGCAGGTCATGCAGTCGGTGCTGCTGGCCACGCTGCCTGGCGTAGCGGTCATGACATGGTTTTTCGGCCCTGGAACCCTGGTGAACATACTGTTCGGCAGCATGGTCGCGGTGGCAATGGAAAGTGCCGCCCTGGCACTGCGGCGACGCCCCATCCTGCGCACGCTGGACGACCACAGCGCAGTGGTGACCGCGAGCCTGCTGTGCATTTCACTGCCGCCCTACTCACCCTGGTGGCTGATTGTCATTGGCATGGGCTCCGCCATCTGGCTCGCCAAGCACTTTTACGGAGGACTCGGCTACAACCCCTTCAACCCCGCCATGGTGGGCTATGTGGTACTGCTGATCTCTTTCCCGGTCCAGATGACGGCCTGGGCACCGCCACGTGGCCCCGGGGTTGAACTGCCCTCGATCATGGACGCACTGCGAGCCTGCTTCGCACCGCAGACCTACGATGCCGTGACCATGGCTACTGCGCTGGATGTCGTGAAGCAGAATAGCGGACTGACCCTCGAAGCACTCTGGCAGGAAGCACCGCAGCTCGGGCGCTGGGCCGGCGCAGGATGGGAGTGGGTCAGCCTGGCCTTTCTCGCCGGCGGGCTGTGGATGCTGAAAAGGCGCCTCTTCACCTGGCATGCGCCGGTCGGAATGCTGCTGAGCATCACGCTGCTTTCAGCGCTGTTCTACGACGAGGGATCGTCCGCCAGCAAGGGCTCGCCGCTGTTTCATCTGCTGGGGGGCGCGACGCTGTTCGGGGCCTTCTTTATCATCACTGATCCGGTGTCGTCCGCCGTGTCCAATCGTGGGCGCCTGATTTACGGGGCATTGATTGGCGCTCTCGTCTACATCATCAGAGTAGCCGGCAATTATCCCGATGCAGTGGCCTTTGCCGTTCTGGTCATGAATTTCGCCGCGCCGTTCATCGACCACTACACGCAGCCACGCACCTACGGACACGGCACGAGGCCACCGGCGTGAGGTCGCAGCCATGAAGGTGATGGGTCGCTCCATATCGCGCAACAGCCTGCTGCTGGCGCTCTTTGCCGTGGCGACCGCGCTGGTCATCTCGACCACATTCCTGCAGACGCGCGATCGCATTGCGCAGCAGCAGCGCGTGGCCGAGGAGAAGGCCCTGCTGGAGATCCTGCCGCAGGAAAGTCACGATAACTCCCTGCTGGACGATACTCTGTCCGCCCCAGTGGGCGACGAGCTGCTGCGGCTGAACGAATCGCGGCCGATTTACCGCGCACGACGCGAGGGGAAAGTCACTGCGCTCATCGTCCCCGCCCGCGCATCGGATGGGTACAGCGGTGCGATCGACATGATTGTCGGTGTCAGCCGCGACGGCAGCATCGCCGGTGTGCGCGTATTGAATCATCGGGAAACACCGGGACTCGGCGACAAGATCGAGCGCCGCAAGTCCGACTGGATCACCGACTTCAAGGGGCACTCCCTCGCGAACACGCCCATCCCCGAGTGGGCCGTAAAAAAGGAAGGCGGTGCGTTTGATCAGTTCACCGGCGCCACCATTACCCCGCGGGCAGTGATCAACGCGACCCGCCGTGCGCTGGAATTTGTCGCGCAGGAGCGCGCGCTTCTGTTTGATATAGCCGCTCCAGAGACGCCGCCCGCGACGCAGGCGACCGCCAACCTCATCACAAACGCAGGGGCCGCACCATGACTGACACCTCCTACCGTGACCTTTCTGTCAACGGGCTCTGGAAAAACAACCCGGCGCTAGTGCAATTGCTGGGTCTGTGCCCGCTTCTGGCCGTGACGGGCACGGTAGTGAACTCACTCGGACTGGCGCTGGCGACCCTGCTGGTGCTGGTATGCTCGAACACGGCGGTCTCGATGATCCGCAACATCGTCTCGGATGCGGTGCGCCTGCCGGCTTTCGTCATGATCATCGCCTCCGCCGTCACCTGCATCGAACTGCTGATGCAGGCATTTACCTATGAGCTATACCAGATTCTCGGCATATTTCTGCCATTGATTACTACTAACTGCGTGATCCTGGGTCGGGCCGACGGGTATGCCAGCAAGAACGCGGTTGCGCCGGCACTCTTTGATGGCGTCATGATGGGGCTGGGGTTCGGCGCTGTGCTGATCGTTCTTGGGGGCTTGCGCGAGCTAGCCGGCACCGGCGCGCTATTCGCCAACATGGACCTGCTCTTTGGACCGATGGCGGCCGACTGGAAAATCGTGTTCTTCGATACCTCGCAGCCCTTCCTGCTGGCCATTCTTCCGCCCGGGGCATTCATCTTCACCGGTTTGCTGATCGCGCTGAAAAACCTGATAGATCGCCAGCTGGCGAATCGCCGTCTGGCGCTGCGCGAGCAACCGGTTCGCGGCAGCAAGCGTGTCCGGGTTACCGGCGCCGTGAGCTAGAGGTCCGGGTTGACCGCAAGGGTGCCGAGAATATCGTCAACCGCGGCGTCATCCATGCCCGCGTTGCTTTCATCACAGCTGTAGGTGATGTAGAGCAGCAGGGGCCCACTGGCAACACACCACTCGCGTATGGCGACACCTTCTTCTACCAGAGACCGGTTCACGCCGCGCAGCGGTCCAAGTGAACATGTCTGCCAGGCGGGTTCATTGCCCTGCTCCTCGGCAAAACTGCGCGTGTCCTGCTCGCTAAACGTCCCTTGAGGGTGTCGCAGCTCGCTGAGCTCGATGCAGCCAACATCATCGCTGTCTCCGATCACCACACCGCCGTCCTCGTCTTCCTCCGCCACCCACTCCGGCGGCAACAGCAGGCTCCACCATTCGGTTTCAAGCACAACCATGATCTTCGACCTTCCTCGTCCACGACATGAGGATTGCATCCTCGCGCTCTTCGTTTACCTCGGGGGGGTAATATCCCCGGCGACGTCCATCTCGTGCAAAGCCACAGCGCTGGTATAGCGCGAGGGCCGCTGTGTTGCTCTCTCGAACTTCCAGCAGGCACCGATTGATGCCAAGCGGTCCGAGACTGTCAAGCAGCGCCCGCAGGAGCGTGCGCCCACGACCCTGGCGCCGCGCCCTGGCGCGCACGGCAATCAGCAACAGCGACGCCTCATCAAGCACCAGCGTTGCAAGGCAGAATGCATCGATAGAACCCTCGGCAGACTCTGCCACCAGGAGCAGCCTGCGTGCATCGGCGCAGCCTGACGGATCCTTCAGCCAGCCCTGCGGCAGCGCGGATGACTGTGCTTCGCTGTTGACGCCGAGTACGGCCTCAAGATCATCGGGCTGAGCCGGGCGTATCTTCAATGATTTCACGTTACTGCTGGCGGAGATCGCGCCAGGCGTCGCGTTTGAGCAACGGATTTGCCAGCATATCGCGTGTCGACTGTGTACAAAGGACGGATGTGCCGGACGCGGCTTCGCCCAGCCTGTCCCGTGCCGACGATCCCAGCAGAATCAGCCGCGAACACTGGCTGGCACCCATTTGCCTTCCGACAAAGGCGGACAATGCCGCCATGGCGGCATCCGCGCCCTGATCAAACTGGGGATTGCCATGCATGGGCCAGGTAAACTGGTTGATGGTCAGCGGCTCTACAGGCCAGCCGAGGGCATGGCATATCGCGCGCATCAGCTGCACCTGATCCCGACCCAGCACACCATCCGGCAGCTCTTCGATCCACAGGCAGCCCCCCAATGCCACCGCAGCCAGTGTAAACGACGCCAACGCTGGTGACACGTCCATCGTCGTCGTTTTACGCAGCGGCGCCGGTTCTATAACCGGCTCTACGTCGAGGGACGCAGCAGAGCCTAATGCCTGTGCTCCAGGGACAGGCGGGGGTTCATGAGCGACAGACTGTTGCCCAGCGGAGTATTTAACGGGCGCATTGTCGGACTCACCGCTCGCAGACTGGCCGTCTTGCGCCAGCGGCTCGCCCCTTGCCCCGGGGCTTGCCGGTGACTCAGCGAAATCCGGCGACGCGGCCGCCCCCGGCAGCGGAAAGCGGGCCACGTACAGGGTCAGACCCATGGCCTGAAGGGTTCTCTGGTGGGCCATGACGTGTTCGCTCGGCATCGCGCGATATTACCAGTTTTGTTCAGGCAGCTATATCCAGCGCCAGCCGTGCTGCGAAAAAAAACGGCGCCCGGACTGCAGAAACCAGCGCCGGTGGCGCCAGCCCTTGGCCGCGGCGTAACCCCCATAATGCACTATGGAAACGGCGGGGGCATACAGCAGTCGCCCGTGCAGGCGCAGCCGTAGCGACAGATCGAAATCCTCGAAATACATAAAGTATTGCGCATCGAAACCGCGGACACGTCGCACGGCTTTCCCGCGCATCAGCATGAAGCAGCCGCTGATCAGTGGCACCTCCACCGGCAATTCACCACGGCAGACGTCGCGCATCTCGTAAGCGGCGATCTGCGCGGCAAAGCGGCGTCTAAGCCAACGCGGCGCAAAACCACGCAGCGCCAGCACGAGCACTGAGGGGTAGCGTTTACACAGATATTCCCGCGCACCGCCCGGTGATGAAGACCGGGGACTCACTGCCACAGCGCCAGGCTCACGAGATAACAGGCGCAGCCCGACAGCGAGCGCATCATGCGCGAGGACAACATCCGGGTTCAAAACCAGATGGTAGTCACTGTCGTCGTCCAGCAGTGCCCGGTTGTGGCCGCCGCCGAAACCCGCATTCTGCTCAAGCGCAACGAAGCGCGTGAGCACGCCTGCGTCTCTCGCATCGAGGACGTCGTTCAGCAGGCGACGGGCTTCATCCCGATAGACCTGGTCTACCGAATTGTCGATCAACCAGACGCGGACGGCACCCAGCGCGCCGTCCGCCTGAGCCTCCTGAAGCGCAACAAGCAGGCTCGCCAGTGTCTGCCTGAGTCGAGGCAACGGACTTTGGTGGAGGACCACGGAAACGGCAAGACTGGGTAGGCGGGCGGGCGTCATTCCTTACATATTACCAGCAATGCAGTCTTCATGGCCGCGCCGGACGCACTTGACGTGTGCGCCTCTGCGCGCAGCTGATACCATGCACCATCCACGTGAAGAAGCTATCGGCTGCCATGTCA
>JBHEOO010000076.1:0-697 GCA_046260765.1 Chromatocurvus sp.
GGCTAGCGGTGTGGCACCATACTCGCCTTGAAATCAGGGGGGTGTTCCATGGCTGCCAAGGTAAGAAACCGTGTTCTTTTCCAGTCCCGGCGGCTGAGCATTTACCTGGTCCATTACGCCGAAGGGCACAGGGTCATTCCTCACGTGGATATGGTTGCAACGGGGCAGCTCTACAAGCTCAACTGCGTGCTGGTAAAGCCGAGGCGTGGCGGTGTGTTCGCCTGCGAGCGGAGCCTGTTCAATTTCTTCGACCGCTTCGTGCTGTTCCGGCCGGATCTTTATCGGCATGAAGTCTCAAGGATAGAGTACGGCAGCCGCTGGCTGCTGAGCTTTGCGTTGATAAGGGCTTGAGGGGCGCGCCATCTTCGTGCCGTTGAGAGAGCTCCACCATGCTCCTTGCGCGCATCCTCCTCGGATACTCCAGAACCGGATGTGATGACCTTCATCCTCGCCCTGTTACCCGTCATCGCCATTGTCGCTATCGGGCACTTCCTCGCCTACCGGAACAGCCTGACGCAGGAGGGCTGGCGCGCCATCGAGCGCCTCTGCTATGTCCTGCTTTTTCCCTGCCTGATCATTCGCGTATTGGCAACCGCGCCTTTCGATGAGTCACCGTGGCGGATCGCCCTGGCGCTGATTGCGGCCCAACTGGTGATGGCCGGCCTTGGTCACGCTGCGCGGCTCTCCGCAACGCTTC
>JBHEOO010000076.1:707-7166 GCA_046260765.1 Chromatocurvus sp.
GTCCAATGTCCGCTGGAATACCTTTGTTGCGCTGTCCCTCGCCGGGACGCTGTTCGGCGTCGAGGGCCTGGCGCTCACCGCCATTGCGGCGGCGGCCATGATCCCGACCGCGAACGTGATCTCGGTCCTTGGATTCAGTCAGTACGGCGCCGGCAACATCAAGCGACACCCGCTTCTTGATCTGCTCCAGAACCCGCTGGTGATTGCCTGCGTCATAGGGGGTGTCATCAACGTCACTGACCTCGCTATCCCTGTAATTGTCGACCGGGTCATCGAAACACTGGCCTCCGCCGCGCTGGCCCTCGGACTGCTGGTCGCCGGCGCAGGCCTCGACCTGGACGCGTTGAAGCACACCGGCACCCGGACCATAGTCTGGTCGCTCGTGCGACTCCTCGTACTGCCGATAATGGCTGTCGGCATCGCCCTGATGCTCGGGATCCAAGGCGTTGCTCTCGCCGTGATAGCCATCTCCGCAGCCACGCCGACCGCCACCAACGGCTACATCCTCGCGCGGCAGCTTGGCGGCGATGCGCCCTTCATGGCCAACCTGATTGCGGCGCAGACTGTGCTCGCCGTGCTGACAATGCCGTTTATCATGTGGGTATTTGACCTGGGTTAGGCGCTTGATATCGACACGCCTCACCAGTATCTCGATCAGGTCCACCAATAAAAATCGAAGAGAAAAAAACAGGATTCTCCGCCGCATTATGTAAACAAGATTCTGGACAACGTTTAGTTTGCTCTTCTTTCCCAGACTTTCTTGCCATGGATCGCACAAAATGGAACGGCAATGAAAGGGATTTCAATTAAGCCTGTTTATTAATACCTATTCACTACGGTCTCGCTGATCGGATGGCCTAATCGTCCTCCAGGAAGTTTTCGGCCGTTTCCCCCCTTCTCGACATCTGCTCCGCAATTTCCCGCATCATGTCAAAAACCGCAAAAATCTCGGTTTTCTCGGCGTCGGTTATTGACGCAATGTCACAGTTAAAACCGAACTCGTGATACAGGTAAGGGTTACTCGTGCGCAGGGGGCCCATGTCTATACATGCCTGTATCGCGGCACGCAGCACTTCAATATCCAGACCCACAGATTCTTTCATAAGACTTATCTCCAATCTTGTTGCTGGTTTACCGAAATCAATCCCTACCCTCCATTCTGGCCTTGAGATTGGCAAACGGGTTATGCGTCGCAGCTTTGCTCTCGGTGCCTCTGGTGCTGCCGTAGCGCACAAAGCTTTCAAATTTGCTGTGCTCCTCATCGTGACAGTAAATGCAGAGCAGCTCCCAGTTGCTACCGTCACTCGGGTTGTTGTCGTGATTATGATCGACATGGTGCACGGTAAGCTCGGATAGATTCCTACGATCAAACTCCCGCGCGCAGCGGCCGCAGATCCAGGGATACAACTTCAGCGCGCGTTCCCTGTAGCCGGACTCTCGCCTGGCAATGTATTCGAGTTGCTCGGCACGCACCTGCTCAAACGTTCTGGACGAAGGCATCTTCACAATCTAATATCTCCCGCTGTGACCGTGACATATTATGCAAGGGCCGCGCGCTAGTACAGGACAGTCTTTATCGATTCGATCGCTTATTGAGAGGGGACGCTACCTGCTGAAACGAACACCGTAAAACCTGTGCGCAGTCAGGCCCAGAGGTCTATGCTGTGAGTGTGGATCTATCCAAGGAGATGAGCTAAAGGTGGCCAACATGAGATTCCTGATCATAACATTTTTCTTTTTTCTCAGCGCCTGCGACCAGGGAGCAGATTCTCCGCGGGGCTTCAGCCTCCCGAGAGGCGACGCTGACCGAGGCGAGCAGGTATTCCTCAGCTACGAGTGCCTGTCATGCCATCGCCTGGACGACTACAACGCTGAATTTCCCGAGCGCGAGATGGAGGAACCGTTTGTACTGGGCGGCCAGGTCACCCGGGTGAAGACTTACGCCGAACTGGTAACCGCGGTCATTAACCCATCGCACAAAATTTCCCAGGGCATGCAACTGGAAAAAATGACCGATGAAAGTGGCAACTCCAGAATGCGCAACTACAACGACGTCATGACCGTAAGCGAACTCATTGATCTTGTCGCATTCCTGGAAACGCACTACGAACCTATCCGCTACCCGGAAACACAGTACATCCGGTACTATCCATGAAGGTTCGCGAATGTGAAATAAACCGACTACCCGGGTTGTCAGCGTCGGGCAGGCCTCCCCTCGAGCAGAGCGACCACGATGAGCGACAGAAGACCGACATGAAATAGTATTATCGCCGGCATCAGATAGGCCAGGCTGGTGATGAGCGTTGCACCCATCGCCAGGCACCAGCAGGCGACGATGGCCACACGACACAATCGTGGACTCAAGGGCGACTTCAGGCGCCACATGAGAAGACTTGCCGCAGCCGCAGCCGTGAGTAGCTTTATAACGCCCATGAAGCGTAACAGCAGCGCCAACTCTGCGTCACCGGCATACGCAACAGCGCCGCGACTGACGATGAGCCCCCCCGCTATCGCGACCAGCAATCCAGCCACAAGCACAGTGCGCGGCGTCGACAGCGTCATCAGTCGCCGCATAGGAGCTACGGCGGCATTGGACATGGAGGTATTGGACATTGAGCCGATATTGACCGCAGACCTGAAGTTACTGTTCATCGCGTTCACCACATTGCCACTAATGGCTCAAGTCTAGACTTCGCGAGCCGCGCAAACCAGTGGCTGTCCAGACGTTTCCCGGGTGTGGGGCGCTATGTGGTGCACGCCATCGCCGATTGATTCCAACCAGGAGACTCTGCCAGAGTCTACGTGATAGCATTCATGGCTGATCTGACTGAGCACTTTTCATAACAAAGCAATCATCGCAGTTTTGCCTGGAGGAATCTCACAATGGCAGCCTACTGGATTATCGCAGCAAATTCCGCCGAAGCCCGCTTATTTGTCCGCGACAAGAAATTCAGCCCCCCGATTGAGCAGCGGGACTGGCTGCACCCCGAATCCCGCCTGCACGCGCGTGATCTGGAAAATGATCGGCAGGGCAAGACGTTTGCCTCTCACGGCTACGGGCAGGATGACAATCAAAAACATACGGCGCCGAAAACGCGCGAAGCACACGATTTCGCGCGGGAACTGGCGAACTATCTGAATACAGCACGCATCAATGCTGAATTCGAGTCGCTTTCCATCATCGCAGACCCCTCTTTCCTGGGTATGCTTCGGGAGCACCTGGATGACCACACGCGCGAGCGGATCACGCATGAAGTCAGCAAGAATCTCACGCGTGAGTCGGCGGAAAAAATCGCTGAGGCGATCGACCGCGACTGAAACTCGGCCTGTGCTGACGCTTTACCCTGCGCAACGAGGCGCGGTATGCCCATGAGCGAAGTATCCGACTCCGGCAGCATCATACGCTCGGCAGGGGAAAGTATCGGCGGATTTCTGGCGGGTATACCGCCTGCGCTGGTCAACTTTGTCAGTGGCGTCGGTGAGGGTGCCGGCCTGCACGGCCTGCTTGACTGGACGGCGATGATAGTTGGCATCGCATTATTGCTGTCAACGATCAGGGGCCTGATGAACGGTCGTATTGTGGGCCCCGTGTTGCGTGGCGCTGTCGGCGTTGTCTTCATGGGTTGGGCTATTGCCTGAGTAAGCAGGCAGTTCCGTTCTGTTTTCTGGCTATCAGTCGCCGGTAACATTGGTGGGCTTATCTGGCTTATGACATCACATTAGGCCGCTGACCACACAACGCCGCCCGGTTGCACCAGCCGCACAGGTGTGTACCCTGCGCGATCTTCAGCAGGAACACGCCGAGGGAGAAAAGCACCGTGAAACAGTTGTCCGTGCGCATCAACGACCCTTTTGATCTCACCCCGCTGGCTGCGCTTCTGGTTGACGAGTCAGACATGGCGCGAGTGAACCCCAATGCCAAGCACCCCTTTGATCCACTTGAATGGCGGGAAAAATGGTTGAATGAGCCCGACGACGCCTCTTATTACCTGGTCGACTCGCAGAATCGTGAGGTCGGATTTTTCGCATTACGTGTTGGCATCGGTCCAGAGGTGCGCCACCTGACCTATGCCTTTGTCGCGCCGGAGGCACGCGGCGGCGCCGGTGGGCAACTCGCTGCTGAGGTAGAAGCCGCAGCCAGGGCGCTCGGGGCGTTGTCGGTCACGCTGAAGGTGGAGCTGGACAATGCGCCCGCACTGAACGCCTATGTGTCAGCCGGGTTTGAAGAGCTGGGCCGAAGCGGAGGTCTGGCGACGATGCGGCTGGATCTGGACTGAGTACCAGCGACCGCCGGCTTCCCGACAGGCCAGGCATTTATGCCACTCTTTTCGACGTCGAATAGCCTGAAAGACGAGCAGGCTATCACCCACTTTGACCGCCTACTCAACGCCCTGTAATCTCGGCTGTGTCCCGCATACTTCATTCCTACAATGTGCCGGCTGGAGAGATACTTATGGCGTTCCTTGGATTGCGTGCCTTTACCCTGATTTCACTCGTCGCAGCATTGCTTCTATCCAGCGCATCGTTAAGGGCGTCAGCACAGCCCTCGGAGCAGGCAGCATCCATTCCCTCTCCCGAAGCACATTTCGGCCACGCCATGGGCGCCGATGGACAACTGGCGGACTGGGCTGAGCTGGCGGCTTATTACCGGCTGATAGAAGAACGCAGCGACCGGGTAATAGTGCGGGAAATGGGTCAGAGCACGCTCGGCAAACCGTTTTATGTTCTCTTTATTTCCAGTCCGGAGAATCTGGCGCGGCTGGATGAACTGCGGCACTACAACGCCATCCTCACAGACCCGCGAGGGTATAGCGATGCAGAGATTGAGCAGGCGATGGATCGTGGCCGCGCCGTGCTGGCACAAAGCTACGGCCTGCACGCCTCGGAGGTAGCCGCCACTCAGGCCAGTGCAGAGACAGTCTGGGCCATGGCCACGCGGAATGACGAGGATATGCGTCGTATTCTCGATGAGACCGTCGCCATTATGTTCCCATCGATGAACCCGGATGGAACCACCATGCTGGCGGACTGGGTCGACGAGACCCGGGGCACGGAACACCAGGGTGCGGGACAGCCGTCGCTCTACCATCACTACATTGGCCATGACAACAACCGCGACGCCTACATGCAGAATACCGCTGAGAGCGTGTGGGTCAGCCAGATCCTGTTCCGCGAATGGACGCCCCAGGGCTACATTGACCACCACCAGATGGGGGCGTACGGACCGCGCATCTACGTGCCGCCCTACGCCGAGCCCATCCGGCCCGACGCCGATCCGCTGGTCTGGCGGGAAATGGCGTGGTGGGGTGGCCACATGGCTTACGATCTGGAGTCGGCAGGTCGCGACGGTGTTGCGGGTGCCAGCATCTACGGCGGCTGGGGGCATTTCGGGTTTCACTGGATAACGCCCTTCCACAACATCGCCGGCATGCTCACGGAGTCCGCCAGCGCAAATCTGGCCTGGCCACTCTATGTGCACCCGGACCAGCTTGAGGGCCGGCCCGGACGCGGTCTGCCCGAGTACAAGGCTCAGGTGACGTTCCCGAACCCCTGGCCTGGCGGCTGGTGGACCGTGCGCGACATTGTTGAGCAGCAGATCACTGCATCCCTGTCCGCCCTGGATAACGCGGCCAAAAACCGCCACACGGTGCTGCGCAACCATTACCTGAAGGCTTCCCGGCAGATTGAGCGCGGGGAGCGCGCTGAGCCGATTCACAACGGCCCGACCGATTCACTGGCGGCGTTTGTTGTTTCCGCCGATCAGCACGACGCGTCGGCGGCCAGCGAGTTGATCGAAAAGCTGCTGCTGCAGGGCATCGAGGTGCAGCAGGCGACGGAAGATTTCATTCATGAAGGCCGGGCATACGCTGCCGGCTCCTGGATTGTTTCCATGGCGCAGCCAAAACGCGGTCTGATCCGCTGGCTGCTCGGGCAAACGTATTATCCGGACAACAGCTACACCCGTTACCGCGATGGCTCACCGATCCGCCCATATGATCTTTCGAGTCACGTTCTGGCTGAATTCATGGGCGTGACGGTCGACCCCGTGGCAACGCATGTGAGCGCTGCCACCACCGTACTGGCGCCGGAATTCCGCGTGGCGGTGACTGAGCAGCTACCCTATGTGACGTCCGGCACTGAGCCGATGGGCGGCGTAGCGGCCGGTGATTACGGTTATCGTCTCGACGGCCGTCAGAACAACGCGTTCAAGGCGGTAAACATGCTCTGGGACGCAGGCGTCGACACCGTCCGACGCATCGGGCTGTCATCGGCGGAGAATGCCGACGGGAAGGAATTGCGCGCCGGCGATTTCGTGATTCCCGCTACGGTTGATGCAGATCTGCTGCGTAGCGTGTCCAGCACGACAGGCCTTGCGTTTGAGCCGCTGCACGAGGAGCCGGCTGATACCGTCGCTGCGACGCGCCAGCGGGTCGGCATGTACCAGCGTTATTACGGCGG
>JBHEOO010000077.1:0-6706 GCA_046260765.1 Chromatocurvus sp.
GATGTTGCCCGACACGGCCGTATTGCAATGGAGAATCAGCATTAAGAAAGAAGCCGGCAAGGGGAAAAAATCCCTGACCAATGACGAGATCACGGCGGAACGTGTTCGTCTTATCGCAGAGGATGGTGAACAGCTCGGTATCGTGGCAATCGCGGATGCCAGGGCGAAGGCCGAGGCAGCCAGTCTGGATCTGGTGTTGATAGCGGATCAGTCAGATCCCGTGGTCTGCAAGATCATGGACTACGGCAAGCATGTGTTCGAGGCGAAGAAACAGAAAAACGCCCAGAAGAAAAAGCAGAAGCGAACGCAGGTCAAGGAAATGAAGTTTCGTCCAGGGACGGAAGAGGGAGACTATCAGGTGAAGTTACGCAACCTGACACGTTTCCTGGAAAATGGCGACAAGGCCAAGGTCACGCTGCGTTTTCGCGGACGTGAGATGGCTCACCAGGAAATCGGCATGGAGCTACTCAAGCGGGTAGAAGCTGATCTGGCGGAAATGGGCGGTGTCGAGCAGTTCCCGAAAATGGAAGGCCGACAGATGACCATGGTAATCGCCCCCAAGAAGAAGAACTAGCGGCCCGTGAATGCCCTTGTTTCTTCGTTACTAACACTTCGCATTCGGAGTACACACTATGCCTAAAGCAAAAATTCACAGCGGGGCAGCCAAGCGGTTCAAGAAGACCGCCGGCGGCTACAAGCGCAAGAGCGCTTACAAGAGTCACATCCTGACCAAAATGACCACGAAGCGGAAGCGCCAGCTGCGCGGCACTTCCATGATTCACGCCAGCGACGAGCGGGCAATCGACCGCATGTTGCGGGCACGCTAACGGTTATTTTCAAGGAGAAGACGCATGGCCCGTGTAAAACGTGGTGTTGTCGCTCACCGGCGGCACAAGAAGATACTCAAGCAGGCAAAAGGTTATTACGGTGCGCGCAGTCGCGTGTTCCGTGTCGCCAAGCAGGCAGTCACCAAGGCAGGTCAGTACGCCTATCGTGACCGACGTCAGAGGAAGCGCCAGTTCCGCGCGCTGTGGATTACGCGTATCAACGCCCAGTCCCGCGCCAACGGCATGACCTACAGCCGGCTTATCAACGGCCTGAAGAAAGCCGACATCTCCCTGGACCGTCGCGTCCTGGCCGATCTGGCGGTGCATGACAAGCCGGCGTTTGCCGCCGTGGTAGAGCAGGCGAAGGCAGCACTCGCTGCCTGAGCGCCCCTTTGCGGCGGTGCCAGCGCTGCCGCGACTACCCGCCGGTGACCGGTCTGATGCGCGAGCCGAGTCATAAGCCAAGGCACACTCTCAGGCACCGGTAACACGAAGGGGAAGGGCGACGCTCTTCCCCTTTTTTATTGCCCGTCGTCAGGATGGGCCGAAATGAGACACGACAGGGTACGGATGCAAGCCATGGAGAACCTGAAAGCGTTGTCGGACGCCGCGCGGGACGCGATTGTCGCAGCCAAGGATAACGCCGCACTCGAGCAGCTGCGCGTGGAATACCTCGGCAAGAAAGGGCATCTCACGGCGCTTCTGAAAGGCCTGGGCAAGCTGTCCGCCGAGGAGCGACCCGCCGCCGGTGCCGAAATCAACGAGGCCAAGCAGGCGCTGCAGGCGCTGATCGGTGAGCGCAAGGCGACGCTGGAGAGCGCGGCGGTCGAGCAGCAGCTGGCGGCTGAAACCATTGATGTAACGCTTCCCGGGCGTGGCCAGCGTAGCGGCCGCCAGCATCCGGTTACGCGCACCATCGAGCGCATGCAGGACTTCTTCGGCGCTATCGGCTTCGAGGTGGTGGAAGGCCCGGAAATCGAGGACGACTATCACAACTTCGAGGCGCTCAATATCCCGGCGCATCACCCGGCCCGGGCGATGCACGATACCTTCTATGTCGATGAGACGACGGTGCTGCGCACCCATACCTCGCCGGTTCAGGTGCGGGTCATGGAAAGCCAGGCGCCGCCCCTGCGCATCATCTGTCCGGGTCGCGTGTATCGCTGCGATTCCGACCTCACCCACACGCCGATGTTTCATCAGGTCGAAGGGCTGCTGATCGACGATCACTCCAGCTTCGCTGATCTCAAGGGCCTTATCGAGGAATTCCTGCAGGTATTCTTCGAGCGCGATCTCGCAGTGCGCTTCCGGCCGTCCTATTTTCCGTTTACCGAGCCCTCGGCCGAGGTGGATATCCAGTGCGTGCAGTGCGGCGGCGATGGCTGCCGCGTCTGCAGCCAAACCGGCTGGCTCGAGGTGATGGGCTGCGGCATGGTGCATCCTGCCGTATTCGCCCACTGCGGCATCGACTCGGAAACCTACACCGGCTTTGCCTTTGGTATGGGGGTGGAGCGCCTGGCCATGTTGCGCTACGGCGTCAACGATCTGCGCCTGTTTTTCGAGAACGACCTGCGCTTTCTTGAGCAGTTCTGAGTCCACCCGCAGCAGGAGAGAGTAAATCGTGAAAATCAGTGAACAATGGCTGCGCGAGTGGGTGAACCCCGACATCGATACCCGTGCATTGGCGCACCAGCTCACCATGGCCGGCCTCGAGGTGGATGCCGTGGAGCCCGTGGCCGGTGCCTTCAGCGGCGTTGTGGTGGGTGAAATTGTCAGCGCTGAGCCGCATCCGGATGCCGACAAGCTGCGTCTGTGCCAGGTGAATGCCGGCGGGGACGCGCTGCAGGTGGTCTGCGGCGCACCTAACGCGCGCGTCGGACTGAAAGCACCCTTTGCGCAGGTCGGTGCGGTGCTGCCGGGTGATTTCAGGATCAAGCAGGCGAAGCTGCGCGGCCAGGCGTCCCAGGGCATGCTCTGTGCGGAGTCCGAGCTGGGCCTGTCCGACGCCGATGCGGGTCTGATGGAGCTGGCGCCTGAGGCACCGGTAGGCACAGACCTGCGTGCGTATCTGGGGTTGGACGACCAGGTGATCGAGGTGGACCTGACGCCGAACCGCGCGGATTGCCTGAGCATGCTCGGCATAGCGCGGGAGGTTGCGCTGCTCAATGGGGTGCCGATGTGCTCGCCAGAGATAGCGCCAGTAGCGCCGACAATTGATCGCACTTTCGACGTGGTGCTGGACGCCCCGGAGCGCTGCCCGCGTTACGTGGGCCGTGTCATCGAAGGCGTTGATCTTTCAAAGCCGTCTCCCCTGTGGCTCCAGGAGCGCCTGCGCCGAGCCGGTGTGCGCAGTATCGATCCGGCGGTGGATGTGACCAATTATGTGCTGCTTGAGCTGGGCCAGCCCATGCATGCGTTTGATCTCGATACCCTGCACGGTGGCATCGTCGTCCGCTGTGCCCGCGCCGGGGAATCGCTGGAGCTGCTGGATGGCCAGACGCTGGAGCCGCGCGAGAACAGCCTGGTGATCGCAGACCATGAGCGACCTCTCGCCCTCGCCGGCATCATGGGCGGGCAGTCCAGTGCGGTGAGTGCTGGCAGTCGCAACCTGTTTCTGGAATCCGCGTTCTTCGCGCCGCAGCCAATGGCGGGGCAGGCGCGCGGCTACGGACTGCACACGGATTCCTCACACCGCTTTGAGCGCGGCGTGGATTTCACGCTGCAGCGCCGTGCCATGGAACGCGCGACCGCACTGCTATTGGAGATTGCCGGTGGCAGCGCAGGCCCGGTGATCGAGGTGGTGGATGAGGCGCACCTGCCGGCCCGCACGCCGGTGGCATTGCGCGCGGCACGCATCCCCCGCGTGCTGGGCCTGGACATGCCCGCTGCCGATGTCGAGCGCATTCTCGGGGGCCTCGGACTGGGCGTGACTGTTACGGACGAAGGCTGGCTGTGCGAGGTGCCGGGATGGCGTTTCGATATCGCCATTGAAGCGGACCTGCTGGAAGAGCTGGCGCGGGTCTATGGCTACGAGCGCCTGCCCACCCGTCGTATCCGTGCCGATCTTGCGATGCCGGTACAGGATGAAACCCGCCTTTCATTACGTCCCGTACGTTCGCATCTTGCCTCCCGCGGCTATAACGAGGCCATTACCTACAGCTTTGTCGAACCCGAGCTGCAAAGCCTGTTCGATCCCGACACGCCTCCTGTGTCACTGGCGAACCCGATTTCCGCGGATATGGCGGTGATGCGCACCAGTCTCCTGCCCGGATTGGTGGGTGTCGCAAGGCGCAACCTGAACCGGCAGCAGAGTCGGCTGCGTCTTTACGAGACGGGTCTGCGTTTTGTCCCCACCGGCAAGGGACTGCAGCAGGAGCCCATGCTGTGCCTGCTGCTCGCCGGGCCGCGCGAGCCTGAGGGGTGGGATGCCTCACGGGATACCGCGGATTTCTATGACCTCAAGGGCGATGTCGAAAGTCTGTTCCGCATAGCCAGACGCGACGGCGATCTGCGCTTTGTCGCGAGCGATCGATCGGCGCTGCACCCCGGCCGCACGGCGGCGATTCATCTGGACGGCGAGGACGTGGGATACCTCGGGGCATTGCACCCCTCGGCTCGCGCTGCGCTCGATCTCGACATGGATACCTATGTCGCTGAGATCGCAACCCGCGCACTGCTTTCCGCCCGCATGCCGGCGTTCTCACCGGTATCGCGTTTCCCCGTCATACGTCGCGACATTGCCGTGGTGGTGGACAAGACCGTGACGGCAGGCGAGCTGGCGGAAAATGTTAGAAGCGTGGCAGGGTCTTACTTTGAAGACTTCACGCTGTTTGATGTCTATGAAGGCAAAGGTATTGATCCTAAACGAAAAAGTATTGCCATGGGTTTGACTTTCCGGGATCAAACGCGCACTCTCTCGGATGAAGAAGTGACTGAGGTTGTGCAGCAAGTCATTGATTCGTTGCGAGAAAACTATGATGCCGAGCAAAGGAGCTGAGTGGCGGAGCAATGACGGCCCTGACCAAATCGGAAATGGCAGAACGTTTGTTCGAGGAACTGGGATTGAACAAGCGCGAGGCCAAGGAACTGGTTGAACTCTTCTTCGAGGAGATCCGCACCTGTCTTGAGAACAATGAGCAGGTAAAGCTGTCCGGCTTCGGCAATTTCGATCTGCGTGACAAGAGCCAGCGCCCCGGCCGCAACCCGAAGACCGGTGAAGAAATACCCATCTCCGCCCGCAGGGTGGTAACCTTTCGGCCAGGGCAGAAGCTCAAGGCCAGGGTAGAAAATTATGCTGGAACCGAGTCACAATAACGAACTGCCGGTCATCCCCGGCAAGCGCTACTTCACCATCGGGGAAGTCAGCGAGCTGTGTGCCGTCAAGCCCCACGTGCTGCGCTACTGGGAGCAGGAATTCCCGCAGCTGAAACCGGTGAAGCGCCGCGGCAACCGTCGCTACTACCAGCGTGAAGATGTTCTTACTATCCGCCAGATACGCGCCCTGCTCTACGAGGATGGTTACACCATCGGCGGCGCCCGCCAGCGCATGACGGATGAGAAAGATTCCGGTATGCGTCCGGTGGAAATCCAGGCGGTGATCAAGGAAACCATCGAGGATCTCGAGGAAGTACTCGAGTTGCTCAAGCCTGGGCGTTAAGCGTTGTGTCCCGCGGGCGTTTGCGTATAATGCGCGTCGTCCGCAAGGGCAATCGGGGCGTAGCGCAGCCTGGTAGCGCACCACACTGGGGGTGTGGTGGTCGCAGGTTCAAATCCTGCCGTCCCGACCATATTTTAGAGTCAGTTCCAGCCGTACCCGATCCTTCAGGGTTGCAACGGACAAGTCTGGGATTGCCATCATGACAGCCGATGCAAGCCTGCTTCTCCAATCCCTCTCTGCCAATTCTGCCGTCGAAGTCGCCTGGCTGTATGGGTCCCGCGCAATCGGTCTCGATGCCCACGACAGCGATTACGACATTGCCGTTGCGCTGGTTCCACACAGTCTGCGACCTGAAGAGCGCCAGACACTGCTTGAAGATCAGGCGTATCGGCTGAGGCTGGCGATGTCCGCACCGGTTTCTGTCGTTGACATCAATCGCGTGCCGGTGCCGCTGGCTTACAACATCATCGATCAGGGCGAGGTGCTGCTCTGTCGCTCCGACTTTCGTTTGCGAGCGGAGCAACAGCGTGTGTGGAGCCTCTGGGCAGAGTACAAGGCAGAGCATGAGCGACATCGAAAGGCCCTATGAGGCCTATGTCTATGCCATTCGCGAGCAGGCGGAGCAGCATGTCCAGGGTCTCGGCGAGCTGAGCACTATCAATGATCAGCGACCGCTGACCTTTAACGAGCGCAATGCTGTCGAGCGCAGTCTGCAGGTGTTGGTGGAAATGGCAGTGGGTTCCTCAAAGCATTTGCTTAATGCGCGAGGCCGGCCAGTGCCCTCGGAAGCCAGAGCCGGCGTTGAACGGGTTTACGAAGTGCTCAGTCTTACTGACCCGTCAGCCGACGTCTTGCGCGGGGCGGTTGGTATGCGCAATGCCATTATCCACGATTATCTGAACCTGGACTGGAGCCTGGTGGAGGAGGTTCTCAGAGGTCGCAGGTACACGATGATTGAACGCTATATCATAAAGGCGGCCGCGGCCCTGTTGTCACACGCCGGCGATTGATCTGAAAACCGGTCTCGGATAGTGCTGTAACAGCATCTCGTGGGATCAGCGTCTGACCCAAAAAAGCGCCCGCTTGAAAAACAAGCGCCTCCGAATCATAAGAATCACCCAGTCGAGGTTCTCCTCTTCATTCCTGCGGCATTCTCTGCAGGAGAACGCGCGTCTTCTTGAGGAAAATCATGCTGTCCTCTTCCACGGTACTCGTCTCCCCC
>JBHEOO010000078.1:0-868 GCA_046260765.1 Chromatocurvus sp.
CTCGAAGACTTCGCGCGCAAACATGCCAACGCCAAGGCCAAGCTCGTCGCCGCCGCACTCGATACGGCAAACAACGCCTTCCTGAGTAACGACAAATCACCCTCGCGCAAGACCGGCCAGCTGGATACCCGCGGCAGCCACTTCTACCTCGCGTTGTACTGGGCACAGGCGCTCGCCGAACAAAACGACGATGCGGGCCTCAAGCGCCTGTTCGGCCCGGTCGCCAAGGCACTCGCCGACAACGAGACAAAGATCGTCGCCGAACTGAACGGCGCACAGGGGCAGGCGCCGGATCTGGGCGGCTACTACCACCCCGACAAGACCAAGACCGCACAGATCATGCGCCCGAGCACGACGCTGAATGCCATCATTGACGCGCTGGCCGGCCGCCCCGGCTGAAGGGATCGGTGACAAAAAATATTTGGCGTCAGAGTAAAAACATTTGCTTGCCGTGTATTCAGGGTTCTTACTGACCCAGGCGCATTTGTTGATGTGTTCTCGCGAGGCAGCTACGATTAAGTCGAGTCTGACCCCATTTAGATGACCCCATTTAGACACGCTCGGCTCCAGGCTGGCCTGCCGGTGTCCCCTATCAACGCTTCGCCACTCACCTCACGATGAGCCACGCATGACTCGGGGCCAAGACGGTTCGCTACTCCTTTCTTGTATTGGACTTTCACCAACTATCACTTGCCAGTTTGTGCTGGCGCACTCCCCTTTTTACGCATATCGAGCCTACACGGTACTTTTGGAGGCAGCGGCACAACAGCGTCTACGACCGACCGAGAAGCTGCCGCGTATCAACTTTCGGGCTTAAGTGCCGACTCCTGCGGGTCCTCGACAGGCGCCGGATCGGCATTGTCTGGTT
>JBHEOO010000078.1:878-6156 GCA_046260765.1 Chromatocurvus sp.
GTTTTACGCGGAGTGGCTATTAAATTCCAGTAGCACGGAGGGGGTTAAATGTTCTTTGACGTATTCAATCCACTCAAGAAGTGGAAAGGGGCGAAAGGTGGGCGAAAGGGGACGGAATATTTATTGGAGACTGTAAATCAAATTGTGTAACCGCTCATTATTCCCTACCTTAGAAAGAGGATAGTCATAATAAGCGGTTACACAATTTGATTTACAGTCTCAGGCTTGACGTTGAACACGGTTGCTCCGTCCCCTTTTTACGCATATACGCAGGGAATGAGTGCAGATCACGGTTCCGAGTACTCGTTCGAAAACAAATAGGGCCGCTTTTTACTTTCGGGCTTAAGTGCCGATTCCTGCGGGTCCTCGACAGGCGCCGGATCGGCATTATCTGGTTCAGAGCTGCTCGCATTGCTGCTGGGAATCCTCGGATCCATTTCCAGCGCCAGCGGCGAGGTCCGGGTGACGATGACGAAATCGCTCATGTTCGGTTCGGCGACCGCGGGGCGGATGCGGATGCGCCAGGCCACGTACAGGGCCAGCAGAACAAGCAGGCTTGCCAGCAGCAAGGGGAAGCTGCGAGTGCCTGCGTACTGCATCACCGCACCGGCCAGCAGCGGACCCACGGTGGCGCCGATACCGTTGAGCAGCAGCAGACCCTGAGTGGCCTGCAGCACATCGCTGCGATCCAGACGGTCGTGGGTCTGTGCCACACACAGACCGTACAACGAGAAGGAAAAGCCACCATAAACCAGTGCCGAGGCGTACAGGGCCAGGCGCGAGAACTCCGCCAATGCGTACAGACCCAGTGCTGAGGCCGCGCCTAACAGCGCAACCACCATCACCACGATGCGGCGGTCGCGATGATCGCTGTAGCGGCCTATCGGCCATTGCAGCGCCGCGCCACCGACGATCACCAGCGAAACCAGTGTGGCCACCCCAGCCGCGTCCAGTCCGGCATCGCGGCCGTAGATTGCCGACAGACCCCAGAAGGCGCTGGTCACGGCACCGGACACCAGTGCCCCGACCACGCCCACAGGTGCGGCGTCATAGATCTTGCGTATCGGCAGGTGCGGCCTGTCGATCTGTTGCGGCTGCGAAGTGGGCGTCATCGCGATCGGAATCAGACCCAGACAGAACAGAATCGCCACCAGCGCAAAGCTGCCCAAATCATCGGGTCCGTAGACCAGCAGCAAGTACTGGCCGCCGGCCAGTGCCAACAGGCTGATCATCATGTAAACCGCGAACACCTGCCCCCTGCCCTCGTCGACACGCTCGTTCAGCCAGCTCTCGATGACGATGTACAGACCCACCATGCAAATGCCGTTGATCACCCGCAACGCCCACCAGACGATCGGATCAACAAGCATGCCGTAGAGCAGGGACACCACCGCCGACAACGCCGCCATCGCGGCAAAGGCGCGAATGTGGCCGACGGCGCGGATCAGCGGCGGACAGGTAAAGGCACCGACGATGTAACCGAGAAAGAATGCCGACATGACCACGCCCATGGTCATATCGGAGAAGCCTTCAATACCAGCACGCAGACCCAGCAGCGTGCCGATCAGGCCGGTGCCGGCGAGCAGAATGCCCATGCCGAGCAACAGTGTGGATATGGAGGACAGGGTCCTGAATTGCATGCCTTGCTCCTGGCCCTGAATACCTCAGCGCGTATCGCGGGGACGCTCGACCAGATCGACCTCGGGCGATTCCCAACTGCCACGTATGCGGTAGCGGGTTGCGGCGGCGCGGCGCAAGGGGTCGTTGAACACGCCCTGCATCAACAATCCGGCCGCAGCTCCGGCCGGGCCTGCAGCCAGTGCACCGGCCAACGGCAGACTGCCGCCGACCGCTGGCAACACCCGCATTTCCTGATCGTAGTCGCGATCAACGAGGCCGGTACGACCGCTGATCTGAATTTCAGCGGCCGGGCTCAACACCAACAAACTGTCGGTAAAGGCCGCGCCACCTTCCAGATAGAAGCGAGCGCGGATCGAGTTGAAGACCAAACCCTGCTGGAAAAGATCGCCGAAGTCCAGGCTCAAACGGCGCGGAATCTCGGTCAGGCTGAACAAACCGAGGATGCGGCCGGCGCCGGGACGCACATCACGAATGTGGCCGTCACGTACGTTGAGGTCGAGATCGCCCGACAGCTGTTGCAAGCCAAACTCGCTGGGCGCATCGGGCCAGCCCACATCAAGCTGAAAGTGCCATTCGGGTCAGACTCGACATAGCTAACGCCCTTAAAGGACTTCCTCCATCCTGTCCGCGCCGGTATGTTCGGACGCTTGACCGACTACCCTGACCCAGCTATGCCGGCAATGCCCGTGGCGACGTGCCCGGCCGGGCTCAAGACTCAGATCATGCGGTCTTTAGCTTCAAAATATTTCCGTGCGTGAGCGACCACCTGTCCGTCGGAAGGATGATCCACGGTTTCAACGCCCACGACCTTGGCGCCCATGGACGCATCATGCGACTGCATGTGCTTGAACAGGATGAGCTTGGCCTGGCCCGGGCCCACAATCAGGATCTCGCTGGCGCCTTTCAGTGCTTCCACGATCGCGTGGTAATAGTGCTGGTCTTCCGTGCTGTGCCCGCTGCCCACGGCGCCGCCCTTGTGATGCAGGTGCTGATGTGGTTTTGCAGGATGCACAACAGACTTCTCAACGTCGGTGGGGCTGATGTGCATGACATGGGCTTCGACGTGATCGACCCAGACGACGGCATGATAATGCGACATGATGGTTCCTTGCCTGTGGTGGATTGAGATAAGCTGGCTCGGCAATGCCGTGGCGCAAGACTAATGCAGCCTCCGGCCATTTGTCCATGGCCTTGCGCTGAAAGATAAACGCGACGCCTCTGGCATAATGAGGGAAGATGGCGCGAAGGGGACATTGATCACTCGTCCTCTACCTCGTTAAGGAACCACCTGATTAATCGTCATTGCGGGGCGCGCAGCGACGAAGCAACCTCCAAGCCACTGATGCCTCAGTTGCGAGATTGCCTCCCTTCGCTCGCAATGACGGCCTCAATGAATTGATCAGAGGCTCCTTATCGATAGCAGTCACGGGTAACAACAATCTCAATAATTCATAACAAGGGCGCATCATGCACACAATCAATCGTTCAGCAAAAATAGCCGCCGCATTCACCGCCATTACATGCTCAGCTTTTATGTTTAGCGCCACGGCAAATGCTCAAGTTCCCTGCGGCGCTTTTTCTTCTGGCAGGGGGCAGTGTATTAATGCCAACTTGACTGTAGGGTCCACTTCTTACAACGTTGATTGGTATCTACCCAACGCGCAGGCTTCCGCGTTAATGATTTTGCAACACGGATTTTTTCGCGGCTGTGGCAATTTACGCAACACGAGCAAAGCGATCATGGAAAAAGACGTGATGGTGCTATGCTTGAACGCCGATATGAGCGGCGGCAATTCCGACCTCGGTAATGAGCTGGGCGACCTGCTTACAAAGCGCAACATTACCCCGCCCGCCGGTAAGCTGTTACCCGTAAATTATATTGTCGGCGGCCATTCTGCTGGCGGGCATTTTGCCAGTGTGGTCGGCAAACGCCTGGTTGAGCGGGGTTATCCAAACCTTAAAGGTGCGATCTTGTTTGACCCGGTTGCTTCAGGCGGTTTTTCCGACAATTTGTACGCACTCTCGCAAGGTGGCAATGCAGAGGTGTTGGTCATTGCCGCACGACCCGCTTTAGCCAACTTGTCTAACAATGCCTTCGGGGCGCTGAAGTCACTTCCAAATCGGTACGTCGGTCTGCAGTTAGCTTGGTCACACTACATTTGGGGCATCTGGCCCACGGGCAAAAGCTGCCACACCGACGTTGAGGGCGAAAACGGTGACCTGATTGGCAACGTTGCCTCAGGCTGCTCACCGAACTCAACCCAGGTCTCACGCTTACGCGATTTCAGCTCAAACTGGGCGAGTGATTTAGGAACAGGCAATCGTACCAGCGCCTACTACTGTGACAATTCATCAGGGCACGTGAACTGCGGCAGAAAAGTGACCGAGTTGGTGGGTGGCTCACTGCCAAAAGCAACACTGATTCCAACCCATTAATCAGGCGGTAAGCCTTTGGACAAGGCGGTGTTCAGGAAGCATCTGAATAAGTCACCCGATCGCCCTGAGCTTGACGAAGCCTATCCTGAGCCAGTCGGAGGGGGGCTCACCACGAACGGACTTATTCAACGCTTCCTGAAAAGGGCGCGAAGGGAACATTTATCACTCACCCTCCACCTCGTTAAACATCATGCTGCGTTCGCGAACCCTGATATGCCCCGCCTCCCCATAGCCACACCAGCCAGCCGGACAGGCCCATGCAGACCGTGACGAGCCAGAAGCCGGCGGTAAGGCTTCCACTGAGATAGCTCACCGCGCCCAGTGCGAGCGCGCCGATACCGTAGCCGAGATCGCGCCAGAAGCGGTAGATGCCGATCGCCGTACCGCGCCAATGTGGTGCAGCCAGGTCAGCGACCGCCGCGGAGAGATTTGGATAGAGTAGCGCCATGCCAAAGCCAGTAATCGCGGCCGAAATTGACCACCACCACACCGCCTCGCCGACGAGTGTCAGCGCCACACCCGCGCCGCATATCCACATGCCCCAGACGATCGGCGTCTGCCGGCCGATGTGATCTGAGAGTCTGCCGGTGAAGAACTGCGAGCCGCCCCAGACGAAGCCGTACACCCCCACGACCCAGCCGATGTTGGCGAGGCTCAGGCCGCGTTCGTACAGATACACCGGGTACACCACCCAGATCAGGGCATCGACGAACTTCTCGACCAAACCGGCCTGGCACAGGGCGAACAGGCGGCGATCCCGCCACGACATCAGCGTGAAGATCTCCCAGGTCGTCGGTTGATCGGTGACAGTCTGTGGGAGATCCGCTTTGGGGCCGGCGGCCAGGCTGCCCGCGTGACGCGCGCCTTCGGCATGCGCCCACGCCAAGGTCTCCTTCACCCATAGGGCGGTGAGTACGATCGCGACGCTGATCACTGTCACGCCAAACACAAACAGCCCCATGCGCGGACCGAGGCCCGTGGCGAGATAGCCTGTCACGATGCCGGCCACGGCCACGCCGAGGTAACCCGAAAACTCGTTGAGCCCCATGGTGAGGCCGCGCTGATCGGCGCGGGTGATGTCGAGCTTGGCGGTCTGAGTCATAGACCAGGTGAAACCCTGGTTGATGCCGAGCAGCACCGTAGCCGCCACGATCCAGCCCCAGCTCGGCGCGTACAGAATCATGAACGGAATCGGTATCGC
>JBHEOO010000079.1:0-6141 GCA_046260765.1 Chromatocurvus sp.
GGGTGATCCACATGAATGCGGCGAAAACGAAAACCGCGGCAACGGCTTTTTCCTCGAAGGCCGTGCGGCCGAGGGCCTCGCGCTCGGCGTGGATCACGCGCCGACCGCCGGGCAGTTCCTTGATCGGCGTGGGGAAGGCCACGCGGCCAAGGTAGAGCCAGGCGATTGACAGCAGCAGGATGACCACCGGCACGCCAACCGCCATCCAGCCGGCAAAGGTTATCTCGACGTCGAAAAGTATCCGTGTCTGCGCCGCCAGAATGATGTTGGGCGGCGTGCCGATCAGTGTTCCGACACCGCCGATGGTACCGGCATAACCGACACCGAAGATCAGCGATTTCTCGAAGGTGGGAAGGTGCCGCTCCTCAGGCGTGCCTTTCAGGGCGCTGGCCACCTGCGCGGTAATGGCCAATGCCATGGGAATCATCATCATAACCGCTGCGGTATTGGACACCCACATGGACAGAAAGGCCGTGGCGAGCATAAAGCCGAGCAGGATGCGCTGCGTGCTGGTGCCGACGACGTCGATAATGCCCAGTGCTATGCGTTTGTGCAGATTCCACTTCTCCATGGCGGTGGCGATGAAAAAGCCGCCCAGGAACAGGAAGATGATGTCATTCCCGTAGGAAGAGGTCACTGTCGCGCTGTCCAGTGCACCCATCACCGGCAACAGGACCAGGGGCAGCAGTGAGGTGCCGGGGATGGGAATGGCCTCGGTGATCCACCAGGCAGCTACCCACAGCGTTGTGGCCAGAACGGCACGGCCCGCATAACTCAGGCCTTCGGGCGCGAAAAACAGCATCGTCAGGGCAAACAGGAGTGGTCCCAGTGCCAGGCCAATCGCCTGGGCTCTGGAATAAGGTTGGCTGTTGGTGTCTTTCTGGTCTGCGGGCCTGGTGCTGTTTGTCTGCATTGGCTGTGTCGCGTCCTTGCTGTTGCTACTGATAGTGCCCTTATTCCGGGCCATGCCCGTGAACAACACAAGTTACACGATTGATCAGTCATAGTCGCTGCGCCTTAAGCGCATGGCCCGGGGCTATGGCCTCCAAGCCTGCACACTATTGATCGAGCGGCGCCTTGCCAGTGCCCTCGTCTGACGTGCTGAAACATTGCGAACTTCCAACTCAGGGCACTAGTTCACCGCGAAACGCACGCCCGCGTAGACGGTCCGTTCCAGTGCGGGCTCGATGCCGTCGTTGCGGACACGGCTGTAGTAGTCCTCGTTCAACAGGTTGTTGATGCCACCGTACACCGTCCACCGCCCGGCGGGTCGGTACTCCAGGCTGAAGTCCAGCACTTCGTAGGACGGGATTTCCGCCTCGATCAGGCCGGCGCCGGCGCCGCGCGGCAGATTGGAGTCCTGCCAGTACTGATCGCCCACCAGCGTTGCAGTCAGCGCGGCATTCCACTGGGGGTCGTCGTAGATGAAGCCGGCGCGGATCAGGTGGTCGGGCGCAAAGGCCGGCTGGTTGCCCTCCAGGCTGGCGGTGACACTGTTCGTGATCTCCGCATCCAGCAGCGAGCCGCTGGCGAACAGGGTCAGCGATCGGGTACCTGCGGTCAGCACGCTGTACTCGATGCTGAACTCCACGCCCTGGTGCCGCGAGTCGCCGCTGTTGATGCGCTCCACATCAGCGATGTTCACCTGTATCTGTTCGATCTTGTCCTGGAAGTCGATGCGGAACAGGCTGATATCGACGACCAGTCTGTCTATCGGCTGGCTGCGGTAGCCGAACTCGTAGTTGACACCCCGCGACACGCCGGGGCCGCTGGAGCCAGCCAGCTCAGAGGTCGGGTTGATCAGGTCGTCGAAGCGCTGGGGGCGGTAGGACTCGGACACATTGGCGTACAGCTCCGAGCGCTCGCCGGTCTGGTACATCAGCCCGAGGCCGAGCAGCGTCTCGTTGAACGTGCGATCCAGATCGATACCGTCCCGATTAAGAGCGGCGCTGGTGACGACGTCCTCCAGATCGTAGTTGATGCGCTCGTAGCGCATGCTCGGCACCACGCTGAGCCGGCCGAAGCTGAACAGGTTCTCGACGAACAGCGCGGTGTAGTTGATGGCGCGATCCTGCTCAAACGCCAGGTCTGCCGGATTCTGACGGCTGGAGCGGATGTCGTCGCTGACGTGGCGGGTTCGCGGGCTGTCGCCCAGGTAGCTGGTAGCGCCTGCCGTCAGCACGTGGTTCGCTCCCCATGCCAGGGCAAAGCGCACATCGACGCCGTAGTTGTCGAACTGCTGCTCATCGATGGCGGTGGTTGCCGGTTCGCTGGTGGGGTCCGTGAACTGCGCCGAGCGCCGGCTCAGTCGGTCCATACCCAGATACCAGGCCCGGGCATCCACGGTCGTTGCGTCATTGATCTGCTGCTCGTAGGTAAGCGTGGCGATAAGCTGATCGATCTCCACCCGGTTGAACGGCGTCTTCACCCGGTCGCGATCAGCCGCAAATTCCGCGGACGTCAAGCGGCCTGCCTCGCCGGAGTCGGACTGGTAGAGGTCCAGATCAAAGCCCAGGCGAATCCCGTCGAAACCTTCGTAGGAGGCGCCGAAGTAGCCCGAGTTGACCTCGTAGTCTTCGTTGCGTCGCGGACCGTCGGCGCTGCGGTGGTCGAAGGACGCCATGATCCCGACGTCGTTGTGCGACCAGCGCGCCTCGTTATAGGTGCTGTAGAGGCCGTCGCTGCCGGTTGACTGATCAGTCCTGAACGACGCCGGCGCTTGTGCATTGGCCCGCCGTGTAACGAAATTGAGCACCGGGCCAATCTGCGGGCCGTAGAGCAGGCCGCCGCCGCCCCGCACGAACTCGATCCGTTCCACCCGCTGCGCCGCCGGCATGTAGTACATGGTGGGGTAGCCAAAAGGCGCCGCGGCCAACGGCACGTTGTTCTGGAAAAACGCAACGAACTCGGACTCATGCGGGTTGCCCAGCCCCCGATAATTGACGTTGTAGATGCTGGGGATTTTCTGGTCCGATACGAACAGGCCGGGCACCCGGGAGAACATCTGGCGCAGATTGGGCTCGACAAATGCAGGCTGCTCGGAGAGGTCGACCATCGTCGTTTTCTTGCCGGCAAAAATCCTGCCCTCCTGCAAGCCCGGCAGTGTACCGGGCACCTTGGTATCACGGGTGCCGAAAACTTCAATGGTTTCAATGCCACCGCCGTCCGATAACGCATCGGCACCCGCGGTGAGAGCGACAGCCGACAGAGCCGCGGCCGCAAGCTGAGAAATACGCATGTGAACTACCTCATTGAGAAACAAATAGTAATGAGATTGATTATTACTAAGTTTCTATATACTGCGCAAGCCCGCCAAGCCAAAAATCCGTTTTACCCTGGAGAGATACTGCTTGAGGAATTTATCGAGCCTCAGCGGATGAGTCAGGCTGAGTTCGCAAGAAGAAAAAGATGCTCTATACCTCCGGCTACACCGAGAACGCCATTGTTCACCGCGCTCTGTGCAGCTCATGCCCGCCTGATAAAAGACAGGCAATGAGGCTTATGGCCCACCTTCGGAGGAAGGCGGCGCGTTTTTTCGTTGCGTCGCCGCAGACAGACGTCGCCGTTGCTGTGGCTGCAGCAGAAACATTTCAACCAGCATCCACAGCCCCGCAAGCAGCAACAGAATCCAGTAAATGGCCAGTAGAGGCTGGCTGCTGTAACCGCCGGCGCTGATGGCATGGATTGCAATGAGCAACCCGAGGATCAGTGCGCTGCCTGCATGCATAAAGCGCCAGGTGCGGTAGCTGCCCGGCATTTTCTTGCGGTCAGCTGCGATGAAGATGATGGCGGCGGTAAGAATCCAGGCCGCCAGTCCGGTTATCAGCGACCAGTTGCCGAGGATAAGCGTGGGGTCATCAGAATTGAACCAGGGCCAGGAGAGGCCATCAGGCGCGGTATAGAGAAAGGGATGTACTGCGATGCCGGCGATAATCGCGTAAGCCATCCAGCGGTGAATACGCATAGTGCGGTGCACCCCGAGACGACCGGAAATCCATTGCGTCCGCCCCGAGAACAGAAAATCGACCAGCAAGGCCGCGAAAGCAAGCATGCCAAGGGTCGAGGCAAATACATCAACGCCCGCGTGGGCGCTAATGGGGTAGAGAAAAAACGCAAAACCCAGCGGCGCCAGTATCAGCGTCACGTAGAGCGTGCCAAGTAGCCACAATGATACGCCCGGGCTCGGGGAACGCCCCGCCGACCCTGCCGACGAACGAACAGATGGCCTTACCCGTTTTTTCACCATGCCGGCATCGTGCTAGGCCGCCATCCCCGTCATCGCCCGGCCCACAAGGCCAAGGCAGCACAGAATACCGACAACCACCAGAATCTTCACCAGATGTCGATCCAGCCAGCCAGGTTCAACACCGTCAGGGGTGGGCTGCTGGCGCTCGTCATTGTCATCCCTGCCGTCCTGCAACACGCATACTCCAGAGAAAAAAACGCCGCCGCACGTCAAAAAACGGCGGCGGCTTCACTTCAGTCAATGTCATGGCCGGCAGCGGCGAACCGCAGCGGGAATGGAACAGGTGCTGCCGACTTACTGCCTTCTCATGCAGTTGCCGCCTGGGGCTGGGAGTTCTTCAGTCCGAGCCATAACACAGCGAACACGATAACCACGACACTGTTGATACCGGCCTGCAGCAACATCTGCGGGATGGTCAGCTGTCCGAACTGCACGTAAATATAGGCAGCGTACAGTACCCCAAGGACCTGCTCGGCGATGGCGACCCAGAGCAGATTCAGATACTGCAACGGATTCAGTGCCATGATCACGAACATGATCGCCAGCAGGACCATAACCATGCCGTACTGGGTACTCATAGTAATCAACTGCGGCGTCCAGCCTTCTTCCGCCGTCCAGCCAACGGCGGCGGCACCCACTTCCGGTGCAAACGTGGAAAGCACGCCAAACGCCAGATGCCAGGCCGCCCACACCCACAGAACAGACTTCAAAATTGATAAACGATTCATAACTACCCCTTTTTTTGTAACAACCAGCTTACAATACGAAAACATGGGTGGATTGGTTCGCCGAAGAGTGATTTGATTGAAGAGTGATTTGATTGAAGAGTAAAGGCTACAGGATCAGCGACGGCGCGGGCAATCACGACGGCATTGCCGGGTGTCAGTGACGTGTTGCAATGACGTGTTTCAATGACGTGCTTCAATGACATTGTGACCGGCACGAAACAATGTTAAACGGTAGTAAAGGCTGGTCTTGACGATTTGCGCAGGGGGCGGTTGCATGAGAAGTGAGCACGACAGCGCAGACGGGGACGCGTCAGGGCACAGGGATCTGGCGCAGGAAAATGCGGCGTTACGCACTGCGCTTTCTGAGGCGCTCGCAAGAGAGGAGTTTTTCCGCGTTATCGCTGAACATGTCGGTGATTATGTTGCGGTGCTGGATCTCGAGGGGCGTCGCGTCTACAACAGCTCCTCCTACGCTAAGCTGTTTGGCAGCCCCAGCGATCTTGTGGGCACAGATTCCTTTGCCGAAGTTCACCCCGATGACTTACACACAGTAAAAGCAGCGTTCCGCGAAACGGTGAAGACCGGTCGTGGCCACGTGCTGACGTTCCGTTTCCAGCTGCCCGATCAAGGCGAGCATTACATGGAATCCTGTGGCGCGCTGGTCCGGGATGATGCTGGCAAACCCCGCCATGTCGTCGTGGTCTCGCGTGATATCACAGACCGTGTTGTGGACGAGCAACGAATTCTTGAGATGGCCTACCATGATCCTCTGACCGAACTCCCCAACCGCCGTTTGCTGGAGGACCGGATCGATCAGGCAATCCTCGCCAGCGAACGTAGTGGCAAGTACGGTGCGCTTCTCCTGCTTGATCTCGATAACTTCAAAGAACTCAACGACGAGTGCGGCCATGCCGTTGGCGACGCGCTTCTGATTGAGACCGCAACGCGCATACTCAGTAGCGTGCGCAAGTCAGACACCGTGGCGCGCCTGGGGGGCGACGAGTTTGTTGTGCTGTTACGTTCGCTGGATACCGACGAGCAGACGTCGCGGGCGCAGGCGCAACGGCTGGCGGAGAAACTGCGAGTCAAGCTTGCCAAACTCTATCGTCTGCAGGCGAGCAGCAGTAATGACGAGCAGCCGCCAGCGAACATCGAGCACCGCTGTAC
>JBHEOO010000008.1:0-88935 GCA_046260765.1 Chromatocurvus sp.
ACCTGGGCGGGGGTTTCGAAGCCGTGGCCTATCGGCGTACCAAAGCTGACGTGAACACGGCCCTTGTGGCCGGATATCCCCATGCCGATGGAAGCCACATCTTCCTGGGCGCCCTTGGCGTAAACACCGCGCTCACGTCGCTGCCACAGCTCGTTTGCCTTGAGGGCATCGCAGGGATCGAGCTCATAGGCGATGGAAACCGGCACAATATTCAGGCCGGCCACATAGTCGGAAAAACTCTCTGTTGCCTTGTCACGACCAAGCGTCAGCATCTTGATAATCGCCGGCTCCGTGCGGTCGACTCCGTCCTTGGCTCGTCCCTCGCGCTGGGCGATCCAGACAGGGGCCCGCTCTTCCTTGAGAGAGTAGCGGATGTAGTCCGAGAGATGGCGCGAGCGGGCCAACAGCTCACGCGGGCCACTGGCTGAGCGCCGCACGATGAAGCTCTTGTTCAGGCGCATGAGATCCGAGACCCAGGGCTTCGTCAGCAGGTTATCGCCAATGGCAATACGCACGGTGTCGCGCCCCTCGGAATGCAGCGCATAGTTGGTAAATGCCGGATCCATAGCGATATCGCGATGGTTGCTTATGAAGAGATAGGGCGCCTGTGGATCCAGGCGCTCGAGGCCGGCTACTGTAAAGCCTGCGGTAGTCGATTCGATCATCCGATCCATGTAGTAACGGATAACCGACTGCAGATCGGCGACGGAGGCTACACCGCGCACCTGCCGCTTGAGGTACCAGCGTACTGCGGGCCGGAGCAGGAATGGCATGGCCTTCGCGAGCGCGCCGAAGCGAAACGCGGCAATCGCCTGGAGCATTTCTCGATCAGACAACAGGCGAGCCAGGACGGCAGCCACTTCATCGTCGTCGTAAGGCCGAATATCCGCGTAGGGATCGCTCACCCGCATCTCCTTGAAAAAAGCGCATTACCTTACCCAAATTCAGGGATTCCGTCATCCGCCAATAGTGCTCCACGGCCAAAAACGCTGGCCTGACGGTACGAATCTGTTACGATTGCGCCGGATTTTTATCCAGAAATACTATCGTGGAGACTGCATGGATTCCGGGAGCGCTGTACTGCTGACATTCGGCCTGGCGACATTGCTTGTCAGCTGGATTCTGTTACTGATAGTGGCCTGGAAAGAAGACTACACCTGGGGGCTGTTTGCACTGCTCCTGCCCCCGCTGGCCTATCTCTACGGCCTTTTTCGTCTGGACAAGGCGGGGCAGAGCCTGATGGTCGCCGCCGCCGGTCTGATCATGATCTGGGCCGCAATCTGACGCGGTCACTGCTCTGGCGGTCATTGCTCTAGATAGAGCGCAGCCAGCGCCCTGCGCTCGGCATCCCCAACGCCCAGGCACTGTTTCAGATACGCATCCATGCTGCCATGACCCTCATCGATAGCCGCATAGGCGGCTCCCAGGTAGGCCTCATCCACCCCAAGCATCGGCAGTAGGGCCTCATCATCGAGGTGATCGACGCGGTATTTCGCGCGCACTCTCGGGAGTTCCCGCCATGGGTCAAAATAGTGCCGGGTCAGCAGGTAGTCACGCAGGATCAGCTTTTCAGAAACGCCAAGGGCGGCCAGGATCAGTGCTGCGCCAAAGCCCGTCCGGTCCTTGCCGGCTGCACAATGCACGATCAGCGCCCGGGGCCGCTGCTCGAGAATCGCTGCGAACATCTGTGCAAACCGCTCGCTCTGCGCACGAACAAACTCACTGTTGATATCAACCATGAAAGCGAACATGGCGTCCCGACCATCCAGGGGAGCGGCATCGCTGTACAGTGCGCTGGCCTGGCTGCCAGGGGTAATCGGCAGGCTGAGCACCCGTGGCTGCCGATCGGAGGCAGGCAGTCGGCTGGGATCCCTTCGCTGCTCATCCTCGCGACGGAAATCGCACACCAGATCGATATCGAGACGCGCCATGTAGTCGACGTCCGCCTGCGAAAGCGCCGATAGATTGCCCGAACGATAAAAATGCCCCCAGCCAACGGCGCGCCCGGACTGCGTGGGATATCCGCCAAAGTCGCGGAAATTGTCCGCACCCTCCAGACCCATGCCACGAGCCGCGACGTCGACAGTGGTGCCGCTGTCATCACTCAACCTGAAACGGTGACGTGTCAGCGGGCACAGTCCGGCAATACTTGCGCGTGCGCCACCCTCACTGCCTGGGTGCCGGGTGAGGGCTGCAGGCTCTTTGGCTGTCAGCACGTCAACGTCTACGTGACCATCGGGCTCTGCCACATCCCAGGCCAGGTAGTGAACGCCGTTGGCGCTCCGCCAGGCATGCACAGTCTCGGTCAGCAGTGACATTGGAGAATCTCCCTGAATCATTTGATGAGAAGCGAGCCCTGACACCGTCCGGGTAGCGGCGCGCTGTCCAGACGCGCAAACAGGTCGGCGCAATCGAGCTGGTTGACAATGATACCTTCTATGTGAATAATCCGCGCTCCTAATTTTTTGATATCTATCGAGGATAAACCGTGGCAAATTCCCCCCAGGCCAGAAAGCGAGTCCGCCAGAACGACAAGCGACGCCTGCACAACGCCAGTCTCCGCTCCCTGGTACGCACCCAGATAAAACGCGTCATTGCCGCTATCAAGGAAGGCAATGCCGAGCAGGCGCGTACCGCCTACGACAAGGCTGTTCCAGTCATTGATCGCATGGCAGATAAGGGCATCATTCACAAGAACAAGGCGGCACGGCACAAGAGCCGCCTGAATGCGCAGGTGAAAAAACTCGCTGCCTGACACATTGGCTCATGAAGCCTTTGGCAGCGTCAAGGGGTAAATGAGACGTGGCGCGCTGCTTTAATTAGCAGGCCAACAAAGAGAACACAGAAGCCGGCCATTCCAGTGGATAGCCGGCTTTTTTCGTTCAGAGCAACAAAAAACGGCCGCAGTACGCGAAACCCTCGAAGAATGCGGCCTGATGCTGGCGCTCACGAGACAGCCCCGCTGTGTGGCGCCCGGGCTTTTGGCGAGCCCCGGGTCAGCCCTGGGCGACCGCCTTCTTTTCCTGATCCGCCGCATGCGCATCGGCGAACGCCGCCAGCATGCTTTGCTCGTGAGACTGCGCCTCGGCGGTATCCAGCGGACGCTCGAGAGCCGTCCAGTCAATATCGCCATCGGTTGCCAGGTTTTCGAACTCAAGAATACCGAGCTCCTCGAACTTGGGCCGTATGCGATCCGTGAGCAGGCCAATGCGGTTCAGATTGGGAATAACGCGCTGAAACAGCAGGTTGCGGAAGGTGGACATGACAAATCCTTCCAGCACCTGTTTGCGCGCTTCCTCCACATCCCAGCCGAAGTGCTGGAACACGTCCGTCGCCACCAGCCTCTCGCGGCTGACCACACAGGCCTCGTAGGCAAACTGGGCACGTTCTTCACGCTCCTCGTCCGTTAGCGTCTTGACGAACTCTTCCAGGTAATTCACGCCGAAGGTGACATGGCGCGCCTCATCCCGGGTCACCAGGTAGACCACATCCTTGAGTACGGGATCGGGCGTCGTCTCCCGCGTCGTGTTGAACGCCGACAGCGCCAGACCCTCAATCACAATCTGCATGCCGATAAACTTCATGTCCCAGCGCGGATCGGTAAGGATCTTGTCGATGATGCTTTTGAGGTGTGTGTTGATCGGGTACATCACGCCGATGCGCTTCTGCAGATACTTGTTGAACACCTCGACATGTCTGGCCTCGTCGAAAGTCTGTGAAGCGGCGTACAGTTTCGCATTCAGCGTGGGCGCACAGGAGCACAGCTGGGATGCCACCAGCAAAGCGCCCTGCTCGCCGTGCAGGAACTGGGATAGGCTCCAGGCATTCATGTGCAGCCAGAATTCGTCACGGGTCTTCTGATCCATATCGAGATAGGGCTGGTACTCGTGCAGATTCATGAGTTCCGGTGACTGGTACTCTTCCGGCCAGGGACGATCCCAGTCGATGTCCATTTCAGGGTCCCAGTTAAGCTGCTTGCCGAGGTCGTAAAGTTTCTTTATGCGATCGTCCTGCACCGTGTAATCCCAGTTATAGGAACCGGTCAGGGGCGTCTGGAAGATCTCGGCGATGTAATCGACCTGATCGCTGGTCAGCAGGTCTTCAAGATCGGGGTTCTCCTTCGGGTAATCCGCTCCCGCGAAATGCTGGATTTTGCGCGGCGCCTGATCTTCCCATTTGATTTTCATGACCTTTTCTCCTGTTATGGCATGATTACGCAGTCGACTATGCGCCTCGCCCCTCACTGCAACAAGGTGAAGTCTTGTCAAAATGCAGTCATTTATGGCCAAATAAGTCATGTCTCGCGCCAGCACACCTGCACAATACGCCCTGATCCTGGTCGATCTCGTCCGTCGCCAGGGACATCCGCTACCAGCCATTCTTTTCGGCACCAGCCTTGCTGCCAGTGGTATGCAGAGTATCGGCGCGCGCGTGAGCCAGAGTGACTTTATGCAGCTGGTTGCGAACGCGCAGGCACTCACTCAGGATCCCGCGCTGGGGCTGCACCTCGGCGAGCACCTCAACCTGAGTGCCCACGCTGTTCTGGGTCAGGCCTTCATGACCTGCCAGGACCTGAACGAGGCGCTGGACCTGTTCATGAAGTACTACCACCTGCTATCGCCGGAGCTGGAATTGTCGCTGGAACTCACGCAGGACGACTATCGATTGATTACCATCGCCGCGCCGGACCCGGCAATGGAGGTATTCGGCGCGGAACTCATGGCGGCCGCCATGCTGAACACGCTGCGCGGACTGCTCAGTCGCAGCGACTTCATGCTGCGCGTCGATTTTCCCTACCCGGAGCCGGCACACGGCGATACCTACCGGACGCTGTTCGGCAGCAACAGCGTTTACTTCAACTGCAGCCACCAGCGCATCTGCTTGAATCGTCGCCTCGGCGACACGCCGCTGCCGTCTTCCAATCCCGCGCTGCGGGATCTGTACGAGGAGGAGTGTGCGCGACTGCTCGCCGACCTGGAGGGCACCGACTCCGTGGTCGAGCAGATTCTCAGTCTGTTACGCAAACTGGAGGGCCAGTACCCGCAAATGCCGCAGGTGGCGCGCATGCTCAATACCAGCCCCCGAACCCTGCGCCGGCGACTGGACGCGGAGGGCGCGTCGTTCCAGCCCCTGCTGGACAGCGTTCGCGCCGAGCATGCAACGCGATACCTGAAGAACACGCGACTGCCGCTGGCGTCGATCGCCTACATGATCGGCTTCAGCGACCCTTCGAATTTCCGCCGCGCCTATCGCAAGTGGACGGGATTGACGCCGGCAGAGGTGCGCCAGCGTGACTGAAGCGCTTCAGGTTTTTGCGGGAAGAGAGGCCGCTCGGCGGCTGGCCAGGGATGGTTGGTCAGCGGACCAGTTCAGCCTGTTGCTCGGTGCTTCCGGCGGCCCGAAGTGGTTTGTGCTCGCCGCTCTGGATCGTTTTCTTTTCGGCGACTTCCTGCAGCGCTCATCACAGCCGCTGTCCACCCTCGGCTCGTCCATCGGCGCCTGGCGCCATGCCTGCCTGGCCCAGCCCGACCCCGTGGCAGCCCTCGACCGCTTCGCCCAGGCCTACATCCACCAGGGCTACAGCACACGGCCCGATAGCGACGAGATTACCGCGGCCAGCCTCGGCATTCTGAGGGAAATCCTCGGCGAGAACGGCACGACGCACGTCGTCGGTCACCCGCGTATCACGCAGCACGTTGTCACGGCGCGGGGGCGCGGCGCCTGTGGCACGCAACACCCGCTACTGCTGCCTCTGGGCCTGGCCGGCGCGGCCGCCGGCAACACGCTGCACCGTCGGCTGCTGCAGCGCGCCTTCCAGAGAGTGCTCTTTTCCAGTGGAGACGTCGCACTGCCCGGACTCGCGTTGGACGATTTTGCCACTCACCGCGCCCCGCTTACGACGCAGAATGCTGAAGACGTACTGCTGGCGACAGCATCTATCCCCCTTCTGCTTAACGGCGTGCGCGACATACCGCAGGCACCGCCCGGCCAGTACTGGGATGGCGGCGTTATCGACTATCACTTTGATCTGAAACACTACGCACATTCAGGCCTGATGCTGTTTCCGCACTTCTCCTCCGCCATTGTTCCCGGCTGGTTCGACAAGGCCCTGCGCAAACGTCACGGCCGTCCGCAGGCGTTCGACAATCTGGTGCTACTGAGTCCTCACCCCGATTTCGTCGCCAGCCTGCCCGCGGCGAAGATCCCTGACCGCAGTGACTTCAAGCGCTTTGCCCCGGAGCAGCGCATCGCCAACTGGGAGGCCTGCCTGAAACGCGGACAGGCTATGGCGGAAGAACTGGCAGCACTGGTTAACGGCGGCGATCCCCTGCGCGGCGTCGTGATCTCGCCTGACGCGTGATCAACTGATATTGTCGTCGAGGTAGCGCTGGATTTCGGCCCGCAGCCTGCCCTGAAACGGGGACGCCAGAAAACCAAGCCTGACGTTGACTTCTATCTGCCTGTCATCAATCGACAAACGAGCATCCAGCCCTGAGCCCTTGATCGCGACAACATCATCACCCTGCCAGTGAGCCCGCATGCCGTGCTGGGCCTCGAGACGCTCTGCGAGCGAGCGCGCCGTCTCGCGCAGCGCCTCCCGCGACATGGTGTGTGTCTTGCTCAGACGAAATTCCGACATGCTGGTCTCTCCCGGAGGCTGCTTGGGCCCCGTCAGAAAAATAGTGATCAGACGCGATTGCGGCGCATGGCGATCCAGTTGCCCGACAATACCAGACACAGGCCGACCAGCGCCCAGAGCGTCCACTGAAACCCTTCCAGCGCTGTGGATATCAGCAGCGCGACAATGGGAAACAGCAGCGTTGTGTAGGATGCGCGATCGGGTCCGATCCGGCCGATGAGTGTTACGTAAGCCCAGAATGCCAGCACTGACCCGAACAGGGAGAGATACAGTAGAGAGCCGAGGTATTCTGCTGTCCATGCGATGCCGATGGTCTCTCCACGCAACCCGGCAAGGAGATACAGGGCAACGCTGCCATAAAACATGCCCCAGACATTACAGGTCAACACAGGCAGCTGCTGTCGGTGATTCCGTACGGCGATGATATTGCCCGCAGACGCACATAGGGTGCCGAGGGCACACAGCACCAGGGCGCGCACCGCCGCCGGGGAATAATCCAGCGCCCGCAGCTCCGGCAGAAATACGCAGGCCATGCCCACCAGACCGAGAACAGCCCCGAACACCACAGCCCCGCTGACGGGAACCCCCATGAACAGTGCGCCGTTGATGATATTCAGAATAACCATGGTGGAGAACACCACGGCGATCAGGCCACTGGTGAGTTCACCCGCCGCCGCGTAGATAAACAGGTAGTTCACCGAAAACATACTCAGGCCCTGGGCAAGAACAAACAGGTGATCCCTGGGGCTGAGGCGGGTCAGCCGGCGCGCGGGTAGCATGACCGCCAGCATGAGCAGCGCCGACAGACCACTGCGGTGCGCAATGGACACAATCGGGGAAATGTCACCCAGCTGGTACTTGATGGCGATCCACGTCGAACCCCAGACAAGCACCGTGTAAATATACAGAAAAGTTGTGTTCATGGCGCCCCCGACGCTCGAGGCGGGCAATGTAGCACAGGCCAGACGCCTGCGGCGCGCTGGAAATACAGTACAATAAGCAGCATGAATGACATTACCGACAATCAAAATGCCGTAGAGAGAGTGCCGGATACATCCCGCCGCTTTCTGTTCGAAGACGCTGATATTCGTGGCGAGACGGCCTGTCTCGATGCTGCGCTGCGCAGCATACTCGACAACCACCAGTATGCACCCGGCGTGTCACGTCTGATCGGGGAGTTTGTGGCCGCCGCAGTGCTGATCAGCAGCACACTGAAGTTCAATGGGCGCCTGACGCTTCAGGCGCGCAGCCGGGGGCAGGTTCCACTGCTGATGGCCGAGTGCAACAGTGACCTAGAGGTCCGGGCCATCGCCCGGGGCGCCCAGGAGGCGACCGCAAACTCCTTCAGCGAACTGATCGGTGAAGGTCAGCTGGCCATTACAGTTGAGCCTGACGACGGGCAGCGTTACCAGGGTATTGTGCCGCTATCGGGGGAATCGCTGGCCGAGTGCCTCGATGCCTATTTCGAACAGTCAGAACAGCTGCATACGCGCCTATGGCTGTCCTGCGACGGCAACAGGGCAGCGGGCCTCCTCCTGCAGCAGCTCCCGAGCAAAGTCGCGCCGGATCCCGTGGCCCGGGAGGAGCAGTGGCAGCATGCCTGTGCACTGGCGACCACCATAACCGCAGATGAGCTGCTGTCGCTGCCCAGCGCCGATCTTCTCTATCGCCTTTACCATCAGGACCAGGTTCGCCTGTTTGATCCGCGATCTCTGCAATTCCGCTGCAGCTGCTCACGCGACCGCAGCCGTCGCGCACTGGAGACTCTGGGCGAGGCGGAAGTCACCTCCATTCTGGAAGAACAGGGCAGCGTGACCATGGATTGCGAGTTCTGTAACCAGCGCTACGTTTTTACGCCGGATGAACTCCTTGCGGACAGCGGAAGAACCCTGCACTGACCCCTGGCGCAGGCACTGTGATACCAAATACAAAGGGCTTTGACCGCGGTTAGCGGGGCGGAGCGGAATCTGACATAATTCCGCAACTCAACGCTTCCCGCCCACGCTGCGACCGCCCTCATCAGGCGACAACTGCAGGTAACACAGGATCTACCGATGTCCGGAGACAACGAGATTACCCAGGAATTCATTGACCTGGAGCCCGCTCAATTTATCGAACACGCCATCCGCCGAGGAGAGGGTTCACTGGCGGATACCGGGGCGCTACTGGTCAAGACCGGCAGACGCACCGGACGCTCCCCCGCCGACCGCTACATTGTCCGCGAGGCCAGCAGCGAAGATGCCATTGACTGGGGCTCCATCAACCGTCCCTTCGACGCCGACCAGTTCGATGCCCTTTGGGACAGAGTGGAAAGCTACATCGGCAAGTGCGACCGATTCATCTCCCACCTGCATGTCGGCGCGCACAGCGATCATTACCTGCCGGTCAAGGTCACCACGGAATTGGCCTGGCACGGTCTTTTCGGCTACAACATGTTCATCTGCCCCACACAGTACAATGCGGGACACAAGCCGGAATGGTCAGTTCTGAATGCTCCCGGCTTTGTCTGTCACCCGGAGCGAGACGGCACCCACTCAGATGCCACGGTGATCATAAACTTCGGCCAGCGTAAAATTCTCATCGCAGGCATGCAGTACGGCGGGGAGATGAAAAAATCCATGTTCTCGGTGCAGAATTTCCTGCTTCCCGAAAAAGACGTGATGGCTATGCACTGCTCGGCCAATGTCGGTGATTCCGGGGATACCACGCTGTTCTTCGGTCTTTCCGGCACTGGCAAGACCACGCTCTCGGCAGACCCGGACCGCCACCTGATTGGCGATGACGAGCACGGATGGACCCGCGGTGCCGTCTTCAATCTCGAGGGTGGCTGCTATGCCAAGACCATCGATTTAAGCCGTGAAAATGAGCCGGTCATCTGGGACGCGATTAAATTTGGTGCCATCATCGAAAATGTGGTCGTCGATGAAAAGGGCCATGCCGATTACAGCGACACCAGTCTGACCGAAAACGGCCGCTGCTGCTATCCGCTGGAGCATATCCAGAAACGCGTCCCCGAGAACGCCGCAGGCGAACCGAAGTGCGTGATATTCCTGACCTGCGATGTGTCCGGCGTGCTCCCACCCATTTCCATTCTTTCAAAGGAAGCCGCGGCGTTCCATTTTCTCAGCGGCTACACTGCGCGCGTCGGCTCTACAGAAGTCGGCGCGGCGGCAGGCATACACCCGACCTTCTCTACCTGTTTCGGCGCACCCTTCATGCCGCGGCCGGCGAGTGACTACGCAGAGCTGCTGATGAAGCGGATTGACGACTTCGACAGCCGGGTCTACCTGGTCAACACCGGCTGGACCGGTGGTTCCGGTGCACCCGGCGGCACAGGCTCACGCTTCCCCATTCCCGTGACCCGTGCCGTTGTCGCGGCAGCACAGAGCGGCGCCCTTGTGGATGCGGAAACCCGGCACCTGGGTATCCTCAACCTGGATTTCCCCACGCAGATCCCGGGTGTGGACGACAGTTATGTCGACCCGCGGGCGAGCTGGGGTGACCCGCAGGCCTATGACGAACAGGCGCGAAAGCTCGCCGCCCTGTTTCAGGACAATATCGGCAGGTTCGATGTCTACGACGCGATAGTAAAGGCGGGGCCAAAGGCCGATTGAATCTGCCTGACCGGGACTGGGTCGGATAGCGTGCTTTCTAGTATGTTTGCTCTAATTTTTGCGCCTATGCTCTCTCTGTCTGCAGCATGCTTGCTGCGCAACAGGCAAAAGGAGAGACACCATGGCCGAAGAAACAAACGCAACAACGGCGAGCACTGAAAGCACGGCAAAAGCCGCGCCGAAGCGCAAGAACGCGGCGCGTAAGACTGCGGCAGCCAGCAAAACCACCCCCAAGTCCACCGCTACCAAGACCACGGCTCGCAGGACCGCCGCAGGCAAGACTGCAGCCAGCAAAACCACCGCCAAGCGCAAGGCAGCAGCCAGCAAACAAACTGCCAGGCGCAAGACTGCGGCACGTAAGGCATCCCCCGATATCGCTGCCCGTGCCCGCGAAGCCTCGCGCAGCGCATTCCTTGCCAGCCTCGGCTTCTACGGCAAGGCGTTCGATCAGGTGCAGGACCAGTTCAATACAGTGCAGAGCCAGCTCGAGAGCCGCCGCAAGAAAGCCGACAAGCTGTATGCCGAATTGGTCAAGCGCGGTGAGAAAGTCGAGAAAAAGGCCCTCAGCGCGATAGACGACATTGATCTGTCACGCCTCGAGTTCACCAGCATCACCGATCGCAAGCAGCTCGAAGCGCGTCTTGGCAAGGTCCGCAAGCGTTTCTCGGAACTGCGCGATTCCGTGAGCTTCAGCTCGGCTGCGTAGTAGCGCCGACCGCGTTATATTGTCCGATTGTTGGACACCCAGGGGCCCTCGCGGCCCCTTTTTTTTGCCACGGATTCTACTGTATTGTCATAACGGCTCACAGCGGGTTTCACACCCTTGTATGGAGGCACCAGCATGACCGACGAAAAGAGCAGGATGACAGACAAGGCAGGCGAGATAGCCAAGAACATCTGGCTGGCCGGCGTTGGTGCCTATGGCCGCGCGGTGGACGAAGCCCATGGTCGCCTGGAGAAGGCTGGCGTCGAATCACCCAAGCTGTTTCGCGACCTGGTTAAAGCCGGTGCTGCGCTTGAAGAAGAGGCGCAGGAGGCACTGCAGGCGGGCCAGCAGGCGCGACACTCCGTAGAGGAGCGAATCAATCGCGTGCGTGACAATTTCAATCTACAGCGACCCGTTAAGGGTGAAGATCTCATCGCGCTGCACGAAAAAATCGATCGCCTGAACAACAAGGTCGACGCGCTCAGCGCAGCGCTAGCGGCAAGCGGCGCAGTCAAGACGCCGAGAAAAAAACCCGCGGCCCGGAAGAAGAAATCCACTCCAGCAAAACCAACGGCACGGGCCCGCGCAGCAGGGACCGGCAGAAGCGCGACCGCGAAAACCACCGGTGGTCCAAAGCGGCGCAGCTGAGACCTGATCTGCGTGAAAACCCGCGATCGCATCCTCGTGACCAGCCTGGAGCTGTTCAATACGGAAGGCGAGGCGACAACAACGACGCTCGATATCGCCAATGTCATGGACATCAGCCCGGGCAACCTGTACTACCACTTCAAAGGCAAGGACCAGATTATCGCCGAGCTGTTCGATCAGTATGAAACGGCACTCGGCGGGACACTCACGGCCCCCCTGGAACAACCTCTGAGCGAATCCCGGGGGCAGGTCGAGGATAACTGGTACTATCTTTACGTAGTGCTGGAAGAGATGTTCCAGTATCGATTTCTCTACTACAACCTCGACAATATCCTGCAGCGCTATGAAGGCGTGCGCAAAGGCTTCCAGCGACTGCTGCAGCTAAAGCGCGCAGCGCTCTACGCCATCTGCCAGACACTGCTTGAACAGTCGGTGATCAGCGCCCGCGAGCAGCAACTTGTCGGTCTCGTCGACAACATGACCCTGACGCTGACCTTCTGGTTCCACTATGAAAAGCTGCTTCACAACAGGCGTCAGCATCAGGTCACAATCCACCAGGGTGTTCTGCAGCTGCTCACCATGATTGCCCCTTATCTGGGCGATGATCAGCTGGCGTTCTATCGAGACTGCGAATCCATCTATAAACGCATGCTGGATGACGAATCGCGCGGCGACGGCTGAGGGTCCCGCGGCGCACTTCCCGCTGTGCACTTTTGCTGCTGATCAGGGACTTTTAAACAGAAGCACCGTGTCCGGACCAGGAAAGTGCAGCCGGGCCCCGTACTGCCTCGCCCACCAGTCAAAGGTTTCCGCGCTGAAAAAACAGACATGGGTCGGATCATTCTTGTAGTGCCAGCGCAGAAACGCCTCCCGGTCTGACACACGCTTGGTCATGATGCCCAGAACGCCTCCGGGGCGCAGCAGGCTCCATAGACCCGCAAGCTCATCGCCAGGGCAGTGCAGATGCTCGACAACCTCAGTTGCCGTGATGAAGTCATAGCGCCCCTGAAGGGCGTCCTGATCCGGTTGATAGAAGACGTCATACAGGGCCACGCGACAGCCCCGCTCTTCCAGCATCGCCGCGAGCGCGGGTCCCGGACCACAGCCAAAATCAAGGCCCCTCGCCCCCGGTTCCAGGCAGTTCAACAACGGATCCGCCAGGCGCGCCAGAAAACGCCGGTACCCTGCATCAGCCATCGAGTTCTCATGCAGGTCGTACTCGGCCTTTTCACGGGCAGAGGACAGAAAAAATGCCGGGGGTACCCAGACCAACAGGCAGCGCTGGCAGCGTCGATAAACGCGTCGGCCATCGCGCGCAAAAAGCTGTGTGTTCTGTGCCTGGCTACACAGCGGGCAGCATGTCGTATTCATGTTCTGTTACCATCTCCCGTCGTGACACGGTGGCAAGACCCGCCGCCCATTCAATCCGACAGCCAAACAGTAGCAAGGAGCCTCACATGACCATCAAAACCGGCGACAAGATTCCCGCCAGCACCCTGAAGACCATGGGCGACAATGGACCGAAAGACATCACCACCGATGAGTTGTTCTCGGGCAAGAAAGTGGTTCTGTTCGCCGTGCCCGGTGCATTCACGCCCGGCTGCAGCATGACCCATCTGCCCGGGTATGTCGTGAACGCAGACAAGATCAAGGCCAAGGGTGTCGATACCATTGCCTGCATGGCAGTAAACGATGCCTTTGTCATGGACGCCTGGGGCAAGGCCCAGAATGCCGGCGAGATTCTCATGCTGGGCGACGGCAACGGCGAATTCACGCGCGCCCTTGACCTGGAGCTTGACGGTACGGGCTTCGGGCTGGGCATGCGCTCACAGCGCTTCGCCATGATTGTCGATGACGGCGTTGTAAAACATCTGGGCGTTGAAGACGGCCCTGGCATTGAAGTCAGCGCGGCGGAGGCGATTCTCGCTCAACTTTAGCTCGCTCAGCTCTAGCTCGCTCACCGGTCTCACCGGTAGACAACGGACGAATATCAGCGCGCACCGTCAGGAGCGCGCCAGCGGCTATCGAGAACAGGCAATAAGCGAGAAAATAATAGAAGCCTGGCCCGAGTTCCGCATGCATTCTCAGCAGCTCTCCCGCATGGCCGGATGCCCTTCCGGCCATAAAGGCCACAAGCAGTGCGATCACAAACACATCGGCCATGGACCACTTGGACAACGCGGCGTTGATCCGAAGGAGCGGTTCGGAAGCGGTCGCTGGCACAGCTATCGCGATGGCCAGAATCAGCATTTTGAGCAAGGGCACAACCATACTGAAAATGACGATCAGCATAGCCACCAGCATATTGCCCTGACTGGCCAGTTCACCGGCGAAGCCGGCAATAGATTGCGTCTGGCGGTAAACTTCGATACTGCCTTCCAGCCGATCCAGCCCCAGAAACTGACTGATCATGTCCAGCATCTGCCGCGACTGGGAATCGACCTGCCCACCCGCCAGTGCATCCATACCGAACTCGGCAAGATCCGCGCGCTGTATATCGCCGCTCAGAGTCAGGACCGGCTGCGAGATACCTGGATACAACAATGCAATAGCCGCGACAATACAGAAAAGACAGGCGATCCGGCGATTATTGGACATGCAAACTCTGTTTCCGATTCAAGTCATGTTCATAGTAACAGTCAAGTCAGGGTCACGTAGCAGCACAGGCTGATAACGACCACCCCCAGCAGATTCAGCTGCAGACCTTCCCGCGCCATGCGCGAGGTGCTTACCAGGCCACTGCCATAAACCACAGAATTCGGTGCCGTGGCAACGGGCAGCATAAAGGCGCAGCTTGCGCTCATCGCTGCCGGCACCATGATGATCTGCGGCGCAATCCCCGCAGCAATGGCCGCCGCCGCCAGCACAGGCATCAGCAGCGACGTGCTTGCCGTGTTTGATGTCGCCTCGGTCATAAAGGTCACGGAAAAGCAGACCAGAGCGATCAACAACAGCAGGGGCAATTCGGTGAACCCGGACAGCCATAGCCCCATGAGATCACTGAGCCCCGAGCTGACAAAGCCTCGCGCCAGGCAGATTCCCCCGGCAAACAACAGCAGCACACCCCAGGGAATGGTACTGGCCCGCTCCCAGTCAAGCAGGCGCTTGCCGCGCCCGTCGGGCACCAGACACATAAGCACCACCGCCAACAGTGCCACCGAAGCGTCGTTGGCCTGCGGCAGACCCAGCAAGTGACTCCAGCCACCGAAGGGTTCGGAGCGCGTCACCCAGGCCAGCGCCGTGAGGCCAAACACCAGCATGACACGACGCTCGGCAACACTCCACCGCCCGACGGTCGGTAGCGTCAGACGCAGGGAAGACGACATACCGCGCGTCAGCAGAAACGCCATTGCCGGAACCATGATCAGAACGACCGGCACAGCCCAGGACATCCATTGAAGGAAGCTGATGCTTTGGCCCGTGGTGTCGGCGTACACCTGCATGAAAATAAGGTTGGGAGGCGTTCCAATCGGCGTCCCCACGCCGCCAACGCTGGCGCTGTAGGCCATACCCAGAAGCAGCGGCGGCGCCAGCCGCTCGCGATCAGCGCTGCCATCGAGTACGGCCAGGGCGACTGGCAGCAACATCAGCGTGGTGGCTGTGTTGGAGATCCACATGCTGAGAACGGCAGCGGCCGCCATGAAGCCCATCACCAGCCGGCGCGGGCTGTGGGCACCGAACAGACGTATCATGGCGAGCGCAATCCGCCGATGCGCACCGGAGCTCTCCATGGCGCGCGACAGCAGAAAGCCACCCAGAAGCAGAAGAATGAGCGGCGAACCGTAGGCCTCGCCGACTTCGGCGGGCGTGAGTACACCCAGCAGCGGTAGCACCGCCAGCGGAATCAGTGACGTCACCGGAATCGGGACAGGTTCGAATATCCACCAGACGACGCAGATGATTGCGACGAACAGAACAATGACGATATCCGTCGTCTGCCCGGACATTGTGGTCAGAAAAGCAGCCAGACAGGCCAGCAAAGGCCCGCCCCAGAGTGCGGCTGACTTCAGCATCGGCATACAGCGTCAAGGATCGGCACCTGATGGACATGATCTGACAGCGCAGTGACACGCACGGTCGCTGTGGCAAATGAACTTTGCTGCATGAAAAATTTCCCCGAGATGCCGCCACATCGTGTCCCATGCCACCGCATCTGTAAAGTTGCAACAATCGCCATCGCGGCGGTGGAGGTGCCCCGACACTCCGAGTAAACTCTCACCATGTCTATGTCGTCCACATCACTCGTCGACCGCTTCGGCCGCGAGGTCAGCTATCTTCGGCTGTCCGTTACGGACCGCTGCGACTTCCGCTGCGTCTACTGCATGTCTGAGAACATGCAGTTCGCCCCGCGCCGGGAAATTCTCAGTCTTGAAGAGATCTACCAGGTGGCAGAGGCCTTCGTGGCACTGGGCGTGCGCAAGATCCGCATCACCGGCGGTGAACCCCTGGTCCGCAATGGCATAATGCAGCTGCTGCGCCAGCTTGGCGAGATGCCAGGGCTGGATGAACTGGTGATGACCACCAACGGTTCAAAGCTGATCAAGCTCGCCCGACCACTGCAGGAGGCAGGCGTCCGGCGACTGAATATAAGCCTGGACAGCCTGCGCCCCGCCCGGTTTCGCGAACTGACCCGTCACGGCGACGTCGAGCAGGTCATTGCCGGCATTGACGCTGCCTGCAGCGCGGGTTTCAAGAGCCTGCGCCTGAATGCGGTTATCCTGCGCGGTCGAAATGAGGACGAGGTGATCGACCTGGTGCAGTTCGCCTGCGACCGGAGCATTGACATCGCCTTTATCGAGGAGATGCCACTGGGGAGCATATCGGAGCACAGCCGGGCGCTTGCGCACATCAGCAGCGCTGAACTGCACCAGATCATCTCACAACAATTTGAGCTGGCGCCTCTCGGCGACCCCGAGCAGCATGCCGGGCCCGCCCGCGAGCATCGCATCACCGGCACCAACAGCCGGGTCGGCTTCATATCGCCCCACAGCAACAACTTCTGCCACTTGTGCAACCGCGTCCGGGTGACCGCGGAGGGACGGCTGCTTCTGTGTCTCGGCAACGAACACTCGGTTGACCTGCGCGCGGTATTGCGCGCGGAAAACGCCAGTGCGGCAACGCTGCGCGAATGCATTACGAACGCCATCGACCTGAAACCCGAAAAGCACCACTTTACACACAGCGACGAGCCGGACATCGTGCGCTTTATGAGCGCGACCGGCGGCTGATAGTTCCCGTACCACCCCGCGCCGGCAGCGCGTGGAAACCCCAAGAGGCAAACCTTGAACAAGCAGGCGTTTCCCCAGGTCGAGTCGATCGAGGCCATCAGACAGGGCTTCGACGCTCTCGGCTACATCTGCAGCGAACGCATTGCCACGACCGTGTTTCTGGCATTCCAGCTTGGCAAACCCATTCTGGTGGAGGGCCCCCCAGGCGTCGGTAAAACCGAACTTGCCAAGACCGCATCGGCACTTCTGTCGTTGCCGCTGATCCGGCTGCAGTGTTACGAAGGGCTCGATGAGGCAAAGGCGCTGTATGAGTGGAAATACGGTAAACAGCTCCTATACACCCAGATTCTCAAAGAAAAGCTCGGTGACCTCCTGCAGGGTGCCGACGACCTTGCTTCTTCCGTGGAGCGACTGCACCAGTTTGGCGACATCTTCTATTCTGAAGCCTTCCTCGAGCCGCGCCCACTGCTGACCGCGATGCAGCAGAGAGATGGCGCGGTACTGCTGATCGATGAGATCGACAAGGCGGACTATGAGTTCGAGTCGCTGCTTCTTGAAGTGCTCTCAGACTTCCAGGTGTCAATCCCGGAAATCGGCACCGTGCGTGCAAAGTCCCGCCCAATGGTGTTTCTGACCAGTAACAACACCCGGGAAATCTCCGACGCACTGAAGCGACGCTGCCTGCATTTATACATACCGTTCCCCTCTGTCGAGCTTGAAGAGCGTATCGTGCAAAGCCGGGTTCCGGGAATTGACGATGCGCTGCGCCGGCAGCTGGTTGCGTTTGTTCACTCTCTCCGCGAGCTGGATCTGCGCAAGACACCCGCCATTTCGGAAACCATCGACTGGGCTCGCAGCCTCCTGCTGCTGCACGCCGACGCGCTGGACGCGCAGCTGGTTCGCGACAGCCTCGGCACCCTGCTCAAATTCGAGCAGGATATCGAAGGCGCGCAGGCCGAGCTGGGCACGCTCATCCCCGCCAGCGCCGGCAAGCGTTAGGCGGGGTCGTGCGAGCCAGTCTTGTTGCCTTTATCCGCATTCTGCGCAGTCACGATGTGCGGGTATCGCCGGCAGAGACACTGGATGCGGTTGCGGCTGTGCAGCTGCTTGGCTACGACAGCCGCGAGCGCTTGCGCAACGGGCTGACCGCGTCACTGGCAAAGACGCCACGGGAGCAGCACATTGTGGAAGCCTGCTTCGATCGCTATTTCGGTCAACAGGACGCTGACTTCAGCGGGCGTGAGGCGGACGACAGCGCAGTCGATACCAGTGCAACGTCCAAAGGTGACGACCCAGACACTGCACTGCAGTCTTCCGAGGAATCCACTGAGGACGAGCGGGAGCTGCTTGAAACGGCAGCCGAGACCCATGATAGCGTGCGCGAGCTGCTGCAGTCATCCCTGATGCAGGGCCTGATGAATAACGAGCGTGCGCAGCTCAGTGCGGCACTGCGGCGAGCCGGCGCTGCCTCAGGTGTCGCCAATATCGAAATGTTCACCCAGAAAGGTCTTTATGTACGCAGCATTCTGCAGACCATGGGAGAAGAGCAGTTACGCAAGGCGGTTATCGACCTCGAGCGAGGCGAACACCCCGCGCTGGACAGCGTCAGGCGTTATCGCGACATACTGCGTTCCCAGGTGCGCGACTATGTCGACGGCCAGTATCTCCTGCATGCACAGGGCAGGACCAGCCAGTTCATGGATGACATTCTCAGCAAGACCCGGCTTAGCCATATCGAGCATCACTATATGGATCGCGTACAGCGGCTGGTCGAGAAAATGGCGCGTCGTCTGGCCAGCCGGCACTCGAGCCGGCGCCAACCCGTGCGCCGCGGACAGCTCGACATGCGCAAGACCCTTCGCGCGGGTGTGCCCACCGACGGCATCATGTTCCGCACACACTGGCGCCGGCGCCGACGTGACAAGGCACAGGTCCTGGCGCTCTGCGATGTCAGCGGTTCGGTCGCCGCGTACGCCAAGTTTCTGCTCATTTTTCTTTACAGCCTGCAGGACATATTGCCGCGTATGCGAAGCTTTGCCTTCTCAAACCATCTCGGTGAGATCAGCGAGCTGTTCGAGACCCATCCGGTAGAGCGCGCCGTGGAACTGGCCAACTGGCAGTACGGCGGTGCAACAGATTATGGAGGCAGCCTGCGCGATTTTGCCCGCCTTGCCCTGAATGATATAAACCGCCAGACATCAGTTATCATTCTCGGTGACGCCCGCAACAACCGGGGGAATCCAGAACTGGAAATCATGCAGAGTCTCTATCAGCGAAGCAAACAGGTCATCTGGCTTAATCCCGAATCGCGACAGGCATGGGGGACCGGTGACTCGGAGATGCTCAGGTATCTCAGCGCCTGTCATTTTGCCGCTGAATGTAACAGCCTCCAGCAGCTGGAGCGGGTAATCGACCAGCTATTGCGCAGCACGCGTTAGCGCTGCTGGCACCTGCGGCCTGATGCCCCTTTCCAGCGAACATATACCGCTCCCCTGCTCGCTCCGCGAGGCGGTGCTGCGTCGCTTCCCGCAGTCCGGCGGCGAGGCCGGGCACCCGACACTGCCCCGGGACCAGCTCATCCGGTTTCTCGGCAAGCTGGGCAATGACACAACATCGCCGCTCGTAAGCCTACGTCGCCACGCAGAGAGCGAGGGCGCAAGCGCCAGCCTCGAACCTCTGCATGGGTCTGTCGTCGAATGGGTCACGCTGTCATTCGAGCACTGGGAAGACAATTACCCGCTGGAGCCAAAACTTGCACTGGAACTGCGCAAACTGCTGCCGCTGGCCATTGCACTCGCCGTGTCTGAGGATCACTTCTTTACCCCGGGCGCACATCCTCTGCATCAGCTTCTGGATTGCCTTCAGCAAAGCGCCGTCGGCTGGCAGCAGCGCCTGGACCGTGCCGGTCAGATGCTCGAGCAGCGGGTCATGCGTGCGGTGGTCAAGGCACGTGAGTGGTTTGACGACCGCTCCGTGGATTTCGCCCACATCACCCGCGAACTCACCGCCGCGGCCGAGAGGGATGCCGCCCGCGCCCAGCGAATGGTGCAGCGTCTCGCCGAAGCCGAAGCCGCCAGCCTGAAAACAGAGCAGGTCAAGCGCGACGCCGCCCGCGTGATCAACACTGGCCTTGAGAAATACCAGCTTCCCGCCGCCATTGGGGAGTTTCTGAAGGGACCGTGGTTTGACAGTGCGCAGCTGGTCGCCCTTAAATTTGGCACGGACTCTCATGAATGGCGCCAGGTGCAACGTGCCACACAGCACCTGATGGAATCCGTTCAGCCCCGCGTAGAGGCTGACGATGCCAACCGCGACCGCCTGGCGAATATCGTCAAACGCCTGCCGCATGAGCTCAGGGAATGGTTGCTCAGCCTGCAGCACGATCCGGATGCCGCCGACGATGCCATCGGTCTTGTGGAATATGCGCACCTGAGGCTTCGTCACGCCCAGAACCTGGGACTGACGCACATTCCGCCTATCGCCGTTGCCGGTTCACGCCGGACAGGGGACCGGCAGGACGAAGACGCCGTGGAGCTGAACAACGGTCAGTGGTTTCTCCTGCAGGACGACGAAGGGGAACTGCGCGCGCAACTCACGCTGCAGCTGGAGGATGGCCAGCATCTTCTGTTTACCAATGTCGTGGGACTCAAGGCGCTTGACCTGCGCCGCGACCAGTTTCTGCGACACCTGAAGGAAAACCGGGCGCGGCCACTGCCCGCCGAAGACTCATTCAGCCTGTCTCTGGCAAACACAGCGGGCATAGACAGCAACGACAGACTGCGCGCCCTGATAGACCCTTCTTTCGCGCCAGAACCCCCCGAAGACGACAGCGTCGACTCGGATGACACCGAGCCCGATGTCAGCGACGTCTTTGAGCGCGCGGACATGGACGCTCTGGCAGCCGGGAGATCAGGACAGGCCTCTGCAGGCTCAGCGGCGGAAGAGTGGAAGGATCCGCTGCCGAACCTCAATCGGGGCGCAGAAAGGCCCGCGGCTGATTCTGCAGTAACGGAGATCGAATCCCTTGAGCTGACGCTGGTAGAAGACAGTGATACCGGCTCGCCTCCTGCGCCTGTTCAGCCCACTGCTGCCCCGACAACGGGCCCCGACCTGCAGCAGGCAGAATCAAGGCGTCCCGAGGCGGTACCTCAAAGGCCGCAGGAAAACAGCGCGTCGTTTTCCGATCCGTCTCGCGACGATCAGGCGTTTGCCGCTCGCTCGCCGGACACGAGGGCATCTGGCACTGTGCGACAGCGTACCGCAGAACCGGATATTGATGTCCCGATGGGCGCCTGGCTGGGCTTTCACGACGGCGAGACACCGATCATGGCCAAGCTCGCGGTCTATGACCCGCGGCGGGACAACTACATCTTCGTCAACCGACGCGGCATCGCCCTGCGCGAGCTGTCCCGCAGCGAGCTGCTCGGGCTGATCGACGAGGGGCTGGTCGACATCCTGGAAACGCGTTCCTACTTCCGCGATGAGGTGCAACGCGCGCGGGGCCAGCACCATGACTGAGCGGCAGGAGATGCGGGATGTCCGGTAAGAACAATCGTCGCTTCTGCAGGCTACCGCTGGAAAGCACGGTGTTCATCGAGCTGGAGTCACCCCCACCCGGCAGCATCGGGCCCGGGAAGGTTGTGCGCTGCCACACGCTGGAAGTCTCGCGATGGGGGCTTCGCGTGCAGATCGACCAGCGTGTCACCGTCGGCGCCATCCTGCAGATTGGCGTCGATATTCCAGGCAACGACGAGCCCTTTTACCTGGTGGGCCAGGTTCGCTGGAGAATGCAGGAAAAAGACAAGCCCGGCACCTGGATTGCAGGCTTCGAGATACTCAATGCCGCCGGCTCGGACCTTGAGCACTGGGAACAGGCACTACAGGTCATGGAAGTCCGGGAGGATAGCTGATTTACCGGGCATCTGTACTCGAAGGGCGTTCGCCGCTACACTTTTGCGCCGCGACGCAGGCAGGCGCTGCTGCACGCGGCGATGACCCAGGCACAGGACACGCAACTTGACATCCCACTGGTACCGACAACTGCAGCAAGTGACTGCAGAACACCCCGACTTGCTCAACTGCATCCAGCGCGGTGTAGAGAAGGAAAGCCTGCGCATATCCGCGGAAGGCGTGCTGGCGCAGACCCCCCACCCTCCGGCTCTGGGGTCTGCGCTGACGCACGGCGCTATCACGACGGATTATTCCGAAGCGTTAATGGAATTTATCACGCCGGTGAACACCGGCATCGACGCAACGCTGACAACGCTGGCGGATATTCACACCTATGTCTACCGGCATCTGGGCAATGAGCGCCTATGGGCAGCCAGCATGCCCTGCATCGTTTCCGGCGATGCGGGTATTCCGGTAGCCCAGTACGGCGCGTCCAACGTCGCACGAATGAAGACCGTGTATCGGCTTGGCCTTGGCAACCGCTACGGCCGCACAATGCAGGTAATCGCGGGCATCCATTACAACTTCTCCATGCCGGACAGCTACTGGGACGCCAGCTGGAAAGCCGACGGTTCGCCGGGGCGGAAGCAGGACTACATCACCGATCGCTACCTGGGGCTGATTCGCAATTTCCATCGATGGTCGTGGCTTCTAATTTACCTGTTCGGCGCCTCTCCTGCCGTCTGCGCCAGTTTCATGCGCGGACGCGGCCAGAAACACGCGCTTGAGGCCTTCGACGGCGAAAGCAATACTCTGTTCCTGCCACACGCCACGGCTTTACGCATGGGTGGCCTTGGTTATAACAGCGCCGCACAGCGGGGTCTTCAGGTATGCTATAACTCGCTGGATAACTACATCCACGCGCTGAAAGACGCGATCATGCGGCCCCACGCCGATTATGCCGCCTATTCCGCCGGCGAGGATGGCAACTATGAGCAGCTCAATACCAGCCTGCTGCAGATTGAAAACGAGTTCTACAGCACCATCAGGCCAAAACGCGTTGCCGCTTCTGGTGAGACACCGCTCGCGGCCCTGCACCGGGCCGGCATTGAGTACATCGAAGTGCGCTGCCTGGACGTGAGTCCGTTTCTTGCAGAGGGCATCGACGCCGGAATGATCCGCTTTCTCGATACATTCCTCCTGCACTGCCTCACCGATGACAGCCCCGCCTGCAATGAACGGCAGCAGACAATTCAGGACGCCAATCTCGAGGCAGTGGTAAACCGAGGACGCAAACCCGGCCTCATGCTGGACACTACGGACGGCGCGCAGCCGATGACATCATTGGCGAACGAACTGATGGATGCCCTGATCAGATCCGCGGATGCGCTGGATACAGCCCATGGCGGCGACGATTATCGCAATGCCCTGGAAATGCAGCGAGCCAAAATCAACGATGCGGATCTGACGCCCTCTGCGCGCCTGATAGCAGAAATGCGCGAACGCGACATGCCCTTCTACCGCCTTGGCCTGCACTACAGCAACCACTGGGCGGAGCACTTCCGGTCTCGCCCCCTGTCGCCGGAGACGCTAGCGGCCCTGGATGCCGAAAGTGCGCGTTCCCTGGAAGCCCAGGTCGCGCTGGAACGCAGCGAGACGCACGATTTTGCGGCTCATCTCGCGGCTTATTACGATCAATATGCCGCGCTGTAGTTGCAAGCAAGACAGCAAGCAAAACGGCAAGCAAAGCTTCAACCAAAGCTTCAACAACAGTCGCAACAACAGCCGCAAGCACGGTTCACCGCAGGAGCTACCATGCACCCACTGATGCAGAAACGTCCGGTCTTTCTCGCCCTCTTCCTGATACCCATCGCGGCCATGGGCTTCGCCGTGCTGTTTCTGCAACAGGCCCTGGGGCTGGCCCCCTGCCCCCTGTGCATCACGCAGCGTGGCTTCGTCATACTGGTGGGCCTGTTTGCCCTGGCGGCGTTTATTCACAACCCGTCGGGCATCGGTCGACGTATCTATGGCGGCCTGTGCACGCTGGCGGCGATCGGCGGTGCCGCCGTGGCCGGCCGACACGTGTGGCTGCAAAGCCTGCCCCCGGACCAGGCGCCTGCCTGTGGCCCCAGCCTTGAATACATGCTGGACACGCTACCGCTGAGTGAAACCTTCGCGCTGGTCATGATGGGGGATGGCAACTGTGCCGAAACGCAGTGGACGTTCCTGGGAATGAGCATACCAACACAGACACTGTTGCTGTTTCTGGTGCTGGCCGTGCTCGGACTCTGGCAGACCGCCAGACGGTAAAGCAAGAAACGGGGATTCGGAATCGGGAAATCCGACGCCGAGCGTGGTGCCGGCGCCGGTAATCCGGTTCTTTATCAGCCTTCTTCGCTTTCCTCACTTCCTTCAGCCTGACTGGGAACAGAAAGAAGTTCGACTTCAAAGGTCAGCGCGGCATTCGGTCCGATCACCTGACCTGCGCCACCTGCACCGTAGGCCAGCTCCGGTGGAATGAACAGCTTCCACTGGGAACCCGCCGGCATCAGTTGCAGTGCCTCGGTCCACCCGGCAATGACCTGACCCACGCCGAAAGTCACAGGCTCGCCGCGCTCATAGGATGAATCGAATTCGGTGCCATCCAGAAGCTTGCCGCTGTAGTGCACTTCCACGGTGTCGTCGGGGCCCGGCGTGACACCATCACCCATTGTCATCACCTCGTACTGCAGGCCCGATTCTGTGGTGATAACGCCGTCGCGCTGGGCGTTCTCGGCCATGAAAGTCTGTGCCGCCGCCGCATTGGCTGTCGCCAGCGCCTCCTGGTTTGCTGTCTGCTCAGCTTCAAGCTGCTCCTGGAACGCCATCATTTCCGCCTGAATTTCTTCCTGGCTCAGACGCTGCTCGGCACCGGAGAAGGCATCGCGCAGACCCAGCGTGAACGCATCGATATCCATTTCCATGCCATCTGATGCCATATTTCGGCCGAGGCCCAACGCCACGCCGTAGCTGAGGCGCTTGGTTGGCGTATCGAGAGTAACGTCAGCAGCGGAGTCAGCTGCACCGCTTTCCTGCGCGCCCTGATCACAGGCCTGAAGCCCCAGTGTCAGCGCGGCAATCGCGAAAGGGAGTATGGCTTTCTTCATAATTGAGTCCATCAGTTGTGAATGAATTTTCAAGTGACGAATGGTACTACCCCGGCAGCTATTCAGCTACCCCGGGGTTTTCAGCAGGATTCGCGGACGGGGATTGCGGCCGGGTTTCAGGCCAGAGCCAGGCGGCAACGCTGTCGCAAAACGCTGCCTGCGCAGCGTCACAGGCCGGACAACCGCGCCCACCGTACAGGGCGACACGACAGTTGCTGTGGAGCAATTCCAACCCCGCTGTAGCCGCGGACAGCGGCGATTCCGCGTCGAGCACGGACTGCAGCATGCCCACCTGGCTGCGCTCAGCATCCAGTTCCAGTGACTTCACACGCTCGCGCAGCGCTTCAGCCCCCGATCTGCCACGCCAGCGTCTGCGCAGCGAGCGCAGTGGCACTACCACCTCGCGGCGCCACACCCGCGTTTCGGCAAACAGCCGGTCGGCCAGTGCTGGCGTCAACGACAGGCCGTTTTGCGCGAGAAGAACCGCAGTCAAGATCAGCAGGACATCGGCATCGCAGGCATCCTGAAGGTTAACGCTTGCATCGGGGACGCCGGGCGCCGAGTACAGATCGAGCATTCCCTGCCAGAGCTCTGGTGCAGCCATGTCTCCACCCATCGGTTAATCAGCCTCCTGCGATGCCGTTATCTCGCGCACGTCTGGTGGACCCGCGCAGGGCACCGTAGAATTCCCAGCATGATCATACTACGAGATATAACACTGCGACGCGGGGAACACCTGTTGTTCGCCAACAGCTCGGCAACGCTACAGGGTGGTCAGCGCATTGCGCTTATCGGCGCCAATGGCAGCGGCAAGTCGAGCCTGTTTTCCCTGCTGCTCGGCAAGCTCGGGGCCGACGCCGGCCATATCGATGGTATCGAGGGGCTACGCATCGCCCACATGGCGCAGGAAGTCGAGACCAGTGACGCCACGGCCGCCGACTATGTCCTGCAGGGCGATGCCGCGATTGCCAGCTTGCTGCAGCGCCTGAAGGAACAGGAAGCCAGCGACGACTTCGAAGGCCTGGCAGCAACCCACGTAGCGCTGCAGGAAAACGATGGCTACAGCGCCGAGGCACGCAGTCACCGCCTGCTGAGCGGACTCGGCTTTGCCCCGGGGGATGCCGTGCGTCCCGTCAGCGAGTTCTCCGGTGGCTGGCGCATCCGGCTGAACCTCGCGCGCGCCCTGATGACGCCCTCAGACGTGCTGCTGCTCGACGAGCCGACCAACCACCTCGACATGGATGCCAGCCTCTGGCTGCAGCGCTGGCTGGAGGAATACCCCGGCACGCTTCTGCTTATCTCGCACGACAGGGATTTTATCGATGCTACCTGTGAGCGGGTGCTGCACATCGAGCAACAACAGCTCAACAGCTACCGCGGCGGATACACGGATTTCGAACAGCTGCGCGCACTGCGCCTCGCGGAGCAGCAGGCACTGCATGAAAAGCAGCAGCGGCGTGTTGCGGAAATCGAGGATTTTGTCCGTCGCTTCCGTTACCAGGCAACCAAGGCCAGACAGGCGCAGTCGCGACTGAAAGAACTGGAGCGCATGCAACAGGTATCCGCTGCGCATGTCGATAATCCGTTCACCTTCAGCTTTCCCGAGGCGCCCGCACTGAGCGATCCGGCGATCTACCTGGAGGCAGCCTCTCTGGGCTACGGTCGTGAGCCGCTGCTGAACAACATCAATCTGCGGCTACACCCCACGGCGCGCATCGGCCTGCTGGGTCGCAACGGCGCCGGCAAGACGACACTCCTGAAGAGTCTTGTCGGCGACCTGCCGCTGGTGGCGGGCAAGCGTCATGTCAGTCCCGGTTGCCGCGTTGGCTATTATGACCAGCAGCAGCTGGAGGTGCTTGATCTGTCCGCCACCGCCGCACAGCACCTGCAGCGTCTTTCACCGGATGCCCGGGAGCAGACGATCTATGATTTCCTCGGCGGCTTTGACTTTCGCGGCGCACGCGCGGAAGAAGTGATTGCGCCCTTCTCCGGCGGTGAGAAAGCCCGCCTGGCCCTGGCGATGGTGGTCTGGCAGAAACCCAACCTGCTTGTGCTGGACGAGCCGACCAACCACCTTGACCTGGAAATGCGCCACGCGCTGACGCTGGCGCTGCAGGCCTTCGGCGGTGCCGTATTACTGGTAACCCATGATCGCCATCTGCTGCGCAACACCGCAGATGAACTGTGGCTTATCGCCGATGGCACAGTGCAGGTCTACGACGGCGATGTGGCCAGCTACGAGCGTACCATCGCAGCGGAGTCACCCGGCGAATCGCGACGCCCCGCCCCGGCGGCGCCAGCGCCGGCGGCAGGCTCCAGTGGCGACGCGCGCAGCCGGCGACAGAACGCGGCTGCCCGGCGCGAGCAGCTGAAGCCGCTGCGCGAAACCCTGCGCTCCATCGAAAAAGACATGGCGCGCAGCGAGACGGAGATGCAGGCACTTCAGGCACGGCTCGCAGACCCATCGCTTTACGAGGACGATCAACAGGAGGAACTCCCGGTTCTTTTGAAGCGCGAAGGTGAACTGAGGCAGCTGACAGAATCTCTTGAAGAACGCTGGCTGGAAACGCAGGAAGCTCTCGACAGTCTCAGCGCGTGACAATCGCCAGTTTCGCTTCCCGCGACAAGGCCTTGATAACGGCCTCGAGACGTTGTGCCTCCGCCCGACATTCAGCCTGCGCAGACCATGCAAGTGCAACGGGACGACGCGATCGGGTGTACCGCGATCCTCCGACAATCTCGCCGTTGTGCTGCCGCAGGCGGCGTGGGAGGTCGCAGGTTATACCAGTATACAGACTGCCATCTGCGCACTGCAGCAGATATACGTACCAGTGTCTGTCGACCGGTCCGGCCACAGCGGCATTATCGCCCATTCTGTACTCTCGGAATTCCTAAGGGATGACGCGAGTGCTTGAATTGGACGCGACGCATCCCAATGTTAAACTGTTCGGCCTTATGCATTTTTCTTTCATCGCCCATCAGGGCATATCGTTTTCAATAGCCTGGAGATTCCCATGAGTGAGCACATCGTACATGTGACCGATAGCAGTTTCGATAAGGACGTCCTGTCCGCAGATGTCCCCGTGCTGGTGGACTTCTGGGCAGAATGGTGCGGTCCGTGCAAAATGATCGCACCCATCCTCGACGAAATCGCGACGGAATACGCCGGTAAGCTGAAAATCTGCAAGGTCGACGTTGACTCCAACCCGGAAATCCCGCCGAAATTCGGCATCCGCGGCATTCCTACGCTGATTCTATTCAAGAATGGTAACGCCGAAGCGACCAAGGTCGGGGCACTGTCCAAGACCCAGCTCATCGACTTTATCAAAGAATCAGTCGAGTGAGGGCTGACGGTGTCCTCTGTACGTGCACGGTTGGCACCGTGTGCGCGCACGGTTGGCACCGTTTCCAGACGGGGCGCGGTTTGTCTTGATTGAAGACATTCGTCCCATCAGGGGCTGTTGCCGAAAAAGCGGTAGACGACCCCTTCCCGACATGCTAACTTTCGAACTGTTGCCACCTCTCTGTGCAACAACCTTTGCAGCAACCTTGATAGTAACAACAACCCCGTAATCCATTTGGCCGCTCCAACGTCTTGGGCATTATCAGGCCCGATACACCTGATGCCAGCGCATGGCCATACACGGCTCTCTTCAATCCCACATCCCAGAAAAGTCTATGAATCTTACCGACCTGAAGACCAAATCAACCCAGGAACTCATCGACATTGCGAAAGAGATCGGTCTCGAAAACATGGCCCGGTCGCGCAAGCAGGACATCATTTTCTCCATCCTCAAACGCCACGCCAAAAGCGGCGAAGATATTTATGGCGACGGAGTACTGGAGATTCTGCAGGATGGCTTCGGGTTTCTGCGCTCATCAGAGGGCTCTTATCTCGCGGGGCCTGATGACATCTATGTCTCGCCCAGCCAGATTCGCCGCTTCAATCTGCGCACCGGCGACTCCATCACCGGCAAGATTCGCCCCCCGAAGGACAGCGAACGGTACTTCGCGCTCCTGAAGATCGGCGAGGTCAACTTCAATCGACCGGAAGATTCCAAGAGCAAGATCCTGTTTGAGAACCTGACGCCGCTGTTCCCTACCAAGCGCCTGGTTCTCGAGAAGGGCAACGGCAGCACCGAAGATCTCACGGGACGCATCATCGACCTCGTCGCCCCCATCGGCAAGGGCCAGCGCGGTCTTCTGGTAGCACCGCCAAAGGCGGGTAAGACCATCATGATGCAGAGCATGGCGCAGGCGATCATGAGCAACAATCCCGAGTGCTACATCATCGTGCTGCTGATCGATGAGCGGCCCGAGGAAGTCACCGAGATGCAGCGTTCGGTCGGCGTGCGCGGTGCAGAAGTCGTCGCATCCACCTTTGACGAACCTCCCTCGCGTCACGTGCAGGTAGCCGACATGGTGATCGAGAAGGCCAAACGCCTGGTCGAGCACAAGCGCGACGTGATCATCCTGCTGGACTCCATCACGCGGCTGGCGCGCGCCTACAACACGGTGATACCGAGCTCCGGCAAGGTACTCACCGGCGGTGTCGATGCCCATGCGCTGGAGCGCCCCAAGCGTTTCTTCGGTGCCGCACGCAACATCGAAGAAGGCGGTTCTCTATCGATCATCGCAACAGCGCTGATCGACACCGGTTCGAAGATGGACGAGGTCATCTACGAGGAATTCAAGGGCACGGGCAATATGGAGCTGCACCTCGACCGCAAGGTTGCTGAGAAACGTGTGTATCCCGCCATCAACATCCGTCGCTCGGGTACCCGGCGCGAGGAACTGCTGACCGCCGAAGACGAGCTGCAGCGCATGTGGATTCTGCGCAAGCTGCTGCACGGCATGGAAGACACGCCCGCCATCGAGTTCCTGATCGACAAGCTAAAGGACACCAAGACCAACGAGGAATTCTTCCTCTCGATGCGTCGCAAATAGGCCCAAATCGGCGTCCCCCCGCGGCGACATTGCTATACTGTGGTGCCCTGTGACGGAGCAGCAGCATGGCAAGCAAGTACGCAGACCTGCGCGATTTCATCGACGCCCTGGAAAAGCAGGGTGAGCTGAAACGCATTGATGTCGAGGTTGATCCGTACCTGGAAATGACAGAGATTGCCGACCGCACCCTGCGTGCTGGCGGTCCCGCCCTGCTCTTCACCCGCCCGAAGAATCACAGCGTTCCAGTGCTTGCCAACCTGTTCGGCACCGAACGTCGCGTCGCTATGGGCATGGGGGCCGAAGACGTTTCGGCTCTGCGCGAAATCGGTGAACTGCTCGCCTACCTGCGTCAGCCCGACCCACCCGCCGGCTTTCGCGACGCCATCGATAAGGCGCCGCTGTTGAAAAAAATCATGAGTATGGGGCCGAGGCTTGTGCGCAACGCCCCCTGCCAGACACACGTTCGCGAGGGCAGTGCCGTCGACCTTTACGAGCTGCCCATACAGACCTGCTGGCCCGGGGACGCCGGCCCGCTGGTGACGTGGCCGCTGGTCATCACCCGTGGGCCGCACAAGAAGCGGCAGAACCTCGGCATCTACCGCATGCAGCTGATCGGACGCAATCGGCTGATCATGCGCTGGCTGTCACACCGCGGCGGCGCGCTGGACTACCGCGACTGGCAGCTGCAGAACCCGGGAAAGCGTTATCCGGTAGCGCTGGCACTGGGCGCCGATCCCGCGACCACGCTCGGCGCGGTAACGCCAGTACCGGACAACCTGTCGGAATATGCCTTTGCCGGCCTGCTGAGGGGCGGCAAGACCGAACTGGTCGAATGCGTTACGCCTCTGTGTCGGGAACACGGCCTGCAGGTACCGGCGACAGCGGAATACATTCTGGAAGGGTATCTGGAGCCTGGAGACATGGCCGATGAAGGCCCCTTCGGCGACCACACGGGTTACTACAACGAGGTAGACAGCTTCCCCGTATTTACAGTGGATGCGATCACCAGCCGGGAATCACCGATCTATCACACCACCTACACCGGTCGGCCACCGGATGAACCGGCCATTCTCGGCGTCGCGCTGAACGAGGTGTTTGTGCCGATCCTGAAGAAACAGTTCCCGGAAATCGTCGATTTCTACCTGCCACCGGAGGGCTGCTCCTATCGCATGGCCGTGGTGACCATGCGTAAGGAATACCCCGGACATGCCAAGCGCGTCATGCTGGGCATCTGGTCCTTCCTGCGCCAATTCATGTACACCAAGTTCATCGTGGTGACCGACGACGATGTTGACCCGCGTAACTGGCAGGATGTGATCTGGGCCATTACCACGCGCATGGATCCGCGGCGGGATTGCGTTTTCGTGGACGATACGCCCATCGACTATCTCGATTTCGCCTCACCCGTGGCCGGCCTCGGCTCCAAGGTGGGAATGGACGCCACCAACAAATGGCCCGGGGAAACCACCCGCGAGTGGGGGCAGCCGATCAGCATGTCCGAAGAGGTAAAGCAGCGGGTTGACGACCTGTGGACGTCGCTCGGGCTCTGATGCGTGCTGCCGATTGGCTGAGGCAGAACTTTCAGTCCTTCCTGGCGTCGGTATCCGCGGCGATGAGCCGGTCCTCCGCCACCGGCTCACCCGGCAGTGGAAGCTCCGGCAGTCCGCGATCCTGCAGCGCTAGCCCGGCACAGAAGTACTGGCTGGCCTGCAGATAGTCACCGCTGGCGGCGAGCAAGCGACCGAGCTCGGCGCAGGCCGCGTCTCCGGGGTCAACGCTGATGCTGCGCTCAAAATAGTCTCTCGCCTGACCCCACAGGCGCTGTCGGGCCGCGAGGCGTCCGAGGCAAAGCAGCAGCGTCGGTTCCTTCTCCCGACCCACCAGCCAGCCTTCCGCCAGGGCCAGCTGCTGCTGTGGGTTCTTTCCGGGCAGGCGGCCGAACTGTTCGACAAGAACGCTGTCCCAGCGTTTTTTCAGAATGCGAACAATCAGACTGAGAGCCTCCTCTGTGGCACCGGCGCTCGCCAACAGTGCAACATAGCGGTGGAGAACGCGCTCGTCATTCTGCAGATCGGTCGGAGTCTGCTTCCAGGCGCGCTGCAGGGCAGTTACCGTGTTGTCACCGAGGTCGCCGGCTGCCACCCTGAGCAGGCGCACAGCGGTCTCCCTGCGCAATCGCGCCAGCTTTCTCGCCGACAGCACTTCATGCTTCTGCAGATCGGGCAGCAGTGCGCGAAGGCCTTCCCAGTCCGACAGGGCCAGCAGAGCCTTGCTGCGCAGGCGCAGCGACTGTGGCGTTCGCGAACCGCTGGTTTCCGCTCGGTCCAGGCTGGCCAGGGCGCGTCCGTACTGCGCAGACTGCAGCTGCAGCTCGGCCTGCACCAGATCCACCGCCGCCGCCGACTGGCTGTCGGACGCCAGCGCTGCCTCAAGGTCGCCACGCATCTGCGACCTGTCTTCAAGCTGGAAGCTGGCACGTGCGGCCATCAGATGATTGAACGCAGGGGCATCGGAATATTGCGCACCGCGCTGGAGCTGACGTCGAGCCTGCTTCCAGTTGCCCTCAATGAAATTCATCAGTCCCCGGTTGGTCAGACGCGCCGCCTGACGCCGCTTGCGCGACGTCGCCCAGAAAAGGAGCGAGCCCGGGCTGGCGAGCACGCGGTGCAAGAGGCGCAACGCGGCGTAAAGCGTGAGCACGATCAGAGCGATCAGCAACAATCCTATCCACAGGCTGGTCTCCACCGTGTAATCGCGGTAGGCGACCAGGAGGTAGCCGGGCTCACTGTCGATCAGAGCAACCATGCCAGCTCCCAGCAGGAGCGCAATAAGCGCCAGAAAGAACAGCCCCCTCACGGAGCGGTGCCTCTATCCCGGGTGCGGTCGGCCATGACGGCCTGCATCGCCTGCAAAGTCTGCGATGCATCCGGAATTTCGACGCTGACGGGCGTCGCCTCAAGGTCGCCCAGCTCCCGCATCATCGCGCGCGCGGCCTGCCCTTCGCTATCGAAGAACTGGCTGATCCAGCTGCGGGCGCGCTGGAGACTCTCGCGAAAAACCCGCTGATTGCCCGACAACACCGCAATCCGGGCCTGCTCCAGCAGCATGCGCAGATTCTGCCTGCCCATCCCTTCCAGCTGCGGGTCCATGAGCGCCTCCACCGGCACATCGCGGCGACGGAAAACCACATAGCTCGACAGCTTTTCCAGCGCATTGTCGTAAGCGGTATGAAAACGAGCACGCCAGTTATCGGTCTCGACAGCCGCAGGCTCCTGATGTCGCTCCGGTAGCGCCGGCATCAGCAGGGAGTCGCTGCGTTCAACAAGGGCACCCAGGCGGGCGTAAACGCCCTCAAGGTCAAGCCTGGGAACGGCGCGCACCGCCGCGATGTCCGCTGCCAGTGCGCGGCGCACCTCAAGCAGCCCGGCATCATCGAGTTCGCGCAATATCGTGTCAGCGCTTACAAGGAGAGCCTCCGCCACCTCGGTATCAGCCTTCACAGTCAGTCGCTGGTTGGCCAGCCGCAGCAGATAATGGGCCTCGGCCAGAAGCCAGCTCTCCCGATCGTCGGCGCTGAAACGGTCAAGCTGCGCACGCTGACGCTCGAGCTGGCCTTCGAAGTCTGCAAGCTTGTGTTCGAGCAACTGCCGGGCCCCTACCAGCGCCTCCTCGACAGAAGCCACGCGCCGATTGAAGTCCTGCTGTAGCCCACTGATTTCATCCGACTGACTGGCAATCTGCCGGGCGCGTTCGCGCAATTGCGCCACCTGATCCCGCCACTCACCGCGCAACAGCGTCTGCGCTGCGGCCACCTCGAGCTCAACCTGACGCTGGAGATTAGCGCTGACCTGCTCGATGGCGGACACGTCGCGGCCAGAGCCAACCTCTATTGCCTGCAGCCGCTGGCGCAGATCGCTCTCGCGCTGCTGTGCCTCCAGCAGTGTCCAGACACCGACGGCGGCGAGCAACAGAACAAGAAGCAGCGCCAGCCAGGCGATGGCGGCGCTGCCTGAGCGCGCAGCGGGTGTATCGCTTGCGGGATGGACTGGGGGGAATGTTGACCGGGCCGCAGCTGGCTCTGGCGCGGGGCGTGCGCCTTCGGAAGCGACCGCCGGCTTGTTATCTTCGTCAGCCACCTGTCACTTCACGCTTGCTGTCCCATTCCCGCAACGCTGACAGCATGGCGTCGTCAGACGCATTGGCCGCCACAGCCACGTCATACCACCCTGCTGCCCGCGCCTGCTCGGCGACACGCGCAGAGGGGACCACCAGCGCACAGGACCTGTGCGTTGAGTGCGTGCTGTCAACGGGTGTGAGTAACGCCACCAGATTGTCGAGGGCTTCACCGCTGGAAATCAGTATGCAGACAACCTGCTGCTCCAGCAGCAACTGCTGCAGGGCCTCCGGCGCCACATCCGGTGGCGATCTGCGGTAACAGCGGAGCTCGTCCACTTGCGCACCGCGGGCGATCAGGGCCTCGCGCAGCGCCGTTCGCCCTCCCTCACCCTTGACGATGAGCACACGCTCGCCGGACACCGACTGCAGTGAGGGTAGCGCCAGCAATCCTTCACTGGTCATTTCCACGCCCGGCGTCTGCACGGCGACCCCCGCGGCCCGAAGGACGTCTGCGGTGCTGTCGCCCACGGCATAGCATTGCACGCTATGCGGCCAGCCGGAGCGCTCGGCCAGAAGACACGCAAGCCCATATCGCGCTGCATTGCTGCTGATAAACAGGCAGTGCGCGTAGCTCGCCAGCGTATTCGGGATAGCCTGCTGAGCCGCATCGAGACCGATGGGCGATACCGTGAGCAGCGGCTGATGCACAGATCGGTACCCCGCCGCCAGAAGCCCCGCGCGAAGCCCGTCGGCCTGACCGGCGGGCCGCGTAACCAGTACCGATTCGCTAACGGCCATACACCGCGGAAAGAATATCGGCTGCACCCTGCGACAGAAGATCGTCGGCAACGCCTTCCCCCAATGCATCGGCATCCCGCGTGCTGCCTCGCGCTTCGGCACGCAGAACCAGGGTTCCGTCCGGGCTTCCCACCAGGGCACGCAGCCAGAGACTGTCGCTCGATTCGTGCACTGCGTAGGCCGCTATCGGCACCTCGCAACCCCCCTGCAGCCGACGGTTGACGGCGCGCTCGGCAGTAACGCACTCCGCAGTCGCCGGGTGATGCAGTACCTCCAGCATCGCGCGGGTCTCGCGGTCCGCAGTACGAACTTCAATTCCCACCGCACCCTGGCCTCCGGAAGGCAGTGACTGCGACACCGGTATACGGTTGCGGATACGATCGCCCATTTCCAGGCGAAGAAGACCCGCGCATGCCAGAATAATCGCATCGTACTCGCCGTCATCGAGCTTGCGCAGGCGCGTGTTGACGTTGCCGCGAAGAAAACGCACGGTGACGTCAGGGCGAAGCTCCCGCAGCTGGCACTCTCGCCTCAGGCTCGAGGTGCCGACCACACTGCCGGGGGGCAGCGCATCAATCGTATCGTAGTGATTGCTCACAAACGCGTCCGCAGGCTCCTCGCGCTCGCAGATCACGGCCAGTCCAAGGCCGTCCGGAAACGACATGGGCACGTCCTTCATGGAGTGGACGGCGATGTCGGCGCTGCCATCGAGCAACGCGGTTTCAAGTTCTTTGACGAACAGGCCCTTGCCGCCAACCTTGGACAGGGGCACGTCGAGCAATTGATCTCCACGGGAGGTCATGCCCAACAGCTCAACGTCCAGACCGGGGTGCGCGGCCTGCAGGGCGTCGCGAACGTACTCGGCCTGCCACAGGGCCAGGGGGCTTTCGCGGGTCGCGATCGTGATTTTCTGCGCCATATTCTGCTCTCTCATCGGTTCGCCGACATCATACCAGCGCCCGCAGGACGCGGCGAGGCGATGCTATACTCGGCGGCGAAAATCCATTTCGCCTGAGAAGCCACCCAACGCCGGAGCCAGATAAACCATGAGCAACACCACTGACACCAGCAAGGTCTGGGGCGGACGCTTCAGCGAACCCACCGATGCCTTTGTGCAGCGCTTCACCGCGTCTGTCCACTTCGACCAGCGCCTCGCGACACAGGATATCGCAGGCTCGCTGGCGCACGCCGACATGCTGCGCGAGGTTCAGGTACTCACGGCGGAGGAACACCAGCAGATTGTCGACGGTATGCGGCAGGTGCAGGAGGAAATTGACCGCGGCGTATTCAAGTGGTCGACCTCGCTGGAAGACGTACACATGAACATTGAGGCACGCCTCACCGAGCTGATCGGCAACACCGGAAAAAAACTGCACACCGGGCGCTCGCGCAATGACCAGGTCGCCACGGATATCCGACTGTTCCTGCGCGACGCGATCGACGTTATAAGTACAGCGCTGACCCACCTGCAGCGTGGCGCGGTGTCGCTGGCGGAGGCGCATGCCGATACCGTCATGCCGGGCTTCACCCACCTGCAGACGGCGCAGCCTGTCACCTTCGGCCATCACGTGCTGGCGTGGAACGAGATGCTGGAACGCGACCACGGCCGACTCATGGACTGCCGGGCGCGGCTGAATCAGTGTCCACTTGGCGCTGCGGCCCTGGCGGGAACCACTTACCCGATTGATCGCGAGCACACCGCTCGCGCGCTGGGCTTTGACGCGCCGACAGCCAACAGCCTCGACTCGGTTTCCGACCGCGACTTCGCCATCGAGTTCTGCAGCTTTGCCGCCTTGCTGATGACACACCTGTCACGTATTTCTGAAGAGCTTGTGCTGTGGACATCGGCACAGTTTGATTTCGTGCGCCTGCCTGATCGCTTCTGCACCGGCTCATCAATCATGCCGCAGAAAAAGAATCCGGATGTACCGGAACTGGTACGCGGCAAGGTCGGCCGCGTGAACGGCAACCTGGTAGCGCTGCTGACGCTAATGAAGAGCCAGCCGCTGGCCTACAACAAGGACAACCAGGAGGACAAGGAACCGCTGTTCGACACGGTCGATACGGTCATTGACTGCCTGCGCGCCTTTGGCGACATGCTCCCGGCGGTTGAGCCCTGCATCGACACACTGCGCGAGGCAGCCCGCCGCGGCTTTTCCACCGCGACCGACCTCGCCGATTACCTGGTAGGCAAGGGCATGCCGTTTCGCGACGCGCACGACGTCGTGGGAAAAGCCGTTGCCCACGGCATCGAACAGGGCCTGGACCTTGCAGAAATGGACCTCGAAACCCTGCAGTCGTTCTCTGCCAGCATAGAGCAGGACGTTTACAGCGTGCTGACGCTGGAGGGTTCAGTGGCTGCCCGTAACCACATTGGCGGCACTGCACCCGAGCAGGTTCACGCTGCCATTGAACGCGCCCGGGATTTACTCGAAAAGCGCGATCAGCGCGCCTGAAACAGCGAAATACAGTATTCCGGGGTCTATCGCGCAGCCACGGACGCGGCGTTATACTTCGCGGCCTTTTAATGGCAGATTCACTTCGGGGGAGCTATGTCGCGCACACTACTGTTTGTCGCCGTTTGCATCGCGCTGGCGGGCTGTGGCCAGACCGGACCACTCTACCCGCAGCCCGAGCCGCAGACATTCGCGGGCGCCGCTTACGCCGCCAAGCTCGCGCAACTGCCGTGACCCATCGCGAGGACAACAGCGACGTGTTCACGCGTCGCGACGGCGAGCTGTATGTAGAAGCTCTGGCACTATCGGCAATTGCCGATCGTGTGGGAACGCCCTGCTATGTCTATTCGCGCGCCGCGCTTGAAAGCGCACTCGATGCGTATCTGAAAGCACTCCAGGGCGTCCCTCACCTCGTCTGTTTTGCGGTGAAGGCGAACTCGAATATCGCGGTCCTCGATGTTCTCGCACGCCGCGGCGCCGGCTTCGATATTGTTTCTGTGGGCGAACTCGAGCGGGTTATTGCCGCCGGCGGCGACCCGGGTAAAGTGGTGTTTTCCGGCGTAGGCAAGCAGGCCCACGAAATGCGCCGCGCTCTGCGGGCGGGCATTCGCTGCTTCAACGTGGAATCCTCCGCGGAGCTGGAGCTTCTGGACAGCATCGCGGGTGACATGGGGCTGCGTGCGCCCGTCTCCATTCGCGTCAATCCTGACGTGGATGCTCAGACCCACCCCTACATATCGACCGGCCTGAAGGAAAACAAGTTCGGCGTTGACAGCGATGAAGCCCTGGGTGTCTTCGCGCGGGCAGCGGCGCTGCCACACATCGATGTCGTTGGCATGGACTGCCATATCGGCTCGCAGCTGACACAAATCGCGCCCTTCATTGACGCTGCCCGGCGCATGCTGGCTCTGGTGGACAGGCTTGAAGAAAACGGCATCCAATTGCGCCACCTGGACCTCGGTGGCGGCCTCGGCGTTCGTTATCACGATGAGTCTCCACCACAAATTCATGACTATATCGCGGCCCTGCGGGAATGCATTGGAACCCGCGAGCTCGAGCTGATTCTCGAGCCGGGTCGCTCGATCGCCGCGAATGCAGGCGTTCTTCTGACCGAAGTGCAGTATCTCAAGCGTACGCCTGCACATAACTTCGCCCTCGTCGATGCGGGGATGAACGACCTGATTCGTCCGGCCCTGTACAGCGCATGGCAGGACATCCAGCCTGTCCGGGAAAATCGTGGTGGTACCACGGCGATCTGGGACGTGGTTGGCCCCGTCTGTGAGACCGCGGACTTTCTCGGCCGCGACCGCGAACTCACCCTGTCCCCGAAAGACCGGCTTGCGGTCATGGGTGCGGGTGCCTACGGGTTTGTCATGAGCTCCAACTACAACTCGCGTGGCCGGGCAGCCGAAGTGATGGTCGACGGCGAACAGCTGCATCTCGTCCGCGAACGCGAAACACTCGCCGACCTGATGCGCGGCGAAAGCCGCCTGCCGGACTGACGTGGGAATGTTGCTGAAATTCACCAAGATGCACGGTATCGGCAATGACTTCGTCGTCATTGACGGGGTCACCCAACGACTTCAGTTGAAGCCTCGCGACCTCCAGCGTATCGCTGACCGGCGTCTCGGTGTAGGCTGCGACCAGATATTGCTGGTTGAGCCGCCTGCGCGTCCGGATGTCGATTTTTTTTATCGCATCTACAACCCGGATGGCAGTGAGGCCGAGCAGTGCGGCAATGGCGCCCGCTGTTTCGCCCGCTTCGTGCACCAGCGCCGACTTATCCGGAAATCCGTCATCCGCGTGGAGACGCTGTCGGGTATCAGCGAACTGCGGATAATAGACCGGCATCAGGTCACGGTAGACCTGGGACAGCCAGAACTGGACCCCGGCAGCATCCCGTTCAAGCGCCCTCGGCGCGAACAGGAATACACCCTCGATGTAAACGGCGAAAGTCTGTCGATAGGCGCGGTTTCCATGGGCAATCCCCATGCAGTGCTTCGCGTCACAGACACCAGCAGCTGCCGGATTGACGAACTCGGGCCAATGATAGAGCCGCACGCCGACTTCCCGCGCCGCTGTAATGTCGGCTTCATGCAGGTAGTCGACCGCAGCGAGATCCGCCTTCGCGTGTATGAGCGCGGCGCAGGCGAAACACTGGCCTGCGGTTCTGGCGCCTGTGCCGCGGTCGTCTACGGCAGGCTTCGCGGATGGCTGGATGAGCAGGTGACAGTCAACCTGCCCGGGGGTAAGCTCCTCATCGCGTGGCCGGGTGAAGGCCACACAGTGCGCATGACCGGCCCTGCGACAACGGTTTTCGAGGGCAGCATCCGGCTGTAACAATCACGAGCTGATACAGGAAGCGAAGGCATGGCGGCAGAGCAACCGACACCGATAAGCGGCAGCGAGCTGGTTGACGCTCAGGTACGGGATTTTCTCGAGCAACATCTTGATTTTTTCCAGCGCAACCCTGACATGCTGCGTAAATTGCACATTCCCCACGCCAGCGGTGATGCGGTGTCACTGGTGGAGCGGCAGGTAAGCGTGCTGCGCGAACGCAATGTCGATCTTCGCCATCGTCTGCGCGATCTTACCGATGCCGCCCGAGACAACGAGCAGCTGTACATGAACACACGCAAGCTGGTGCTCGAACTGCTTGAGGTGGACTCGCTGCAGGCGCTGTTTGATGCGTTCGCGCACGCCATGCGCAAGGACTTCAGGACGGATCAGGCAGCCATTATCGTTTTCGACAACGAAGCCGTTTTTGACGCCCAGGCCGAAGCGCCGGTCGAAGCCCCTGTCAAGGCGAGAGCGAGCTGCAGGCTTGCCCCCCGGGAAAAGGTCCTCGCTCATCTGGGTCCGCTGTTGAAGGGTGGCAAGCCGGCGTGCGGGGCTCTGCGGGATGAGGAATTCAATTATCTCTTCCCTGACGCACGCGGCAGCGGCTCCGCCGCCGTGGTCGCTATACGGCATGGCGACAGCGAACTCGGCCTGCTCGCCGTGGGCAGCGCCGACGCGAAACGTTACCACCCACAAATGGGTACGATTTTTCTGGAGCATATCGCTGCGGTAATGGCGAGACTGATGCCGCGAGTGACTGCCGCGCGCTGACATGGCGATAACCGACGAAACGGTCGCCAACGCCCTGCCTGGCGAAACCACCTTCGCCGCATCCGCCGCGGCATTCCTGAATTATTGCCGGGACGTACGACAACTGTCCCCGCATACGCTGAGCAACTACCGGCGCGACCTGGACAGTTTCGAGAGCGCGCTATCGAGGCAGCAGATCTACCGCGCCGAGCAGGTACAGGAGGCGCACGTCCGTCACTGGGTGAGCGGCCTGCATCGCCGGGGATTGTCGGGCAGCAGCATTCAGCGCGGACTGTCCGCGGCGCGCTCGCTGTTCAATTATCTGGGACGGGTTGCCGGCTATCCCCGCAATCCGGCAGCCGGTGTGCAGGCACCGCGGCAGCCCCGCCGACTGCCAAAAACACTGGATCCGGACCAGCTGCAGCAGTACCTGACCTTCGCCAACGAAAACCCGGCGGCGCGACGTGATCGGGCGATGGCAGAACTCTTTTACTCATCCGGACTGCGCCTCGCAGAACTCGTCAGCCTGAATCTCGACGATATCGACCGCAACGAGCACCTCCTCCAGGTGACCGGCAAGGGACGCAAGACGCGCAATGTGCCGGTGGGCAGGGTTGCCGTCGCAGCGATCGACAGCTGGCTCGAAGTCAGGCCATCGCTGACCTCGGATTCCGATGCGGCACGCGCACTCTTCGTCAGCTCCCGGGGCCGACGCATCAGTCTGCGCAATACACAGGCGCGACTGCGGCTGCAGGGCCGCAGGTCAGGCATGCGACAGGATGTCCATCCGCACATGCTGCGGCATTCTTTTGCCAGCCATATGCTGGAATCCAGCGGTGATCTTCGTGCCGTGCAGGAGTTGCTGGGGCACGCCAACATAGGCACGACACAGATATACACCCATCTCGATTTTCAGCACCTGTCGAAAATTTATGATGCCGCACATCCGAGGGCGCGCAGACAAAAGGATCCGAAGACCTCTTGAGCATCCGCGTCGTTACCTTCGATCTCGACAATACCCTGTGGGATGTGACGCCGGCGCTCATGCGCGCTGAAGAGACCCAGCGTGCGTGGATGCTGGAGCACCGTCCCGGCACAATGGAGAACATCGACCACGGTGCACTTCTGGCGGTGCGCAAAGCCGTTGCGCAGCAACATCCCGAGCTTCTGCACCATGTCAGTCGCATGCGCCAGACCGTGCTGTATGAGCTGCAGCGGCAGGCCGGCTACGACCACTCATCTGCAGAAGCCGGGGCAGAAGCGGCCTTTGCCGTATTCCTGCAGGAACGACATGCCGTTGAACTTTACGAGGAGGCCCTGGCGGTTATTCAGTTGCTGCACCGGGATTATCGTCTCGGCGCGCTGACCAACGGAAACGCCGACATCTACAAGACCGATGCCGGCGACTATTTCGATTTTGCTTTCCTTGCCGAGGATATCGGCGCCAGCAAACCTGCCCCGGACATGTTTCAGGCGGCGATAGCAAGATCTGGAGTACCAGCCCGAGAAATTGCGCATGTCGGCGATAGCCTCGCGCACGATGTGATGGGAGCTCGCGATGCGGGACTGCAAACGGTCTGGTTCAACCCCAACGCTGAAGAATCTGCAGGGGCGGTAAAGCCAGACGCAGAGATCAGGTGCCTGACAGAGCTGCCGCAGGCGTTAAAAAAGCTTTCCCGCAGATAAGGATGACTGCCGCAGGTTTGTCTACTACCTGACCAGGTCGCGCGTCAGACCGCCTCCTCACCAGACTCGCCGGTACGGATGCGAATAACCTGCTCCATATCCGTAACAAAAATCTTGCCATCGCCTATCTTCCCCGTGTTCGCCGACTGGATTATCGCTTCGATGATAGCGTCGAGCTGGCTCTCCGCAACAGCGATCTCCAGCTTCAGCTTGGGCAGGAAATCGACCACATACTCCGCACCGCGATAGAGCTCGGTATGGCCGCGCTGGCGCCCGAAACCCTTCACCTCAGTGACCGTGATGCCTTGAACACCAATGTCAGACAGTGCGGCGCGCACATCGTCCATCTTGAACGGCTTGATGATCGCGGTAACTAGCTTCATGTTCATGGAACTCCTGTTGGTGAAGCGTCGATGATAGGGAGTGCAGGGCGGGTGTGGCAAGCTTCAGGCGCCGAGACAAAAAAAAGGGGCCCGAAGGCCCCTAAAAACGCATTTTCCAATGCGCCCGCAAGCTTATTTCGCCGCCACAAATTCTGGATAGGCCTCCAGTCCGCACTCCGATATGTCGACACCTTCGTATTCTTCCTCCTCGCTGACGCGAATGCCTAGCACCGCCCTCAGGACGCCCCACACCACAAGGCTGGCGACAAACACCCAGGTAAAGATGACCGCCGCGCCGGTGAGCTGTCCAAGGAACGTTGCCTCTGCATCAGACAGAAGCACCGCAAAAATACCCCAGAGTCCCACGACGCCATGCACGGAAATAGCGCCGACGGGGTCGTCTATGCGGACCTTGTCGAGCGAGATAATGCTGACTACCACGATAATTCCGCCGATTGAGCCAATGATTGTCGCCAGAAAGGGTGAAGGATCTGCCGGCTCTGCGGTGATGGCGACCAGCCCAGCCAGTGCCCCGTTCAGCGCCATGGTCAGATCAGCCTTGCCAAACACCATGCGCGCAACAATCAGTGCAGAGATGAGACCGCCCGCCGCGGCGGCATTGGTATTGAGGAAGACGTTCGCGACTTCATTGGCAACGCTGATACCGCCGAGCTTCAGGGTCGAACCGCCGTTGAAGCCGAACCATCCCATCCAGAGAATGAAGGTGCCAAGCGTTGCCAGCGGCATATTGGCGCCGGGTATGGCCCGGATGGAACCATCAGCACCATATTTGCCCTTCCTCGGCCCCAGCAGAAGGACACCCGCCAGCGCAGCGGCCGCTCCCGCCATATGGACAATACCGGAGCCGGCATAGTCACTGTAGTTCAACGACCCTATCAGTGGGACGTCTTTCTCGCCCCAGGTCCAGCCACCTTCGACAGGGTAGATAAACCCGGTCATGACTACCGCGAACGCCAGAAACGCCCAGAGCTTCATGCGTTCGGCTACAGCGCCGGACACGATCGACATGGCGGTGGCGACGAAAACCACCTGAAAGAAAAAGTCTGAAGCGCGGGAGTAGACCGAATCACCATCGAAACCGGCCTCCGCAGAATCCACCAGGACCTGCGCCACGGCCGCGTCATCCATGGCGCCAACCGTGGTTACGCCGGAGAGAAAAAAGCCGCCGTCATACATGAAGTGGTAACCGCAGATGAGATACATAGTGGATGCCACCGAGAACAGTGCGACGTTCTTGGTCAGAATCTCAGTGGTGTTCTTGGCCCGGACAAGCCCCGCCTCCAACATTGCAAAGCCTGCGGCCATCCACATGACCAACGCCCCGCAGATCAGAAAGTAGAATGTGTCGAGGGCGTACTGCAGTTCAAGAATCTGGTTTTCCATAGAAATCAATCTCGCGTCGAAGTCACGGTTATCGCCTGGCACACGCCAGTCAGATCGCTTCCTCGCCGGTTTCACCGGTGCGGATTCTGATGACCTGATCCAGCGCGGCAACGAACACCTTGCCATCACCGATCTTGCCGGTGTTCGCAGCCTTGGTGATTGCCTCGAGCGTCTGGTCAACCACAGCCTCTGCCACTGCCACTTCTATTTTCACCTTGGGTAAAAAATCGACGACGTACTCCGCCCCCCGATACAGCTCCGTGTGCCCCTTCTGACGACCAAAACCCTTTACCTCGGTCACCGTGATCCCCTGCACGCCAATGTCTGACAGCGCCTCCCGAACGTCATCCAGCTTGAATGGCTTGATCACAGCCGTAATCAGTTTCATGCAACTCTCCCGGATTTCATGACGGAGGCAGACCCCGCCAGCGTTGTTCATATCTCGTGCAATTCTGGTGCAATCACCAAGTTGCGCAGGACTGTGGGGCCGCGCTGCTGCTTGCGTGACTGCCTTACTCTTGATCGCATCCCAAGCAGACCCCGTGCCATATTTTTTTTATGTTTTAATATCAGATAGATAACGACTCGCAACGTGATCTTAGTAGCAATAGACGGCCATGCTACCGGCCTCCTTGGCACCACTTTAGTGCATTGCACCAAAAAAAGGCATTCGCCTGCGCTGTGCGTCAACCCGCACGATCCACTACACTCTGTTAAGGAATTTGACGGATATCATGGCATGGCACTCAAACCGCCTCCCTTTGGCGACGTAATACAACAGGTCAACCAGCTGGTTGGCGGTGACGGACTGCGCAGCGAAGTAGATCGCAACGCACGACTGCTGGTGCAATCTGCTCTGCAACGGCTCGACGTCGTGGCGAGGGATGAGTTTGATGCCCAGACAGAATTGCTGGCGAGGACACAGGAGCGGGTGCGGGCGCTCGAATCAGAACTCGCTGCACTGACTGCAGCCCTGGACACACTGGAGTCACAGCAAAGGCGTTAGTGGCAGGGATAAAGTGATGCACCGCGCACGGGCTGTACCGCGGGGCCAGAAACGCTCAGGGACGAGCAATGCAATACGCTTTGATTTACAGCCGCGGCAGCGACGGACTGAACGCACCTCTCGTGCGCGTAGAAACGCACCTGTCAGGGGGCCTGCCCGCCTTCCACATCGTCGGTATGCCCGAGACTGCCGTCAGAGAGAGTCGCGATCGCGTGCGCAGCGCAATGCTCAATTCCTGCTTCAGCTTTCCCGACCGTCGCATCACCGTCAATCTTGCACCTGCAGACCTGCCCAAGGGTGGCGGTCGTTTCGACCTCCCGATTGCGCTGGGCATTCTTGCGGCCTCCGCGCAGCTGCCGATGCAGGGACTTCAGGCCCTTGAGTTCATTGGTGAGCTTGCTCTTGATGGCAGCGTCCGCGCTGTACGCGGAGCGGTTCCGGTTGCTATTGCGAGTGCCCGGGCGGGCCGCACATTGATCGTTCCCGCCGCCTGCGCACCAGATGCGGCGCGGGTACCCGGGAGCCGGGTTGTGGGTGCCACAGACCTGCTGTCACTTTGCGCAGTGCTCAGGGGCAGGCGCGACATGATACCGGCAACCCCGAACGAAGAGAGCGCCGTTGATGCTGCGCCTGATCTGGCGGATGTCGTCGGACAGGGCACGGCCAGACGAACGCTCGAAATTGCTGCAGCCGGCCGACACCACCTGTTGATGCGTGGACCACCGGGGACCGGCAAGACCATGCTCGCGAGCAGGCTACCCGGGATTCTGCCACCCATGGATTCCTCCCAGCGAATCACGTCCCTGGCCATCCGCAGTCTGACCACGGAAAGCGCAATCACCGCAGGTCATCCCTTTCGTGCGCCGCACCACAGCGCCAGTCCTGCCGCACTGGTCGGTGGCGGCAATCTGCCGGCGCCGGGGGAAATATCCCTGGCGCATGGCGGTATCCTGTTTCTCGATGAACTGCCGGAATTTTCACGTAAGACATTGGACATGTTGCGCGAGCCACTGGAATCCGGCTACATCACCCTGTCCAGAGCTCGCCGCAAGACTACCTACCCTGCGAACTTTCAGCTTGTCGCCGCCATGAACCCCTGCCCCTGCGGCTACGAAGGCGATCCCGACCACAGCTGCCGCTGCACACCCGACAAGGCTCTACGCTATCGACAGCGTCTGTCAGGCCCTCTGCTGGACCGTATCGACCTGCACGTGGACGTTCCTCGCACCGATGCCAGAGCGCTGCTGCTGGAGGCGGGCGCCGCCGAAACCTCCGAGGCGGTGCGAAAGCGCGTGACAAGGGCCCGGGAACGGCAGATCGCACGGCAGCGCAAATGCAATGCAGACATCGCCAGCGGCGAGTGGCGCGCAGCCTGTCACCTGGAGAGCGCGGCCGTGCGCAGGCTTGAAAATGCCATCACCACACTCAAGCTCTCTGCCCGGGCGGCCCACCGCCTGATCCGCGTCGCGCGCAGCATTGCAGACCTTGACGAAAGCGACGGCGTGAAACAACGTCACATCGATGAAGCCATCAGTTACCGGCTACAGCCCTGAAACACCTACTGCGGTTTCACGATGTGCCTGTTCATGCGACGATGCGCGGCCGTCATTGATGCCATTTTGAGACCCGTCATCCGCATGTCACGTCTGAACCCCCAGCAGCGCGAGGCTGTGCGCTATATCGATGGACCGCTCCTGGTACTGGCAGGTGCAGGCAGCGGCAAGACCAGCGTCATCACCGAAAAAATCGCCTACCTCGTCAAGCAGTGCGGCATCAGGCCAGACCGTGTCGCCGCAGTGACCTTCACCAACAAGGCCGCACGCGAGATGCGCCAGCGCGTCGGCAATCTGCTATCGAGAGACGCCGCCGACAGCCTGACGATCAGCACTTTTCATCAGCTCGGGCTGAACATAATCCGCCGCGAACAGGCGCAGTTCTCTCTGCGCCGAGGCTTCTCGATCTTTGACAATCAGGACACGCTGACGCTGCTGCAGGACCTGCTGCGCCAGGAAAGCAAAGCGGCCGCAGAACAGGCCGGCGCTGTTGCCCAGCGTATTTCTGCCTGGAAAAACACCTGTACCGACAGCGAGGAGGCGCTGCGCGAGTCGTCCGCCCCCGCGGACTTGCTCGCAGCCAGAAGTTACCAGCGCTACAGCGAGGCCCTTCGGGCTTTCAATGCCGTGGATTTCGACGATTTGCTGATGCTACCGGCGCGCCTGCTGGAGGGCTGCCCAAACACGCGGCAACGATGGCAGGAGCGGGTTCACTACATGCTGGTAGACGAATATCAGGACACCAACGAAGCACAGTACCGACTGGTTCGCCAGCTCACCGGCCTGCGTGCGGCGCTGACGGTTGTGGGTGATGACGATCAGTCAATCTACGCCTGGCGCGGAGCCCGGCCGGAGAACCTGGCCCAGCTTCAGGGAGACTTCCCCGGGCTCAGGATCGTCAAGCTGGAACAGAACTATCGTTCTACGGGCCGTATCCTCCAGGCGGCCAACCAGCTGATCGCCAACAATGCCCATCTGTTCGAAAAGCAGCTCTGGAGCGGTCTGGGACCCGGCGATCCACTGCGCGTCATAGAATGCGCGGATGAGGACGCCGAAGCCGGCCAGGTGGTGGCGGAAATTCTCGATCATCAGCTGCGGCGAGGCACGCAGCTCGGCGACTACGCCATTCTGTATCGCGGCAACCACCAGTCAAAACTGGTGGAGCTGGCCCTGCAGCAGCAGGGCGTTCCCTACCAGATCAGCGGCGGCACCTCATTTTTTGCACGCAACGAGATAAAGGATGTCATGGCCTATCTGCGTCTGCTGATCAACCGCGATGACGACAACGCCTTTTTGCGCATCGCCAACGTACCGCGCCGCGGTCTTGGCACAGCGACACTGCAGGCTATCGGTAGCCTGGCTTCACAGCAGCACTGCAGTCTGGCGAAGGCCTGCCATGGTATCGGCGACGACATCATCAACCCCGCCAGTCTACGCCAGCTGCGGGTGTTGCTCGGGCACCTGGAGGAGGCCAGGCAGACAGGTGATGGCGGTGATATTGCGGGCGTACACCTATTGCTGCGAAACATTCGCTACGAAGACTGGTTGCACAAGAACAGCTCGAGTGAAGAGGTTGCGCAGCGGCGCATGGCCAACATTCATTTCTTACTGGACAGCCTGTCGAGACTGATGCAGAGAGAACAGCGCAATCTGTCGGACGCCATCGCGCAGCTGGTGCTTCGGGACCTGATGGAACAGCAGGAAGAAGAGAAAAACAGCGATACCAGCGTGCAGTTGCTTACCCTGCATGCCGCCAAGGGACTCGAGTTTCCACACGTGTTTATTGTCGGCATGGAAGAAAAACTGCTGCCGCACCGCAACAGCGTGGAAAGTGGCACCGTAGAGGAAGAGCGCCGCCTCGCCTATGTCGGGCTTACCCGGGCTCAGCAGACTTTGTGTATGACCTGGGCTAGAACCCGACGTCAGTTTGGCGAGCGTGTAGACTGCCAGCCGAGCCGTTTTCTGGATGAGCTGCCGAGGGAAGACATGGAATGGCTTGGGGGCACTGAAAAAGACGTCGAGCGAAATATCGCGCGTGGCAAAGAAACCCTGACCAGCCTGCAGGCGATGCTGGACTGAATCAGCCGGCGGTATCGCAAACGCCGCGAATGTCGCAAACGCTGCAAACCGCCGGCCCTGACTTACTTACTGACTATTATCGACCATGTAGTCAACCGCCGCCATGACCTGCTCGTCCGACAGGTCTGATCGTCCGCCCTTGGCCATCATGCTTGTACCTGCTACGCCCTGGACACCGCTCTTGTGCAGTGCATCCCGCCCTTTGGCGAGACGCTCACTCCACTGGTCTACCTGACCCACGATGGGGGCGCCAGCAGCGCCAGAACTGTGACATGCCACGCACGCCTGGTTATAGACCGCCTCGCCAGAAATGTCGCTGCCACCCGCGGACGAATCAACGCTTGCCACAACTGCGCCGACGCAATTGGAATCTCCGCTTAAGCAAAGATCACCATGCGGCTTCAGACGCGCCTCGATTGCTGCACGCTGCTCCTCCGTAAGATCAACCGCCAGCGCCGATAACGCAAGGCTGCCAAGAATGAACATCGCTGATATTTGCTTGAGCACTTTCTCGTCTCCTTCCTGTAGGGGCGGGCATTATAGCCAGTATGCTGCGGCTGGAAAACTCAGGCCACGGTTCACCACGCCAGAGCGGCTGCAATCGACCTCAAACGGCAGGCAAACGCAATAAACGTCTGCTACCCTTTGCCGACTTTCCCACAGCCACAGGCAATATCATGCATCTCTACACCTATGATCCGGCGCCCAATCCTCGCCGACTCGGCCTGTTCCTCACGTGGAAGGGCATCGACATTGAAACCACTCAGGTAGATCTCATGCAGCTGGAGCAGCTGGGCGAGGCCTATCGCGCCATCAGTCCTGCGGGGACTGTTCCTACACTGGTACTCGACGACGGCACGCGCATGACCGAGGTTATCGCCATGTGCGATTACATCGAATCGCTGCACCCGCAGAAGCCGCTTATGGGAACCACGCCTCTTGCGCGTGCGCAGGTGCTCGGCTGGGACCACCATATCTACGTAAATGCTCTCACTGCGGTCGCCGAGGTGCTGCGCAACGGCAATCCCAATTTCGCCGATCGCGCGCTGCCCGGGCCGATGAAAATCTCCCAGATACCCGCACTGGCAGAGAGAGGCCGTGAGCGTCTGCGCCAGGGCTGGAAAACCTACGATGACGCACTGAGCGGCGGGGATTTCCTGGTGGGAGACGCCATCACTCTCGCTGACATTGATCTGCTGGTGTGCACCGAGTTTGCGGGCTGGGTCAAGGAAAGCATTCCCGACGACTGTGAGTCTCTACTGGCATGGCGCAACCGCGTTCGGCAGGTGCTAGACGCCAGCTGATGCGGTGGCTGCAGCTGGCACTGCTGCTTGCGCTCATATCTGGCTGCGGCGACCCGGGGCCGGAGTCAGCCTTCGATACCTACCTTGCACGGCTCGAGAGACCGCTCGCGACAGCAGCCCCGACCTGGGACATTGCAGCCGCCCCTCGCCCCCCGCGAGCCGCCAGACTGCGCTTAGCGCTTGCGCCGGGGAGGCTGGGCGCGCTCGATTTTCTGGCGCTGCGCGGGTGCGAGCTGCAGGTCACTGTCGGTAAGCGCAACAGCAGCCTTGGACGCCTGGCTCCGCCGTCGCAGGAACTCCTGCTGGAGCTGGAGTTCCTGCGTCTGGCGCCTGCATGCATTGAACATCTTCAGGGCGAAGGCCGCGATGCACTGGCTGACAGCTTGATCACGGCGGTCGATAGCAAGCGGCGGGAGCTGCCCGGCCGCATCTACAACGCGACGCTGGCAACGGATGAATTCCGGAGTCTCTGGCAGTTCCCGCAGGCGCTTGGCGACTACCCCACATCAACCAGCAGCGCGCCGGTATCCGCGCTGGCTGCAATCAATGCACATGCGGCGCGCTGGCTGGCGGGGGACTACACAGCCAGCAACCGCGATTTCGAAATGCTGCTCAGCGAGGTCGCCAAAGGCGATGCCGGTTCACTGATGGCGGCGCTGAGACTGCAAGAGGCGGGACTCGAGGGAGCCAATGCCATGCTGCTTGCGCACAGAAATGGTGGCGGATTCTGCAAGGGCACACTGGTCTCTCCGGAACTGGACATATTCAAAAACGTGGTCGAAAAGTTCTTTATCCGCGGCATACAGCCCTGGTCAGCTGCGCTCGGCCAGCGACTTCACAGTTTGTTACCTCCTGTCCGGCAACTCGAGACGCAGCTTTCGGCGGTGCTTCCGCAGGCTTACCGCGAGTGGCAGTCGTTACGCGAGGACATTCTGGACACGGCAGGTAACGCGCCGCGGCATCACGTGGAGCAGGTACAGCAAACCCTGGAGGGTTGCCAGCAGGAGTCGCAGCAGGCACCACTCAGCCGCACTACCAGCCACACTACAGGAAAACGTTAGCGAGCCACGCGGTGAGCTGGATGAGGCTCAGCCGACCTTTCCGCATGGAACGCTAACACATCTGGCGAAACATCAGCATCAGCCGCTTGCTTCGGGTAAGTTGACTGAACATCTCGCGGGGGTCAGCATCCCGGCTGAGGAAGTCCGAAACTCCCTCCAGCTCACTGACGTCGACGCCATCCAGCTCGACAAACCCCATCTGCCAGTCGGCGAACTCGCGTTCGACGAGCGGTTCCTCAAACAGAACCTCAATACGATGATGCCGACTGTCAGCAACCACGCGCTCGAAAATGGCGTGCACGTCGTCCTCTCGCCCCTCGAGCACCTGAAAAAACGAGTCGCCGCGCAGCAGCAAGAGTCCGGTGACCCCGCGAATCTCGTTACATGCCCTGGCAACCCGCAGCAATTCAACGACATCTTCAGAGGGCATGGGTGCCACCAACGTACTCACATAGGCAAGATGATAAAGTTCATCGCGCCCTTCATTGCGGTCGCTATCCGGAGTGGAGTTGCTTGCTGCACCTGCCATTGAACTGTCTCCTGCCTGCCACAGAGCCGTATCCTGCCCGGTGACGCCGCCTGCCGGCAATTCACCTTGAGCATAACAGTATAGTCACCTATACTTGACATGTGTAATGTCTAGTTTAGTTTACACTGCAAACCTGCCCACCCCGGGGTGGACATGAATCAAGAGGTCACCTGACAATGACAGATGCTACAGCCGCCACAACCGAATCCGCCAAGGCTCGAACAGCAGAGCAGTCAAAAGCAAAAGATACGCTGCTTACGCCGCGATTCTACCGCACTGACTACGCCCAACTCGACAAACTGGACATCTCGCCCGTGCGCCGCGAGTGGGACCAGATGATGGCCGCGTTCGAGCGCGACGAAAACCGCGATCATTTCAAAAAAGAAGTCGATTTCGATGCCGAAGGTGTCAATATCCCCGAACACCTGCACGATGAGTTTATCGATTTTCTCGTCAGCTCCGTCACCTCGGAATACTCGGGCTGCATTCTTTATCAAGAGATCCAGAAAAACGTGAGCAACAAGGACATCGCCGACCTGATGGGCTACATGGCACGGGACGAGTCACGCCACGCCGGCTTTATCAATCGCGCACTCAAACACCTGGGGTTCGCTGTTGATCTCGGTTTCCTCAAGCGCGCGAAGAATTACACGTTTTTCAAACCCAAATACATCTACTACGCGACATACCTGTCTGAGAAGATCGGCTACGCCCGCTATATTACGATCTACCGGCATCTCGAGCGCCATCCGGAGCACCGTTTCCACCCCATCTTCAAGTGGTTCATGGAGTGGTGCAATGACGAATACCGGCACGGGGAAGCTTTCGCACTCATCATGCGTTCGCACCCGCATCTCCTCAAAGGGGTCAACAAGCTGTGGATTCGATTCTTCCTGCTGGCGGTGTACGCCACCATGTATGTGAGGGATCATACACGCCCACAGCTCTACCAGGCGCTGGGCATGGATCCGACCGAGTTTGACTATCGCGTGTTCGACATCACGACCGAGATTACGCGGCAGGTCTTCCCACTTACCCTCGATACCGAAAATCCGGTGTTCCGGCGCGGTCTCGAGAAACTCCGACATATCAATGTCGCGATACAGGAGACGCGTGCCCGCGGTGGCATAATCGCCGGTGTAAAGCGGGGCTGGCTCACCGTGCGTGGCGCCACCATATTTGCGCGGCTCTATCTGCTGCCGACCAAGTCCAATGAGTTGCCGGACACGGTCTGCATGGCACCTGCCTGGTAGCACAGGCAGGCGAGGGACAGTCGCGAAAACGATGCCCACAGAAAAAGGCGCCCGGAGATTCCGAGGCGCCTTTTTTCATTAGTAAAGCCGTAACACGGTGGACATGCCTGTCACGCACTTAAGTCAACGCTGCCAGCGCAGAACCAGCTCACTGAGGTGTGCGACCAGGGCAACGACAAGCGCCAGGGCAACCCAATATAAAGCGGCATTCGACAGCACCAGCCTTAGAGCAAGAAACAGGCAGCCCCCAGCAACAAGGTTGGGCAGCAGCACGCCGGGAGGAACGCCGCGACCACTCACACGGTAAAGCACCAGCAGACCGACCCCCTCCGCAAGCACTGCAAGCAGAATCAGGTCAATAACCGCTGGCGATACCAGCACAGCAAGCAGCGACTCCACTGCGCAGGACTAACCCAGCTTCGCGTTCAGGTACGCGCCACGCCCAGCAGGTGCGCCATATCCTTGAAGAAAATCCGCAGGTGCGCCACAGGCTTCGCACGAACCAGTTTTTTCTGCGTATACGCCTGCCAGGTGAGATACTGCACATCGGGGTCACGACAGATGGCAACGAACTTCTCCCTGCGCTTGTCACTGGAATACCAGAAGCGCTGCAGTATGCCGAGGACAAAGAAGACGCGGCCGTGCTCGCGCAAAAACCGCTTGCGCGCTGAACGCAGCGCTGCAGGATTTCCACTGAGCAGGAACTCTGCAACGGCCTCCGCAGCAAGTCGGCCACCCAGCATGGCATAATAGATGCCTTCGCCAGACGCCGGCGCAACAACACCTGCCGCGTCCCCCGCCAACAGCACACGACGCCCATCATCCCAGCGCTTCAGCGGCTTGAGCGGAATCGGTGCGCCCTCGCGCCGCACGGTTCTGGCGTCCTGCAGGCCCACCGTCTCGCGCAGGGCTGCTACCGATGCCGGTGCGGAAAACCCCTTCTGCTCACTGCCCACACCAATACTTGCCTTGTCTCCGTGCGGGAACACCCACGCGTAGAAATCCGGTGAAAGACGGCCCTGGTACCAGACGTCACAGCGCAGGGGATCATAATCCGCACCCGAGCCCGCAGCAGGCGCCTCGACAATCTCGTGGTAGGCAAACACGCAGCGCATACGATCACCGCCGGGAACACACTGTGACGCCACGCGCGACTTTGCACCATCGGCGCCAATCACCGCGCTGGCAGTCACGCAGCGGTGCTCACCGCTGCTGTTTTTGTCGAGATAGGTGATGCGCGCCTGCCCGTCTTCCAGGTATTCAAGCTGCTTGAATGTTGCGGTGCGCACCTCGGCACCGGCGCCGCGCGCCCGCTCCCTGAGCCAGGGATCAAAGACATCGCGATCGACCATGCCGACGTAGGTGTCGCCTACCGGCATATCGACGCGCGCATCCTTCGGAGAGATCATACGCGCCGACTTGATCTTCGCCACGATCAAGTGCGATGGAATATCAAAGTCATCGATTGCCCTCGGCGGTATCGCGCCGCCGCAGGGCTTTATGCGAAACGCCCGCTCCAGCAGCAGTACCCGCTTGCCCAATCGCGCCAGGTCGGTCGCCGCAGTGGCCCCTGAGGGTCCTCCCCCGACCACAACTACATCAAAGTGTTCTACTGACTGCATGACTACCTCCCGTGCAGTACTTCCACCATGGCAACCTCGCCGAATCCCGGCGCAGCGTGGTGATCATTGAATGTCGCAGACGTCCCGGAGCGCACTCCAGCACCCAGGACCGCCGCGTACAGGAAAACCAGGGCTTCACAGGCAAACACAAGCGCATAGGCATGCACAGGCTCCTGCAGAAGCTGTCGTGTAATATCGATGGCAACGGTACCCAGCAATCCACCAAGGCCAAAAGCGATAGCCTGGGCACCGCCCCAGAGCCCCATGCGCAGTCCGCCGTGCTGCATGCCCGCCATTTTTGTCGACTCGCCCGGCGTCATGCCAAAGACAGTGCCGGCGTAGGGCTCCAGAATCAGATCCTGCGCGCTGTAGGCAAGCATCGAAACGAAGACAAACAGCGTAAATCGTCGGGCGGTTGGCTCGCGCCATACCTCTGACAGGGCAGCACGAAAGTTTACTCCTGAAGACGAACTATTCGCGGTGGCGGCAACCGGCGCCTGGCTTTCGGGCGCCTTGGCCTCGATGCCGTGCAGCGCCGCCAGGGTCAGGCAGACTGCCAGCAGGGAAACCGCGCCGGTGACCGCCACCAGGCGCTCGGGCGAGAAAGGATCAAGGAATTGGCCGGCAACCGTCGCGGTGATGGCAAAACCGGCGATCATCATGATCCACACAATGCTGGCGGCAGCGGCGCGCCGCTCCCTCGCGACACGCTGCGAAAGCAGAGTGAGCAGTGAAGTCCCGGAGGCACCGACACCGAGACCGATTGCAATAAACGAAAGTAGAGCCACAGTGAGACCCACGCCGGGCGAAATCTCGGCAATGGCAGTACCGATGGCCGCGCCGACACCGCCCAGCGCGAGCACCACAATCCCGCCAATGATCCAGGGGGTGCGCCGACGGCCGATGTCCGAACGGTGCCCGAAGTGGGGTCGGGACATCTGCACGAGATGGTGAATTGCAACCAGGAAGCCCGGGATCATGGCCGGCAGCGCCAGCTCTACCACCATCACCCGGTTTATCGTGGAGGTAGTAAGGACAACAACCGCGCCAATGGAGGTCTGCACAAGACCCAGGCGGACAATGCCAAACCAGCCAAGTGCCGGCAGGTTGTTCATGCGCCGACTCCCGGCAGACCGCGCACCGCAAAGGCGGCCACGAGCATGCCCAGCACATAGAGTGTCACGCCAGTGCCGTTATACCAGGGCGCAAGCCCCTTGGGGTCAGTCAACAGTCGACGCATCGCCAGGAGCTGAAGCACCATGCCTGCGCCGATGGCAGCAGCGAAGCCTTCTTTACCCCATGACACCAGCAGGAGAACAACAACGACCTGAGGGACCAGCATGACCACACAGGCCAGCCGCGCCGCACGATCCGGGCCCAGCTGGGCAGGAATACTGCGCACGCCCAGCTGCAGGTCACCTTCAATGGCCTTGAAGTCGTTCAGGGTCATGATGCCATGGGCACCGAGACTGTAGAGCACGGCGAGGATCAGAATCTCGTTGGCCGGCATAGCGCCACCCAACATGACAGCGGCTCCGGTAACCCAGGCAAGGCCTTCGTAGGAGAAGCCGACAGCCGCGTTGCCCCACCAGCCATTCAGCTTCAAGCGTGCCGGCGGTGCGCTGTAGGCCCAGGCCAGTATCAGACCGAGCACGGTCGCCCAGAAAACCACGGTTCCAAGCGCCGCCGCGAGCAGCAGGCACAGCAGCGACCAGATAATGGCGTAGTAAAGGCCTATCCTGCCGGGTACGCGACCGGAAGGAATCGGCCTTCCGGGTTCATTGATCGCGTCGACGTGACGATCGAACCAGTCATTCACGATCTGACTGGCCCCACACACCATCGGCCCCGCAAGGATCACCCCGGCAACAATGGCCCAGGGCATCTGTGCCGGTGACATACCGGAAGAGACCACGCCGCAGCCAAAAGCCCACATGGGCGGGAACCAGGTAATGGGCTTGAGCAACTGAAGAAGTGCCCGGGGATCAAGCCGGGCCGGTCGGGTGAGCGCTGATTCAGGAGACTGCATTCTCTAAATATAGAAGGCCAGCGAATAGGTGTCAATTCATCATGACACTTATTGAAAAAAATAGTGTCATCTTCGTTTTACACAGAATCAAGGAGAGCGAAAACAGGAGAAAAGTAAACCGAACCTCAGGACGATACCGGATCTGACTCGAAACCGGAGATTTCGTAGCGCCGGAGTTTGGCGTACAGACTCTGTCGACTCAATCCGAGCAACTCTGCCGCCGAGGCCCGGTTATCCTGGGTCAACTCCAGGGCCGCCCGGATACACATCGCCTCAATCACATCGGTGGACTCCCGCACCAGTTCCTTCAGCGGCAGGCGTCCCACGCGATGCGTAATCTGCTCTATCGTTGAGGGCAGGCCCGTACCCATGGTCTGCTGACCGCTGACCCGGCGACTGACGTCGCGGATAAAAAAGGCAAACATCGGCCGCTGCGGGGACTCCGCCAGTGCCGCGGATACCTCGACATCCGTGTGCACACCGGAATCGCCGCGCAGTACAGTACTGAAGAGCTTCACCACACCGCGCTCGCGCAGATTGCTCAGCAGCACGCTGAGGTCCACGCCGGAACGCCCGAGCCAGCGATCTGCCACTATTCCTACCGTCTGCTCTTCATTGACAACCTGCGACAGGTCGACAAACGCCCGGTTCGCCGCCAGGACGCGGCCCTCGGTATCCGTCAGCAGAACGGCGTCCGGCGCCTTCTGCAGCGCGGGCGACAGCAGCGTATCACTACCGGCACTGGCCAACTGCTCGTGCGCCATTCTCACCAGGAAGCGCGCTTCGCTGGCCTGACGCAGATAGCTGATGACAACCGTCACGCGACTGCCGTCGCTCTCGAGCTGCAAGCCAGAGGCATGCGCACGCCCTACAGACTGCGCCTCAAGCATCAGTGAATTAACGGCCTGGACACTGTCGCTTCGCAGACCCAGAGGAAAAGCCTTGCCGACAATGCGGAGACCCTGATTACCCAGCAACTCCGCCGCCGCAGGATTGGCCTCAAGAACGCGACGGCTGACCGCATCAAGCACCAGTATGGATTCCGACACCAGGTCGAAAAGCTGCCGGTAGCGCGTCTCCACCTGCCGCAGACGCCAGTAATCCGCCTCCAGCGCCTGCTGCGCGTTGAGCAGCTGCTGACGCAGGCTCGCAACCGCGCGCATGTCCCGCCCGACGGCAAGAATGCGCGTATCGCCCGTGGGCGCAACCATACGATACTGCACGGGCAGCAGCGATGAGTCCGCCAGCAGATGATTGACATCGGCGCGTATCGGCGTATCCGGCTCAGCAATAGCTGACCGCAGATATTCCGTGATACGACCGCGACTTTCCGGGGCTACCGTGTCAACAAGATCAGCGCCAATCCAGCTCTCATCAATGTAGGACTGCAATTCATCGCTGCTGAGCGCCAATTCGACAATTTTGCCATTCCTGTCCAGAACAAGAGAAAAATCCGCTACTTTTTCAAGCAGGCTCGCCAGCGCTGATATGTCCAAATCGACAAACATGCATTTGGATCCGAATAAAAAAGTTAGTTTTAATTGCCTTAACCTCTAAGGACGCAGCGCGACGACTGTACACCTCGGACGCAGCGCGACAACTGTACACCTCTACTTGTTGTTCCTGCTTCTGTTTCTCCCGTCCGCAAACATAAGTTAAAGCCAGAAAGTGAGATTTGTCAATTTTAGTAGACTATACTTTGTGTAAGGTTTAGTTGACATACGCTTGCAGTGCGTCTAACTTTGGTTTTGACGACACGATAACGACGACCGGATGCCGCCATGGACAACGCACAAACAGCACCCAAACCTCACTCTCTCTACACGCCGGAGCAGCGCGCACGCCGCGACGCCTCTCGCTGGACCATCGTTCAGGGCATTCTTGCGCCACTGCAGTTCCTGGTTTTTCTTGTCAGCGTCGTACTGGTGGTGAATTTCCTGGCCAACGGCAGTGGGCTCGGTGCAGCAACCGCATCCGTCGTCACCAAGACATTGCTGCTCTATACCATCATGATCACCGGCGCCATCTGGGAGAAAGAAGTCTTCGGTCGCTACCTGTTCGCCCCGGCTTTCTACTGGGAAGATGTCGTCAGCATGCTGGTCATTGCGCTGCACACGGCCTACCTGGTGAGCTGGATGTTTGATCTGTTCTCGCCCGCAGGTCAGATGTGGATCGCACTGGCAGCCTACGCCAGCTATGTCATCAACGCCGGCCAGTTCCTGCTCAAGCTTGGCGCAGCCCGCCGTGAGTCTGCTGCGGTGGCCGCAACTGAAGATTCAGCCTGGGCGGGGGCAGCAGAATGACCGGCGCGGTACTTGCCAGCGACGCGCGCCAGTCCCGGTTCCCGGTTGAACAGGAGCGTGGTCAGCGCGCAGTGTTCTGCGGTCTCACCTCTATCATCTGGCTGCACCGGAAAATTCAGGACGCCTTCTTCCTCGTGGTGGGGTCCAGAACCTGCGCCCACCTTATCCAGTCCGCTGCCGGCGTCATGATTTTTGCCGAGCCCCGATTCGCCACAGCAGTGCTGCAGGACAAGGATCTTGCCGGTCTCGCAGATGCTAACGAAGAGCTCGACCGGGTCGCGGCTCAGGTCATCGCAAGACGCCCGGAGATACGCACCATTTTCCTCGTCAGTTCCTGCCCATCGGAAGTCATAAAGCTCGATCTCACCAATGCCGCGCAGAGGCTGGGTGAGATCTACGGTGGCCGCGTAAAGTTCGTCGATTATTCGGGCAGCGGCATCGAGACCACGTTTACCCAGGGCGAGGACCGCTGCCTTGAGAGCCTCACAGCACAATTACCGACAGATAACAGCAAAACACCTGCCCTTATGATATGCGGAACCCTGCCCGACGTTGTGGAAGATCAGTTTGCACGAATATTCGAGCAGCTGGGCATAGGCCCTGTGCGCTTTTTCCCGGCGCGTAACTCGGATGATATGCCCCCGGTGGGCAGCAACACACGACTGTTGCTGGCACAGCCCTATCTGGGTGATACCGCTCGCGCACTCATCGACCGTGGCGCGAAGCTGCTTGCCGCGCCCTACCCCTATGGCGCCGAGGGTACCAGCGCATGGCTGCAGGCTGCCGCTACCGAGTGGGGTATACCCGCGTCTACTTTTGAGTCGGTCACCGCAGCGCCTCGAGCCCGCGCAGAACATGCGGTTGCGGTACAGACCCGTACGCTCGCCGGCAAGCGCATCAGCTTTCTGCCGGATTCACAGCTCGAGATACCTCTGGCCCGTTTTTTACAGCGGGAATGCCAGATGGAGCTTGGAGAAATCGGGACACCCTTCTTTGATCAGCAGATTCTTGCTGGCGAATTACCACTGCTTCCGGAGGGCCTGCGCATCACGGAGGGTCAGGAGCTCAACGACCAGCTTGATCGTGTAAGACAGCTGCAACCAGATCTGACGGTATGCGGCATGGGTATCGCCAATCCGCTGGAAGCTGAAGGACTGCGCACCAAGTGGTCAATTGAGCTGGTCTTCACGCCGGTGCAGGGCTTCGACCAGGCGGGCGATCTGGCCGGGTTGTTCACTCGCCCGCTACTTCGCAAGGCACAACTGGGAGCGCAAATATGGAACTGACTTTCTGGACCTATGAGGGTCCACCCCACGTTGGCGCCATCCGCATCGCTAACTCCATGCGGGGAGTGCACCTGTTGCTGCACTCCCCGCAAGGTGACACCTATGCCGATCTGCTGTTCACGATGATAGAACGCAACAATCACCGGCCACCGGTAACCTACACCACCTTCCAGGCAAGAGACCTCGGCGGCAGCACGGCGGAACTGGTCACGGACACGCTGCGAAAAACCGTAGAGCGCTTCAAGCCGAGCCTGCTCATGGTCGGTGATTCCTGCACGGCCGAGATCATTCAGGATCAGCCGGGCGCACTTGCAGAGGGCGCGGGCCTGGATATTCCAGTGGTGCCACTGGAGATGCTGGCCTATGCCCGCAAGGAAAACTGGGGCGCCAGCGAGACCTTTTACAGCCTTGTGCGAGCTCTGCTGGTTCGCCAGGCTCCATCGGCAGACGCACAGCGCCCGGCGCGACCGGAAGGCAAGCGGCCCAGCGTAAACCTGCTCGGACCCAGCTCTCTCGGCTTTCGCTGCCGCGACGACATCGTGGAGGTGCGCAAGCTGCTCGACACCATTGGCGTCGACGTCAACGTCACGGCACCTCTGGGTGCCTCGCCGCAGGATCTGATGCGCATCCCGGAAGCCGATGCCAATGTCTGCCTTTACCCGGAAGTGGCCGACGCCGCCTGCTCATGGCTGCAACGCACCTTCAGGCAGCCGACCATCAAGACCGTGCCGATCGGTGTCGGCGCCACCGCCGACTTCCTTCAGGAGGTTGCCGATACGCTGCAGCTCGACATCAGCCCGCAGACCGCGGACGACGTATGCCGACTGCCCTGGTACTCGCGCTCTGTGGACTCCACCTATCTCACGGGCAAGCGAGTTTTCATTTTTGCCGACGCCACCCATGCGATCGCCGCTGCGCGCATTGCGCGCGATGAAATGGGTTTTGAAGTGGTGGGCCTGGGCACATTCTCGCGAGAACAGGCAAGGGACGTGCGAGCTGCGGCAAAAGAATACGGCCTGGAAGCGCTGATTACCGATAACTACGCCGAGGTTGAAAAGGCCGCTACCGAGCTGCAGCCTGAAATGCTCCTTGGCACACAGATGGAGCGGCATATTGCCAAGAAGCTCGGCATTGGCTGCGTGGTCATCTCAACGCCCGCACACGTGCAGGATTTCCCGGCGCGCTACTCCCCGCAGATGGGCTTCGAGGGCGCCAACGTCATTTTCGATACCTGGGTGCACCCCTTGATGATGGGGCTTGAAGAACACCTCCTGGCCATGTTCCGTGAGGATTTCGAGTTCAACGACAACGCGACACCCTCGCACCTGGCCTGTGTCGGCGGTACCGGACATCGGCCCGAGCTGGGCAGCACTGAAGAAAATGGTGTTGCCGTCTGGAACTCAGATGCAGAAAAAGAACTGAAAAAAATACCTTTCTTCGTGCGCGGCAAGGCGCGGCGCAATACCGAGCAGTATGCGGCAGAACGCGGTGTCGCAAGCATCAATGTGGAGACGCTTTATGAAGCCAAAGCCCATTACAGCCGCTGAGACGACGCCTCTGAGCTTCGTCCTGGTTACGCTGGACAATCACGTCACCAGCAGCGTCGAGCGCGCGGCTGTCAACCTGTCTGAACAACTGCCAGGGGTCACTGTAAAGACTCATGCAGCCGCCGCCTGGGCCAGTGAGCCTGAAACGCTTCAGCGCTGCATCGATGATATCGCCACCGGCGACATCGTCGTGGTCACGATGATGTTCCTCGAAGAACACATCAACGCCGTTCTTCCGGCACTGACCGAGCGCCAGCCAGACTGCGATGCCATGATCTGCTGCATGTCCGCAGCGGAGGTCATGAAGCTCACGCGCATGGGCAAGTTCACGATGGAAGGCGAAGCCAAGGGGCCGGTGGCGCTGCTCAAGCGCCTGCGCGGGAAGACGGGCAAGGCCAAGAGCAGCGCCGGCGCGCAGCAGCTTACCGTGCTGCGCCAGCTGCCGAAAATCCTGCGCTTCGTTCCCGGTACCGCGCAGGATGTCCGCGCCTACTTCCTGACACTGCAGTACTGGCTGGCAGGTTCGGAGCTCAATATACAGCGCATGATGGCGTTCCTGATTGATCGCTATGCCGCGGGAGATCGCAGCGCGCTTCAGGGAAGCGTGAAGACCGCCTCCCCCTTTGAGTATCCGGACACCGGCCTGTACGACCCGGACCTGAAGAAACGTATTACCGAAAAGCTCAGTGACCTGCCGCGACCCAAAGGCAAGGCACGCGGGACTGTTGGTCTGTTGATCATGCGATCCTACGCACTCGCCGGTAACACTCAGCACTATGACGCCATGATAGCCGGCCTTCGCAGCCGGAATTTCAATGTCATCACGGCCTTCGCCAGCGGGTTGGATGCACGACCTGCAGTTGAGAAATACTTCATTGCAGACGGTAAGCCGGTGATTGACGCTGTCGTTTCATTGACTGGCTTCTCACTGGTCGGCGGACCTGCATACAACGATTCACGCGCCGCCGAGGACATGCTGGCCACGCTCGACGTTCCCTATATTGCCGCGCATGCCCTGGAGTTTCAGAGCCTTGAACAGTGGGAAAAATCCGATCACGGCCTGATGCCCATCGAAGCAACCATGATGGTTGCCATTCCGGAACTGGATGGCGCAACGGGGCCATCCATTTTCGGTGGACGATCCGACAAGGCCGAAGAGAACAACCGCCATGACATGCGCGCTCACCCAGAGCGCATCGCCACGCTGGTCAACCGCGTCGACAAGCTGGTTGCGCTGCGCAAGACCAGCCACGCTGAACGCAAGGTTGCTCTGGTCATCTTCAATTTCCCACCGCATGCGGGCAACACCGGTACCGCGGCCAACCTGTCTGTTTTCCAGTCGCTGTTCAACACGATGCAGGCCATGCAGGCCCAGGGTTACAGCATAGACCTGCCGGCGGACGTCGACGCACTGCGCAGCGCCATTATCGAAGGCAATGCTGCACAGTACGGTGCCATGACCAACATCATGGCAACGGTCAGCGCGGATGACCACGTCGCCCGCGAGCCCTACCTCGAGGAAATCGAGTCTCAGTGGGGCCCTGCACCGGGTAAGGAACTGACCGACGGACGCTCCATTTTTATCATGGGTGCGCAGTTCGGCAACGTCATGGTTGGCGTACAGCCCGGCTTCGGCTACGAGGGAGACCCGATGCGCCTGCTGTTCGAGCGCGGCTTTGCGCCCACGCACGCGTTCTCGGCCTTCTACCGCTACTTGCGCGAGGACTTCGGCGCCAATTCCGTGCTGCACTTCGGCACCCACGGTGCCCTGGAGTTCATGCCAGGCAAACAGGCCGGCATGTCCGGCTCATGCTGGCCCGATCGTCTGATTTCCGATCTGCCTAACTTCTATCTGTACGCATCGAACAACCCGTCCGAAGGACTGATTGCCAAGCGTCGCTCCGCGGCCACCCTGATCAGCTACATGACCCCGCCGATCACCCAGTCCGACCTCTACCAGGGCATGCTTGAGGTCAAGGCCTCGATCGATCGCTGGCGCAGCCAGCAGGATCGCGGCAGCGTGGCGCGCGATGATCTTGCCTCGCTTATCCAGCTGCAGGCGAGTGAACTGGACCTTTGCCCGGCGGAACCGGTCTGGAATGAACACAGTGGCGACGAGATAGAAGCACTGCGCCGCGAACTGCTCGAAGTCGAGCAGACGCTCATTCCGCACGGACTTCACGTCGTTGGCAAGCTGCCAGAGCGCGAAGAGAAACTCGACCTCATCAAGTCGATTGCTCACGCAAGCCACGATCTGACGCTCAGCGACCTTGCCTGCGAGGGCTTCATCGATGGCGTGGACCCGGAAAAGCTGATGGCGGGCATTGACGCCGGCGAGCGCAGCGACGAAGAGTTGCTCGCCATGTGCCAGCAGCTCAGCCACACCGCAACGCTGCTGGATAATGATGGCGAGCTCGACGCCATTCTGCACGCATTGGACGGCGGCTTCATCAGACCCGCCCCCGGCGGCGACCTTTTGCGGACGCCCGACGTACTGCCCACCGGCCGCAACGTTCACGGCTTTGACCCCTTCCGCCTGCCCAGCCAGTTCGCCATGCGCGACGCCCGGCGACAGACGAACAATCTGCTCGACCGCCATGCGGCGGAGGGCAACGGCCTGCCGGAATCCATTGCGCTGGTGCTCTGGGGCTCCGACAACCTGAAAAACGAGGGCGGGCCGATTGGCCAGGCCCTGGCCCTGCTCGGCGCGGAACCCCGCGTGGATGGCTACGGACGCATCTCCGGCGCCAACCTGATACCGCTGGAAGACCTCGGCAGACCGCGCATCGACGTGGTCATTACCCTGTCCGGCATCTTCCGCGACCTGCTGCCGCTGCAGACGCGCATGCTGGCAGAGGCCGCCTACCTGGCTGCAGCAGCGGACGAGCCGGAGGAGATGAATTTCGTGCGCAAGCATGCGCTGGCCCATCAGGCGGAGCACGGCGTGGATCTTGAGACTGCTGCACTGCGAGTGTTCAGCAACGCCGAGGGTGCCTACGGCTCCAACGTCAACCTGCTGATCGACAACAGCCGCTGGGAAGATGAAGGCGAGCTCGCCGACACCTACACCCAGCGCAAGTGCTACGCCTACAGCCGCAGCGGCCAGGCAGCACCGCAGGCTGCACTGCTGAACGACATGCTCTCCACCGTGCAACTCGCCTACCAGAATCTCGACTCTGTCGAGGTGGGTATCACCACGGTAGATCATTACTTCGACACCCTTGGCGGAATCAGCCGTGCGGTGAAGCGCTCGCGGGGCGAGGACGTGCCGGTCTACATCTCTGACCAGACCACCAGCAATGGCAAGGTCCGCACGCTGTCCGAGCAGGTCGCACTGGAAACGCGCACGCGGGTGCTGAATCCGAAGTGGTATGAGAGCGTCCTCGAACACGGCTTCGAAGGTGTGCGACAGATCGAATCGCACGTCACCAACACGATGGGCTGGTCGGCCACCACGGGGCAGGTCGCTCCCTGGGTCTATCAGAAAATGTCCGAAACGTTCATTTTAGACGAGACCATGCGCAAGCGTCTGGCAAAGCTCAACCCGGCCGCCTCCGTCAAAGTTGCCAACCGGCTGCTGGAAGCGCACGACCGTAAATACTGGAACCCTGACGAGGCCACACTGGACGCGCTGCGCAAGGCGGGCGAGGATCTTGAAGACTGGTTAGAGGGTGTCACTGAAGAAGAGGTAGCAGCATGAGTTTAAGTAATAGCATCCCGGTACAGCTGGTCGATCCATCACCGATTGCACCACCGGATGGCGAGGGTAGCGAACAGGTACACCTCGACCCCGAAATCGACCTCGGTAAGGCCAAGGTCTTCGCCATTTACGGCAAAGGCGGTATTGGCAAGTCGACGACCTCATCCAACCTGTCGGTGGCGTTCTCGAAGCTGGGCAAGCGCGTTATCCAGATCGGCTGCGATCCGAAGCACGACTCGACCTTCACCCTGACCAAGTGCCTCAAGCCAACAGTGATTGACGCGCTGGAAGCGGTGGATTTCCACGCCGAAGAGCTGCGGATCGAGGATTTTGTCTTCGAGGGCTACAACGGCGTGATGTGCGTTGAGGCCGGTGGCCCTCCCGCGGGCACGGGTTGCGGCGGCTACGTCGTGGGCCAGACCGTCAAGCTTTTAAAGCAGTTCCACCTGCTGGAAGATACGGACATCGTGATCTTCGATGTTCTCGGCGATGTGGTCTGCGGCGGCTTTGCCTCACCCCTGCAGCACGCAGAGCGCGCACTGGTGGTCACCGCCAATGACTTTGACTCCATTTTCGCCATGAACCGTATCGCCACGGCCATTGAAGCCAAGGCCAAGAATTACGGCGTGCGATTCGGCGGCGTTATCGCTAACCGTAGCGCGAAAACAGATGAAATCGACCGCTTCAACGCGCAGGTAGGTTTCAATCGCATTGCGCACTTCCCCGATCTCGACATTATCCGACGCAGTCGCCTGAAAAAATCGACCCTGTTCGAGATGGAAAGCTGCGAGGGGCTTGAAGCGGTGCAGGAAGAGTACATGAGCCTGGCCCGCAACCTCATGGATGGCCGTGAGCCGACACCGATCACCCCGATGAAAGACCGGGACCTCTTTGATTTTCTGGGATTCGACTGATGAGCGAAAACACTTACGAAGAGCGCCGCTCGGAGATCGAAACCTACTTCGATCGCACCGCTGCGGACGCCTGGTCACGACTGACCTCCGACGCTCCGGTCAGCCGCATCCGGCAGACCGTGCGCGCGGGTCGCGACGAGATGCGCAACACCCTGCTCAGCTGGTTGCCTGAGGATCTACGTGGGCTGCGTGTTCTCGACGCCGGCTGCGGCACCGGCGCCCTGTCGGTGGAGGCTGCCCAGCGCGGGGCCCAGGTGGTTGCTATAGATCTGTCACCAACCCTGGTTCAACTGGCAACAGAGCGAGTACCGACGGACCTGGGCGACGGCAGCATAGATTTCCGGGTCGGCGATATGTCTGAGCTGGACTTGAATGACTTCGATCACGCCGTGGCTATGGACTCTGTCATCCACTACAACGCAAATGACGCCGTCAATGTACTGACTCAGCTGGCCTCAAAAGTGTCAACCAGTATTGTTTTCACCTTTGCGCCACGCACGCCGCTGCTGTCCGTTCTACACGCGGTCGGATCACTGTTTCCGCGCGGAGACAGGGCACCTTCCATTGAACCTATAGGCGAGGAAAAACTGTTCAGGCAGCTGGACTCGGCAGCGTCTCTTCGCGCGTGGCAACGTGGCCGGGGGCATCGGGTGAAAAGTGGTTTCTACACGTCTCAGGCGTGTGAGCTACGGCGGAAATAGGACGGTAGAATGAAGCGCTCTGTTGCATTTACCCAGGCGTTTATGGCGCGAGTCGGTACTCGCTGGCTGCCCTTTGCAGATGCCGTCACAGAGGATCTTCCCCTGGGACGGTTGCTTCGACTGTCGCTGTTCCAGGTTTCCGTCGGCATGGCGTTTGTCTTACTCAACGGCACCCTGAATCGGGTGCTGGTACTGGAACTAGGCCAGGCCGCCTGGCTGGTTTCACTCATGGTATCCCTGCCGCTGCTGTTTGCGCCAATGCGCGCATTGATCGGCTTTCGCAGCGATCACCATCGATCTGCTCTCGGCTGGCGCCGGGTGCCCTACATCTGGCTCGGTACGCTGGCGCAGTTCGGTGGTCTGGCGATCATGCCCTTCGCCCTGCTGGTTCTGGCCGAGCCGTTCCAGGGACCCTCCTGGGTCGGACCGGCAGCTGCTGGTCTCGCGTTCCTTCTCGTCGGTGCGGGCATGCACACGACGCAGACAGCAGGGCTGGCGCTGGCGACCGATCTTGGCACCGAAAAGACCCGCCCGCGCGTCGTGGCGATGATGTACGTGATGCTCCTGGTCGGCATGATCGGCAGCTCCTTCATATTTGCACTGCTGCTTGCAGATTTCAGCCAGCTGCGACTGATTCAGGTTATCCAGGGTGCGGCAGCGCTGACGGCTCTCCTCAATGCCATCGCCCTGTGGAAGCAGGAGCCACGCAACCCGGCGCGCAACCGGGAGGCACCCAGGCCTCCTTTCGCTGTGGCCTGGTCACAGTTCCGGCAGCAGGGGCGCACGATGCGCCTGCTGGTTGCCGTTGGACTGGGCAGCGCCGGCTTCGCCATGCAGGACATTCTGCTTGAACCCTACGGGGGCGAAGTGCTCGGTCTGTCAGTCAGCGCCACCACGGGGCTGACGGCCATTTTTGCCCTCGGCATGCTCGCCGCATTCATTATTGCGTCGCGCCAGCTGAGCGAGGGTGCGGACCCCATTCGCCTGTCCGCCTATGGTGCCGTGGCCGGTGTTTTCGCGTTCGCAGCGGTCATCATGGCTGCGCCGCTGGACTCGGCCATGCTGTTCCGCAGCGGCGCCCTGGTTATCGGCTTTGGCAATGGATTGTTCGCGGTCGGCACGCTGACGGCGGCCATGAATCTTGGTGAAAAGGGCGGTGCCGGCATGGCTCTCGGGGCCTGGGGCGCGGTACAGGCTACCGCGACCGGCCTCGCCATTGCGGCGGGCGGCGCCATACGTGACATCGTCACGCATATGGCTGACGCAGGTACGCTGGGGGTTGCCCTGAGCGGCCCGGCAACCGGCTATGGCGCCGTCTATCATCTTGAAATCGCGGTGTTGTTTGCCGCACTGATCACCATCGGCCCGCTCGTGCGCGGCCCTGGCGAGCTGGCGGTAACACAGCCGGCATTTTATCTAGCGGAGTTTCCCGAATGACAAGAGTCCAACTGGAGGTCTCGATATGACAGGTGCAATCACTGGCTACATTGACGTAGCCCAACTGGCGCTGTATGCGTTCTGGCTGTTTTTCCTGGTCCTGGTGCTTTACCTGCACCGGGAGGGTAAACGCGAGGGCTACCCACTGCTCACTGAACCCCACCGCAATGTGCGCGTGGTTGGTTTTCCGGATCTGCCGGACACCAAGCAGTACCTGATGCCGCACGGCGCAGATTCCGTGCTGGCACCGCGTCAGGATCCAGCGGAATATGAAGTCGCGGCGAGGCCACTGGACAGTAACTTCGGCTCTGCGCTGCACCCCACCGGCGACCCGATGCGCGATGGCGTTGGTCCGGCAGCCTGGGCGATACGTCCACAGTTTCCCGACTTTACCATCGAGGGCGAGCCCAAGATTGTTCCCATGCGGGTAGCAACGGATTTCGCCGTCAACGAGAATGACCCTGACCCACGCGGCAAGGCTGTCTTCGGTCTCGATGGTGAGAAGGCTGGCGAAGTCGTCGATCTCTGGGTGGATCGCGCCGAGCCGCAGGTTCGCTACCTGGAAGTCGCCTGCACGGGCTTTCACACCAGCACAGCGGATAATGAAGGTTTCGAGGCCAGCACCGAGGCACCGGCGCCGCGTAGGGTTTTGCTGCCCATCACGCTGGCACGCGTCAGCGGCAAAGACGGTACGGTACGGGTACGCTCCATAAAGGCGGAGCACTTTGCCCACGTCCCGACGCTGGCAAATCCCGACCAGATTACCCTGCAGGAAGAGGATCAGGTCTGCGCCTACTACGGAGGAGGTACCCTTTACGCAACGGCTGAGCGCACGGAGCCAATGATATGAACGAGTATGAAATCGAACCGGTAAAAGGCCTGCCGGAGGACCTCCCGGCAGACGAGCACATGACCTGGCAGGGCTCTCCCCACTGGTGGAGCATGGCCCGCAGAACCTTCAGGGTTCAGCAGTTTGGACTCTACTTTGCCGCCCTGATCGGCGTGCACCAGGTCTTTTACTATAGTAGCGGCGGCGATATCGCCGGCGGCATAGTAAGCCTGGCATGGCAGTCCGGACTGGCTCTGTTTACCCTTGGCATCCTCACCGGGCTCGCGTGGCTGTTCGCACGCAGCACGATCTATACGATGACCAACAAGCGCGTCGTCTTGCGCTTTGGGGTGGCGATACCCATGATGATCAACCTGCCTTTCGACCGTATGCATTCAGCGGACCTGCGTGCCTTCGATGATGGTAGCGGGGATATCGCCCTGCGCCTGGAGGACGGTGAGCGCATTTCCTACTGGGCGCTGTGGCCCCATGCACGCCCGTGGAATATGTCGCCCGTTGTACCGATGCTGCGCAATGTGCCTGACGCTACCCGGGTTGCCGGAGAGCTCGCTACTGCTGTCGCAGCACACCGCAAGGACGTTCGCACCAACTCCGCCGTCAGCGCCAATAGGCCGCCGCAAGAGTCGGGCGCTCGCGATCTGGAACAGGCGGGAGCGCTGGCGTGAGCCCACTGCATTGGTCACTGAACCGCTGGCTGGCTGTGCTGGTCGGCGCCATTGTCATCATGACAGTGGCAACGGTGGCCGCAATGCGTCTGTCCGGCTTCGCGCCGGAAACAAAAGTGGATAGCGAAGTGGTACACGAAGTCGCTCTGCGTTTTGTCGATGTCGGTGGAGGCGAAGTGCACGTGTACGAACAGAGCACCGAAAGCCACGTCGCCACGCTTGAGCCCGCGCAGGACAGTTTCATTCGCGGCGTCATGCGTGGCATGGCGCGCGAGCGTCGCAGTCGCGATATCGACATGCGGCCGCCCTTTCGACTCATTTCCTACGCAGATGGCAACATAGTAATAGAGGATCCTTCCGTGGGAACGTATATAAATCTGGTGGCATTTGGTCCCACCAACATCGGCTCCTTCAACGCGTTGTTGAACAAAGCCGTCGCAGCCACACGATAGCGACCGGTCGATGTCCAGCTACCTTCTCGCTGTTTCTGTTGCCCTGCTGGGCTGGTGGGTCAGCACTGGCATCATTCTTTATCTGAATTTACTGCCCAGCCGCAGCCACGCGTGGAGCGTGGGCGGCTTCGCGGTCTTCGCACTGGCCAGTCTCGCCGCGCTTCCCTACGTCGCCGAGCAGCATTCCCAGGCTGCAGCCATTGCCGGCTTCGCAATAGCCCTGGCGGTCTGGGGCGCACTGGAAATCAGCTACCTCATGGGGTTTCTGACGGGTAACAACAGCCAGCCCTGCCCTGCCAGCGTCAGCGGCTGGCGGCGTTTCCGACTCGCCGTCGCAACCAGCATTCATCATGAAATTGCAGTGATTGCCTGCGGTATCGCGATAGTCGTGCTGTCCTGGGGGGCGACCAACCAGGTTGCGGCGGGCACTTATCTGACGCTGTGGCTCATGCGCTGGAGCGCCAAACTGAATCTTTATCTTGGCGTTTCCAACTTCAACGAGCACTGGCTGCCCGAGCGGAACCGCTATCTGGTCAGCTACATGCGCACCAGGGCCATGAACTGGCTGTTTCCATTTTCCGTGGGCCTGGCAACAATCGCCGCGGTTCTCCTCGCGCTGGCCGCCTCAGGCGCAGATAACGCTGTGGATAAGCTGTCGTTCGCACTCGTGTGCACGCTTCTGTCGCTGGCAATACTCGAACACTGGTTTCTCGTCCTGCCCGTGCGTGACAGCGCGCTCTGGCAGTGGGCCATCACAGCAGCTGGACGGGTTCGCGCCCGCACCACGCAGCGGACGACAGCTCGCGTACCACCGGCGAAGAAGATGGCGATAACAGCGAACAACCCGGCAACAACGACCTCCGGACAGACGATGCGCTCTTCATTTTTCACTCGCCTGAAAGCGGATTCTTCGCCATAAATAGTGTCAATATTATTTGACAGACCTCGCAGCGGCTTCTAATCTTGAAAGTGAAGACAAAGAAAAACTGGAAACCAACGTACCCACTGTCTAAAAACTGTTATCTGACACCTCTCTGCACTAGCAGAGGAGTTACTGCCAGACCAGTTGTACCGCAGCGTACACTAGGAGGTGCTAGATGAGCCCACTGGTCAAATTGCCTGACTATATCGCACACTCGAGCGGCGACCTCGACAAGTTGCCGCCGGTTTTTGGCTCCATTCATACACCCGGGCTCACTGCAGGCGAGTACGCCGATGTTCTGTCCTCGTGGAGCGCCACAGGCAGCAAGAATATCGCTATTCATATTCGTCTTCCCTTCTGCCCGTCGCGCTGTCTCAGCTGCGATCACCACACCACTGTCACCCATAATGCCAATACCATTGATGACTACCTCAGCTGCCTGGAGCAGGAAATCGAGATGGTCACGGATCGTATCGGCCGCCATCTGCCGCTGACCCAGCTGCATCTGGGAGGCGGAACGCCTAATTACCTGAGCGATACCCAGCTGTCCCGGCTGATGGACATCGTCGACAAGCATTTCGGGGTATCCAGCGAAACTGAAACATCCCTCGAAGCCAGTCCGAAGCGCTGCTCACCAACGCAATTGGCATTGCTCAAAGGGCTCGGCTTCAAAGTCATCAATTTCCAGGTTCGTGACATAGACAGCGCCGTCCAGCTAGCGGTGGGCCGGTCACATTCCCTGCCCATGCTGCAGGATGTTCTCGGCAGCGCGCGCAACGAGGGCTTTGATACCATCGGAATGGATCTGGTCTACGGGCTGCCCAACCAGACCCTCGGCAGTATTCAGGAGACCGTCGGCCGTATGGTGGAGCTGGCCCCCGAGCGAATCGTGTGTCACTCATTCTCGCGCCGACCGGATATCTTCAAGCACCAGCGTGCCCTCGATGCGGCCAGCCTACCGTCGCTGGCCGACAAGGTTGCCATGTTCAACAGCGCCTGTGAAACCATGCTCGCCAACCATTACGACTGGGTTGGACTGGACTGCTTCGCCCAGCGCGACGATCCGCTGTCCATTGCCCGCCTGGACGGCAAGCTTCATCGTAACTGGGTCGGCTACACCGCACAGTACGCCGGCGATCTGTTTGGGTTCGGCGCCGACGCCATCAGCCAGATAGGGTCAGCCAATGTCCAGAATAAAGTGCAGTTGGATGACTGGCGACAGTCGATTGAGAGCGGCGACCTGCCACTCCAGTCCGGCATACTTGTCAGCGAAGCTGAGCGACGACGTCGCCAGGCCATGAACGATCTCATGTGCAACCTTCAGCTGTCGGATTATCGCGATCTGCTGGAAACAAACGGCGAAACCAATACGCTTGCGGAACTTGAGCGCGATGGCCTGGTTCAAGTCACACCGGAGAAAATTGAAGTGACGGAGTATGGTCGCTTTGCACTGCACCAGCTCTGGGGCGACGCGTCGCCACACTTTCGTGGTCTTGCCGTACTCTGATTGAAGCTTTCTATAAAATTGGCCTGAGCGAAACCTCAGGCTGATTTTTATATGCCTATCGTTTATTAATGTCTTCAGATGCTCACAAACAAGAGCGGTTATGGCCCACTACACCATGGCGTGGGGGCGTAAATCGGTATCTGTCGAACCAGAAAACAGCGACTCAATGTCCTTTGCGTAACGAACCCGCAACTGCTGCCACTCAAGCTTGAACCAGGGTGTCAGTGACTCTGGCTCTGTTTCCAGCCACTTGTCCACCGTGTCCACATGGAACCAGCCCCACTTCGAGATTTCACTTCGGTTGACGCGCAGGTCGCGATCGTCTTCCAGCTTACCGATATACACTGAACACAGTTCATGCTCCGAGCCCAGATCTTCAAAAGAAGCCTGGTATTGGAAGCGATACAGGAATTGCAGGTCGGTGGAAACACCAAGCTCCTGCTCCAGACGACGCGACGTCGCTATGCGGTTGCACTCGCCCCGTCGCGGGTGGCTGCAGCAGCTATTCGTCCAGAAGCCGGGCCAGAGAGGCTTTTCCGAACTTCGCTGATGTAGCAGTACATGCTCTGGATCGCGAAAAAGAAAAATGGAAAACGCGCGGTGCAGCTTACCGGCACCCGCATGGACATTGAGTTTACTGTCGAAACCACAGGGTTCGTCCTCGCCGTTGACCAGGATCAGGGGTTCTTCTGCAAACGAGACCTGCTGCCATCGTGGCTTTTGCATACAGGGACTCCGGACCTTTTACAGCTTCAGAAATGAAGAAGCCCCAGCGTGTGCCAGTCAGGCCGACACGCCGGGGCAATAATGGGTCAGGAGCTGTGCCCGTCATCATGTGACGACGGGCCATACTCCTGAGTGGTCCCGTGGGGACCGGTCTTTTAGCTAACTACGCGACGCGGGAAGCGGCGCCATTTGCTGTGCAGTCTCCGCACCAGCTGTCGGTCCTTCGATCCAGTTGAAGCGATCTGTGCTCAGCAGGATGAAGTGAATCAACAATGCCAGAGTGAACAGGAACGCCGCTGTCGCGACCAGAATTCGACGGGGGTCAAAAAGCAGCCAAAGTCTGTACATATCGTTCTCCTAATTTTCATTTGCGGTTCACCGGAACCATTTCCGGTGTTTCCGCTAAGGTACTACCGTGGTTCTACTGACTCAGCCGAGCCAGGGGCGCCACATCCACACCAGAATGTGAGCTACTACCGCAACGGCGGTAAAACCCAGGAATCCCTGCATGAAGAAAGTGTGGAACTCTTTGGCTTCGTCAGCAGAGAAGCCGGTCATGCTTGTGTTATCACTCATGGTTATTTCTCCCAAGTGAGTTTTCAATTTGAGCATCCAGTGCGGTATCGCCCGGATTACTCTCGACACCTGCCTTTCGATCCGCAGATCCAGGGCCGGTGATTACCCTTGCTCCGGGCCCGTCGCACGCCCTGCGTGCGGCTGACCCGGTAAGGATTCCTTGCAGACCGGTGGTGCGTTCCTGCCACCACTGGCCTTTGCCAGGCATTGATGCCGGCATGGTCATCTCAGCCACCCTGCTTGTACATGTCGACGGCAACGCCGGTCTTCTTGGTCAGGCTGGGGAACTCATCAATCATCGGTGCACCATACATCGGCTTGTAGGCTCCCTGGTGACAGGTCTTGCAGCTCACCTTGAGAGGATCACCCAGCGGCCCCTTGCGGGAATCCGGCAGGTAATCAGCCGTGGGATCGATATAGGCATTGTTCATTTCACGCACCATGCGTATCGCGTGCCACGCCTTGAGACGGGCCGGCGAGCTCTGCTCCCAGTCAGACCACGCCCGGCTGTTGTGGCAGTAGGTGCAGTTCGCATTAAGGGAATCAGAGAAGTGCATCATCAGCCCGTAGGTCCACTCGGTCTCCTTGATCGACGTCCGATTGCCGTTTGGCAGTGCGGTATCAGAGGCCACGCGGATGTTGTAGTCCTCGGACAGGAAGGGCGTCAGCGGATCGTAAGGCAGCGAGGCATAAGCCACTGTGTCTTTCCCTGCAATGTTCTGCTCTGCCCTGGCCAGACCTTTGGCGTGCGGACCACCAGGGTCTTCCGCCCAGACGTACTCGGGCACGGGCTGACCGCGGTGGCAGGTGTAGCAGTTCACGCCGGTTGGCGCGACGTGCTTGCTGCCCCAGTCCTCGTTGGCGCGTTGGGTCATCGCAATCATGACCCGCGACACACGCTTGGTGTATACCGCCTCGCTGGCAAAATTATTGCCCTCGTGACAGTAAGTGCAGCCTTGCTCTGGCGACACCCATTCCGTGATCGATGCCATGAAGCGGGTGAACTGTCCGACACTAAGATCGCCTAGCACTTGCACGTTCTGGTAGATATCACCGGCTCGCGGACCATCGTCATTCTCAATCTGCGGGAGGAAAGCCGGCGGCATATTCTCTTTTACGCTCTCTTCACGCGCATCCGGATTGATCACCAGCTCCATACCTACACCGCGGTAGCCGCGCTGTACAGTGTCTACCGGTGGCGGCTCGCAGGCCGCCAGGGTGAGCGTGGCCAGCGCCGCGCCGACCACCGGTAAACGTAGGTTACGTATCATCTTCATTGTCCAGCTCCCGTTGTCAGGGGATCTTGCAGCGGCATTGCCTCAAGTGCAGGATAGGCCGGTGCAATACCGTGTTTGACACCCCAGAGATACCAGTTGTCGACCACTGTGCCGGTAAGCAGGATGCCGATACCACCGGTAATCACGGTCAGAACTGCAAACCAGAGGCCCCAGCGGTGGATTGACTCCATTGTCGCATTGAAGCCCATGGTCCAGCGCCAGAATAATCCCGCACGCTCGGAGGCAGTACCCCGGTAGGTGATCTGATCAATCTCGCGGTCACCACCGTAACGGCTGGTTGCCAGAATGGTTGCCCCGTGCATCGCAAACAGCAGCGTTGCGCCATAGAGGAACACAATCGAGAGCATGTGGAACGGGTTGTAGAACAGGTTGCCGTAGCGGATTGAGAACGCGGCGGTCCAGTCCAGGTGCGGGAAGATGCCAAAGGGCACTGCTTCACTCCAGCTACCCATCAGGATGGGGCGGATGAAGCCCAGCACCAGGTACAGCCAGATGGCACCGGCGAAGGCCCAGGCAATGTGAGTGCCCATACCATTCTTGCGCGCCAGGTTATAGGTCCGCACCCACCACAGTATGATCGACGTGGTCAGGAAGAAACCCGCCATCAACCACCAGCCACCATCGTGCAGCGGCGGAATGCTGAGACCGTACTCCGGGGGTGGTGGCTCAAGTGCCAGCCAGAACAACTGTCTGACGAACTGCACCGGATCCCAGTTAACCGACGCCCACATGTTAAGACCGATGATCTCAAAGGCGATGAAGCCGCAGATCAGGGATAATACTCCCGTGAAGCCAAGGTAGATGGGACCGAGCTGGGCATCGCCAATCTTGCCCAGCCAGTAGTTTTCCGTCGCACCTGTGCGATAGAGCTTGTCGCTGCCAATGTCGGTTCCGTCGTAGATCGGTGCCGTCACCTGGACGCGGGTAAAAATGTTTTGATACTCAGCCATGCTGTAATCCTCCGCTTAGTTCCAGATAGGCAGTTCAAGCCACCAGTTCCACCATTCCGGCCAGCCTCTGGTCCAGAAAGGTCCACTGATGATGATGCACACCGCACTCCAGAAGCCGGCCGAGAGAGCCAGGAAAAGGCCCAGACGGTGGATGCCAAGGGCACCGATGGAATAACCGATGTCATCGCGAAAGAACGAGTTCTCGTGCTCCGCTGTTTTCACATTTTCGCCCTTCTTCGGGCTGGTGATCGACAGGATCAGACCACCGTGCAACGACAAGGCCAGCGTGGTCGTAAAGAAGAAGGTGATGGCGAGCATGTGCGCCGGGTTATAATGGAAGTGCAGGTACTGGTAGCCGACGTTAGACACCCAGTCGAGGTGACTGAGAATACCGTAGGGAAAACCATGACCCCAGGCACCCATCAGGACGGGGCGGAAAATGACCAGCGTGACATAGGCGAATACCGCCACGCTGAAGGCGAAGGGAATATGCAGGCCCATGCCAAGCTTGCGCGATATCTCAACCTGTCGCAGTGCCCAGGACACAAATGCACCGACGGCACATATTGTTATGATCTGCCAGAGACCACCCTCAGCAAGAGGCGCCATACCCAGACCGTAGCTCAGGTCTGGCGGCGCGATATTGATCTGCCAGAGATTCCAGGTATCACCCATGGAAGCGCCGTAAATGATCAGGAGTGTCCCCAGAAGACTAAAGAAGATCGTCGTCACGCCAAAGAAGCCGACGTAGAACGGACCGATCCAGAAGTCAAAAAGGTCGCCTCCGATCAGGGTCCCTCCCCTGACCCGGTATTTTTTCTCGAAACTCAGCATTGTCATAGTTTTTCCTCCGGCCCAGATGCAGGACCTGCTAATAAATCAAACCAACACATTACCGGGACCCCGTCCCGGAACCTGGCGTCGGTCGTAGCAGACTGACACCGCCTGTTCTTTCTTGATCTTTGCATGAGCGACTTCCCGGCCTTAACGCATGAAGGCATAAGGAATCACCGTGTACGCCGTCCTTCTTGCCTCGGCAAACAGGGACTCTCCGCGCACAGCGCGGGAGGACAGCGGCCGCAACTTGCGTGGTAGCAGGCGGCTCACCGCTGCTACCACAAGGAACCACAACAACGACACCGCGATAAGCAGCCGGAACTCGATCCGGTCATGCAATGGCGTCGCATGGGACACAGCTTGCGTAGACGTCGACGTTTTCATAATGCTCCCCTGGCCCTGCACTGAGGGCGCTTCCATACCAAATGTGTCCAGCCCCACCGGGGACGACACACCATCAATCTGTGTGCTCGCAACCAGAGTCGTCATGCCACAACTCCAGCTGACAACACCTGTCTCGCTGCCTGCAGGTGGTTTACGGTGACCTGCTCGGCACCGCTGCCTCGCGCTGCACTCTCGGCGGCATCCCGCAGGCGTTTTGCCGCAGAAATACGCACCAGAATCGGCTCGGCGGCAACCAGCTTGTCGAGCTCCAGCTCCGCTGCGACTTCCCAGGCAATCGATGCGCGCTCGCGTGTCGGCGTCGCCGGTGCACGATCGAGATCCGAGCCCAGGGGCAGGATATTGAAAAGCGCATCAAACAGGGCGTTGCAGACTTCCTGAATCACGTAGCAGGCACCGCTATAACCCATGAACGGTGTGCCCGTATGCCGTCGAATAACTGTGCCGGGCAGTGACGCCGGTATATACACACCGCGGACGCCGGTTTCAGCCATGTACATGCGTTCGTTGTAGCTGCCGAACAGTATCAACGGTGACTTCGTCTGCACCGCCTCGCGAATAGCGTTGTTGTCCGGCTTGACGCCTGCACGCCGCTCAAAGGCGAAGTTGCAGGGCAGCCCCATTTCCTCTTCAAGGAAATGGCGAATACCGCGTGTGTAGGTGGCATTTGCGGAGACACCGAAACTCGCCGTACCGAAGAAGTCCTGGGTAACAGACCGCCACAGGTCCCAGATCGGCTTGATCGTGGTGTGCTTCTCGCGCTCGATAAACGGCGCGGGATCGAGATCCAGCAACTCGCCCAGCTTCTCGAGAAACTTGGTTGTGCTGTGCAGGCCGATGGGCGCCTGCAGATAAGGCCGGTCCAGCTCTTCGCAGAGCAGTCGTCCGAATTCCCGGTACATGCAGACGTTAACGTCCGCATCGCCCAGCTTGTAGACGTCGTCAAGGTGGCAACCCAGCGGGAACACCATGTTGACTTCGGCACCGATACCTTCGATCAAGCGGCGGATTTCTGCGAGGTCGGACCAGGTATTGAACATGCCGTAGATAGGGCCAATGATATTGACCTTTTTCGTCGCTACCGCGCCGGCTTTCTTCGCCTTCGCCATTTTCTTGGCTTTCTTGGCGCCGAAGCGTGTCCACAACCAGTTCATTGCACGATCCGCGCTCTGCCACTGGTCTTCATCGATGGTGCGCGGCAGGAAGCGTTCAATGCCGGTTCCCTCGGGCGTAACGCCGCCGCCAATCATCTCCGCGATAGATCCGGTGACCACCACGCTCGGCTGATCCGGATCCAGTGTTTCGTGGGCGCGGCGCATGGCCCCTTCGGTACCGTGCTGGCCGAGCTCTTCTTCACCGAGACCGGTTACCACTACCGGCAATTCGTGAGGCGGCAGGCCGTCGGTGTAATGCAGCACCGAGGTCACCGGCAGGTTCTCACAACCGACAGGACCATCGATAATCACCTGCAGGCCTTTGACCGCGGTGAATACGTAGACTGAACCCCAATAGCCACCGGCTCTGTCGTGATCAAGTACCAGCATCAGACACCTCCCGCAGCTGCACGCCCGACCGGCGCGTGCTTCTCATCGAGCATTTCGGGCTGCCAGACACCGGCGTTGTCGCCTGCGCCGACACCGTGGAAGAAGGCTTCCATGTGATCGAATCTTGATTTGTTCGCCAGCGCCGCGTTAATCACCTCGGCGATAGAGCCTGGTCCGGCTGCGCCCATCAGCGGGCGGGCTGAAATCAGGTTGGTAAAGTAGAGGCTGGGTATCGCGAGTTCTTTGGCCTTCTGCACAACCGGCGTGGTGCCGATGGCGATATCCGGCTTGTAGTGGTGCATTGCCGCAACATCTTCCTCGAGTGAGGCACGGAATTTCACCTCGACACCGTGTGCTTCGAGCCACTTGCGATCAATCTCCGCCCAGCGGGTACTGGGGCAGGCACTGCCGACGTAGCACAATTCGGCGCCGCTCTCGACCAGCAGTCGTGCCACCAGGAGTTCCGAGCCCTCGTAGCCGGACAGGGTGATTCGGGCATCTATACGCGCCGTTTCCAGCGCCGCCTTGATGGCGGGAAGGACGGCATCTTTCGCCGCGGCGAGCTTGTCGTCATCGATGTTCAGCAGTTTCGCGAGGGATTCAAGCCAGGCCTGCGTGCCTTCGTAGCCCACCGGGGCTGAGCCAAGTCCGGGGCGGCCTGCCGCCTCGAACTGGCGGAAACTGGCGGTATAGAACGGGTGGATCATGGCGACCGCAGCACAATCGAGAGCGGCATACAGTTCGCGCCACTCACGCGTCGGGACCGTCGGTCCAGCGCACAGGCCCATCGGGGCCAGCAGACGGGAGATGGTCATGGCGTCTACGGGAAACATCTCACCGACCAGAGCCACCGAGGGCATTTCGCTGCGACCCTGCTCCGGGGCGGCCACCGGGCCGTTTTCGACCTCGGTGCGCGCATAGCGCAGCATGGCGCCGGCGAGAATATCCTTGGCTTCGGCGTGAGTCGGCACACCGAATCCGGGTACGTCTATGCCGATAATGCGGACACCGTTGATCGCCTTTGGCAGCAGGTCCAGAGGGACACCGGAGGCTGTCGGTACACACAGGTTGATAATGACGACCGCGTCGTACTTATCGGGCTCCGCCAGTTTGTGCACCGACTCCCGGATGTCCTCGAACAGCTTACCCGTGACCAGAGTCTCGGAATCAAAGGGCACGTAGCCCACCGTGCGCCGGGCGCCGTAAAAGTGGGAGGTAAAGGTGAGGCCATAGACACAGCAGGCTGAGCCGCTCAGCACAGTGGCTGTGCGTCGCATGCGCAGCCCGACGCGCAGTGAACCGAATGCCGGGCACATGCTCTGGGGCTGGTCATGCGGTCCGATCGGGTAGTCTTTCTTGTACTGCTCAAGTACCGCGCCCTTGCCGGACAGTGTCGCTTCTGCCTGCATGCGATCAGCACCCGCGTGACAGCCGGCACCGCTTTCAACGGCCTGCTCCACATCGGCCAGCGGAATGTCACCCGCCGGCGTTTTTTCTGCGCTTGGGTTTGCCGCCGGCAGTCGCTCAGCGCCGTTAAGGGCTGGCTTTTCCAGGGTGGCGTCTGTGTGATCAGACGGTGTCATAAATCACCTCCAGCGATTCTTTCGTCACCGCAGCGGCGCCGCAGAGATCCGCCTGGGTGGCTGGTTCCAGAACAACATCGCGGCCGGTGGTGTCACTGGCGAAAAGATCCAGCAGTCCATCTGGCGTCAATGGTGTCGGGTGGTGTGGCGGTGACTCGGCAACGTTCTTGGCGAGGCCGCCGAACAGGGATCCCCACTCACCGTCCGGATAGCCAATAATCTCGTAGTTGGCGCTCTTGCGGCGGATGTCATCGTGTGCCGGAATGCTCGCGAGCTCCGGAATCCCCACCGCCTTGCAGAAGGCCTGGGCCTCGCCAGAGCCATCATCCTTGTTCGTTACCATGCCGGCGACGCCGACATTGCCGCCCAGCTTGCGGAAATATTCCACCGCGGAGCAGACGTTGTTTGCCACATACAGCGACTGCAGGTCATTGGACGCAACCACAATCACCTTCTGGCACATATCTCTAGCAATGGGCAGACCAAAGCCGCCGCATACCACATCGCCGAGGAAGTCGAGCAGGACGAAATCGAAGTCCCAGTCGTGAAAGCCGAGTTTTTCCAGCGTCTCGAAACCGTGGATGATGCCCCGACCACCGCAACCGCGACCAACCTCTGGACCGCCGAGCTCCATTGCATACACGCCATCGCGCTTGAAGCAGATATCCTCGATGCGCACTTCCTCACCCGCTTCCTTCTTACGCGAGCCAGTTTCGATGATGGTCGGGCAGGCCTTGCCGCCGAACAGCAGCGAGGTGGTGTCGCTCTTGGGGTCACAGCCAATCAGCAGGACTTTCTTGCCCTGCTGGGCCATCATGTAAGACAGGTTGGACAGCGTAAAACTCTTACCGATACCGCCCTTGCCGTAGATCGCAATGATCTGCGTTCCAACGCCATCTTTTGAGCTGGCAAGCATGTCGGTTTCATCAAGGGTTCCGTCCTTTTCCATATCCGGCGTAAACTCAGCGACAGTCGCTTCCGTCATTTCACAGACCTCCAATCCAGAATCATCTTAAGGCAGTCCGCATCTGCGAATGCCTGTTCGTAGGCCGGCTCGGCATTTGCCGCCGGCGAGCGGTGTGTAATCAGCCCGTCCAGCGACAATGCGCCACTGGCGAGAAGCTCGGTCACACAGACCAGGTCGGCTGGCTGCCATTCCGCTGAAATCCGCAGTTGCGCTTCACGCATGAACGCGGCAGGAAAAGCAAACGAAACCGGCTCCTGATAGAAACCTGCGAGAATGACGCAGCCTGTTGGTGCCAGACGCGCGATGAGCGTATCCAGAAGGCCCGGTGCGCCGCTGGCGTCACAGATCAGACGGTAGTCGTTGCGCGTGTCGGCTTCGCCATCAATAACGTTGTAGCCCTCGGCACCAGCGCGTCTCGATGCCTGGTTCTCCCAGACCGTCGGCGCAGCACCGCCGAGCGCCAGCACCATGCGCGCTGCAAGACGACCGAGCACGCCGTGCCCGACAATCAGGTCGGGCAGTTCACCCGCCGGGCCGCGGGTAACTGCGCGATACGCAGTAGCTGCCAGCGCCAGCAGGGTCGCTTCCTCTCCCAGACTCTCAGCGAGTGGCGTCACGCGTCCGGCGTCAACGACCAGTCGCTCGGCAGCGCCGCCGAAAAGTCCCTGCACATCCGTGAAGCCTCTTGAGCCCGGCACAAACACGCGCTGGCCAAGCTTCAAATTGCAGTCACTGCCCACAGCGCTAACGCGGCCGACCGACTCATAACCAGGCACTAATGGATAGGCGAGGCCCGGGAAGGCCGGCATGCGACCCAACCAGAGCAGTCGCTCGGTGCCTGTGCTGATACCGCTCCACTCGACATCCACGACGCAATCGCTGCTACCCGGTGAGGCCAGGCCCACGCTGCGCACGGCCAGCTGGCCGGGCTGCTCAAACACGACTGCAGAGACGCGATCTGTCATTGGGCGCCTCCGACACGTGCCTGCTGTGGGGAATTCCTGACCATGTGATTTCTCTTTTTCATGAGTGTCAGTTTAAGTTTACATTCTAGGATGTCAAGTTCAATTAACAACATTGGCATCAATTTCTGCGACCAGCACCCGCACGAGCATCGGCTGCGACGTCTTGAGCTCTCGTACACGCTGGAATCCCGCATTTTTCAGAAAATCTGAGAGCTCGGAGGCGCTGCGTGGACGACCGCTGCCCATCGCCAGCAGATAAAAGCCGAAGTAGCCGTCACCCACCGGCTCAGCGCCGGGCGTCTGCGCCATGGGCTCTGCGACTATGATGCGGCCACCCGGCACCAGCGCCGCGCGCGCGCGCGACAGGAGTTCACGCACGGGGTCGTCGTCGTGGTCGTGGAGGACACGAACGAAGGAAATCAGGTCGGCACCCGATGGCCAGTCATCGGCGAACATATCGACAGGCGTCGCTGAGGCTCTCGCCGCCACAGGACTGGCAGCCAGGTGTGTGGCAGCGCGCTGCGCAACTGCGGGCAGATCAATGACGGTACCCTCGAGATGCGGCCAGCGGGCCAGAGCAGCGGACAGGAACACGCCCTCACCCCCGGCGACGTCCAGCAGATGTGTCGATGACTTCATGCTTATCGCGTCGAGAATGTCGCTGGACAGCATGGCCTGAGAGGCGGCCATCAACTCGCTGTAGGCAGCGACCTCGTCGCCACCGATACCCCCGCGGTCCACGCTTCCCGCATAAGGCCAATAGGCCGCGAGACGGGTCTCCCCGGGATTCGCCAACAGGGCCAGCGGATCGGCGAGATCGGCATACAGCCGCTCATGATGGTTCACCATGGCAGCAATAGATGGATTGCCCAGCATGACGGCGCCCAGATCACCCAGACGGTAGTCGCTGCCCGCAGGCTGAACCAGGCGCAATGAGGCAGCCGCTCGCAACAGCGTCAGCGTAGCTGGCTCTGGAAGGTCGATGGCGCGCGAAATGGCGGCAACGCTGCGCGGCCCTGGGGCAAGGGATTCCAGCAGGCGCGACCTGACACAGGCGAACAGAATCTGTGAGTAGACGAAACCGGCACTGAAGTCGAACAGGGTTCGGGCGCGCCGGCGCGCAAGGGGACGGGTCAGGGGAAATCGCGCTGCAGCGCGCTGGAAGCGCGGATTGCCCAGCAGGCGGTCGCGCCAGGCGAGCATCCACTCAGTCATGCCGCGCTGCTTTCCAGATTCCGCTTCTGCCGGATCTTCCCCGGTGCTCACCTCTGAACGCATCAGGCAGCCTGCACCACCAGGCCCTTGGGCAGAAAGCGTCGTGACTGGTTTCGAACAAGGGTCTGCAGCTGCTCGCGCCCAGGACAGATGGGCACGGCGGCGACGCTCGCGTCGACCAGTTCGCGTAAATGCTCGACCGCACCCTCGAGACCAAACTGACGCACCGCACTGGGTCGATCCAGCGCAACATCCTGCCCCGTCGGCTTGCCGATAACGCCGGCATCAGCCGCCGCGTCCAGAATATCGTCGGCAACCTGGTAACTGTGCCCGATGGCATCGCCCAGGGGTCGCCAGAGCGCGGGATCCGCGCCCGCAACCGCCGCGCCAGCACACGTTGCGGCAATAAACAAAGCCCCGGTCTTTGCCCGATGGTAGCGGGCGAGGTCTACCTCTCGCTCACATTCCCAGGCCTGACCGGCACAAATACCCGAGGGTGCGCCGACGCCGCCGGCAATGATGGCCATCAGTGCGGGCAGCCGATGCGCCTGATCCGTAGCCACGGCCGCTCGCGTCAGACTGCTGAACGCCTCGACAATCAGCGCATCACCACACAGAAGCGCGAGCTGCTCGCCATATTTATGGTGCACCGAGGCTTTGCCGCGACGCTCGTGCGCGTTGTCGAAACAGGGCATGTCGTCATGCACCAGTGACGCACAGTGCAACAGCTCTATCGCAGAACCGGCAGCACCGGCCAGACCGGCGTCGTACTCGCCCGTGGCGGCCGCAACCGCCAGGCAAAGCTGAGGACGCACCCGCGCGCCACCCGGAAACACCGCATAGTGCATCGCCTTCGCAAGACGCGGTGGACAGTCGGCCGCCGTGGCGTGGTCAAGCGCGGCATGCAGCGCGCGCTCATACACCGGGAGAGGGGTTTTTCCGCTTTTTGTTGTACGAGGTTCTGCCATGCGATCCACCTGAATTGCTGTCCCGGTCCGGCCCTTCGCAGATCGCCTGCCAAGCTGACCAGGACATCACCTTATGTCTAATTTATTTGACACCCTTTTATGTAATTTAGATTAGACACTGCTAAACTGCAAGAGACTTCGTGGACTTTTTACCCCGGCCTGGCCGCGCCCAGCCTCAGACGGAAAACGCAATGCCCGACTCCGAAATTCTGCCCGATTCACCCAGCGTGGGCTTTGCCGGCAACGTGAGCAGCAATGGCTATCATTGGTGGTATATTGATGCGCTGAGCGACGACAGGCGATTCGGACTGACAATTATTGTTTTCATCGGCAGTGTCTTTTCGCCTTATTATGCCGCCGCAAGACGCCGCGGGCCTACCGATCCGGGGAACCACTGCGCGATCAATGCCGTGCTCTACAACCCGGGAGGCAAAAAGGTGTGGGCGCTTACCGAGCGCGGCCGGAACAATCTGATCAGGGACGACTCGCACCTTCAGATTGGCCCGAGTGCAATTCACTGGGATGGAAAACAGATCACTGTCGCGATCGATGAAATCACGGTGCCACTGCCGCGGCGTCTGCGTGGCGAGGTCCGCCTGGAGCTGCCCGGCATCAGTCAGGAAGACTACGCTATCGATCACACTGGCCGGCACCGATGGTGGCCAGTCAGCCCGGCGTGCCGCGTGTCAGTGGATCTGCAGGCTCCCCGACTGTCCTGGCAGGGCGAGGCCTACTTCGACAGCAATCGCGGCAGCGAACCGCTTGAGGCCGGATTTTCCGACTGGGACTGGTCCCGGGCGACCCTCGCCGACGGCGGCAGCATTGTGCAATACCACACGCGCCCTCTGGCTACCTCGACAGCAGAGAAAACCCTCGCTCTGCGTTTCGACGCGCAGGGAGTGGCGCGCGCTATCGCACCGCTGCCCAGAATGACCCTGCCCACCACCAGCATCTGGCGTATCCCACGGCAGACAAGCGCAGACGCTACCGGCGATGCCCGTGTACTACGCACACTGGAAGACACGCCTTTCTATGCCCGATCCATGCTGGAAACACAACTCCTGGGAGAGACCGTTACCGCCTTCCATGAAAGCCTGTGCCTGAACCGTTTCCGCCAGCGCTGGGTGCAGTCGCTGCTGCCTTTTCGCATGCCGAGGCAGACGCGCCCTGTGCGCGGCGGGGCGGGCTGAAGGCTTTCGAAGGGCCGGTGCTTCCTTGAGCACCAGCTGATTCCAGCCGCGATTGTAGCCTCTTAGCCGGTGGCCGACCTGCCATCGCGCTCGCCACGGGCGTCGAGCGCACCTGACGATCTCTCGCGCTGCTCCAGGTCCTGGAGCAGCGCCAGCATCCAGGCGACTTTACCCTCATGCTCAACCAGCGAGCTCACGCGGGGCCCTGGGTGTGAATTGACAGCTTCCACAAGAAACCGGTTTTCCCGCAGCACCGGCGCTGATACGGCGTCGGCATCCAGCAGAGGCAGACCCGACAGCCGCAGAAGATGCCAGAGCTTGCGGTGCGCCGGGACCACGGCGCGCTGATTGGTGCTGTCGTAATCCAGCCGCTGAATCTCGTTTCCGATGGCCGAGTACAGCAGTCGCGCAGCATACATGCCGGGACGGCAGCGCAACGGCAGGCAGGTCAGACCGGCATCCGCGCGCCGGTAGAGCTTGTCTGCCACAGTGAGGAGACGACGGGTAACCACCGTCAGTCCGGCACTGTGTTGCGGTGCCCGGACAAACGCAGAGGGATCGATCCCTGCTTCGCGCAGCCACGCCGCGGGCAGGTAGAGACGACCGTTGCGGGCGTCCTCGCCCACATCACGGCTGATATTGGTGAGCTGCATGGCTGCGCCCATGTCCGCCGCGCGCGCCAGAACGCTGGCATCACGTATGCCCATAATGACGGCCATCATGACACCGACGGAGCCAGCCACCCGCGCCGCGTAGTCGAGCACCTCCGAAAGCGTCTCGTACTCGCGCTCGGCAGCATCCCAGGCAAAGCCCTCAAGCAGTGCATCCAGCAGACCCCGGGGCAGGCCATAGCGGACGACCACAAATGCCAGCGCACGGTCCGCGGCGTAATCCTCTGGGGCGCGTGCATAAATTGCATCGAGGCGGCCATGCAGCATCTCCAGCGCCAGATGCGGCGCACCGCTGTCATCGACAGCGTCGTCTGCCAGGCGACAGAAAGCATACAGTGCCGTCGCAGCGTCACGGCAGTTATAGGGAAGAAAGCGGGACGCCGCGTGAAATGATCGCGACCCGGTCTTCAACAGGCCGCGACAGGCGGCCATATCAGCTTCGCGCAGCGGTGGTGGAACGTCAGCGGAAAGTGTTGGCATGCGGCACAATGGTATCAAGAACACGTGCAGAGGACAGCACTCCGGGCATTCCCGCTCCGGGGTGGGTGCCTGCACCCACCAGGTACAGGTGCCTGACATCCTCGCTGCGGTTATGCGGCCGGAACCACGCACTCTGCCAGAGCACGGGTTCGAAGCTGAAGCCGGCGCCGCGGAACGACAGCAGCCTCTCCTTAAAATCTTGCGGTGTCATGACATGGGACGTCACCACTGCGTCGGCAAGGCCCGGGAGCATTGTTTCCTCCAGCCGCGCTTCCACGGCGCGTCGGAAGGTTTCAGCATGCTCCTTCCAGTCGACGTCCGCTTCCAGATTCGGCACCGGCGCGAGCACATAAAAGCAGTCGTGACCTTCTGGCGCCATCGACGGATCGGTAGCGCTGGGGCGGTGCAGGTACAGGCTGAAATCTGCCGTCAGCTTCTTGTGCTTAAAAACGTCTTTCAGCAATTCCCTGTAGCGGGGACCGAGCACAATCGAGTGGTGCGGCACGTCCGGGTATTGCTTGCTCGTGCCAAAGTACCAGACAAATAGTCCGTTGGAGGAGCGCGATCGCTCGATACGCTTGTTGGTCCAGTGGCGGCGGTGCTGCTCCGGTACCAGATGGCGGTAGGTCCAGGCAGAGTCGGCGTTTGAAACCACCAGGTCTGCCGGCACGACCTCGCCGGAGCACAGGCGCACACCCTTTGCGGCGCCCTCCTCTACCAGGATCTCCTCCACCTCGGCATTCATGCGTAGCTGGTTGCCCTGCCCGCGAATAAGATCGACCAATCCGTTGATGATGCTGCCGGTCCCACCCATTGCCGAGTGCACCCCCCACTGTCGCTCCAGGAACGAGATGAGCGTATAGACTGACGTCACGGCAAACGGATTGCCGCCGACCAGCAGGGGGTGAAAACTGAGCACGATGCGCACATAGGGGTCGCTGACGTACTTCGCCACCTGTGCATAGACACTGCGATAACCGCGAAGATGCACCATATCCGGCAGAAACTTCAGCAATTCGGCGAAGGTATCAAAGGGCAGATGTCCCACCCTCTCGAATCCGACCTCATACGCCTTTTCACTGGCCTTCATATAGCCGTCATAACCCGCAATATCATCCGGGTTAAAGCGTGCAATCTCGGCCTTTACCGCTTCGACGTCACCGCCGTAGTCAAACACCTTCCCGTCATCAAACCGGATGCGGTAAAACGGCGACATCATGCGCAGATCGACATCATCCTCAAAGCGACGGCCGCACATGGTCCACAATTCACGCAGCAAAAACGGCGCGGTAACAATCGTGGGGCCGGCATCGAAAGTAAAACCGTCCTGACGGAAAACATAGGCACGCCCACCGGGGGCGTCGAGCTTGTCGAGGACCGTGACGCGAAAGCCCCGCGCGCCAAGGCGTATTGCAGCCGCCAGACCGCCAAAACCACTGCCAATAACAACGGCGTGGGGTGCGTCAGGGCTGGCTAGAGGAATCTGGGGTGTTTCAGGGAGAGGGCTGTTCATGGATAAAGCACTGCAGCGTACGGAGTCCGGGAGAGAATAGCAGCATGATGGGGGGTTTCACACCCGGTTTGGGGTTGGGGTTGCGCTTTTGGGGTTGCGCTCTGGTCCCGGCACCTCGCGCGCATCTCCCCGTTCCCGCGGACACGCCGAAATCCCATCCATGGGGGCTCGGCTGCGGCCGTCCTGGCCGCAGACGGTCCGCGGGAACGGGGGGATGCGCGCGAGGCGCCTGACATTTTGCGATGCGGGTATTTAATCCGCCTCAGATTGGGCTTGCATCCCTATAGCGACGCGCAGCGAATGCGCCGTCGAAGTGCGGAAGTGTAGTGGTCAAGTATTTCCGGACACTGAGTTAGGCTGCTTTTCGCTGTGCTGCGTGGTGCGCAGCTGGCGTTCGGTTTCCCGCTGCACTGTGTAAGCGCAGCGTGTTGTAAAAGTTAGCAATGTAGTCGTGAATGTCGGCTCGGGCTTCTGCGTGGTCTGCGTACAGCGTCTTACGGATTCGCTCGGACTTGAGGCTACGGAAGAAGCGCTCGACGGGTGCATTGTCCCAGCAGTTGCCTCGACGGCTCATACTC
>JBHEOO010000008.1:88945-96843 GCA_046260765.1 Chromatocurvus sp.
GCAGCGGCCGTCATCGTCCCCGCCGCAGGGACCCGGGCGCCCCGCCGCCCCACCCCCGCCTGACCGGCAACAGCGCTTCGGGTCCGGGGCGTCAGTCCAGCAGACCGACTTCCGCCGCTGCCTCCTCGACAAACCCGGCAAACAGCGCCGGATTCTCCTCATGCCCCAGGTGCCCGAGCTCGTGCACGATGCGCAGACGGGCGCAGGCCAGTCGAGACTTGAGGTAGCGCGCCTGTGCAGCGGGGACCGCGCGATCGTTGGCGCAGGCCACAAGATGCAGTGGTGTATCGAGCTCGAGAAGATCCCGCTCCAGCGCAGCGAGGTCCCAGTTCGCCATCATCGCGAGGACACCGCGTATATGGCGCGGGGACTGTGACAGGCTCTGATAGTGAACGAGGTCGAGTGATGCGCTCTGGGAGCCGGTCTGCTGGATAAGGCGATCCACCATAGGGGAGCGTTTGGCCCGCCGCGCCAGCATACCCGGCAATATGGGCAGGGCTGCGAGAAAACGTGCGGCACGTGGGAATATCTTGCCCATCAGGCCCTCAAACGGCAGCAGTGCACCGTTGAACGAAACAATAGAGGCAGGCCGCAGCAGGCCATCAAGCGTCATGCGGATCAGCACCGCTGCGCCAGCCGAATGGCCGACGACCAGCTTCGGATCGACGCCCAACTCATCGACAAGACTGGCCACTAGCGCGGCCATGCCGGGAAGTGACTGCTGTTCCCGCGCAGCGGGGTCGGTATAGCCATGTCCGGGAAGATCCGGCGCAATGACGCGAAAATGCTGCGCCAGCAGCGGCGCGATGCCTGCCCAGGAGTGCGTTGCCGCGCCCGTCCCATGCAATAAAAGAACCCAGGGACCCTCGGTGCCGAGCTCCTGAACATGCCAGCGCAGACCACCCGCCTCTACATAGCGACTGGCGGCGCGATTGGGCCACTCGTCGTGAACCTCAGCCAGATCGCCTTTCATCGACCGGAGGCCAGCTGCACGCTGTCGCGCAGCATTGCCGCGTCCGCGTGCGGCAGCGGCAGGTAGCGACCATCCAGCGCACGCGCGAGGGCCTCGGCATTGGGGTGGGGACGCGGGGAGGTATCAATCACCATCGTCGGCACGCGGCAGCTGCGCAGGAATGCGGCGGACACCAGCGCCTCCTCGAAGGCCTGCTGGCGGCCCGGCTTGCCGGCGCGGGTAATATTCGCGCGCGCATCGGTGAGAAGGACAACACTCGGCGTACCACCGCGTCGCTGAATCTGCACTGCAAGCTCACCGGCCGCATCAATCGCACTCGCCAGCGGTGTGCCACCGCCGCCAGGCAGGGCCGAGAGATTGCGCTTGGCGCGAACCAGGGATCGCGTGGGCGGCAGCAGCATCTCGGCAACCTCGCCCCGGAATGCAATCAAGGCAACCTGATCGCGCCGCACGTAACAGTCATTCAACAACAACTCCACTGCACCCTTGGCTTCCGCGAGCCGATGCAGCGCTGCGGAACCGGAGGCGTCCACGGCAAAAATAATGGTGCTCTCGGTTCTCTCACGAAATCGGGTGACGCGAAAATCCGAGCGTCGCACGATGATACCCGGACCCTCTGCATTGGGCGCCGCATCCTGCTCAGAGCGGCGCAGCCGCTGCCAGGGGGCCGCAGTTCTCAGAGTATCGATCAGGCTGAGCCGGGCACCGCTGCGCGGGTCGCCGGGCATGGTTCCCATAGGCCGTCCGCGCGCGTTGGACCGCTGCTGGACACCCGAGCGCCCTGCCGTCGAGCTGCCGCGACTGCGCTGCACCAGCCCGGATTCTATGCTGGCGAGCAGTGACGCGGGTATTGCCGCGGCAGCAGCCTCTAGAATACGGTCTTCCAGCGGCTGCTGTCCGGGCTGGTCATCATCGTTTTCCCCGTCGTTGTCGTTGTCTTTATCGTTGTCCTGGTCATCATCGTCTTTGGGGTCTTCTTTATCATCCGCAGAATCATCCTCCGGCTGATCGGGCTCCGGCGGCGGCTCTTCCTGTTGCTCATCCTCTTCGTCTTCCTCAGGAGGCGGCGGCGCGGGAGCGCGCGTCGCGCGCGGCGCCAGCACCAGACGTGCCGCCGCATCGAGATCGCTGGCCTCAACCAGCTCCCGATCCGACAGGGCCGCGACCGCCCGCGCACAGGCCAGCGCGAACTGACACGCGCGCAAGGAGTCAATGCCAAGCATCGCCGCGGTGGCGCAGATCGCCTCCAGGGCGTCGTCATTGACCATGACCCGGGGATAACGCTCACGTGCCTCGGCGATGGCGTCGGCGCTGAATCCCGAGGCGTCGAGATCGCGGATGCTCAGCGGCGTGAGGTCGAGGTGAAATGCCAGGCGGTCGCGCAGAACAGGGGACAGCGCCTCGTCGTCAGCCTGGCCTTCATCCAGTGCAATCAAGGCGAGGCGCGCGGCGACATCACCATTCACGCCCTCCCGCGCCAGCGTCAGCTCGCCCCGGTCCAGCGCGGTTGCCAGATGAGCAACGGTAGTGCGCGTCGCGCGCTCGGCCATCGCCAGCATGGCAAAGCCGCCATCACATTCTGCCAGCAGACCGCGCTCGGATACGGGCAATCCTGCACGCAGCGTGGCCGCCAGGTCGAGGCCGCCGAGAAGCCGCGATTCCGCAATATGCAGGGGAATACGGCGCACCGGTCGCTCTGGTGGCAGCCCGTCGCGCCAGGCTTCCAGCCAGGTATCGCGAACTGGGCCGGGGCAGGCGCGCAGGGCAACCCCACCCAATGCATTCTGCGCTACCGCGGTGGCGGCCGCGGCGAGCACCGCATCCTCCCACAGTGCCGCCATCCCCGCAGAAGGCGTCATATCGGGTTGACTGGGAGATGCCGCGGTCACGCTGCGAACAACTCCTCCATGGCGCGGCTGATGCGCGCGCCGGAACCTGCCTCATCCAGCGGGTCGCGGCGCAGACGGTGGCGCAACACCAGTGGAGCGACGGTCTTCAGATGTTCGGCAGTCACCTCCCTCGCATCCTCCAGTGCAGCCAGTGCTCGAGAGGCCCGGATCAGGGTCAGCTCACCACGAAGCCCATCCGTGCCCAGCGAAATACAGAGTCGTGCTGCCAACTCGACGACGCTGTCGGGCAGCTCTACCTCGCTCAGATGCTCGCGGGCGTTCTGTATCTGCTTGCGCACCTTGTTTTCCTTGCGCTGGAAACGCTTTATGAAGGCCGCGCGATCGCGATCAAACTCGTCGCGGGAGCGCACGATACTGATGCGGGAGGTGAGTTCCGTCGGCGTCGCCACATCCACAGAGAGACCGAAGCGATCCAGAAGCTGTGGCCGCAACTCGCCCTCTTCCGGGTTGCCGCTACCTACCAGTACAAAGCGTGCCGGATGACGGATGCTCAGACCCTCGCGTTCGACCACGTTTTCCCCCGAAGCCGCAACGTCGAGCAGGGCGTCGACAATGTGGTCTTCCAGCAGATTGACCTCATCGATATAAAGAAAGCCGCGGTGGGCGCGGGCCAGCAATCCTGGCTCAAAAGCCTTTTCACCGTCGCGCAGGGCGCGCTCGAGGTCGAGGGCGCCAATGACGCGGTCCTCGGTTGCACCCAGCGGCAGGTCTACCACCGGCATGGGTTCCCTGCGGACCTTTTCTGTCCCAGCCTCCTCACCGGGCCGGCACTGCGCACACAGCCCCGGGCGCTCTGCGTTGGGCGCGCAGTTGTAGGGACAGCCGCCGACCACGTCCATTTTCGGCATCAGCGCCGCCAGCGCGCGAATCGCGGTAGATTTGCCGGTGCCGCGATCACCGAATACCAGGACGCCACCGACTTCCTGGTCAACCGATGCAATCAGCAACGCACGTTTCATATCGTCCTGGCCGATAATGGCCGAAAATGGATAGGCAAGCGCCATAATTAACTGAGTATCCCTGTTGTCTGTGATTGAGGCCGTGGTGTTTCGGCCAGGTTTCTGCCGCGCAGCAGGTGTCTCTCGCGACAGGTGAGACTGTCAACCTGGCGCGACACCTTTCAACGCCCTGATCTTTTACCCGCAGCGCCGCCGAAACTCAAGCGCAGTCGGCAAACATCGGCGTTTTCCGGCGTGGGAAATGCCCCGCCTGAATTCCGGAATACGATTTCACTACATTTAAATGCATGCAGGTATAAGGATTATTCTTTGTTATCCTTTACCGTCCAGCTTGTCCAGGTTATGTCCAATGTCACTACCCTTACCACCCGCATTCAATGCCGACGTCGGCGACTGGACATCGCAGCGCTGCGGACGCGTTGCCTACTATAGCGATACCGCTACTACCCCGGGCAGGCCTCTGCTGCTGTTGCACAGCATCAACGCGGCGCCAAGCGCCATGGAAATGAAGCCACTGTTCGAGCATTATCGCGGTAAGCGCCCGGTCTACGCACCCGACCTTCCCGGTTTCGGCCAGTCTCAGCGCGGGGATCGCGACTATTCGCCGGAACTTTACGCCGAAACCATTCGCGGATTTCTTGCCGAGGTCATTGGCGAACCCGCCGATGTTGTGGCGCTATCGACCAGTGCCGAGTTCGCCGCCCGCGCGGCGCTGGGGTGCGATGACGTGCACACTCTCGCGCTGATCTCACCTACCGGCTTCGGTGCGCGACCGCGTCCCTCAAAGAAAACCCGCGACCGACTGTTTCGCTTTTTCAGCACGCCGTTTGTTGGCAGCGGCCTGTACAGAGCGCTTACCGTAAAACCCAGCGTGCGCTACTTCCTCAGCAAAGGTTTCGAGGGACGCCCACCCGCGGAGCTCATAAACTACTCGCACCGCACCACAGACGCGGAGGGCGCGCGGTTTGCTCCGTTCTGTTTTCTCTCCATGCGCCTGTTTACTGATGATGCCCCCGGCACGCTGTATCACCATGTCACCGCACCGGTGCTGGTGCTGTATGATCGCGACCCGAATATCAGCTTTGAGCGCCTGCCCGAGGTGCTCGAGCAGCACAACAACTGGCTTTCCGTGCGCATCAGCCCAACGCTGGGCCTGCCGCACTGGGAAGAGCCTGAACAGACCTTCAGCGCCCTGGACACGTTCTGGGACGCTCCCCCGGAGGCCTGACCCCAGCCAGGGAGGTGGTGCAGGACATCACGAAAAACATCGTGCAGGACACCACTGCGGCGCAATGCTAGGCTCCACCGTCGACCCGGACGATCCGTCTGCCAGAGATTCATCATGACCGCACAGCTTCCCGCCTCGCCGCAGCGACAGCAACGTATTGCGTTGAGCAACGAATGGCATGCGCGACCCAACCTCAGCCTGCCTCCGCCTTTTCGCTGTACGCACGTCGTTGCATTGCGCAGTGAGACAACCATCGAGGAAAGCCGCCAGGCGTTCGGGGCATTCTGCAGCGAGCACGGACAGGGCCAGCCCGCGGCAGACAGCCGGCATCACTCTGTGCAGATCGGTTCCTGCCTGATCAAATGGGAGGGTCACACAGAGGCCAACAGCCACACTTTGCTTGTGCCGGGAAACGGACAGCCGCCTTTCTCCGAGTCCGCGATCGACTTCCTCGACAGCAGCAAGCATCGCGAATTGCTTGAGAAGATGTTTATTGGCGTCAAGATCGAGGTGCTCGGTACCGGCGCCGGCGATGGCAAGGACAACGTGGCACTGGCGCGATCGCTGCTAGGAGCGCAGTCGATCTACGGTGGCGCAATGGCCGAGAGCTGTGCAGAGGTCTGGTCTGCCTTCCGCCTTGATGCGGAGGGCTTCGTCCGTATCGTGGTTATCGATCGCGGTATCAGCGAGGAGCGCCTGGCGCGCCTTCTGCAGCGACTGCTGGAAATGGAAACCTACCGCATGCTCGCCATGATGGCGCTGCCTCGAGCGCGCGAGGTGATGGGCGCACTCGGTGAACTGGAGCCACAGCTCGATGAGGTCATGCGGCAACTGGCGGTCAGCACCGTGAACGACACACAGGAAGAACTGCTGCGGCGGATAACGACTATTTCTGCGCGGGCGGAGCACATCGCCGCCGCCAACACCTACCGATTCGCGGCGGCGAGGGCCTATTACGGTATCGTCGAGCGGCGTATCAAGGAAACCGGCGAGCAGAAGCTCGGCAGCTACCAACGCTATTCAAACTTCCTGCTGCGGTCGCTGCAGCCCGCCATGCGCACCTGTGACGCCGCCGAGCGACGCACCCACGAAGTGGCGGAACGCGTCGCGCGGGCGGCCAACCTGCTGAGCTCCATGGTCGACATGGTGCAGAAAAAGCAGAACCAGGATATTCTCGAAACCATGGCTGAACGCGCCACACTGCAGCTGCGCCTGCAGCAGGCAGTGGAGGGCTTTTCGATCTTTGCGATCAGCTACTACGCGGTAGGGCTGCTAAGTTATGCCCTGAAGTCCGCCAAGGCAGTTGGCGTGAAGATTGACCCGGATCTCGCAACCGGTCTTGCGGCGCCCGTGATCTTCGCCGTTGTGTGGCTGACCGTTCGCGTGGTGCGTCGGCGTCTCCACAGCGATGCAGGACGCTGATGTCATCAGCACACCGGCGCACTACGCTGACAGCCTGCCGACAATTACATCGAGGTTAACGCATGAAACGCTACGACGTTCTTGTTGTTGGTGCCGGCATCATCGGCCTGTCCATTGCCTGGCAGCTGCGCCGCCGCAGCAATCTTCGCATTGTCGTCTGCGAGCGCGGGCCCGGCGTTGGCGCGGGCTCCACCGGGGCCTCATCGGCGATCTGCCGTTACCGCTACTCTGCCGACAAAATGGTGCAGCTGGCGCGGGATGGCATTGGCGCCTATCAGCAGTGGAATGCCTACCTCGGCCAGCCTGACACGCGCGCCAGTTTTCAGGCAGACGGCGTTCTATGGATGCCGGGCGAGGACACCGGCTGGTCTGAACGGGAGCACGTGCGACTGGCAGCGCTCGGTGTGCGAACGAGCATTCTTACCGACCAGGAACTGCAGGCCATGTTTCCCGCGCTGAACCCCTGCCCTATATGCCCTGATCTCGCTACTGCGGAATCACATGACTGCAGAGCGGGCAGCCGTCACCTGCTTGAGACCGACGGCGGCTGGATGGATCCGGTGAGTGCCGCGCAGGATACCGCCGACGCCCTGCGCAGCGCCGGCGTCGCGCTGCGCTACGGCACCGAGGTAACAGAGGTCCGCTCACAGGGAGGCCGCGTAACCGGCGCCACCTTCAGCGATGGCGAGGAGATCAGCACCGATCTCATGATAAACGCCGCAGGGCCGTGGTGTAACACTGTGTATCAGGCTGCAGGTGTTGAAGCACCGATGCAGATGGATCCCGTACGAATACAGGTGGTCCACCTCGACCGGCCAACGGGACTGACTGGTAAACTACCGGTCACCCTGGATATGGCCTCGGGCGTCTATTTCCGCACCCAGAATCGCGGGCAGCAACTCCTGGTCAGCTCTGTTCGAGAGGAGGATGAGCGCGAAACTGTCGACAACCCGGATAATTTCCTCAAAGTCGCAGACGATCTCTTCCGCGCGGAAAAACTGCATCTTCTACAGCATCGACTTCGCGGCTTTTCGGTTGAAGGGAAAGTCAGGGACTACTGCGGACTGTACACAGTGAACCAGGTGGATGTGCATCCCGTTGTCGGCCCCTGGGCGCTGGATGGTCTCTGGGTGGCCAATGGTTTCAGCGGCCACGGCTTCAAGCTTGCGCCGGCCATCGGCGCGCTTGTCGCGCGTGCATTAGTCGGCAGTTGCAGCGACTTTGATTGCGATATTGACCTGGCTTATCTGTCGCCAGACCGCAAGCCGATCACGGCAGACTCACGGTCGGTGTTGGCCTGAAGGACCTTCAACGAGTCCCGCTCGCGGTGTTACTAAAGAGTGTGCCACGGGCCGTTACGATGATTTGTCCTGCACCGCCACCTTCGGTACACCCATCAGCGAACT
>JBHEOO010000080.1:0-6072 GCA_046260765.1 Chromatocurvus sp.
GGGGATAACAGGCTGATTCCTCCCAAGAGTCCATATCGACGGAGGAGTTTGGCACCTCGATGTCGGCTCATCACATCCTGGGGCTGTAGCCGGTCCCAAGGGTATGGCTGTTCGCCATTTAAAGTGGTACGCGAGCTGGGTTTAGAACGTCGTGAGACAGTTCGGTCCCTATCTGCCGTGGGCGTTGGAGATTTGAGTGGAGCTGCTCCTAGTACGAGAGGACCGGAGTGGACGTATCTCTGGTGTTCCGGTTGTCACGCCAGTGGCACAGCCGGGTAGCTACATACGGACGGGATAACCGCTGAAAGCATCTAAGCGGGAAGCCCACCACAAGATGAGATCTCCCTGGACCTTTAAGGTCCCTGAAGGGCCGTTGAAGACTACAACGTTGATAGGCTGGGTGTGGAAGTGCAGTAATGTATGAAGCTAACCAGTACTAATTGCCCGTGCGGCTTGACCATATAACACTCAAGCGGTTTGTGTGACTTGGTTAGGCGTAAGCAACAAACCCAATGCTTGAATCAGTTCACGAATAGGAGATGTTGGAGTGTTGTCTGTACTCCGGCATCTCAAAAAGCTTGCCTGGCGGTCATAGCGAGTGGGAACCACCCGATCCCATCCCGAACTCGGAAGTGAAACTGCTCAGCGCCGATGATAGTGTGGTGTTTCGCCATGCGAAAGTAGGTCACTGCCAGGCTTTTATCTGAAACCCCCGCAGTTTATGACTGCGGGGGTTTTCTCTTTTTGCGCCCGGCACGGGCGTACCCCTGGCCCCGACGGTACGCTGCGCCGTGTCGCTCCGAGCCGTGCTTTGCCAAAGGTCCGTTTGTCGTCTATACCTCAATAGTGACCAGATTGCTTCGGTAACTGGAGGCGCGTATGTACAAGCAATACATGCCTTTGAATCTTCGCAATCTTTCCGGCCCAGTCCGGTATTTCCGCCCGGCACAGCTATTGCCTGCGACGGTCGGACTCGATAGCCCCGCGATCCTCACCATGACCGACCTGCGGCAAGTTGCGGCATTGACGGTCGAGCCTAGTGTCACCATCGATTGGGCCTTGAACCGAATGCGCGTCGGCGGGGTGCGCCTGCTCCTGGTCGTGCACAATCATGACGGTGATGTTTCTGGTCTCGTGACCGCGACGGATATCCTCGGTGACAAGCCCATACGCTTGCAGCGCGAGCTCAATCTGCGGCACACCGAAATCCGCGTACGCGATATCATGAGCCCCCGCAGTCAGTTGGAATTTATTTTCATGGAGGACGTGCTGGAGGCCTCAGTCGGTAATGTACTGGAGACACTGCGCCGGTCCGGTCGTCAGCATGCCCTGGTGTACGACTGTGACCATCGCAGTGGGATGACAGGGATTCGCGGTATCTTTTCTGCCACCCGTTTGAGTCGTCAGCTGGGTATCAGCTTTGAGCCGATCGAGGTTGCGCAGACCTTTGCGGAGGTCGAGTTGGCATTGAATAACGGTTGAGCCAAGCGGGCGGGCGTGTGCGAACGGCAGCGCCGCAGCCCCGCCGTGGCGGCGCGCGTGGCTATGCTAGACTTCCGCCATGTCGTTGCCCCTGCCGCTCCTACAGATACTGGCCGATGGTCACTTTCACTCGGGTGAGGCGTTGGGCACACGTCTGGGCATCACCCGCGCGGCGATCTGGAAGCAGTTACGGCGCGTCGAGGCCCTGGGCCTGACGCTTCAGGCCGTGCGCGGCCGAGGTTACCGACTCGCCTATCCAGTCGAATTTTTGCAGGCGGAGATACTCCGGCAGAACCTGCCGGCTGCGATCCAAGCGCAGCTTGCCGCCATCGACATTCTCCCTGAGATCGATTCCACCAATACCTACCTGATGACGCGCGCCGCGCAGGGCGCGGCCTCGGGCAGTATCTGCTTGGCAGAGTGGCAGCATGCTGGTCGAGGTCGCCTGGGGCGGACCTGGGTGTCGCCGTTCGGGTGCAATCTCTCCCTTTCGTTATTGTGGCGCTTCACGGTAGGGCCAACTGCGTTGACGGGCTTGAGCCTGGCCATGGGCGTGGCCCTCGCCAGAGCCTTGCGGGCCAGCGGTGCAGACGGTCTCGGCCTGAAATGGCCGAATGATCTCCAATGGCGCGGGCGCAAGCTGGGGGGCATCCTGGTGGAGATCGCGGGTGAATCGTCCGGGCCGAGCCTTGCGGTGATTGGCGTCGGTATCAACGTGCGTATGCCAGAGACCGCCAGCGGGCTGATTCAGCAGCCTTGGATCGACCTGGCCCGGATTGTCGGCGTCCTTCCCTCCCGCAATGTTCTGGCGGCCTGCGTGCTGGAGCATCTGGTAAACGCGCTGAACACGTTCGAGCGTTATGGACTGCCGGCCTTCCTTGATGATTGGCGCGCCTGGGATGTGACGGCCGGGCAAGGTGTGCACTTGCACCTGCCAACGGGGATTATCGCTGGAGAGTCCTGCGGGATCGATGAAACCGGCGCGCTGCTCATCCGCGTCGGTAACGACCTGCGGCGTTATGCCTCGGGCGAAATTACTCTACGGATGGACGCATGATCATATTGCTGGATGCCGGCAACAGCCGTCTCAAGTGGGCGGTACTGCGTCACGGATATTTCGAACCGGGCGGGTCGCTGGCGCAGAGTCCCGATACCATCAAGGAATTTGCCAGCGCGGCCTGGGCAAACCTCGATACGCCGGAGGCTGTGTTGGTTGCCAATGTTGCCGGTGAGCCGCTGCGACGGGCGCTCAGTTCCTGGATCAAGCGCCGATGGAAACTGACCCCGCAGTATGTCGCCTCAACGGCAGAACAGTTTGGCATCCGCAATGCCTACAGCGAGCCCGCACGTCTGGGCGTTGATCGTTGGCTGGCGCTTCTGGCGGCGCGTGAGTTGTTCGACGGCGCGCTGTGTGTGGTTGACTGTGGCACGGCGCTGACGGTCGATGTGCTCGCCAAGGACAATCGTCACCTGGGCGGCTTGATCATCCCCGGCATGCAGTTGATGCGCGATGCGCTGACTACGCGCGCAGAGGGTGTCCGCGGGCAGGTCGATCTTACCTCGCATGCGCAGGTCAATCTCCTGGGGGGCGATACTGCCAGCGCGGTTGTCGGCGGGACGCTCTACGCGGAGGTGGCGTTCATCGACAGAATATTCTTCGACCTGGCTGCGGAATTGGGGCCGACGCTGCGCTGTGTCATCACCGGCGGCGATGCGCCGCGGCTCCAGCCCTTGCTGGGTTGCCGCACCGAGTATGAGGCGGACCTCGTGTTGCTCGGGCTTGCCCGCGTGGCGCGCGGGCAGTTGGGGCCCACGGATCCGCCGGCACAATCCGCCGCGGCCGAGGTGGCATCGCCTGGGGCGTAGGACGAGCGCATGAGATTTATCGTCTACATGCTGCTGCTGGCCAACCTGGGCTTGTTCGCCTGGCTGTACACGCACTCGGAGCAGTACCGCCCGGCTGAACCGCGCGCGGCGGCCTTTCCAGCGTCGGTCGAACCGCTGATCCTGCTGCGTGAACGCCCGCGCGCCGAACCTGCGGCGCCGGCGCTCCCCGAGGTCAGCGCCCCAGCGCAACTCCCCAACGAAGTCGAAGCGCTTCAGATGAGCCCCGACCCCGACGCCAACCCGCGGGTCGGCCCGGCCGCGCCGGAAAATGCTGCCGCGGAAACGGCGCCGGTCCCGGAGGCGGAACGGGCCCCGGTCGGTGAAGCGCCCGCGGCCGAACTCCCCCCCCCGCCTGTGCCGACACGCCTCTGCCAAGTCATCGGTCCCTTCTCTGCGCGCGACCAGGTTGATGCCCTCCTATCCGAGTTGACGGCCCTGGGCAAGACCGCCACGGTACGCGCCGCACAGACCGAAGAGCCATCAGGGTATTGGGTCTACCTCCCCGCAATGCCCCGGGCTGACGCTCGCCGCACCATCAATGAACTGGCCGCCAAGGGGGTCAAGGATTACTATCTGGGTCGGCAGAACTTCATTTCGCTGGGGATATTCTCCGATGAACGTTCCGCGGAAAACCGGCTCCAGGAGATGATCGCCTTGGGTTACCAGCCGCGCATGGAACAGTATTTCGTCACCCGAGAGGTGTATTGGGTGGACCTGGAAGAACTCGGTCCAGACCACCTCAGCGACGCACAGTGGCGCGATCTGTTGAATGCGCAGCTTGAACCCCGGCGTCAGCCGGTGACCTGCGAATAGGCCCCAATTTGCGGCCACCGGGTGGATTGCCTAGAATCCTCCGCCTGCCCCACCATCGCTGGCGTAGCTCAGTTGGTAGAGCGTCTGATTTGTAATCAGAGGGTCACGGGTTCGATTCCTGTCGCCAGCACCATCCTTTCATGACCCAGACTCAGCCTCGCAGCGCTCCCCCGCGTTGTGCTGGTGCCGTCGTACATCGCTGGTCACCTAGCTGGCTGTCCAATTGACCGCTCATAAACGCCCGTTGCGCGACACAGGTGTAGAGATCGTATATAAATAAAACAATATGTTATATGGCATTGCGCCACTACAGGTGGGTCCTGATGACACGCGCAATGGGATTATTCAACTATGCGGTGCCAACCCCGGCGCGCACGTGCAAAAAGCATAATAACTGCCTATAATGTGCATTATGCACAGAATGGGAGCGGCCTCATGAGCCAAGCGATTTCACGAGACGCCGACAAGGCCGGCATCCTCGTCGAGGCGTTGAGCAACGCCGGACAGCAGCTCGGACTGAGTCAGGCAGAGTTGGGCGCAATCATCGGCAAGGACCGTAGCGCGATCAGCCGTGGGCGCATCGAGCCCGAGAGCAAGTCCGGCGAGTTGGCGTTGCTGTTCGTCCGTTGCTATCGCGCGCTGTTCGTCCTGGTTGGCGGCGACCCGGGCCAGATGCGCCATTGGATGCGTACTCAGAACCACGGCACCGGTGGTGTTCCTGCCGAACAGGTCAAGCGCGTCGAAGGGCTGGTCGAGGTCCTCCAGTATCTGGACGCCATCCGGGGCAAGCTCTGAGTGGTTGACTGGTCCGCGATGCTGGCGGCCACGCCACCGAGGATGCTGGCCGGCACCCTGCGCCGGCTCGTGGAAAGCCAGGAGCAGGTGGCCACCAGCCGGCTGGTCTCATCGCTAACCCGCCAGGCGCAGCTTGAGGAGATGATCGAGGCGACCAAGCCGGCGTTACGCCCCGGGACGGAAAACCTCCACTACCTGTTGGCCGCCCCTTTCCGCTACCCGCCACTGAAACATGGTTCGCGGTTTGGGCGGCGCAGCGAACCCAGCCTGTTCTACGGATCCCTGGAAACCCGGACGGTGCTGGCCGAGGCCGCCTTTTACCGGTTCGTCTTCTGGTATGACATGGCGAGGCCGCCGCCCGAGAAGCTCGATACCCAGCACACGCTGTTTGGCGCGCAGTACCGCACCGAGCGTGGCCTGGAACTCCAGGAGGCGCCCTTTGCTCAGCACGAGGCGGTGTTGATCCACCGCGCCGATTACCGTCAGACGCAGGCCCTGGGCAGCTCCCTGCGCGCCGCCGACATCGAGGCGTTTGAATTTATCTCGGCACGCGATCCGGACCATGGGCTCAATGTTGCGCTGGCGTCACCCGCGGCGTTTGCCAACCCGCGACCGATCTTTCAGGAGGTCTGGCTCGCTGAGCTGACGGGTGAGCATGTGCGGTTCAAGGCCGCACACGGCAATGAGGTTTACGATTTTATGGTTGAGACGTTCCAGATCAATGGCTGGCTGCCACGGCCATCGGCTTGATGTGCGATACGCCGGGCCGAATTGGCTGTGGCCGTAGGTCTCAGCCCAGTCTGGCTTAGCGTGCTTCTGACGCGGGGGCGCTGTTCAAGAAGGGGGCCTTCCCAGCGCGTCAATGCTGCCTATCCGTTCGCGTTCCTTAAATGGGGTAATTGGGCAATCTCATTACCCTGGCACCCAGTCTCATGTGTTTCGGCGCCCTACGCCCGTATTGCCTAATGCGCGCGACTGTATATACTCCCAGCTACTGTATATACAGACAGGTATCCGGCATGTCCGATCTGACTCCCCGCCAGGCCGAGATTCTCGACCTTATCCGCACAGCCATCAGTGAGCACGGTTCGCCGC
>JBHEOO010000081.1:0-5937 GCA_046260765.1 Chromatocurvus sp.
GTTCAGTTCCACGGTGAAGCCGTCCGGATCCTGCAGGGCGCCGATCATAACGGTGATGGCGCTCTCGCCGGCATAGGACGGATAGTTCACGACTTCCGGTTCGTCGAGCACGACAACTCCCGGTATCTCCCGCGCACGGGCAAAACTTTGCTCGAGCCTGGCGGTATTGAACACGAGTACCGTGGTGCCTTCCCGGAAGGCAGTGCCCTTCAGGTCAACCCGTGGGTTTTTGGGTTTGATGTACTGTAGTAATCCAATCATGCCGACGTGGTCATCATTGGCGCGAAGCAAGACGAGCCGGCGAACAGACTCGGCATCATCCCGCGATGCACCCCGGGGCGTAATGATCAGCCTGTCATAGGTAATCACCATGCCCAGCGCGTCTCGGTAGAACGCAAGCGAGCGATCAATATCCGCTACTACTAACGTTGTGCGCCGGAGGTCAATGGGCGTTCGCTGCGCCTCCTCAACGGGCGAGGCCTGAACAAGGGGGAGCATGGCTGACAGCGCCAGGTAGAGCGTGGCGATTACAAGGCGTTGTGCAAACATGTCTGTGCCTCCCTGGGCGATGGTGACTTATACGATGCCAGTTCAGGCTGTTAAAGCAGTCTTTTCTTGCCGATGAGTCAGCGTTCTTGCCGAAGAGTCAGCGTTCTAACCGACGAGACGGCGCGTGACGTGTGACAGGGTAGCCCAGGCCGGCAATTCATTTCCATCCACTATCGTTTCTGCGACAAACGAGCCAATGGCGACAATACACACAAAGCGAGCGTGCTGGCATTATCTGCCCGGGGCAGCGCCTCGCGAAAAACGATAAACTGCGCGTCGTACGAAGTTGGCGGGCAGGGAGCGCGGGATGATCAGGGATTTCAACGGGCTGATGGGCGTCGTGCTGCGAGGCGGCCTGCCAACCCTGATCTTCCTGGGTGCGCTACTGGCCGGTGTGCTGGCGCTGCAGCTGACGCCGCGAGAGGAAGAGCCGCAGATTGTCGTGCCCATGGTGGATGTGCTGGTGGAAGCGCCGGGGCTGAGCGCCCGCCAGACCGAGCGCCAGGTCACCATCCCGCTGGAAAAGCTGCTCGACCAGATTCCCGGTGTCGAGCACCTCTACTCGAGCACGCGTGCCGGTAGGGTCGCCGTGACGCTGCGCTTTCATGTCGGCGAGGACCGCGAGCGATCTCTGCTCAATACCTATAACAAGCTGTATTCCAATCAGGATCGCATACCCCAGGTTGTCTCGCGCTGGCAGCTGAAGCCGGTGGAGATCGACGATGTGCCGATTCTCGTGGTCGCCCTGTGGAGTACTGACAGTGAGCGCTACGGGGACTACGAACTGGGTCGCATGGCACAGGAATTTGCCACCACGCTGCAGGCGATACCCCAGACCAACGGCGTCACAGTGACCGGCGGGCGCAAGCGAACGCTGCGCATACTCCTCGATCCCGAGGCCATGGGCGCTCGCCGCACCACCCCGACGGATATCGTCGAGGCGCTTGCCACCGCTAATCGCCTGCAGGAAGCGGGCGACTGGGTCGTGGGTAACGAGGCGATCGCATTGCAGGCCGGTGATGTATTGCGCGACGCCGGTGAGCTGCACCAGCTCGTGGTTAACGTGATAGACGGTGCGCCGGTATTTCTGCGTGATGTCGCCGATATCGTCGACGGGCCGGAAGAACCGCGCGCCTACAGCTGGCTACAGACCGTTTCGGGTAACAATGCCAGCATCGAGCATCCGATGGTGACGCTGGCGGTTGCCAAGCAGCGCGGCTCAAATGCAGTGACCGTATCCGGGCAGGCGTTGGCGACGCTTGAGCGTCTGCAGGCTGACATCCTGCCGCCGGAGGTTCGGCTCACGGTTCTGCGTGACTATGGCGAAACGGCAGATGCCAAGGTCAACGAGCTGGTCACGTCGCTGGGTTTTGCCGTGCTGACGGTGGTGGTGTTCATCGGGGTTTTCCTGGGCTGGCGGGCGGCGCTGGTGGTTGGGCTGGCGCTGCCGGTGTGTTACGGAGCAGCTCTGGCGCTCGATCTGGCATTTGGCTACACCATCAATCGGGTCACGCTATTTGCCCTGATTCTCTCGCTGGGTCTGCTCGTGGACGACCCGATCACGGGCGTGGACAATATCGACCGCTTCCTGCGGCGGGGCGAGGGCTCGCTGGCTGAGCGCGTGACCGGGGCAATGCGGGAAATCCGGTCCCCGTTAATCATGTCGACTGTGACCATCGTGGTCGCTTTTTTACCGCTGGCGTTTATAACCGGCATGATGGGCCCGTACATGGCGCCCATGGCGTTCAACGTGCCGGTCAGCGTGATCATCAGCACCCTGGTCGCTTTCCTGGTGACGCCCTTTGTCGCCAGTCGTCTGCTGCGGGTTGATACGCCCGCCGCTGTCTCCGACGCTGCCCCGGCTGGACACACTCTGTACCGATCCCTGCTGACACCTTTTCTCGACAGCCGTGCGCGTGCCCGTGTGCTTATTCTGCTGGTTATCCTGTTATTTATCGCCTCCGCGCTGTTGCCCGCCCTGCGCGTGGTGCCCTTGAAGTTGCTGCCCTACGACAACAAGAATGAGGTCCAGGTGCTGCTGGACATGCCGGAGGGCAGCAGTCTTGAGCACACGGCGGCGAGCCTGCGCCAGCTATCTGCTGCGGTATCGAGGATTCCAGAGGTGCGCTGGGTGGCAGCTTTTGCCGGTGAGCCTTCGCCGATGGATTTCAATGGCATGGTGCGTCGCTATTACCAGCGTCTGGCGCCGCACCAGGGCGAATTGCGCCTGGTGCTGGCGGACAAGGCGATGCGCGAGCACCAGTCGCATGCCGTGGTATTGCGCCTGCGCGCATTGCTCGCGCCCCTTGTCCCGGCGGGTGCCTCGGTGAAGGTGGTAGAGGTGCCGCCGGGTCCGCCGGTGCTGAGCACGCTGGTGGCCGAGGTCTATGCCGATACGCTCACGCCTTACGCAACGCAGGAGGCGGCGGCCAGGGAGCTGTTGCGCCGCCTATCGCTTGAGCCGCACGTGGTCGAGGTGGATTCGACGCTGGAGGCACCACAGCCGCAGCGGCGATTTATCACCGATAAGCAGAAGGCGGCGCTCTCCGGCGTATCGACCGGTGATGTCGCGCGACTGCTCACCCTGGCCAATGCAGGCGAAGTCGCCGGTTATCTGCAGGACCCAGACGAGATTCTGCCCGTGCCCATGGAGCTGCGGCTGCCCCGCGTTGGGCGCGTGCAGGAGGGGGATTTTCTTCGCCTGCTGGTGCGCGGTCGCGCGGGCATCACAGCCACCACCACCGAACAGGGCCTGGAGGTGGCGCCGCAGCCCCTCGTTGCGCTGGGCGAGCTCGGTGCCTTCACATCACGCACGGTAGACAGCACGATACATCGCAAGGACCTGCGCCAGGTGGTGTATGTCATGGCCGAGCTGAACGGTCGTACGCCCGCCGAGGTGATTGCCGATATCCATGCAGACCAGCAATCGGTCGGCGAAACAACGTCCGCGGACGCCAGCGCGCCGGAATGGGAGGCGCGCACGTTTTTCAATAACGGGGGTGGCGAAGCCTGGCAGCTGCCGCCGGGAACCGAGGTGAGCTGGACCGGCGAGGGAGAGCTGTCGATCACCCTCGACGTGTTCCGGGATATGGGTCTGGGTTATGCCTTTGCCCTCCTGGCGATCTTCGCCATTCTGCGCGTGCAGACTCAGTCGACGGCGCTATCGCTCATCATCATGTCGGCCATCCCTCTGACCGTGATCGGGATCATGCCGGGGTTCTGGCTGATGAACCAGGTAGGCGAGCGTGTCGTGGTGGGCGCGCCTGATCCAGTGATGTTCACGGCGACCGCGATGATCGGGATGATTGCGCTGGCGGGCATTGTGGTGCGCAATTCCCTGATCCTGGTGGAATTCATCGCTCAGTCCCTGGCAGAAGGGGAACCACTGCGCGAGGCCGTGCTGCAGGCAGGAGCGGTCCGAATGCGCCCGGTCATGCTGACCGCCGGAACGACGCTGCTCGGCAATCTGATCATCACGCTCGATCCCGTGTTCAACGGCCTGGCGCTGGCGATCATATTCGGGATCGTGGCCTCCACCCTGTTCACCCTGGTGATCGTGCCGGTGGTGTACTGGCTGGTTTTCAGTCATACCAATGTTCCTTCCTCTGCGGAGTCTGCATCATGATTCAAGCCAGGAAACTGCTACTGCCACTGGCGGCGCTGGGCCTGTTACTGCTGGTTATCGCGTGGATGGCGGGCTTGTTCAATGATCGTATTGCCCCGGGTATCGAATCCGGCGCAGCACAGCAGGCCAACGACGCGCTGGTGGCGGAGTACACGGTGGAGCCGGTGACCGAGGCGGTGCCGGGATCGGTGCAGGCCCTGGAACGCACGGTGGTCAGTTCCCGACTGCTGGCGCGGGTCAGTCGTCTGCTGGTTCGCTCTGGCGATGTGGTGGAGGCCGGGGCATTGCTGGTCGCGCTCGAAGACGACGATCTTACCGCCCGGATGCAGCAGGCGCGTGAAGCTGTCAACAGCCTGCAGGCGCGGCTGGATGAGGCATCGCGTAATCTGCAGCGTGTAACCGGCATGCACGAGCGCGGCCTTATTGCCGATACGGATCTCGATGCCGCTATCTCGGCAGCCCGCACGCTGGAGGCCGACCTGCAGCGGGCCCGGCGCCGGGTTGAAGAAAGCGAAGCGGCGCTGTCCTACGCGCAGGTGCAGGCACCGATTGGCGGCCGGGTGGTAGAGCGTTTCGTAGAACCCGGCGATACCGTGTCCCCGGGCCAGCCCATGGTGTCGCTGTACAATCCTGTCTCCCTGCGCGTCGAGGCCTGGGTGCGTGAGTCTCTGGCGCTGTCACTTGCCGAGGGTGAAACGCTTGCGGTGACGATTCCGGCCCTCGAGCGACAGCTGGAAGGTACCATCGAGGAGATCGTGCCGGCAGCAGATCCCGGCGCCCGGGCATTCATGATTCGCGTGCACCTCCCGCCAGCAGATTCCCTGCAGCCGGGAATGTATGCCCGGATGCAGATTCCCGCTGGCAGCGCAGAGCGCCTGTTGATACCGCAGTCACGCGTGCGCTCGATAGGTCAGCTTGACGTGCTGTGGGTGCAGGGCGTGAGTGGCCCCGAGCGCCGCTTTGTGCGTCTGGGTCCTGTGCGCGGTGACAACAGGGTTGAAGTCGTGGCGGGACTGTCAGCGGGTGACAGAGTGTTGCCGCCGCAGGACTGAAGTGCTTCGCCCTGTCCGGCCTGTTTCCGCGACAGGTCGAATTATTCCCTGTTTTCTCCCCTTGCAATTGATAATCGTTATCAGTATCGTTCGCATGAATGGCAGCGGGTGCAAACAAGTGCACGGGGCTGAGCCAATTCAGGCGCATTTCTATTCAACGGGTAAAGCAGGGGGTAAAGCGTGAGCAACTATGGAAACAGACGGTGCACACTTGGAGCCGCGGTAGCAGCCGCAGTCATGGCGCTCGGGGGAGCGAATGCACAGTCGGCGGAACTGGAAGAGGTGACCATTGTTGGTTCCATCGCCGATGCCAGGATACTTCCGGGCTCGGGCAGCGTCATCGATAACGAACAGATCACCATTGAGTTCGCAACCGATATCAACCAGCTTCTCAAGACCGTCCCCGGCGTCTACATCCGCGAAGAGGATGGCTACGGCCTGCGACCGAATATAGGCATCCGCGGCGCCACCTCTGAGCGGGCGTCCAAAGTGACGCTGATGGAAGATGGCGTGATGATCGCGCCGGCGCCGTATTCAAATCCCGCCGCCTATTATTTTCCGACCACATTGCGCATGCACACCACAGAGGTGGTTAAAGGCGCTCCTTTGCTGCGCTATGGTCCGCAAACCACCGGTGGTGTTATCAACATGGTATCGACGCCGATTCCCGATGAGTTCGGCGGGCGCGTAAATCTCCGCTACGGCCAGAAT
>JBHEOO010000082.1:0-5920 GCA_046260765.1 Chromatocurvus sp.
GCCTGGTGTGCCTCGGACAGCTTGTCCCGCACCGCTATCAGGAAGTCGAACTGCGCCTGCAGGTCGGCCAGTGAGCTGTTGACGCGAGGGTCCTTCAGGATCTCGAAAGCCTGCTCTACGCTATCGCCATTCGCGGTCAGTCTGGCGGTGTAGGTGCCAGGAACCGCCAGCGGCCCCCGGGTATTGGCGGAGTAGAGAATGAGCCCGTCGAAGTCCACCGCATCCGGGTAGCGCATATCCCAGACAAACAGGTTTGCACCCTCGTTTGCCTCAAGCCTGCTGCTCTCGTCCTCTTTGCCGCCTTTGTCGTCCTTGTCGACGTGGCTCGAGAATTCCCTGACCCGTGTGCCGTTCGCGTCGAGGATTTCCAGCGTTACCGGCTGATCCTCGGACGGCGCCGCACTGAGAGCAAAGTAGAACATCACGCCCTGCGGATGATTTTCGCCTTCCAGCAGCGGATCGCGCTCGCCTCTGCCACCCTGGCGCATGCGGTAGCTGGGCTTGGGCTGATAAAGATGAGCACCGGCACGCGCGACGTCCTCGTTCAGCTGGTGCAGGGGTGACAGGTCATCAAGGATCCAGAAGCTGCGCCCCTGCGTTGCGACAATCAGGTTGCGGTCACGCACCTGCAAATCGGTGATGGGCACTTCCGGCAGGTTCAGCTGAAAGGATTGCCAGCTGTCGCCGTCGTCAAAGGACACGTATATTCCGTACTCGGTGCCGGCGTACAGCAGGCCGGGGCGATGGGGGTCGGCGCGCAGCACCCGGGTAAAGTGCAGCGGCGCAATGCCTGTGGTGATTTTTTTCCAGGTTTTGCCGTAGTCAGAGGTTTTGTACAGGTAGGGCGCAAAGTCGCCCGTCTTGTACAGCGTTCCCGCCAGATAGGCACCGCCTTTTTCTGTCGGGTGTATATCAATGGAGTTCCACATGAGCATTTCCGGCGCCCGCGGTGGCGTGACGTCCTCCCAGCTCTCGCCGCCGTCGCGGGTCAGGTGTACCAGGCCGTCGTCAGACCCGGTCCACAGTACGCCCTCCTCATGTGGGCTCTCGTTGGCGGTCAGAATGGTGGCATAAAATTCGACGCCGGTATTGTCCTGGGTGATCGGGCCGCCCGAGGACACCAGCGTTTCCGGTATCGCGCGGGTGAGGTCCGGGCTGATCGTGTCCCAGCGCTGTCCCTCGCTGGTGGAGACGTGCACCTGGTTTGAGAATGCGTACAGGCGGTCGGCGTCGTGGTGCGAGAAGAACGTGGGGAAGTTCCAGTTGAAGCGGTACTTCATGACCTCCACACCCGATCCCGCCGGGTTCAGCGGCCAGACATTGATGGCGCGGTTCTGGCTGTTCCCGTGGTTGTAGCGGTAGAGGTAGCCCTTGTAGTTACCACCGTAAACGATGTCGTTGTTGTCCGGGTCGATTGCGTGATACGCACTCTCGCCGCCGGCGGTGACTTCCCAGTCATTCTCGGTGATCGCATTGCCGTCGCTGCGGTGAAGAATCCGGATGGACGAATTGTCCTGCTGGGCGGCATAGATGCGGTAGGGGAAGTGGTTGTCCGTGGCTATCCGGTAGAACTGTGCGGTGGGCTGGTTGTGGTAGGTGGTCCAGCTGTCGCCGCCGTCTGTAGACACCTGCGCGCCACCGTCATCGGCAATGATCATGCGCTGGTTGTTCTCAGGGTCGATCCACAGGTCGTGATGATCCCCGTGCGGCGCCCGGTGCAGACTGAAGGTCTTGCCGCCATCGGTGGACTTGCCGTAGGACACGTTCATCACGTAGACCGTATTTTCGTTCTGCGAGTCTGCAATGATGCGGGTGTAGTACCACGCCCGTGAGCGCAGCGCCCTGTCGCTGTTGATTTTCTCCCAGCTTTTCCCGGCATCATCAGAGCGGAATACGCCGCCGTCCTCTGCTTCAATAAGCGCCCATACGCGGTCAGTGTTCACCGGCGAGACGGTGACGCCGATAATGCCGCGGGGCTCTGCGGGCATATTCGGCAGCGCGGTGAGATTCTGCCAGGTTTTGCCGGAGTCGGTGCTTTTCCACAGGTCTGACCCCGGGCCACCGCTGGAAAGGCTGTAGGGTGTGCGGCGCACATTCCAGGTGCTGGCATACAGGATGCGCGGGTTGCCGGGATCCAAGGTCAGGTCGACGGCGCCGGCGTCTTCGTTGGCATACAGCACTTTTTCCCAGGTCTCGCCGCCGTCGCTGCTCTTGTAGACGCCGCGGGCCTCGCTGGGCTGCCACAGGTCACCCATCGCGGCGACATAGACAATGTCGGGATTCGTGGGGTGTATGCGGATGCGACCGATATGACGGGTATCTTCCAGCCCCATGAACTGCCAGTTTGCCCCGGCATCGGTGGATTTCCACACGCCAAAATTTGAGGACACGTTGCCGCGTATGGTTTTCTCACCGAGGCCGACGTAAATCACGTTGCGGTCCGATTCGGACACGGCGACCGCGCCGACCGAGCCGCCGAAGAAACCATCCGTTATGTTCTCCCACTTGCTGCCGCCGTCCCCGGTTTTCCAGACACCGCCGCCGACAGAGCCGAAGTAATACGTACCGCTGTCGCCGGGAACGCCGGTCACCGTAGCGGAGCGTCCCCCGCGATAGGGACCGATAAGCCGGTATTCCATGGCATCGTAAAGGGCCTCGTCGTAGGCCAGTGCAGGCCCCGTGCCTGCCAGCAGGAGGGAAACCGGAACCAGTAAAGTAATGAGTATGCTGCGTAGGTAGGTCATAACGCTCCGCCGTTTTTGTGGTGGGTGGGATGCGAAAAAAAAATGAACCCAGCGACCGGGGACGGTTTGAGTATAGACAGGCTTTTCTTTCATGGCCAGCGAACGCCGATTTTCGGCACCGGTGATCGATGCCTGATCAATGCCGGGGCGCTGTGTTGAACAGCGACCCGCTGACGTTCCTCCGGCATCTCGTCGCGCAACCGCGCTACGGCTCAGGGCGCACTGCAGGCGGGCAGTGCCGAGCGGTCCCGCGTACCGTCGTTGGCGGTAAACGCGCAGCCGTAGTCGGGGTCGGCCACAATCTCAGCGTCCAGTACTTCATCGCCCGCCGGCGTGGGACCGCCGTTCACCCAGCGCAGCCAGTCGCCAAGTGCTGTGACGATTTCGGTGCCGGTAAAATCGCAGTGCCCCGGCGCGCGAATGGCGCGCTGGACCAGCAGGTCTTCGGCGCCGCTGTCGAGCGCCCGCTCACGGTACAGCTGCTGGTGGCGGAAGGGCACGTAAAAGTCTCCGAGCGTGTGCAGCGTCAAGACCGGCACCTCGAATTCACCATTCACCAGGGGTAGCCAGCGCACGCCGTCCTCGCGCAGTGCGTTGACGTTTTCATCCCCGGCCACGCGCTCGATGCGGTCGTTGAGTTGCTGCTCGCCGGCCTGCAGCTCACCGCCGCGGCGAAAGCGATACTGCCGTTGGGTGTTATCGTAGATGTTGCCGGCGAGAATGCCGTCGATCGTGCCGTCGGCTCCACCGGTGGACAGCACGGCTTCCTGCCACGTGTTCTGCACGAAGCCGAAGTCGGCAAAGATCGGGCGCTCGCCACCGGTGAGCTGGGTGGCCGCCTGACGCAGGCGTTCGCCTTCTTCGTTCTTTGGTACCCAGGTCGGTTTATTGTCTTCGTCCAGCTCGAACAGCGTGCCGATGATCTGCGGCGCCAGCGACGGGAAATTCTCGCGTGGCTGATCGCCGAGCCCGGCAAGGGTCTGTGCCAGCAGCGGGTAGTCACCCAGCCACTGGAATTGATTCTGCTCAGCCTGACAGAAGGGTGCGGCACCGGCGTAGTTTACGCGGAAGCTAGCGGTCTCTCGTGCCTCGCGTTCCACCGCGGCGGCCGCGATGTGTCCGCCCATGGAGTAACCGGAAATCAGCCGCTGCCCGGGCTCGTCAAAGCGCTGGCCGAAATCACGCTCGATGTAGTCCATGACTTCAAGGGCCAGACGGTTGGTATCCTCCACGCCGGCCCGTACATCGTAGTAGTTGGCAGAAAACGACGAGGCTGCCCAGGCGTAACCGGCGCCGAGCACGGTGCCGCGCCAGGCCGGATCGGGAATGGATACCGTCAGCGCCTCGCCGTTACCGCGGAAACCATGCGTGTACATCACCAGGCCGCCGTTCCAGGTGTCCGGAATTTCCGCCGAATAGACCGCGTCGCCCTGAATACCTTCGTAAACCCCGAAAAAGGCCTGCGTGCCAGCCTGGGCCTCGAACTCAATATCCACAGCCGGCGTGAACGTGCGCTCATCGTGCGCGCGCGTAATTTCGGGAGGCTCTTCTGGCGGGGGCTCAGTTGGCGGCGTTGCCTACGGTGGCGTTACCGAGGGGAGTGGCGCGGTGCTCTCGCTGCCGGAGCAGGCGGTCAGTGCCGATACGACTGCGAAAAAAACAAGGGCAGGGCCCAGGGTTTTGAGTTGCTGCATGGTGATGCCTTTGCGTTTTTATTGGGATTTTTATGGCGTCTAAGACGCTGCTCAGCAGTATATCTACTGTGCCGATTGTGACCAAGCCCCCATAACTGCACGCCATGACCGCCGCCATAAATGACGGGGTTAGCAGTGCCGGGATTAGCAGTGCCGGGATTAGCAGTGTCGGGACTCGCAGTGCCGGTATTAGCGCTCGCGAATCCTGCTCAGCATCGCCACGGGTTCACCTTCGCTCACCGGTGGGGTGCTGATGACGTAGTTGACCACACCGGGAAACGGCGCGCGTATTTCCGCAATCTCATCGCCAAAGAAATCAACGAGAACGCCCAGCAATGCGCCCTCTGTCACAACATAGCCATCCCTGGTGAGCGGCCTGAAAATGCCGGTCTGTGGGCTGGCAATGACCTGGTAATCCCCCAGCCAGGTGACGCCGGTATTGACTACCTCGTCGCCGGGCACCATCTGAAGGTGTCGCAGCACGTTCCGCACGCCGGCTTCTGCAAGGCCAACCCAGTACGGGTCGTTCGAGCCGGATTGTCCGGTTTCAGACGTAATCGCCGGTATGCCGCGCACCAGCGCAGTCTGGTCGGTGTAGCGTGTCGGTCCGGGTACATCCGTCGGGCGATCATCAACGACAATATGATCGAGGCCGAAAGCGAGGGCCAGTCCCTCAGTTTTTGCGTCCAGGGCAGCATCACCGGTTACCGGCATGTACACATAGGGTCGCAATGCTTCATTGCCATCGCCCGCATGCAGATCAACCAGGTAGTCTGCCTGGTCGATGACGTGCGTGGTGATCTGGTGTGCCGTTCGCTGGCTCAAGGTCCCGTCTGCATCCCCGGGATACATGCGATTCAGGTTCTGGCCGTCGACCGGGCTGTAGTAAACCGTGCGCCCGAGGAACGATGGCATATTTGCAATATGCACCATGATAATGGTGCCGTGGAGGTCGGCCGGGTCGATCTCGCCCCGCAATGACTGCAGCGCCGTTATCGGCGGGTATTCGTAACCGTGTGTTCCCGCGATTAACGCAAGCACCGGACCCTCGCCTGCCCCGTGCACGACCGTCACCGGTATTGTGCTGCCCTCATCCACGCCCTCGGGCACCGGCAGGAATCCGGAGACCGACTCGCCACGCTGTGCCTCGATAGCACCGACCTTGAAGGATTCGGCGTTTGCCGCCGTTACCGACATCGTCAATAGCAGAAAAATAAAAAGGTTCTTTTTCATTGTCACAGTGCACCCGGTATTGATGCCGACCCTGTCGGGTACGGCGAAATTGAAGATCTGGCTGGTCGCGTGTTTTCGCTGCGCCACCCTTATTCAAACATAAAATGCTGCCGTTGTTTGCACAGAATCGCACGGGCGGTGTATTTCCATGGGGGCCGCCAATAGGCTAACGTGTCCGGACTTTCGTGAGGACAATGACCATGCGTATCCCAGCTCTTTTACTGGCGCTTTTTTTGTCGATGTTGGCGC
>JBHEOO010000083.1:0-5732 GCA_046260765.1 Chromatocurvus sp.
ATCTCCTGTAGCGCCGATGCGCTCGCCTCGGCGCGCCCCTCCTGCAGGGCACCGACGATTGCATTGATCAGCAACACCGCGCCGATGAAGGATGCGTTGGCAATATTGCCGAGACCCAGCGAAACCAGAGCAGCGATCAGCAGCACGTAGACCAGTGGATCCCTGAACTGGCGCAGGAAGATCCGCAGCGCACCGGGACGATCTTCCTCGGGAAGGGTGTTCGGGCCCCATGAAGCCTGTCGCTCGCGAACCTCGCCGGCGGCAAGCCCATCTTCACTGCTATCGAGCCTGGAGAGTGCCTGTTCCGGATTTAGGCTATGCCAGTCGATATCTGCCACTTCCTCTTTTGACGTCTGCGTCATAGACCAAATACTGTCAATGGGCGAGGAGGTGAACGTCGCTCCCTGAAATTACACTCACGCCGCATCATCCGGCTGACCCGCATCGTGTTGCATGCTGCGTACCGTGAGTGCCAGCGACGTCAGCAGGAAGCCATTCAATAACAGCTCAATAGCCAGGAACAGGCCGATAACCCAGAGACCGGTGGATGGCCAGCCGACAAGAATCAGCACGGCAAGCAACACATCAACAACCCCCATAAACGCAGCCAGCTTCCAGCGCCAGCCGCGGCGATGCCACTGCCAGGCATAATAGACACGGAAGCCACCAATAACGAGCAGGAAGGCTGCCAGAAACAGGGTCAGGGAAAGTGATCCACTCAGCGGGTCCCACAGCAATAGCCCGCCGAGCAGGAGGTAGGCGAGCGCAACAAGCAGATGCAGTCCACGACCACCCCAGCTCTCCTCGCGGGCCGCAAACCCGTGCCAGAGTTGCAGGAGCCCCGCAGCCAGCGCCAGCGCGCCGAAAACGAGCACACTGGCTAGCGTGAACGCATAGCTGAACACCAGGCCGAGGCTGCCAAAAATGATCATGACGATGCCCAGGGCAAACAGCCATCCCCACTTGAACGGAAACTCCAGTGCTTCCTCGGAAATTGTGATATTCAATGTGTTGTTTTGAATCATCATTTATCCTCCTTCGCACTATTGGCGCCAGCATGGCCTGCAACCGGCAGGGCCAAACCTACTATTTTTGATGCAGTCGCGCCACTTACGGCTAAACTTGCGGTTAAAGCGCCTTGTTGCGCAGACCCGGGCCTCGAGTCAGGCAACGAGGTAGAGGCGCGCCGCGCTGTGGAAGCCTCAAGATGAGCGCCTGTCGTAAATCCAGGTGCCAGCAAGATAAACCAGCACCCCTGCGGCGATGCCCGGCAGGATTTCGTAAATCGTCTCAACAATGCGCGGGTCGACCCACTGATAGGCAAAGACCGCGGCGGGGCCGACCACGATCATTGCCACCGCCACCGGCTGTGCTGGCCGCCTTCCAAGCGTATACGTGAGCAGCAGCGGCGCAAACGCCGCGCCCAGGCCTGACCAGGCGTAGAGGACGAGGATGAACACGCTCTCGTCAGAGACCAGCGCAATCGTCAGCGCCAGCACAATCATCCCGAGAGTGACCAGCCGGGTCAGCCCAAAGCTCTGCCAGCGTTTGGGTAGCAGATCCTGGCTGATCGCTGCGGAGCAGCTGAGGATCAGGGAGTCCGCTGTCGAGATGGTCGCCGCAAACAGACCCGCCAGCACCAGGCCGGAGAGCAGGTCGGGGAGCAGTTCCGCCGCCAGCGTCGGCAGCGCCAGCTCAGTATCCTCGACGACATCGAAGGAAGCGATATCCGGGAGTATCAGCCGCGACATCAGGCCCACCACGAGCGCCAGCGTGTAGAAACTGGTGTACCAGGCGTAATAGTAAATGCGGGCGCGCTGCATGCTGTCCTCGCTGTCCAGCGACATAAAGCGCACCATCACGTGCGGCTGTCCGATGACACCGAAGCCTGCAAACATCCAGCCGATCACAAACAGCGCAGGGCCGACAGCGCCAAACGCAAGATCCGGCGGAAACCAATTCATGAAAGTATCTGAAACGCCGTTGAGCGCCTCCAGGCTGCCATCGATACCGCCGAAACGGCTGACGGTAATCCACACCATGATCAGCATGCCGGTCAGCATCACCATGGACTGGGCTGCGTCGGTCCACACGGACGCCCGCAGGCCTCCGGAAAAACAGTAAAACAACACCATGCCGGCTCCGAGCATAGCACCCAGACGCTGTTCCCAGCCGAACAGCACATGCAGTGCCTTGCTGCCCGCACTGAGTTGCGCTGCTGAATAAATGCCGAGGAAAATCACAGAGATGAGCGCAGCGAGAATCCGTACCCAGCGATGATTCTGCCCGTACCAGTTCGCCAGCAGGGAGGGATAGGTCAGCGAATCGAATTCACCGGTCGCCCGCCGCAGGCGACGATGCACGAGCAGTGAGATAAGGAAATCGCCGAAGATCCAGCCCACCATGAGCCACACGGCGCCGAGGCCCGTCGTGTAAGTAAAGCCGATCATGCCGATGAACATATAGCCGCTGTTGTTGGTGGCCACTGCCGAGAGGCCGGCCAGTGACGGCGGCAGGGATCGGCCGGCCAGCAGGTAGTCGCTGCTCTGCTTCTTGCGCACAAGCACAGAGGAGAAACCCACGAGCAGAAAAATCAGCATGAAAAAAATGAAGCTGCCCTCAAGCATGGTGCCTCCGCTACCCAGATTTTTAATGCAGTTCAGTCATGTGTGTGCCCTGAGGACGCGTCCTGCTCACCGCCGGCACGGTGATGTTCCGGCCGGATTCCTTCGCGGTGATGGCTACATTACTGCCCTCCAGCAGATCCAGGATCTCTGTATCACCAACTTCGGGGATATAGGTGTGCAACGGCTGCTGACCTGAAGCATCGCCTGAGTCGTCGGCAGACTTCATGACGCCCGTGACCTGATGCCCTTCAATCGTCTCCTCGGTGACGTTTCCAGCGCTGACGCCTGCTTGCCTGCCTCTGGTCGTCTCGCTGATCCGATCGCTTTGCGCCATTGGACATCAAAAACTCCTCAGTTAACGTGCGCATTTGGCAAAACCCCTGGCTCAGGGTCCAGCTCGCGAACAATGACCGCGAGCACCACGCCCCGGTTTCGATCTATCGCGGCTTAACGGGTCTCGTGCAAAACAGTGTATCGGTGGAAGCGGCAGACCTGAAGCCGCACAGACTGAGAACATTCAGGGTCAGCCATGATCCGACTTTCCCGCTTGCGGAGATCTTTCTCCCGAACTCGGCAACGGCCTTCCTCGTATCGTCGCATCTTCAGCTCTTGCGTGAAGAGCGCCGGGCGTCGCTGACTTTTCGGAAAAAGACCTTCGACCTTGAAGCACACGCGGACTCCCTGCGCCGGCTGCCGGACCGCGGTAGCGGGTTCAGCGGTGAGCTTTCCATGCATACCGGGGACGGCTGGACGATGATGAACCGGAAGACGACGACGAGGACGGGCGGCTGCAGTTGATGCAGGGGGGCACGGTGGATGCCGTCCTGATCGAACTGGCCTGTCTGGACGCGGTACAGGTGTTTACCAGCGTGCTGCGTGATCGCGCCCCGGTGCCCATAGACTGCGCCAATGTCAACGTAAAGACCCGCGACGTTGTCGCCACGCTGGACAACTTTGTCATCGACACAGATGACACCGGCTTCAGCGCCGGTGGTGAAATCGATTTTGCCGGGGAGCGCGTGGACATTACCCTGCACGCCACGCCCGAGGATATCAGCGTCGGCATCGGCTATTGCACGGTCATCTTGCTGGTGCTCGTACCGATGAACGGTTGCCAGCGCTCAGGCAGGTGTCGAGCAGGTGGTAAATCGAATCGAGGTGAAATAGTGTTTGCGCACGCGTCTGCGGTCAGCGCTCTCCCTGTCGCTGCCCTCCCCATCTTGCTCGACCGCAAAGCGGAGACTCGCTGCGGCGACTATCGCAACAGCGAATCCAGCTACTGGCTCAAGGGAGACGACAGCTGGCCCGCTAGACCCTCGCTTTTGACAATGCGCGTGCCGGCCGCTTCCAGTTCGGCACTAATCTCTAATTATTGCTCTGCCAAGCTCGCATGAGGCGTGTAGCAAAGCCTGCTCTGCGCTGCTGCTCAACACCCACCCATCTGCGCCATTTCCTGCAATAATGAAGTGCACAGATCCGCTTGACCGTAAGGAGGCCAGCATGGGCGTAAACATCCACAGTCACTTCGACGGCGGCAATATCGAAGTCATTTCGGCCGAGCAGGCTGACGCGATTACGCTGAAGATTCGACCTGATGTCGGCGAGGAACACCTGCAGTGGTTTTATTTCCAGTTATGCGATGCAGCCGGCCAGGCCTGCCGCATGACAATCGAGAACGCCGGCCAGGTGTCCTACCCGGCGGGGTTTGAAAATTACCAGGCAGTGTGCTCAACCGATCGCATCGAATGGCAGCGGGTGCCAACCCGGTACGACGGTGAACGGCTGATCATCGAACACACGCCCGAGGCCGACGTGATCGAGTACGCCTACTTTGCCCCCTACAGCCTGGAGCGCCATCGCCAGTTGATTGCCGATGCGCTGGCTTCGTCGCTGGTGCGCGCAGAGAGCCTGTGCACAACACCGGACGGGCACGCTCATACGCTGCTGACGATCGGTCAGGCCGCAAGCGACCGAAAAGCCTTATGGATCACGGCTCGCCAGCACCCCGGCGAAACCATGGCCGAGTGGTGGGTAGAAGGTTTTCTGGATCGTTTGCTCGACCGGGACGATCCGGTTTCCCGAAGCCTGCTCGAGCAGGCAGTAGTCTACCTGGTGCCCAATATGTGCATCGACGGCTCGGTACGCGGCCACCTGCGCTGTAACGCGCACGGCCGCAACCTCAACCGCGAGTGGCGCGAACCATCATCCGAGCTTTCACCCGAGGTCTTCCATGTGATCGAGAGGATGAGAAAAACCGGTGTGGATTTCTCGCTGGATGTGCACGGTGATGAGGAAATACCTTACAACTTCATTGCCGGTGCAGAGAGCACCGCCGGCTGGAACGCCGAGCGTCAGGCCGAACTCGATGGCTTCAAGCAGCGACTCAAGACTATCAGCCCGGATTTTCAGACCGAACAGGGGTATCCAGTAGCCGCGCCGGGCAGCGCTGATCTGCGCAAGTGCACCGACTGGGTGGCCGAGACCTTTGGTTGCCTGGCCATGACTCTGGAAATGCCGTTCAAGGACTCCATGATCACGCCGCTGCCGAACACTGCCTGGAGCCCTGAGCGCAGCCGGCAGTTGGGCCGGGCCTGCCTGGATGCGATCTGGCAGTGGACGCGAGGGTGCAGCTGAGCAATCAGCCGCTGGTTTTTTTGCATCTTATCGATTATCGCGCGGAAGTCTTTGTCCCTGTCCATCTTGCCGGTTCAGCGCATATCCAACGGCGGCTATGTGCCAAAATTCAATGATCTCCCGCCACCACAGTTTCCTGATTTGGCTCTGGTGCTTAAAGTGCAGCCCGCACCCTTACAGCCACGCTTCTACGCTCGTTGTATTGTCCACCGACGTTCGCGCCTTCAAGCAGGCGGAAGGTGGAAGTATTTTTCGTCTCCCTCCCACATCTCATGCACTTCACCAGCCACGCCAATCCGCGCCCGGCTATTTGAGCAACATCGCTCGAAACTGACTGTCATTGACCTGTGATCAAACCGAAGGTGCAACCAGTGTCCGCGGTAGTGAAGACAGAAACTCAATTCCACCAGTTCCTTCGGCAAACAGGGATTCAGCCAGAGTACATCGTCGCGCATTTCGATACCCGTATAG
>JBHEOO010000084.1:0-5419 GCA_046260765.1 Chromatocurvus sp.
GGGCGCGCTTAGGATCGCCAACTGGCGCATCGGCGCCACAGCCAGCGACTACCAGGATTGCCAGCGAAGTGAGCCAGCGGGCCCACCACCGCATGCCCCGGCTTGCTCCGGAAATCGTTATCATGCCCGCTTGCCCCCGACTGCGCCGCCGCTCCCGTAAATGGTGATTTTCATGATCATTGACTCCATCTAAAGAGGTCTGAAACATTGTGAATTGTCGTGCTGTGTTGTCTCGCAACAGCAGACATCATTGCAACAACCTCATATAGCGCGCTGGTTGACGCGTTGCGACAGTGCCTCGGCGCCCTCGACCCGCTCCGAATAACGATCCGTCAGGTAATCGGCACAGCCACGCGTCAGCAGGGTGAACTTCATGAGCTCCTCCATGACATCGACGATGCGTCGGTAATAGGCCGATGGCTGCATTCGGTCATCGTCGTCAAATTCGAGAAAGGCTTTCGCCACGGAGGACTGATTCGGAATTGTGATCATGCGCATCCAGCGACCGAGGATGCGCATCTGGTTGACCGCGTTGAAGGACTGCGATCCACCACAGACCTGCATCAGCGCCAGCGTTTTCCCCTGGGTGGGCCGCACCGCGCCCAGTGACAGGGGTATCCAGTCTATCTGCGCCTTCATGATGCCCGTCATGGCACCGTGGCGCTCCGGACTGGACCAGACCATGCCCTCGCACCATGTCGCCAGCTCGCGCAGTTCCTGCACCTTGGGATGCGTGTCCTCCGCGCCGTCCGGCAGGGGCAAGCCTGTAGGGTCGAAGACCCGTGTTTCTCCGCCCAGCCGCTGGAGAATGCGTTCGGCCTCAAACAGGGCCAGCCGGCTGAACGAGCGCTGTCGGAGAGACCCACACAAAAGAAGAAAGCGCGGCGGGTGCGCTGGCTGTGGCGCATCCAGCAGGCGCCCGGTATCAATCGGCGGCAGGCAAGCCGCATCCACATGCGTCACTGGCGATGACTCAGGCATGGACTGGTTCCCTGGTCGGCCGATCCGGCATTGCGTCCAGGCGTCCCTTCATGCGGCGCAAGGTGCCGGCTTCTGCGCTGCAGGCGTGGTCAAGAATACGCAGGGCCCAGGGCGGCAACGCCGGGTGTATGCGATAAAATACCCACTGGCCCTGGCGCCGATCCTGCAACAGATTGCAGTTGCGCAACTGCGCGAGGTGCCGCGAGACCTTGGGCTGGTTTTCATTCAACGCTTCCACCAGTTCGCAGACGCAGAGCTCACCCTGCTGATGTACGAGCAGGACTGATAGAAGGCGAATCTCTTCTCCGAGGCAGTGGAAAAAGCGATGTGCGCTGGGCATGATTTAAGTTCCCTCGCCAACGTATGGTTAAGTCACCCGGCGTCTCTAGCGACCACACCAGCACTCAAGGTGTGACCGGATAGTGACCGCTAAACGTCGCGAACGCGTGATTGTATGCGGATATCCACATAGTCTCAAACTCTCCTTCTTCTTGCGAGTGCCCCTTGAACATTGCTGCGGCCTCCCCCACGAGAAAACCTTGAGACGCCTTCGTCATGGCAATGGCTAACCGCTACAGCCAGCCCACCTCACCTCAGTGGCCGCTGATGAACAGAGCTGCCACCTCGCGCTCGAGGAAGTCACGGAGCGGGTGGCTGGGCCTGGTCACCAGCGCAATGCCGCGGAGTGGCGGCGTCTGCAGGGAGATCTCGATAAGCGAGGTGTCCCGTAATACGCCGTGATTTATCGCCATGGCGGGCACCAGGGCAAGACCGAAGCACGCCTCTGCCAGCTGCACCAGTGTGTCAATATTAGTGGCCTCAAAGCGGCGGCTGGCCTGGGCACCGACGCCGCAGGCGGAGAGAATGTGCTCTCGAAGGCAATGTCCCGGCTCGAGGAGGATGATCTGGCTGGTGTCGATCGTCGACAAGCGCAGCGGCGCCTCGCGCAGGGCGATAGGGTGGCTGGGCGACGCCAGAAGCCGCAGAGGATCATCAAAGAGGTGAGTCACCACGAGGGTCCGTGTATCCATGGGCAGGGCGAGCACTGCGGCATCGAGTTCGCCGCCGCTGACCTGGTCGAGGAGACTCTCCGTCTGGCGCTCACACAGAGACAGCTCGAGCCCAGGGAAGTGCTCTGCGCTTGCTGCAAGAAAGTGTTGCATAACATAGGGGGCAACGGTCGGGATGATGCCCAGACGCAGACTGCCGGTTCCCGGCTCCGACTGGGACCGGGCAAAGGCAAAAAGGTCCTCGCTGGCGGCGAGGATCTGCTCTGCCCTGATGCAGACTGCCTCACCGACCGGAGTCATCGCCACGTGCTGCCGGCTGCGCTCAACCAGCTTGAGCCCGAGACTACGTTCGAGCTCGGCGAGGCCGCCGGACAGGGAGGACTGAGTAATGAAGCACTGCTCCGCGGCGCGAGTAAAGTTGAGGGTATCGCGAACAGCCAGGAGGTAGGCCAGCTGCTTCAGGGAAAGAGAGGCACTGCGTCTGTCGGTCACTGCCTTGCATAACTCTGGGGACTTGTGTTCCCAGTCTAGCGCATTTCCATGATAACGGTGATCACACGGGTCCTCGCGTGTAACGATTCGAGAACGTCGATATCCATCAGGGTGCACCTACTCGTCGTGCTGGCAGGCAAACCAGGCCAGTCTGTTGGGGATCAGTAAAGAACGACAGGCCCTGGCTCTTGCACCCGCGCTAATGTGGTCACTCCGGACTACTGATCGTTCGTGCCGATCAATTCTATTCTTATTATCGATTTCACCTTTTAATTGCCCCACCATATTCTATTGTCTTCGCAACAAAGTAGGAGACAGACAATGGACAACATGCTGAATGAACCTTCCAACCCGGTCGTGACATCCTTCTTCGACGCACCGACCAACACCTTCAGCTATGTGGTCGAAGACCCAAGCAGTGGCGCCTGCGCAATCGTCGACTCCGTACTCGACTTCGACTACGCCGCCGGGCGCATTGGCTACGCCAGCGCAGACCGTATTGTCGCTTTCGTGCGGGAGCGCGGCCTCACCGTCGAATGGATCGTGGAAACCCATGTTCACGCGGATCATCTGTCCGCCGCGCCTTACCTGCAGGCGGCCCTCGGTGGTCAAACGGGGATTGGCAAGCATATCGATGTAGTCCAGGAAACGTTTGGCAAGATCTTTAACGAGGGCACGGAATTTCAGCGCGATGGTTCACAGTTCGACCGGCTTTTCAGTGACGGTGATCACTACAAAATAGGTGCGCTGGAGGCGCGTGTGCTGCACACACCGGGGCACACGCCGGCCTGCACCACGCACGTAATCGGTGATGCCGCTTTCGTCGGCGACACGATATTCATGCCCGACGCAGGCTCAGCCCGCGCCGACTTTCCGGGCGGCGACGCAGCTACCCTGTATCGGTCCATTCGCAAGGTGCTGAGTCTGCCAGAAGAGACACGTCTCTTTATGTGCCACGACTACGCGCCAGGCGGACGTGAACTGCAGTTCATGAGCACCGTCGCAGAGCAGCGTGCGGCAAACATACATGCCGGTGATGGCATCGACGAGGAGACCTTCACCAGCCTGCGTGAGGAACGGGACCGCAGCCTTGCCATGCCCAGGCTGATCATCCCCTCGCTGCAGGTGAACATTAAAGCGGGAGAACTGCCAATCGAGGACTCGAACGGCACCCGCTACCTGCGCGTGCCGCTCGATACTTTGTAATTTCGGCGGCCTCGAACCGTCGTTCAAACCTGCGCCCTGAAGCGCAATCAATCCTTACAAGGAGTACAACCATGGAAGCAAGCAATCAGACAATCGGCCTCCCCCGACTCAACGAGCGGGCACCCGCCTTTAACGCACCGACCACGGACGGGGCCCGAAGTCTTGAGGACTATGAGGGTAAATGGCTGGTGCTGTTCTCGCACCCTGCCGATTTCACTCCAGTATGCACCACCGAGTTCATTGCCTTTGCCCGGCGCGCAGAGGACTTCAAGGCGCGCGGTGCCGAGCTGCTGGGTCTGTCCATAGACAGCACGCACTCGCACATCGCGTGGATACGCAACATTGAGGAGAAGTTCGGCGTCAAGATTCCCTTCCCGATCATCGCCGACCTGAAAATGGAGGTTGCCCGGGCTTACGGCATGATCCACCCTGGGGCCGCCGATACCTCCGCAGTGCGCGCAACCTTTATCATCGATCCGAAGGGGGTGCTCCGAGCCATGGTTTACTACCCCATGAGCAACGGCCGCTCTATCGACGAATTTCTCCGGCTCCTGGATGCGCTGCAAACGTCAGACGAGCACGGCGTGGCTACGCCAGAGAACTGGCAGCCCGGCGACAAGGTTATAGTGCCGCCAGCAAAAACGGCTGCTGAAGCAGCAGAGCGCATGGCCAGCGGCGAGTACGACTGTGTCGACTTCTACTTTTGCCAGAAGGCAATCTGAAGCCTGAAGACCACTAAAAGCCCTGGTTCCCCACCAGGGCTTTCTCGTTGCCCTCCACCTTTTGCTGGACTCCCCGATCAAATTGGCTCAAGCAGATCGCTTGCATCCGCCTTACATTTAAACTACTATATTTTTTAACAGTTTAAGGGTCAGGCATTTGAACAGCGCCTTCAGATCCCCGGTTACCCTCAGAACGACGACATCAAGACCTGAAAAAGGGGCCCCTCTTGCAGGACCGATTTTCGGGTCGACTGTCCGGACTGGGTTAACCGTCTCAGCCAGAATGATCAAACAGGGACGTGTTTGAAATGAATGAAACCAACGAGACGCGACGACGTTTTCTGATAGCGGCAACATCAGTTACCGCCGGTGTAGGTATGATCGGTGCTGCGATTCCGTTTATCGGGTCCTGGAATCCAAGCGCCAAGGCGGAAGCCGGCGGTGCTCCAGTTCGGGTTGATGTCAGCAGAATTGAGCCCGGCGCGATGGTCACCGTTGAGTGGCGAGGCAAGCCGGTCTGGGTGCTGCGGAGAACCGATCAGAATCTGGAAACGTTGCGAAAGCCTTCACTTCGTCAGGAACTGCGCGATCCTGACTCCGAGATTGATCAACAACCAGAGTACGCGAGGAACGAATATCGCAGTATTCGGGAAGACATTCTGGTCACAATGGCTATTTGCACGCACCTGGGCTGCATTCCCGGGTACCATCCGCAAGGCAGGGACGACATTGAACACGCATTGTATTTCTGTCCCTGTCATGGATCAAAATTTGACCTTGCGGGCCGGGTCTTTAAAAACGTACCGGCACCCACCAACCTGGTCATCCCACCCCACCGGTATCCAGAGAAAGATGTGGTTTTGATAGGCGAGGATGCCCCGATTGGCTAACATCCGAGGCTCTAAGCTGCGCAGATTGCACCTGGTATTCTCGATAAAGGATGATAGAGCGCAATGTCGGTCACGACCGTGGCAGGCACTGTTTCGCTTGTCATGCTCAGGCCAACTC
>JBHEOO010000085.1:0-5409 GCA_046260765.1 Chromatocurvus sp.
GCTGCAGGTGGCACTGTTCGGCGCGGGGCACGTCGGCCGGGCGCTCGCAACAATTCTGGCCGGCCTGCCCTGCCGCGTGCACTGGATAGACAGTCGGAGCGGCGAATTTCCCGGGCAGGTTGCGCCGAATATCAGGGTCTGCGTCAGTGACAGCCCGGTGGACGAAATCCGTGAATTCCCCGCCGGCACCTTTTACCTGTTCATGACTCACGAACACCCCCTCGACTATGCGGCTATATCGGCCTGATCGGCTCCCGGACAAAATGGCGTCGCTTCCGGCTGCGCCTGGAGCACAGGGGCTACACAGAGGCTCAGATTGCCCGGATACACTGTCCGGTGGGGCTGCGCGAGGTGCCTGGCAAGCATCCGATGGAGGTCGCCGTGTCCATCGCCGGGCAGCTGATTGCTGCGTATCATACAGGAGCAAATTGCACAGCCCATGCCAACACCGGGGTCAGGTCCAAGGGCGCCGCGGCGCTGGTGGGCCTGACCCCACAAGGCGAGCAACCATGACAACTTTCGCACCAGACAACGACACCACCCACGGCGACCCCAGAGCTGCGGCTATCGCCGAGTCTCACATCAATCTCCTTGACGAGCGCCTCGGCGCGCGCGCCCTCGCCTGCAGCGATGAGTGGTTTGCGGAGGCCGGCAATCTGGTCAAACCCGGTCGCGGCATCTTTCGCGAGGGACATTTTGTCTCCACCGGCCAGTGGATGGATGGCTGGGAATCGCGCCGGTCTTTCGGTCGACGCCCGCCCGGTGCCGCTGACTGCGACTGGTGCATCCTGCGCCTGGGCGCACCGGGGAGCCTGCTCGCCGTGGACATCGACACCAATCACTTCCGCGGCAATGCGCCGGAAGCGGCCGCCGTGGATGGGCTGTTCACCGAGGATGAGCCGGACAACGACGCGGACTGGCTGGAGCTCCTGCCGAAACGCCGACTGCGCGCTCACAGCCAGAACCTGTTTGCCATCGAAACCGCAACGGACCACCCTCAGCAAAGCACACACCTGCGTTTGCGCATTTTTCCCGATGGTGGCGTCGCCCGCCTGCGCGCCTGGGGCAAGCCCCTGCTGAGGCGTGATCAGTTCATCGACGGAGAGCTGATTGACCTTGCTGCAGCGCAGCACGGCGGACGCGGCGTCGCCGTGAGCAACCGGTTCTACAGCTCACCTGACAATCTGCTGATGCCCGGGCGCGGCGTCAACATGGGTGATGGCTGGGAAACCCGAAGACGCCGCGACGCCGGCCATGACTGGGCTATTGTGCGTCTTGGTGTGCCGGGCACGATACGCAAGGTGATCGTCGACACCGCCCATTTCAAGGGTAACTTCCCCCACCATATGACGCTTGAAGCAACGTCTACAGACCGAACTGATGTTGAAGCCAGCGACCTCCACTGGCAGACCCTGCTGCCGGCCAGGCGTCTGTTTGCGGACCGCGAGCACCTGTTTCTGCGCGAGCTGGTGCACGACCGCAGCGAACGCTTCACGCATGTTCGGCTGAATATTTTCCCGGATGGCGGCGTCAGCCGTTTACGTATCCTGGGCTTCCCGGACTGGCAGGCGCTCGCGTGACCCTGGCAGACTTGAATACGGCAGACGATGAGACCGCGTCGCAGGCACTGTCCCGCTGCTGCAGCAGCCGTCGCTGGATTGAAACGCTGGTGCAGGAGCGACCCTATGCCGACGAGGACGCGCTGCGCCGTGCAGCGGACCGCATCTGGTCGAACCTCGATGAAAACGACTATCTGGAAGCCTTCGCCGGCCACCCACAGATCGGCGATGTCGACAGCCTCCGCGAGAAGTACGCCGACACCCGCTCACTGGCCGAGGATGAGCAGGCCGGCGTAGCGGGCGCGGACGAGATAACCCTGAACGAGCTGGCGCGCTGCAATGCCGACTACATCAGTCGCTTCGGTTTCATTTTTATTGTCTGCGCCAGCGGCAAGAGCGTCCACGAGATGCTGACGCTACTCGAGTCACGTCTGGCAAATTCGCGACACGAGGAAATCGCCATCGCTGCCGAGGAGCAGCGCAGAATATTCCAGAGACGAATCGGACAGTTGCTATGAGCCAGATCACCACGCACATTCTCGACACCGCCCGCGGCCAACCCGCCGCCGGCGTGGAGCTGTCACTTTGTCGTGAAGAAAGGGACGGCAGCTGGACAGCGGTCGCCAGTGCCACCACCAACAAGGACGGGCGCGTGGACGGTGGGCTCTGCGAGGCCGGGCTGGAGCTTCCCGCGGGCAGCTACCGCATGCGCTTTGCCACTGCAGACTATTTCGCGGCGCAGGGCCTCGATGTTTTCTACCCCCGGGTCGACGTGGTTTTCAATCTGCCTGCCGGCGGCGAGCACTACCACATTCCACTACTGCTATCGCCCTTCGCCTACAGTACCTATCGGGGCAGCTGATGAACGGGCACCGAACTCCGGAAACCCTGATCCTGCAACCGCTCTCCGCCGCAGGGTTCGCTCCCTTCGGTGAGATCATCGAACCCGCGGCAGCCGTGAGTGAGTACAACATCAATGACGGACTGACGCGTCGCTATCACGATATCGCCCGCGCAAACAGCCTCCCCGCCACCGGAAAAAGCGTATCTGTCGCTTCGGGGGCGCCAGGCAATGAGTCAGATAGGGGCGCAGACATGCGCTCAAGTATCGGCTTCAGTGTCTTTCGCGCGAAGCCGGTCACGCTACCCTTCATGCTCAGGCGCATGGAGCGCCATCCGCTGGGCACACAGGCGTTCATCAACACCGGCAACGTGGCCTTCGCCATCGTTGTTGCGCCGCCGGGGTCTTTCGACGCGGCAGCGCTGCGTGCCTTCCTTGCAGCACCGGGACAGAGCATCAACTATCATGCCGGCACCTGGCACCACTACCTGCTGGCACTGGGCCGCGGCGACTTTATCGTTGTCGATCGCATCGGCGATGGCAACTGCGACGAGGTTGAACTCCCGTACCCGGTCATGCTCGTTGCCGGCAGCGCTGATGGCCGCCGCTGATGCTGCGCGCGCACAGGGGTTCCGTACTGCACTTTCTGCAGGATCCGGACATGGCACGGGCAGAAGACGCCTGGGCACATTATCCGGACGGCCTGCTGGTCACCGAGGACGATCGCGTACACAGCGTTGGTCCGGCGTCCACACTGCTCGCCTCGCTACCGGCTGACTGCCCGGTGCATAGCCATGAGAATGCCTTCATTGTTCCCGGCTTTATCGACACCCATATCCACCTGCCACAGATGGAAGTGGTCGGGGCCCACGGCGAGCAGCTACTGGCGTGGCTGGAAAAGTACGTTTTCCCCGCCGAAGCAAAGTTCGCCGATGCGGCCCACGCGGGGGACGTATCGGAGCGCTTCCTCGACGAGCTGCTGCGCAACGGCACGACCACGGCGATGGTGTTCGGCAGTGTCCACGCCACCTCCGTGGACGTCTTCTTCGCGGCCTGCGAACGACGCAAGCTGCGCATGATTGCCGGCAAGGCAATGATGGACAGGCACTGCCCCGACACCGTGAGGGATACTGCAGACAGCGCTTATCGGGACAGCAAGCGCCTGATTGAGGACTGGCACGGACGCGGCCGGCTCCGCTACGCCGTCACACCACGCTTTGCGCCCACTTCATCGCCACAGCAGCTGGCCCTGGCGGGACGGCTGCTGCGCGAACATCCGGGCGTCTATCTGCAGACGCACATGTCCGAGAACCTGGATGAGGTGGCCTGGGTCGGCCGACTGTTCCCGGAAGCACCGCACTATCTGGGTGCCTATGACGCTGCAGGCCTGCTCGGTCGCCGCAGCGTCTTCGCACACTGCATACACCTGACCGACGCGGAGTGGGCACGATTGGCCGACAGTGCCAGCAACATAGCGTTCTGCCCGACTTCCAATCTGTTTCTTGGCAGTGGACTTTTTCCAATGGGCTGCGCCCGCGAGCACATGATCAACGTGGGTCTAGGCACCGATATCGGCGGTGGCACCAGCTTTTCCCTGCTGCAGACCCTCAACGAGGCCTACAAAGTGCTGCAGCTCAGGGGAGAGCACCTGTCGCCCTTCAAAGCGTTTTACCTGGCGACGCTGGGCGGCGCCAGAACGCTCGACCTCGAGGACACATTGGGCAACTTCACCCCCGGCAAGGAAGCAGACTTCGTTATCCTGGATACCACCAGTACACCGCTCCTGACTTTCCGGCTGCAGCAATGCCGCGACCTGGCCGAGACACTATTCGTACTCAGCACGCTGGGGGATGACCGGGCAATACGCCAGACCTGGTCAGGGGGACGTTGCGTGCACGATCGGGATTCGTCCATCACCCGACCCGACCGGATGGAGATCGTGTAAGACCATGGAGAGCTATGCCCTCGACTGGCTGAGTCTGCTGTTCCGCTGGTTACACCTGATAACGGGTGTTGCCTGGATCGGCGCTTCATTTTATTTCATGTGGCTGGACAACAGCCTGGAAGAGCCACCACCGTGGAAACGGGATAAAGGCATCAAAGGGGATCTGTGGGCGATACACGGCGGCGGCATCTACGAGGTTGCAAAGTACCGGCTGGCGCCGGAAACCATGCCCGCCACCCTGCACTGGTTCAAATGGGAGGCCTACACCACCTGGCTCACCGGGATGGTGCTACTGACCATCATTTACTATCTGGGCGCCGAGTCCTACCTGGTAGACCCGAGGGTAGCAGCGCTATCGCCGGCGGTCGCCGTTGGCCTCGGGCTATCTTTCATTGCCGGTAGCTACGTGTTTTACGAGGTGCTGTGTGCCAGCCCGCTGAGGCGTTACCCCCTGTGGATTGCTGCTATCCTGAGTGTGGCCGCGGCATGGCTGATCTGGGGGCTCAGCAGCCTGTTCAGCGGCCGCGGTGCCTACATCCACTTCGGCGCCATTATTGGCACGCTGATGGTTGGCAATGTGTTCCGGGTCATCATGCCCGCACAGCGGGCCCTGGTGTCGGCGATTGAGCGCGGCGAGACGCCGGACCCCGCCCCCGCCCGCAAGGCCAAGCTGCACTCAACGCACAACACCTACCTGACCCTGCCGCTGCTGTTCATCATGATCAGCAGTCATTATCCGATGACCTACGCACACCCGCGCAACTGGCTGGTGCTGCTGGCCCTGGTGGTCATTACTGCCGTGGCGCGACACTACTTTGTCCTGCGCCACAAACAGGTGAAAAAGCCCTGGATACTGGCGGGCAGCGCCCTGGCCACACTGCTTCTGGCAGTCGCCATTGCACCGGCTTCCCTGCGTTCTACGGTGGCCGCGGATACCGCACCGCCAGACGCGGCGCTTGCCGCCAGAGGCTGGCAGATCGTTCAGACTCACTGCAGCGCTTGCCACGCGCGCGTGCCGACGGATAAGGCCTTTACCCGTGCGCCAGCAGGCGTCATGCTTGACA
>JBHEOO010000086.1:0-5024 GCA_046260765.1 Chromatocurvus sp.
CCTTTATAGGTACCGACCCGTTTGCCTTCCTTGGTATGGATCTCGGCGCAAGTGCCCCCTCCGGACTCGAGGGAGACACACTGCGCACGCTGCTGACGGAACCCCACGGCGTCGTAATACCGCAATCCCTGGGCCAGAGCCTGGGCATCGGCGTTGGCGACACGCTGGCTGCCACTGTCAACGGCAAGACAGCCGGGCTGCACGTACTGGCTCTCACGGATCCCAGCCCGGGCAGTTGGCTCGCCGATCGCATTCTCGCAGACATTGCCACTGTGCAGGACGTGTTGGGAAAAACCGGCAGCCTGAGTCGCATCCAGTTGAAGCTTACAGATGCAGAGGCAGAAGCGCTTGACGAAAGCCTGCCCTCCACGCTGCAGCTCGAGGCCTACCAGCAGCAGCAGACGGCGTTCGCCGAGATGACCGAGGCCTTTCGCGTCAACCTCGCGGCAATGAGCCTGCTGGCGGTGCTGGTCGGCGTATTCCTGGTCTATAACACCATGACCTTCGCGGCGCTGCAGCGGCGCCCGGCATTTGCCGTTATGCGCATGACCGGGGCTACCGGCGGCCAGCTGTTCCGACTGCTTCTTGTCGAGGCGGGCATCCTTGGCGTTGTTGGCAGCGCCATTGGCGTCGCTCTCGGCATTGCGCTGGGCCAGGGTCTGCTGGTGCTGGTATCGCGCACCATCAGCGATCTGTACGTGGAAATCTCGCCGACGCAGATCGGCATTGCGCCGGCAACGGTCCTGCGCAGCGTTGCCATCACCCTTCTCGCCGTCCTTGCGGCAACGCTCGTGCCCGCTCGCAGCGTGGCGCGCGCGGCGCCGGTCATCGCCGAGCGACGCTCACAGCAGGAGACCGGCGGGCGCACACCATTGTTGCTACTGGCCGCGGGCATCGCCGGGATGCTGGCGAGCGGTGTGCTGATCGCGGTTTCGGGACAGTCACTTGTCGCGGGCTTCACCGCCCTGTTCGTTTTCGTGGTCGGCTACAGCCTGTGCGTGCCACCGCTGATGCTGGCGCTGCTTCGCGGATGCGAACCTCTGCCGTTCTTTCGACACAGCGTCGGGCGCCTCGCCCTGCGCGGTGTGCAGTCTTCTCTCAGCCGCACCGGCCTGGCAACCGTGGCACTGGCCATCGCCGTCTCTGCCACTGTGGGCGTCGGCCTGATGACGGGGTCCTTCCGCGCCAGCGTGGCAGACTGGCTGGGCACCACGCTGGGCAGCGACCTGTATGTCTCCGCATCAGCCGACAGCCAGGGCGAGCGGCGTCTCGACTCCGCGTGGCTGACAGCTGCGCGCAACGTGCCCGGTGTCATCGACGTCAGCACCGGCACCAACCGCGACCTGCAGATCAACGGGGAAACCATTAGCGCCCTGGTGCTGGGCGCCGCCGGCCACAGCGCGCGCGGCTTCGAATTTATCGGCGGCGATACCGATGCAGCCCGGCAACAGTTCAGCGAAGGCAGGGCATTGATTGTCTCGGAGCCACTGGCCTATCGGCAGGGCATCAGCGCCGGAGACCGGGTGCGCGTGCGCACCGTGACAGAGGGCAATATCGCACTGCCGGTGGCCGGCATCTATCGCGACTACAGCTCGTCCCGCGGCATGGTTGTCCTGCCCCGCGTGCTTTACGAACGCTACTGGCCAGACCGCGACGTCAGCAACCTGGGCATTTCCCTCGATGCGGATGCCAGCATCGATGAGGTGATCGGCGCCATGCGGGCACTGGCAGAAAGACTGCCGGGCGATGCAGAGGTTATCTCCAACCGGGCGATCCGCGACAGCTCACTGGCGATTTTCGATCGGACCTTTGTGATTACTGATGTATTGAAAGTCCTCGTCATACTGGTAGCCTTTATCGGCGTCTTCAGTGCGCTCATGGCGCTGTTTCTGGAGAAGGGTCGCGAGTTCGCCGTGCTGCGCGCCACGGGCATGACCCCGGGCCAGCTGCAGCGCCTGGTGCTCAGCCAGGCAGCGCTCGTCGGCCTGCTGGCCGGAGTACTGTCGATTCCGCTGGGGTGGGTCCTGTCAGAGATTCTTATCGAAGTCATCAACCGGCGCTCCTTCGGCTGGACCATGCAGAGTCACTTCTTCCCTGCCATACCTCTGGAGGCGGTGCTGCTGTCCGTAGTCGCGGCGCTTCTTGCCGCCCTCTACCCGACGCGGCGCATCGGCACCGCGTCGCTGCGCGACCGGCTGGCGGGCTTGTGATGCGCGGCGGTACACGATTCCTCACCAGGCTGCCGACCTTTTTGCTGGCTTCTTTACTGACAGCGCTGCTTGCCGCCTGCGACAACAGGGCGACGGATGATTCAATGGCCGTAGGCGACGCGCTCGGCGGCATCGCGGCAACGGGCTTTGCGCGAGCGGACCGCCCGCGGGCGTTCGTGTTTCCTGACGATCACGCAGCGCATCCTGATTTCCGCAATGAATGGTGGTATCTCACGGGCAATCTGGAGACGCCGGAGGGCAATCGGATTGGATATCAGCTGACCCTGTTTCGCATTGCGCTCGCGCCGGGCTCTCCAGACAGTCAGTCGGCCTGGGCGACGCACCAGGTATGGATGGGGCACGTTGCCGTGACCGACATTGCCGCTGCAGACCACCGCCATGCCGAGCGCTACGCCCGCGGTGCCGCCGGCCTTGCCGGGCAATCGATGCAGCCCTTCCGCGTCTGGCTGGAAGACTGGCAGATCCGCGGCGATAGCGATGGCAGCTTCCCCTGGACCATCGATGTCGATGCCGGTGACTTCGCGCTGCAGCTGACCGTCGACCCTGCGCGGGAACCCATTCTTCAGGGCGACAAAGGCCTCAGCCAGAAGAGCGCCGCCCCCGGTAATGCCTCCTATTACTATTCGATCACCCGCCTCGCCACAGATGGCGAGGTCCGCATTGGCGAGAACACACGGGCAGTGTCCGGCATGAGCTGGCTGGACAGAGAGTGGAGCACCAGCGCGCTAGGTGACGACCAGGCCGGCTGGGACTGGTTCTCCCTGCAGCTGGACAGCGGTGAAGACCTGATGGTCTACCGCCTGCGAAGAAAGGATGGCAGCACGGATGAACAAAGTGCCGGTGCCTGGGTCGACCGGCAGGGAACCGCAGAGACACTGCGGGCGAAAGACTTCACCCTGCGCGAAGAGCGCTTCTGGACCAGTGCATCCGGTCGCCGCTACCCCGTGGCGTGGACGCTGGAAACCGGCGGCCGATCGCCAGCCCTGCGTGTAGAGGCTCTGCTGGACGATCAGGAGATGCGCACCAGCGTCCGTTACTGGGAAGGCGCGGTGCGCATCGAAGCGGCCGATACCGGCGAGCACCTTGGACGCGGCTATCTCGAAATGACCGGTTACTGAGACACGCGACGTGCGCAGAAAACGATCCTCGAGGCCAGGTCCGCCACCAGGCCGGGAAGCGCCACATGATAAACGCGAAATTCGCATCAACGATGAATTCACCGGCACGGTGCGCGATGTCAGCGCCGCCGGCAGCGGTGTTGTGGAACATCCGAGTGGCCGCGTGTTCTTCATTCCCGGGGTGTGGACGGGTGAGCAGGGCAGATTCCGGGTCACCGGACTGAAGGGCCGATTCGGCCACGCCAGGGTGGAGCACCTTATCGCTGTATCCCCGCACCGCGTTACGCCAGACTGTCCGCACCATGGCGCCGGCGCCGGCGACTGCGGTGGCTGTCCCTGGCAGTTTATCGACTACGCCGCCCAGCGTTCGATGAAGGAAGCGCGCGTGCGCGCCGCCATGGCGCCGCTTGGCGTCAGCGGCGTGGTGCACCCGCTATGGCCGTCGCCGCACACCTACGGCTATCGCAATCGTGCACAGTTCAAGACGGATGGGCATCAGCTGGGCTATGTCGCTGCCGGCTCGAATACCCTGGTTGCCATCAGCGACTGCCCCATACTGACAACACCGAACCGGAACACACTGCAGGCGCTGCTCCGGCAGCTGCCGGAGCCGGCGTGGAAACTGCCACGCAAGCACATCTGGACCAGTCTCGATATCGACGAGCAGATTAGCGCCGAAACCGTCGTTCCCAATCAACGCCGCCCCTTCCGCCAGGGCAACACGGCACAGAACCTGCGCATGCAGGAATGGCTGGCAGCCGCGCTGGAACCCCTCGATAGGAGCCACGCTGTAGTCGAGCTTTTTTGCGGCAATGGCAACTTTACGGCGGTGTTAGCGGAGATGGGCTTTAGCGACATTACAGCAACCGACAGCGCCGAGGACGCGATTGCCACGCTGACGGCGCGCAATCTGCCGGGTGTGACCGCCGCCGCGCACAACCTTTACGCAGAAGATGCCTACGAGAAACTGCGCATCCAACTGAAGCAGGCGCATATCCTCGTGCTGGACCCACCCAGAGACGGCCTGAAGCACATCGACCCGCTGCTACGCCATGCCCGACGATTGCGGCATGTTTTCTACATCTCCTGCGATCTGGCCACCTTTACCCGGGATACCTCACGCTTGCTTGACGCCGGCTTCAGCCTGAAGACGCTACAGCCACTGGACCAGTTTCCACACACACCGCACATCGAATTGCTGGCGCATCTGGCAAGGTAACGGCCTTACGGGCCGACGCGGCGGCAATTTTCCCTGTTACATCATTCGCCTTCATGCTAATCTCCGTCGCCCCTTTCAATGTAACGTGGTGTTTACCGCGTATGTACCGTGTTCCTTTCCGACGGACATGGTTCCGCCGCATTGCGCCTCGCATAATGCCGAAGCAGCAGGCTCGTCCTGCGCGGCCAGAGCAACAAGGCCCGGCACCTAAAGAGGAAACTCTGGCATGAATACATTCAAGCAGGAATGGCTGTCCAACGTACGCAACGACCTGCTGGCCGGCGTGGTCGTCGCACTTGCGCTGATTCCCGAGGCTATCGCCTTCTCCATCATTGCAGGTGTCGACCCGAAAGTTGGCCTGTATGCGTCGTTCTGTATCGCGATCATAACGGCCATTACCGGCGGCCGGCCAGGCATGGTCTCAGGCGCAACAGGCGCTATGGCGCTGCTCATGGT
>JBHEOO010000086.1:5159-5392 GCA_046260765.1 Chromatocurvus sp.
ATACCGGAACTCACCGGCGTCACCTGGCATGTCTATGCCATGACTGCCGGCGGTCTTGGCATAATTTACCTGTTCCCCCTCATTACTCGTGCGGTTCCGTCACCGCTCATTGCCATTGTGGTTCTGACGGCCATTGCCATGTATCTGGGCCTGGATATCCGCACAGTGGGCGACATGGGCGATCTGCCGGACAGCCTGCCTGTCTTCCTGCTGCCCGATATACCGCTCAACTT
>JBHEOO010000087.1:0-5247 GCA_046260765.1 Chromatocurvus sp.
GTCCGGCGCCCGAGCGGGTGTTGTTGCGCGACGGGTTCTGCCGACTGGAGAACGTGCATTGCCTGGGCGAGATCTGCGCTGTGTCGGACACCATCAACGGCGAGGTTCTGCTCTACGACCTCGCCTCGGACCCCGACCTGCGCCAGCCTGCACAGGTTATCCGCGATGGCCTGACCCTGCCCCATGGGTTGAAGCTGTCACCCGATGGGAACACGCTGGTGGTGAGCAACTACGGTCTTCGGGCCTGGCGCCAGAATATCCTCTGGCACGTCTGGTGCGAGCCCCGGCGCGACAGCGTGGCGGTGTTCGCTCGCTATTGATCATCCCGGCACTAAACATTAATGAGGTGAACAATATGGAAATGCATGAGTCGGTCAACGTCTTCGGTGAACCGCTGGAAACCTGCGGTGAGGATCCAATGACGGGCTTTTTTCGAGACGGCTGCTGCAATACCGGCAGTCTGGATGCCGGGTCACATACGGTATGCGTAGAGCTCACGCAGGAGTTTCTGGCGTTCTCCAAAAGCCGCGGCAATGACCTGATGACGCCCATTCCTGCCTATGGCTTTCCCGGACTGACGGCGGGAAAGCGCTGGTGCCTCTGTGCGGCACGCTGGCTTGAGGCGCAGAAGGAAGACAAGGCGCCGCGGGTGTACCTGAAGCGTACGCATCAGGGAGCGCTCAAAACTGTGCCGATGGAAGTCCTGCGACGCTATGCGATTGATGTGAACTGACTCGGTCTGAACTGACTCGGTCTGAATGCACTCGATTGCCGGGCTATTGCCCGCGCTTCGAGTTATTTTGTGCCTTCATTTCGGTCGAGGCCCTGCACAGCCCCGAGGCGCATCCGGCGAACACGCCCACCACAACCAAGACGCTTAACGGATACTCGAGCGGCTGTATCCAGAACGCTGGAAACCAGCCGGTCTGCGTAAGGCCATCAATGGGGATGGAAAGCAGATAGGCCGTCGGTATCGCATATCGAATAGCCATGCCGGACTGTCGTATGCGCAGAAGGCGCGAGACCAGAAAGCACCCCCAGAGACCGATTATCAACAGAGACACAGTATAGATCTCAGGGCTACGTCCCAGGAGACGAGGGTCATACAATGCGATGTTCAGCAGATAGACAAACCAGATGACGAACACGGTTTCTGATGCGCTGACCCGGGCCGGGTGCTGATTGCTCTTAACGCCAGCGTGGCCGGGCGTCTGCAGGGGCAGTCTGCGACGTATCCAAAGCATCATGCGACACCGGGTATCCTGATTGGCAGCAGTCAGGATAACCAGTGGTAAAAAAATACAGGCGCTGGCCTGAATCAGCAGTAGCGAGGGCGGCAGGACTGCCAGTCCATCTATCATCAGCGGATCAACGCCAAGCCAGAGCGAGAAATTGAGCCAGGTCCACTCAAAGAACCCCATCCACAGCAGTGCTCCGCCGGCGTAGCCAAAGGCACTTGCCGCAGGGTCACTCAATCGAAGGCCCCGCCAGATCAAAATGATGCCCACTGCCGCCAGGGTGAATGAAGCCACGGTATCCTGCCAGGATGGACCGCCCACCCACGCATGCTGAAGCGCCAGTGTGGTATTGGCGAGGGCGATGCCTGCAAGCACCAGCCAGAGCGCCAACCCCCCGACAATGCCTGCCCGTAATTGCCTGACCGGAGACCCTGTCGCAGACATATCCACAGTGCTTGCCGTGCCGTGGGTCTTCGTACTGAATGCTGCCGTGCGCATCTTGCGACTCCCCCGCTGTCCTCTATGGAGCCAGCGACTGTCTGTTATTGCCCAAAATTATAGGACGCGCGAATACCCGCGGTCCGGGGCGAGGGCAGGTAGAACTGTGCGCTATCCGGGAGCACAAAGGTTGCGCCAGCAAGGGAAAAGTTGCGCAGGTCGCCACCGGTATTGAAGCCATCCCGGATCGTGTCGTCATCGAAGAGGTTGCTGGCATAGGCAATCACCTGCCAGTTGCCGCTGCTGAGGCCGAGACGCAGGTCGGATAGCCAGTAGCTATCGAACTTCAACTGGTTGTTTGGATTGGAGAAGCGCTCATCGCGAAAGGTTGTCTGCAGTTCCGCGAACCAGTTGATGCCCGCAGTGAGTTCCGCGCTGTAGCGGGCAATGCCGACAAACGAATGCCGGGGCGCGCGCTCCACTTCATTACCCGTGAAGTCGACGCGGCAGGTGGACTGCCCCGCTGCCGTGGTGACAAGCTCGCAACCGCCAGAGTAGGCGATAACGCCGGGACTGCTGGTCAACTGGGTAAAGCCGGTGTATTCCGATTCGATATAGGTGTAGGCGGCCTGCAGGCGCAGGGCGTCAGTTGCGTACCACGTCAGATCAAGCTCGGCACCGTAAATTTCCGCATCGGCATTGCGAATGCGCGACTGCAGCAGGCCGTTGTCGTCCACTATCTGACTTGTGACCTGTTTGTCGGTGAAGTCCTGAAAGAACAGGGCGCTATTTACGCGCATGCGCCGATCGAACAGGTCGGCCTTGGCGCCGAGTTCATAAATCAGAACTTTCTCCTGGTCAAAGCGAAGCTGCTCCGGGAAGAAGGTGCCACCGCCGCCGTTGACCGACCCGATTCCCGCCGGCTTGATTCCCTCGGCAAGTGAAAAATAAGCCATCATCTGGTCGTTGTGTGTGTACTGCAAGGTTGCTTTCGGAGCGAAATAGCTGTCGTTCTGTGTTGCCGTCACGAGTCCGGCAGCTGCCGGTGAGCTGGCCCCACCCAGGAAGGGAAGCGGTGAGACAATGGAGTTATCCAGGTCCGGGCCGCCGGCGACAAGATCTTCATTCACGTATCTTGCTTCGACAGTGACATTCCAGTTGTCGTCGATTTCAAAGGAGACGAGTCCGAACGCGGACCAATGTTCGATATCGCGGGTCCACAGGTCGGGGTTGCGGGGCAGCGTTGTGCCCACCGCGGCAACGATGGGTCCGCAGGCCGGGGCGCCTGCCGCCGGAACAAAGGGTGGGGCGTAAGTGAGGCAGGTCACGCCACCATTCAAGACATCGCGGCTTTCTTCCCAGTACTCTGCGCCTACCGTCCACGTTATGGGGCCCTGCCCGGCGGATTGCAGCCGGATTTCCTGACTGAAAAGTTCTGTGTCGTTCTCGATCCAGATTTCGCCAAAGGCAGGATTCCTGTCTGCCCCGCCGTAGGCATTGAAGTCCTGGAACTGAAAGCTTTCGGCGGACGCCAGATGTGTCAGCGAGATGAACTCCGCCGGTCCGAAGCCTGCCAGGTCATCGATCGCCCGCGAGACATTCAGGGTAGCGCGCAGGACTTCCTGGTTGCTCCCCGGATAGTCCTGCCCCGGGGTGCGCGGATTACCACTGTTACCGATCTGCAGCTCGCTAAGGCTGGGAGGGGCGCCACGCACACCTCGAATGCTGGTGACGGCCGGATTGATCACCGGTCCCAGAGCGCTGGCCGGCATGGAAAAGGAAGCGTTTGGTGCCGGGTGAGCCTGCGCCTGTATGCCAAATTCGGAATCCTCGTAGGCCAGCCGAGCCTGCACGGTCCATTGGTCGTCCGGCATCCACCGAAGTGTCCCCGCGAAGCTGTTGCCACTGCGATCCCCCAGCTTACCGCCGGTGATGGGATTGTCATAAAAACCGTCGTGATTCCAGGTTGCGGCACTCAGTCCGGCACTCAGTGTGTCCTCCAGAATCGGACCCGAGACGCGTCCGCGCAGCATGCGCTGGCCATATTCGCCGATATCTGTTTCCAGAGCGGCGGCAAACTCATTGCCCGGTGCGCGCGTTTTGTAATTGATGGCGCCGGCGAAGGCCGAGCGTCCATAGAGCGCGTGCTGGGTACCCTTTATAACTTCGATCTGTTCAATATCGAACAGCATGGGGTCGATGAGCAGTGACCCGCCGGAGGTAATCATCGCTTCTGTGGTGATATCGATGCCATCCAGCAGTATCGCCATGTTCGGGCGCCCGCGCGTTGGCGTGATGCCACGAACGGTCAGGTTCATATCCTGCGGTACCGAGCCCTGCTCAAGATACACGCTGGCGCTTTGCTCCGTAACATCGCGCAGGTTGTAGAGACCACGCTTAAAAAATGCATCGGCGTCCAGAACGTCCAGAGCGATTGGCACACGCTGCGATAATTCTTCCCGCCGGCGCGCATAGACGATGACTTCTTCGATAGTGCCGAGGCGTCCGGACGTGCCAGCGGCGGCGTCCGTCCCGGGTGTCTGGGCCTGCGCTTGCTCCGCGCCGATAAACAGAACGGCGCAGGCGGGTATGAATTTCAGGCCGTTACGCAAGAGGTCGTTACGCAAGAGGCACGTACGCAAGTTAGCCGCGTTGTTTTTTTTGAAACGTGTCATGGACATGAGGTGATCCGTACAATGAGTGGCGTTGTGTGGTGGCACGCTAACACTAAAATGTGTCAAGTAAAACTTACACATTTCTTAGGTGTATTCAGCGTCGGGGTGCACTGGATCAGACCAGAACGCCCGCTTGACGATTGTCGTTTAATAGGCTTTTCGCGGTTAACAACTCGGCAGAAGGGGGCTCAGCTCGGGAAGCGCGGAGCATCCGGTCCTGTCGAGTGCCTGCAGTTTGTCCAACGGCAGTGCTTGTTGCCTGTGGCCGTCTACGCCGTTCATCGTCTCCGCGGCGGCCAGCGCGTTATAAATCGCCTCTTCCACCGTCTCGACCACGGCCAGAAACAGTGCGCTGGTGTGATCATTGGAAAGCCGCGCACGTTCGCGCACCGGGTCTTTATCGGTATGCTGCAGCGGCTCGGCCACTGAAAAGGCGATGACGAAGTCTCCCGAACCATTGCTCATGTAACCGCCAGTGCGAGCAATGCCGAGGGGCGCGCGCTTGGCCAGGCGCTGCAGATTGCGTGAACCGAGGGGCGCGTCGGTGGCGATGACTATCATGATCGAGCCGTCCTCCGGGTCTCGTTCGGTCGCCATAGACCCCTGAGTCAGCTCGTCGCGAAAATCGTAACGCTCCAGCGCCACACCTGCCTTTAATCCGTCGATGCTGAGCACGCCGCCGAAATTGGCCTGTACGAGTGCACCCACGGTCCAGCCGCCCAGTGCCTCGGGCAACGCGCGGGACGCAGTACCGATACCGCCCTTGAAGCCCAGCGCGCTCGTCCCGGTGCCGGCGCCCACATTGCCCTCGGTCACTGGGCCTGCCTCTGCAGACGCAATGGCTGCAAATACATCGTCCTCTGTCACGTGCTGTCCGCGAATGTCATTGAGGTAGC
>JBHEOO010000088.1:0-5226 GCA_046260765.1 Chromatocurvus sp.
CTGCAGGTGAGCGCAAAACGCCGGTCACGTCGGTGCAGAAACTCGGCAGGCTGCGACTTTTCGCGCTGCACGCGGGCATCGAAATCGAGCAATAACTGAAGAGCGCTGTCGGTCATCCCGCAATTGTACCTTATGGTCTCAGGTCCGAATGGGGCCCGACCCCGATATACTTCTATTTACCTGGCATTCTGGAGACTGTGTTGCCTCTTGCCCATGAGCGATAGCCTGCAACCTGTAGAGCCGCTGCACGCCGTTGTCGCCGACGCCCTGCGCAGCGACGGTTACGCTGTGTGCCACAGCGCGTTACCTGCAGGGCAATCTCTTGCACTGCGCAAGCACCTGATGGGCATGGACAGCAGTCTGTATTTTCCGGCAGGCATCGGTCGACAGCAGGACCACAGTCTGACACGTAGCATACGTCAGGACGAGATTTGCTGGATAAACGGCGAATCGAGCGTCGGGCGAGATTGGCTGGCCTGGGTCACCGCGCTACAGCAAGAGCTGAACCGCAGCCTGCTGCTTGGCCTGTTTTCCTTTGAGAGCCACTTCGCCCACTACCGCCCCGGGGCTTTCTACCGACGGCATCTGGATGCCTTTCGCGGCGAGGCGAACCGGGTGTTGTCGCTGGTTGCCTATTTGAATCCAGACTGGAAACCAGAGGATGGCGGAGAACTTGTGCTCTATCCTGAAAACGGTAAACCGATCACCGTGCTACCGGAAATGAGCACACTCGTTGTGTTTCTGAGCGAGGAATTTCCCCACGAAGTACTCCCCGCCAGGCGCGATCGCTACTCCATTACCGGCTGGTTCCGTGTGAACAGCTCGGTTGGCGGACGCGTTGATCCTCCCGCCTGACAGTGTCGGGGTCAGGCACCATCCGGACCTGACCCCAGAAGGCGTGCCCGGATACTGCGCCCCTTGATTTTACCCCGTGTCATGTAGGCCATGGCCTCGCGCACAGTCTCGCGCTTTATCGCGACGTAGCTGCTGCGATCGTGAATATCGATCTTGCCTATCGCATCGCCAGCGAGGCCGGCATCGCCAGTGAGTGCCCCAAGGATGTCGCCGGGACGCAGCTTCTGTTTCCTGCCGGCATCGAGCTGAAGGGTGACCATGGGCGCCTGCAGTACATACCCCGCAAGGCCCTTGGCTCGTGGCAGCGACCGACAGCTGATGCCTGATCCCTGCTGCTCCTCAATGGCGCGCAGGCGGGGTGCATCGGCCGGCGCCACCAGGCTCGCTGCGCGTCCGCTTTCACCGGCACGCCCGGTGCGACCAATGCGGTGCACATAAATGTCGGGACTTCGCGGCAGCTCGTAGTTAATGACCAGCGCCAGCGCACTGATATCCAGGCCTCTGGCGGCGACATCCGTGGCGACAAGCACCGCGCAGCTGGCGTTGGCAAATTGCAGCAGCACCTGGTCACGCTCGCGCTGCTCGAGATCGCCATGGATCGCCAGCGCCTGAATATCATGCCCGCGCAGCCGCTTCGCCACCTCCTCGCACTGCTGGCGTGTCTGGCAGAACACCAGCGCATTTTCTGGTCGGTAGTGAACAAACAGCGCCAGCAGTGCACTGTCGCGCTGATCTCGCTCAACGTCGTAAAAATGCTGCTCGATCACGTCCGAGGCATGCTCACCCGCAACCGTCACCGTCGCAGGATCGCGCTGAATGGACTCGCTCATGCGCCGTATGGCATCGGGGAACGTTGCCGAAAACAGCAGAGTCTGCCGTGCCGCCGGTGTCTGGGCGATGATCGTTTCCACCGTTTCGGAAAATCCCATGTCCAGCATGCGATCGGCCTCGTCGAGTACCAGCATTTTCAGTCCACCCATCTGCAGCGTATTCTTGCGCAGGTGATCATCAATGCGACCCGGCGTGCCGACGACGATATGCGCACCATGCTCCAGCGAACCGATCTGTGGACCCATGGGCTTACCGCCACACAGGGACACGAGCTTTATGTTGGGCATACCGCGTGCAAGGCGACGTATCTCTCCGCCCACCTGATCCGCCAGCTCACGGGTGGGACACAGCACCAGTGCCTGCACGCCAAAAAAGCGCGGATTGATGGACTGTAGAATGCCGATGGCGAATGCCGCGGTCTTGCCGCTGCCAGTCCGCGCCTGGGCGATCACGTCGCGCCCGCCGAGAACCAGCGGCAGGGCCTCTGCCTGTACCGGCGTCATTGTGTGATAACCGAGAGAATCCAGCGTTTGCAGCTGCGCCTCGGCGAGAGGCAGGGATCGGAAGCTGCTCATGATACTGCCTTGGGGTCAGGTGCCATATGGACTTGACCCCGGCTGGAAAGTGGTAGGACCAGGCGGATTCGAACCGCCGACCTCATCCATGTCAAGGATGCGCTCTAACCAACTGAGCTATGGTCCTTTAGAACCGAGGATTGTAATACGCGAAACACGCTTGCTCAAGTAAAGCTGGGCGACATAATGAACGCAGACGAAATACGAGGGACGGCACATGAGTAAACGGCAAAAAACCGGGAGCGGCCTGTCGCGCCGACGCCTTCTACAGGCCGGCATCGGCGCTTCGGCCCTTGCCGGCGGCCTGGCACCGGCGTTTGTGCGCGCCGCCGGCAATCGCGGCCAGGCGCGGCCCGAGGCCGGCAGCGGTGTGCAGATCGGCGATCTGCGCGGCGGCAGCGCCGTGATCTGGTCGCGCACCGACCGCGATGCCCGCATGCGGGTTCGCTGGTCGACGGCGCCGGACTTTTCCATCATCGGGGGTGAGCATCAGTTGCACACGCTTGAGGACACCGACCACACCGGCAAGGTTCTGCTCAGCAATCTGCCCGCGGGCAGCGACATCCACTACGCCGTGGACTTTCTCGACCTGGCCGACTATCGAAGCCGCAGCAAACCCCTGCAGGGCAGCTTCCGCACGCCACCGGCAGAAGACCGGGATATTCGCTTCCTCTGGTCCGGCGACACCGTCGGCCAGGGCTGGGGTATCAACCCGGACATCGGCGGCATGCCGATCTACCAGCGTATGGCCGCACTGGAGCCGGACTTCTTCATTCACTCCGGCGATGCTATCTATGCCGACAATCCACTCTCCGCCCGCATCGAACTGGAAGATGGGCAGGTCTGGCGGAACCTCGTCACAGAGCCCAAATCACGTGTCGCAGAGAGCCTGGACGATTTCCGCGGGCAGTATCGCTACAACCTGATGGATGATGGCCTCAGAGACTTCTACCGCAACGTGCCCGTCATCGCGCAATGGGACGATCACGAAGTCACCAACAACTGGTACTGGGAGATGCGCAGGGCCGACGATCCGCGCTATCGGGAACCCTCGGTGGCGCGCATGGCCGCACGCGCCATGCGCGCCTTCCAGGAATACACGCCCACGCGACGCCATCCGCTGGATCCGGAACGCATCTACGACCGCTTTCCCTACGGCCCGGCGCTGGAGGTATTTCGCATCGACCTGCGCTCCTACCGGGGACCCAACAGCGACGAGCAGCCCACAACCCTGTCACCGGAATCGCGGATCATCGGCGCAGCGCAACTGCGCTGGCTGAAGCGGGCACTGGTTGAATCCACCGCCACCTGGAAAGTCATCGCGTCGGACATGCCGCTGGGCGTCGTGATTTATGACGACTGGCAGGAACAGCGCGGCGCAGAGGGCATCGCTCTCAGGGACGGCCCGCCGGCAGGACGCGAGCTGGAAATTGCCGAGCTGCTGACGCATCTGCGGGACAATGCCGTGGAGAATATTGTCTGGCTGACCGCCGATGTGCACTACACTGCTGCGCACTATTACGACCCCGCCAAAGCGGTATACCGCGATTTCGCGCCGTTCTGGGAATTCGTCAGTGGCCCCTTGAACGCCGGCACCTTCGGCGGCAACCCCATGGACAATACCTTCGGTCCGCAGGTGGTGTATCAACGCGGCGCACCGGAGGGGACGGCAAACCTGTCGCCCCTCGCGGGCATGCAGTTCTTCGGACAGATCGACATCGCCGCCGCAACCCACGACATGACGGTCACCCTTAAAGACAGCGCTGGAACCGCACTCTATACGCAGGTTTTACAGCCCGCCTGAAAGCGGCCGGTCGACGCCGGCCTCCTCCCCACCACCCACATTGCTCTGCTGTTATGCTCTGGTCGCATTTTCCCTCAGTCTGACGCAGAATAAGAACGTTGCCAGATTGCAATGTCGTCACAAAAAAACGCGGCGAATACATAACGAGGATTACAGCATGAACCTGAGCAAAGCCAGAATTGTGTCAGCCGGGATTTTTTCTCTGCTGGCACTCACCGGCCTGACATCCATCGCAAGTGCACAAAGCAGCGACGTCAAATCCGATAGCTACTCAGCCCTGACCGAGCTTTTTACGGAATGGCGCGCGTTCGAGACGCCTCCGCTGCGCGATGGCGCGCCGGATTACACCGCAGAGCGCTTTGAGAGTGCCTATCCCGAGTTCGAGGCTTTGCGTGACCGACTCGCGACCATCGACACGTCCGGTTGGCCTGTCGAGGAACAGGTTGACTGGCACGTGGTGCGTGCGGAAATGAATGGCTTTGAATTCAACCACAGGGTCCTGCAGCCATGGGTCCGCGACCCGGCCTTCTATCAGACCATCTGGGACCACAAAAGCGATGTACCTGCGCACGAGGGGCCGACCCATCACGCCATACTGGAGCTGTGGACCTACGAGTTCCCGCTGTCCGAGGCTGAGGAACAGCGAATGCTCGCAGAACTGGCAGTGATCCCTCCTCTGATGGAACAGGCAAAACAGAACCTGACCGGCAATGCACGCGACCTGTGGCGCGCCGGCATTCGCAATATCGAGGGTCAGGGTGATCTTCTCGACCAGATTCGCGACCAGATTTCCACACCCGGCACCGAAATGACCGCTGCCCTCGACGAGGCAAGTGCAGCGACAGATGATCTGGTCAGCTGGCTGAAAGAGCAACTGCCCTCCAAGGACGGGCCGTCTGGCGTCGGCCGTGACAACTATAGCTGGGCCCTGCAGCAGGTTCATTATGTGCCGATGACCTGGATGGACGAGGTGCGCCTGCTGGAGCGTGAGGTCGATCGGTCCTGGTCCTCACTCAAGCTGGAAGAGCACGCCAATCGTGAACTGCCCCCGGCGCCGGTGGCAAATACTAAAGAAGAGCTGGACGAGCTGGCAGATCGCAAGGCCGGTGAATTCATCCGCTGGCTCATCGATGAGGATATTCTGCCGGAAAAGGACTATCT
>JBHEOO010000089.1:0-478 GCA_046260765.1 Chromatocurvus sp.
GTAAAAGGCCCAGAAGCAGGCCGGCCATCACCGCCACCCCCTGCGCCCGCCGCCAGTAGAGACCGGCGAGGAGTCCCGGTGCCAGCTGCGCTGCGGCAAGAAAGGAGATGAATCCGATATCCGAAAGCCAGGGAATGCCGTCCAGCCAGCGTGCCACCCACCACGCTGCAAGCAAAATGCCGACAATGGTCACCTGGCGCACGCGTCGCAGGCTCTCACCGAGACGCAGAATCAGCTCTGTAGAGTCGCCGCGCAGCTTTAGCAGGACAGGTACGGCGACTTCGTTGGTGATCATGATGGCGAGGCTGACAGTGGCGACGATCACCATGCCCGTCGCAGCGGAGATACCGCCGATAAACACAGCCAGCGCCAGCCAGTCGGCGTCGTAGGCCAGCGGCAGCCACTGGATAAACACATCCGGACTCGGCAGCCCCGGGGCGCCGCTTTCCGCCATGGCGTTACCGAGCGAACTGATCGG
>JBHEOO010000089.1:488-4687 GCA_046260765.1 Chromatocurvus sp.
GCTTAGCAGGGTATGCGCCAGAAAATCGGCAGAGAGCAGCGTTGTATCCGGCGCCGTAAATGCCGGCGCGGACCCGCCGGGCAAGGCAATCCCGCGTAGCTGCACGAGTGCGAATATCGCCACGGCGACGAACGCCAGCAGCTTGACCAGCGACTCGACTGCGATTGCATTCATTACGCCGGGGTGGCGCTCGCGGCCGTCGAGACGCCGCGTGCCAAACAGCAGAGTGAATGCCGCCAGCAGCACCGCGATCAGTAGGGTGGTAGTGCTGCTGTCGTGCGTCAGCGGCACACCGCGATCGGCCACCATGACCGACCAGGCCTGATCCAGCGCCCGAAACTGCAGTCCGATGTAGGGCAGAACCGCTGCGGTGGCCACCGCCGTCACCAGCATCGACAGCGACTGGCGCTTGCCGTAGCGCGCGCCGAGATAGTCAGCGATGGACGTGACCCGGTGGCGCACACCGAGATGCACCAGCCGCGCCAGAACCGGCCAGCCGAACAGGCACAGCAGGATCGGCCCGAGATACACCGGCGCATGGCTCCAGGGCTGAGCAGAGGAGCTGCCCACTGCGCCGTAAAAGGTCCAGGAGCTGCAGTAAACGCCGAGGGAGAGCGCGGATACCCAGGGCCGCAGTCGCACATCGTGCACGCTGGCGCCCATCTTGCTGCGCCGGTCAAACCACCAGGCTATGGCAAACAGCAGGCTGACATAGAGCAGCGCCAGGCTGAGCAGGTTGCTGAGTGGGGTCACGCCGGGCTCCGCGATCAACGGTGGGTGGCCGGGACTGTAGCATAGGGTCAAGGCGTTTCGATGGCGTCTGTCGATCCGGGTGGACGTAGCGCTGATCGATCATTTGAAAGATCATTTAAGTGGTCCATAAATTGTATTTTTGCAAGAAAAATATCACTATAGTGAGCTGTTTCCTTGTAGGTCGCTTCGTGAATGACGGAAATGACAGAATTGCTCTAAGAGCAACCATTCAGATTTACCGTGCAGGCGCATGGGTGGACGCGGCCCTTTTCAGGGTCGCGGACCCGCGCCGAGGGATCAGGGGTAGCTGTGAGCTGGAGTATGACGTTGGATATGCAGCCCAGTTTGCCGGACCTCAATCCACTCGGGTAGCAGCCATCAGTTGCAGCTACCCCGTGGATTTCGAGCTTCATCAATTACCACACTGGCCTGCTTTTTTGCTTGATGTTTTGCCGAATGGGTATGGTCGCGAGCAGTGGTTGGAGCAGCTTGAGCTTGCGGACGGTGCTGCCGCGGATTGGCCGCTGCTATTGCGTGGGACCGCTTTTCCCCCCGGTAATCTGCGAATCAAACAGGCGGTAGAGGCAAAAGTGCCCGAGCGACTGGTGCCAACGCCTGAGGGCAATCTGGTCAGCATGCGCGACCATCCCGGCTTCACGCGAAGCGATGTTCTGCGCCGAACAGAGGCTTTTGTGGAGTACGCTTTCCAACATGGCATCTATGCTGCCGGGGCTTCGGACGTTCAGGGCATCGCGCCCAAGCTTTTGCTGGTCCAGGATAGCAGCGGTCGATGGCATGCTGAAGGCGCCGTGCCTGATGATCGTGTTGATGCCTGCTGGCTGGTCAAGCGTCCTCGGGGTAAGGGGACTTTCGCGGATCGGAAAATACTACGTAACGAAGCGGCCTACATGACGGTTGCTCAACAGATGGGACTGCGAGTTTTCTCGCCCCTGATCTGGGAAGAAGACACGCTCTTTGTGCCGCGCTTTGACCGGGTCACTTCCCCGGGTTCTCATGTCAGGCGCTACGGCTTGGAAAGTCTCTATTCTTTGGCTGGAATTGCGGAGTATGGCAGCAGAGTGAGCCACGACAGGCTGTGTGATGCACTGCTCAAGCACAGTACATCGCCAGAGATGGATCTTCTTGAATACCTGAAGCGGGACATTCTGAATGTTGTGCTGGGAAACAAGGATAACCATGGCCGCAATACCGCTGTACTCAAAAACGAGTCGGGTGAGGTGCAACTTTCGCCTGTGTTTGATTTTGCTCCAATGTATCTGGATCCAGAGGGTATTGCGCGTGTTTGTCGTTGGGAAGGACAGGCAGAGCGGGCGGCAATGCCTGACTGGTCTGCAATCGTGGGGCGTTACGCCGATACGCTGGGGGCTGGTCGCGATGAACTTCGTCGTTTCGGCAGCGCTCTTCAGGACCTTCCTGACATTGCGCAGGAGGCGGGTGTTGACGACGATATCATTGCCTATCATCTGCGGGCGATTGATGACCAGGCACGCCAGTTGATGGCACTTTAGCGGGGCGCGGTATGCGTGGTGTAACAGATCCCTCGGAGGCAAAGCGTAATCTGCGCAGGGCGATTGAAGCCGGTGAATTGACCCTGGGTCAGGCCGTCAGGCAAATGCGACAAATCACCGGCATGAACCAGAAGGACTATGCACGCAACATCGTGGGTATTTCTCCACGCATTCTGTCGGAGATTGAAAAAGATAAGGGCAATCCAACCATAGAGACGCTGAACAAGGTGGGCCGCCCATTTGGCTACTGCGTCGCATTCATGCCGAAAAACAGGCGTGGTACTCTCAATCTAGAGCGTCCGGACACAAGCTGAATAGCGATGGAGCTGCCCAGGCCAGACTCTCGGCGTACCCCCAAATCGAAAGCGAGAAAACCATGCCAATAAGAACACCCGGAAACCGTCTGTCGATGCTTTTCCTGCTGCTAACCGCCATGCTGATGGCAAGCGGCTGCACGTCGGATGATAAGTCGTCTGTCCCTCCCTCTGCGTCTGCGCCGGATGCGGAGTTGCAGCGCCTGCAGGGTATCGCCGAGCGCGTCACCATCCTGCGTGACGACTTCGGCGTGGCACATATCTACGCCGAAACGGACGCCGATGCTGCCTTTGGTTTCCTGTATGCGCAGGCCGAGGACGATTTCCCGCGTATCGAGCGCAACTACATCTGGGCCACCGGCCGCCTGGCGGAAGTCGAGGGTGAATCCGCGCTTTACAGTGATCTGCGGGCGAAACTCTACATGACGCAGGACGAGGCGCGGGCCGCTTACGAGGCCGCCCCCGACTGGCTGAAAGCCCTGTGTGATGCCTTTGCCGATGGCCTCAACTACTATCTCGCAACCCATCCCCAGGTGCAGCCACAGTTGCTGACCACCTTCGAGCCATGGATGCCTTTCTACTTTTTCGAGGGTTCTATCGGCGGCGATATCGAAGCCATTCGCCTGGCCGGTATCGAGGCCTTTTATTCACAGGCCGAGCAACGCCTGAACGATCTGCCGGCTGCCTCGATGGCGCAGGCGCCGGTAAAAAATCCCCGCATTGCGCAGCGTGAGCATGTACCGGCGCCGCTGTCGCAGACGATCTTTGCAGAACCCGCCGGCTCTAACGGCTTTGCCGTGACCGGGTCGAAGTCGGAATCCGGCAACGCCATTCTGCTGATAAACCCCCACACAAGCTTCTACTTCCGCGGCGAGTATCACGTGGTGAGCGAAGAGGGTCTGAATGCCTACGGCGCCTCCACCTGGGGCCAGTTCTTTATCTACCAGGGCTTCAACGAAACCACTGGCTGGATGCACACCAGCACCGGCGCCGATTTCATCGATGAATTCGTGCAGGACGTGGTGACCGACAGCGGCCAGCTGATGTACCGCTATGGCGATGAACTGCGCCCGATCGAGGTGATGGAGACAACCCTGCGCTACCGCGATGGCGACACCCTGCGGGAACGGCGTTTTCCACTGTATCGCACGCATCAGGGACCGATAACCCACAGCCTGGACGGCCAGTGGGTGGCGACGCGCATCAACTGGAATCCGGTGGACGCCCTGCGCCAGTCGTATCTGCGAATGAAGGCGGCGGACTACGACGACTTCCTCGACGTCATGAACATCCGCACTAATTCTTCCAATAACACGGTGTTCGCCGATGCGAAGGGCAATATCGCCTACTTCCACGGCAACTTCATGCCGCGTCGCGATCCGCAGTTTGATTTTTCCCAGCCCGTGGATGGCAGCAATCCGGCCACCGACTGGCAGGGTGTGCACGAGGTAGAAGAGACCGTGATGCTGGTCAACCCGGCCAATGACTGGCTACAGAACACCAACGCCACGCCGTTTACCGTTGCCGGCACCCATAGCCCGGACCCCGAAGACTATCCCGTCTACATGGCCCCGGACGCAGAAAACTTCCGCGGTCTGCAGGC
>JBHEOO010000009.1:0-20653 GCA_046260765.1 Chromatocurvus sp.
GAGCGGAGCCGGTCCGGATAAACACCTTGTCAATGATCCGCCATTGCCCGCCCAGCTTCGCAAGGGTCAGAAAGTCGACGTAAGCGCCATCGAAGTCAAACACCACGCGTGCAACCTGTCCACCGGCCATGTCGACTGACAGAATCTCGCCGCTGCGCTCGGCGACCTCTGCACGCATCCAGCGTTCTTTGACGTCCGCTATCGGCTCCACCACCAACGAGCCCGACTCATCCACGCTCTTGAGCGCCGCACTGGCGTCGAATGCCCGCTCGAGTCGCTCCCGATCGACAGTGTTGATGCCATCGAAATAGTCGAACACTGTGTCGCGTATCGCGCTGAGGTCGTCATCGGCCGTCGCGGAAACGGCTGCGGCCATGCACACACCGAGCAACAGCAATCGCAGCATGCCTGAGAATGCGCGACTCGCCGGCCAAAAGGTCACTGATTCCTGCATGAAGAACTCCTCATCAATTTCCAGGTTCAATTTTTTACCAATAGACAATACAGCTTCTCCAGGCGTTCGCTGTACGTTACCACGGCGAGAGTGCCCTTGAGTGTCGTGAATGCGGGACAGCGATTCCGGAGGCTCGACGAAAAGCCGTGCCAGGGGTGCAGCTGTGCGTGCAATGCCAGCAGAGCAGTGACGAAGACCAGGAGCTATTCGCTGGCTACAACCGAAGAGGCAGCAAGGACAGCCAGCTGCGCTAAGTAAAAGTGCCAGCCGGCCGCATTGACGTCAGACGCAGGCCCAGCCAGACTTTAGCGAAAAGCGTACGATCTCGCTGAAAAGAGGCTTCACATGCATCTGCCATCCCTTGTGTTTTTCATGATTCTTGCGTCCCTCGGAGCAAATGTCCTGACATCGACAGCCGCCGAAAACGCGCAGCAAGTGAACGCCAAACTCACCAACGAGGCGCTATTCAACACAGAGGACTACGAGGCGAAAAAGCCGGGGGCCACCCGGTGGCTGACGGCGGAAAACGCCTATACCGCGCTGGAGCCTGCTCCCGGATACGAGGGGCGCGAGGCCGAGGTCGATGAAAACGGCGAGGAGATATCGCCACCTCACGAGATTGTCGCCTACGATCTGGACACGCTGGAGCGCAGGGTGCTGGTCACGTCAAAGCAGCTCACACCGGACGGCCAGGATGCCCCGCTGGCGGTCGACGACTACGCCTGGTCTGATGACCGGCGCCATCTGCTGATATACACCAACAGTCAGCAGGTATGGCGGGTGAAAAGCCGCGGTGACTATTGGGTGCTGAATGTCGACACCGGCGACCTCAAGCAGCTTGGCGGGCCGGATGCAGCGCCGTCATCGCTACAGTTTGCGAAATTCTCCCCGGATGGTCTGGCGGTAGCCTATGTGCGCGATGCGGATATCTACCTCGAGAGAGTCGATGGCGATATCAAAAAGCTCACAGAGCGCGCATCCGACGCCATCATCAACGGCATCATGAGCTGGGCCTACGAAGAGGAATTCAGCATTCGCGACGGCTTCCGCTGGAGCCCTGACGGTGCGCGCATCGCCTTCTGGCAGTTTGATACGTCCGGCGTGCGCGATTTCCTCATCATCGACAACACCTCAGAGCTGTACCCCACCATCACGCACATTCCCTACCCGAAGGTGGGCGAAACAGTCTCCGCCGCCCGCATCGGCGTGGTATCGATTGACGGTGGCGAACCTGTCTGGGTGGAACCGCCGGGCGACCCGCGGCAGAACTACATTCCGCGCATGCAGTGGGCCGCCTCAAGCGACGCCGTGCTCCTGCAGCAGGTCAACCGCCGCCAGAACCGCAACCAGTTCTATTATGCCGATGCCGCCGACGGATCGCTGACCCCCGTGCTGGTGGACGAGGAAGCCACGCATCTTGACGACTTCCACGATGTCGAATGGCTCAAGGACGGGGAGTTTTTTACGCTCATCAGCGAGCGCGACGGCTGGCGACACATCTACCGGGTGTCCCGCGACGGCAGTTCACTGGTCGACCTGACGCCCGGTAAGTTCGACGTCGCTGAGCTGGTGGCCGTAAACGAGCCAGGCAATGCGCTGTACTTTACGGCCTCGCCCCTTGATTCAGCGTCACGCTACCTGTTCAGGACGACGCTTGACGGCAGGGGCGAAGCGACGCGCGTCACACCGCAATCGTTTGCCGGCGACAACGCTTACGACATCGCTGATGACGGGCAGCACGCCATTCACACGCATTCCCGTCTGCTGCAGCCGCCGCAGTACCGCCTGGTCTCTCTGCCAGGGCACGCTGAACGCCGGATGCTGGAGGACAACAGCGCGCTGCTGGAGCGGCTCTCGGCCTTGCCAGGCAACGATCCCGAATTTTTCAGCGTCGACACGCGAGACGACCTGGCAATGGACGGCTTCATGCTGCGTCCAGCGGACTTTGACAGCACCCGCTCGTATCCGCTGCTGGTGTACGTCTACGGCGAGCCGGCAGCCCAGACTGTTCGCGACCGCTGGGTTGGCGATCGCAATCTCTGGCACCTGCTGATGGCCCAGCGTGGGTATGTGGTCGCCTCCATCGACAACCGGGGCACGCCAGCACTCAAGGGACGTGACTGGCGCAAGTCGGTTTATGGCGGCATTGGCATTTCTGCCTCGCGCGACCAGTATGACGGCCTGCAGGCTCTGCTTGCCCGGCATGCGTACCTGGATGCCGAAAGGGTCGGAATCTGGGGCCATTCTGGCGGCGGATCGATGACGCTCAATATGCTGTTCCGCTATCCTGAGGCCTACAGCGTCGGCATATCCCGGGCGCCGGTGAGCGACCAGCGGCTGTATGATGCGATATATCAGGAGCGCTATTCAGGCCTGCTTGAGGAGCACGCGGAGGGCTACGTCCAGGGCTCACCCATTACCCATGCCGCAGGCCTCCAAGGCAAGCTGCTGCTGATTCACGGCACCGGCGATGACAATGTGCATTACCAGAGCGCCGAGCGACTGATCGATGAACTGGTGCGGCTGAACAAGCCTTTCGACTTTATGGCCTACCCGAACCGTCGGCACGCGCTCACGCTCGGTGATGGCACTGAACTGCATCTGTACTCGATGATGACGCGGTATTTTGAGGAGCATCTGAAATAGGCCTTTTAACCCGGCCTCAAGGATCGTCGTTCTTGTCAACAAGCAGGCGCCTGAGGCGACGGACCTTTTGCCAGAGGACCGCCCTAGGAACCTCAACAGACATGGCTTGCATACAACGGCCCAATAACCCTGACTGGTCTTCAAGCCTGTCAATCGCCTTACCCAGGTCTTTCAAAATCGAGCTGCCGTAGGCTCTCTCAGCCTTGGCAACCGCCTGGCGAAGCAGCGGTATCGGTGCTTGCATCATGGCGAGATCGATAAGATCACGGCTGAAGACACTGGCGTCTATCCAACGGTCTGAGTTAGCCAATAGCTTGGACGTGGCCATATCAAGTCGCGTCAAGGTGGGAACGCCACAGAGCCTGTCCTGGGGGCCGGGACTGTCAAGTTCGATTCGCCCCTCAAGCACGATTTCAAATTTGACCTGCTCGCCGGCTACGTTGACTGCGGTGCGAATACCGTACTGATCTGCACAAACAGGCTGCGCGATGGAGAATAATGTGGTGTCGCCTCGTAGCAAAGCCGACAGGTCACCGGAGGAACGGACCAACTGCCGAAGACTGCGATAGCACGCCAGATCGGATACCAGAAAATCCACATCGACAGACTCCCGGTACTCCCCATAGCGAAGGGTTATCAAAGTGCCACCACCGAAAAAGCACTGATGTTCCAGCAAAAAATCGCCATCCAATGCACAAAGCAGGTGCGCAATGTGCTGATGATGATGCCGCTTAAAGACCATCGCCGTCACTGAACAGGTCACGAAGCATTCCAATCAAATGGCGCTCTGAGGGCTCCAGCGCAGCGATATCCACGTGACGCCAATTGCGCTGATAAAAACTCCAGGCTTCCCTGGGTGTCAATGCATTGACCCCGTGCACCTGCCAGGCCAGGCGCTTCAGCTGAGGGAAATCAGATACCTGTATCTGCAAGGGCAACAGGTCCTGCTCCTCCCCGACCTGCGTCGGACCGCTTCCGTTGCCAGCCGCCTCGACCAGCGGAAAATCGAGCACCTCCAGCGCCGACAGATAGGCGCCCAATGTAACCGAAAGCTCGCCGTGCTCTATGCGATGCCAGGTGGCTCTGGACATGCCAGCAGATTCCGCGGCGGCAGTAGCAGAAACGCCCAGCACCTTGCGCCGGTCGCGAATGCGCCGACCCAGAGATTCCGCTTCAGAAATGACGATCGGGCTTTTTGCGGGAGATCTGGATGGCATAGGGCTTCACATAAGCAATAGGTGTCTCTCATTTTGATCATAATGGATATTTTGTCAATAATGGAAGACGATTTTTATCATTATGGGCGTTGCTGGCAAGCTTGATCCGGGCTTCCCTCAGTCTCGAGATCAGTTGCGTCGCTACGGTTCGCCCGAAAAGGCCTGCGCTCAGGCGCCTCAGAACCTGGAGCCTGACGCCACAGGACGCCGCTCAGACTGTCACCGTGAACACGAGCGCTGGCCCGGTAACGCGCGCCCTCGGGGTCCTCGCCCATCCACGTCAGTTGGCTGCCACGCAGCTGGCCCTGCCCGGTCGCCAGGGCACCGCCCTGCCAACGCAGGCTGATCTCGAGCTGCTGAAAACGCTGAGAAATGCGGATGACGTCGTTCGATGCGTCGAGCTGCCACTGCCCGCCGGCCCGATCGGGGACCACCCAGAGGAGCAGGCCGCCGCTGGTTCGACCGGGCACGTGTGCATCAGCTGACCACTCGCCCATGGTAAAAGTATTGGAGACCACGCGCGTGCCGGGCTGCAATTCACACAGAAGACGCGGCCGCAGCTGCAGGTTCACCTCCGGCATCAGGTACAGGGTCACAACGCTGGCCTCGGCAATGGATGCCGTGAAGACATTGCCCACCACGAACTGCGCGCGCGCATCGACACCGGCGTCTGTGGCACGCTGACGTGCCAGCGCCACCAGATCGCCATCGATTTCGATACCGATACTCAGGGCTCCGCGCTCGGCCGCAGCAATCGGAATACGTCCGTCACCGGAGCCCAGGTCGATCAGAAAATCACCGGGCACGACCCCCGCCAGATCCAGCATGCGCTGCACGTCTTCACGGGTGGTGACGACATAGGGAGCGACCGCATCGTCTGCAGACGCGCCCACTGGCGGCAGAGCCACAACAGAACCTATCCCAGCGACAAGTCCGCACATCAGGATACTGCGCATCTTTCGATCCCGTCCTCAGTTATCGTCGTTTACCTATCGTCGTTCACCACAGCGTAGGCGGCAGACCGGTTCAGCACCACAGGCTCGGTCGGCGCGCCCCACTGGCAATTCGCACGCAGCAGATCGTTGATGATCGTGCCCAGATCGCTGTAGGCACGGTTTTGCCTCGCTTCCCGCAGCGCATCGACACGGGTGCCTGGGCTGCCCGATTCCCAGGTGACCGAGCCGGTGAGCAGAACAAAGGCCTTCTGCGTGAGTACCGCGCCCTCAATGCCGATATTGCGTGGCTCAATGCTGCGGAATGTCAGCAGATCGTGCGCGGAAAGCCAGATCAGCGTTTCAAAGCAGGCCTGCGACTTGCGATCCGGGAGCCCTGTCATATCCCACTGTATGGGACCGATCAGGTCTTCTACCAGCAGCAGGTGGCGAACGGGAAAAACCGTATAGAGCTGGCACAGCACCTCGGACGTGACGTAATGGAAATCATCGATATTCGCAGCTGTCATGGGCCGATTCTTTCTGTTGGAGAATGTCAGCAAAACTGAAACCTTGCCCGGCGGCAGCAGCAACGATACACGGTGCACGGCTGCCGGGCCACGGCGTGCCCGCCACCGGCGCATCCATTACCGGGAAAGCCGCTTTTTGGTGTACGCCGTGGCGACAGCCTGCAGCGGGTCATCGGGCCACGGATGTTTCGGGTACCGACCCTTCATTTCATTCCTGACCGCCGAATAGCCATCGTTCCAGAAGCTGACGAGATCCTGGGTGATCTGCAGCGGCCTCCCCGCCGGGGAGAGAAGATGCACAACGAGACGCAATCGCCCTTCGGCCAGCGTAGGTGTTTCACGGGCACCGAACATTTCCTGCAGCTTCACTGGCAGCACCGGCGGCTGCTGTGAATAATCGAGCTTCACGCGGGATCCCGACGGCACCTCGTAGCGTTCCGGCAGCCAGCGCTCGAGCTGCTGCTGTTGTGCGAAGCTCAGGCGGGCCTGCAATGCACCGAGCAGGTCGAGCTTCTTCAGGTCGGTCAGTTTTTTCACCGGTGCAAGGTATAACGCGAGCCATTCGCCGACAGAGTCACACAGCGTGCGTCGGTCAAAAGCCGGCCAGTCCGGGAGCAGCGATGCCATGAGGGCGGCGCGGGCGCGGTAGTTCTCTGCCTCGTTCGTCCAGGGGAGATTGTCGAGGCCCGCCTCGGCAATCAGTGCCAGCAGACCGTCAATGCGCTGATCATCCGCGATGTCGCGCAGCTTTTCGCTCTCCAGAAGCAGCGCGCCAATGCGTCGCTGCCGCTCGGCGATGAACAGGCCGCTCTGGCGATCCCAGGCGACATGGGTCTGCTCCTGCAGCAGCGATGCCAACTGTTTCGAAAACAGGCGCACGTCCAGTGGCGCCGCGGCGCGAATCGTGTCACTGCGACCGCCCGACATGCCGCTGACCTCCGCCACCGCCAGCCACTTTTCCCGCTGCAGCAGCGACGCGGGTTCGAAGCGGGCGCTGCGACCGTTGCTGAGCTGGAATCCGCCGCTGTGTCGCCGTCGCGCAATGCGATCCGGGTAGGCGCAGGCCAGAAGGTAACCGGTGACCTGTGCCTCATCGGGTCGCGCGAACGCGACAACGTCGCCACCTGGGAGCTGCCGGCGCAGTTGCCCAGCGACCTCGCGCGCGCGCTCGACCCAGGACTTCAGCCGCCCCGGGGGCGACGCCCTGCCGTCCAGCAGATCCAGCCAGCTTTGCAGGTCCGCAGACTCTCCCTGTCTTGGCAGGCCCTCGGAAAGCGCTGCAGCGATCAGGCTGGCACTGCGAGCCGCGGCGATATCCCGGCCAGCTAGCAACAGGTGCGCCAGGCGCGGATGCACAGCGAGCCCTGCCATGGCGTCACCGTGGGCCGTCATTCGCCAAGTTCCAGGCTCACCTTCGATCGCACCGAGGGCTGCCAATAGATCGACCGCCTGAGAAAAAGCTCCGGCCGGCGGTGGCGTCAACCAGCTGAGTTCGCTCGGATCGTAAATACCGAAGGCGAACAGCTGCAGCACCAGCGGCGCCAGATCCGCCACCTCGATGCCGGCACTTCGCTCCCGACTCAGCTGCGCCTGCTGGGACTCACTCCAAAGCCGGTAACAGAAGCCAGGGCGCAGTCGACCCGCGCGCCCGCTGCGCTGCACCGCAGACGCCTGGGAAATCAGCTGGGTGTGCAGGCGACTCATACCGCTGCCCGGGTCGAAACGCGCCTGGCGCTCCAGCCCGGCATCCACCACCACGTCAACACCATCAATGGTCAGGCTGGTTTCCGCCACGTTGGTGGCCAGCACCACCTTGCGTGTGCCCTCGGGACAGGGCGCGATGGCGCGACGCTGCGCTGCCATCTCCAGATCGCCATACAGCGCATGCACGCTGGTGCCCGGAGGCGGTGAGAAGCGCGCCGCAACGCGGTGGATCTCGCCGCGCCCGGGAAGAAAGGCCAGCACGCTGCTCGTCGGGTGCTCGCGGCAGGCTTTCTCCAATGCCGCGACCATGGCATCCACTACAGATTCCCGCGGCCTGCGCGGCGGCCCATAGCCCAGCGTGACCGGATACTGGCGACCCTCACAGCGTATCCTCGGGGCATCGAGATAGCGCTCCAGAGACGCATCACCCAGCGTCGCGGACATCACGATGATTCGAGCGGCGTCGGCTACCCTGAATGTGGCACGGCCGTGAAGCGCCAGGGCGAGGCCGAGGTCGGCATCGACCGAGCGCTCGTGAAATTCATCGAAGATCAGCAGTCCCACGCTCTCCAGTGCCGGATCCTCCTGCAGGATGCGCAACAGGATACCCTCGGTGATTACCTCGATACGGGTGCGCGCGCTGGTTCTGCTGTCGAGGCGGATGCGATAGCCCACGGTTTCGCCCACTGCTTCACCGAGCAGCTCTGCCATGCGTGCAGCCGCACTGCGCGCCGCAAGACGCCGCGGCTGCAGGATAACGATGCGCCGGCCCGCCAGCCAGGGCTCATTCAGCAGCGCCAGGGGGACAACGGTGGTCTTGCCGGCTCCTGGCGGCGCCTCGAGCAGCAGCGTGTCATGCGCAGCGAGCGACGCTCGGATATCGCCAATGACAGCGTGTATCGGCAGTGCATCGTCTGCAGCAGAAATGTTCATGGACCGGGCATCGGGATCGTGGTGCCTGCTGTGCTGTATTGCACGATAGGTGTCGCCGGCAGCATAGCAAGCGTTTACCGCGCCGGCATCCCGATTATTGACCGTTGGTGCTAGTGGGCCACTGGTGTGCATCCTTGCAACGGTCATGACCTGAACCTATCCGCAGCATGAATCAGTCGGCACCATAGGCGCTGCCAGACTTTGTTTGTATGATGAAAACCTGGTCCGAGACAGCCGCGGCACTGACTGCCGACATTCCGGGAGAATACGCATGACCACCAACACCTCTACCAGCATTGACCTGTCACCCTACGGCATTGGCAACGTACAGGAGGTTGTGCGCAACCCCTCCTACGAGCAGCTGTTTGCCGAGGAAACCCGCGAGGATCTGGAGGGCTTTGAAAAAGGCGTTGTCACCGAGTCAGGTGCCGTTGCGGTGCGCACCGGCGTCTTCACCGGGCGCTCGCCCAAGGACAAGTTCATCGTCTACGACGACGTGAGCAAGGAGCACCTGTGGTGGACGTCCTCGGGCGCGCCCAACGATAACAAGCCGGTCACGCCGGAAGTGTGGAAAGCGCTGAAATCCCGCGTGGCCGAACAGCTCTCGGGAAAACGTCTTTTTGTCCTCGACACATTCTGCGGCGCGAATCCGCAGGTGCGTATGAAAGTCCGCTTTATCGTTGAGGTCGCATGGCAGGCACATTTCGTCAAGAACATGTTCATCCGCCCCACTGAAGAGGAGCTGGCGGACTACGGCGAACCTGATTTTGTCGTCCTCAACGGCTCTAAGACATCGAATCCCGACTGGCGCGAACACGGAATGAACTCGGAAGTGTTCACTGTGTTCAACATGACCGAAAAAATGCAGGTGATCGGCGGCACCTGGTACGGCGGCGAGATGAAAAAAGGCATGTTCGCGATGATGAACTATTACCTGCCGCTGGATCACATGCCCGCCATGCACTGCAGTGCCAACATGGGGGAATCCGGGGACGTCGCCATTTTCTTCGGGCTTTCGGGCACCGGCAAGACAACCCTGTCAACCGACCCCAAGCGCCGCCTGATCGGTGACGACGAACACGGCTGGGATGACGAAGGCATCTTTAATTTTGAGGGCGGCTGCTACGCCAAGACCATTGATCTCGACCCTGACAGCGAACCCGATATCTACCGGGCCATCCGCCGCGACGCACTGCTGGAGAATGTGGTGGTGGATGATCAGGGCAAGGTCGATTACTTCGACCACTCCATTACCGAGAACGGGCGCGTCTCTTACCCGATTTACCACATCGAAAATATCGTCAAGCCAGTGTCCCGCGGTGGCCATGCCAAAAAAGTGATCTTTCTCACGGCCGATGCCTTTGGGGTGCTACCGCCGGTATCGAAACTCACCCGGGATCAGGCGAAGTATCACTTTCTGTCGGGCTTTACCGCAAAGCTCGCCGGGACAGAGCGGGGCATCACCGAGCCTGTGCCGACTTTCTCTGCCTGCTTCGGCAAGGCCTTTCTCACGCTGCATCCTGTGCGCTACGCTGAGGAGCTGGCGTCGAAAATGGATGCCGCCAGCGCTGAAGCCTATCTGGTAAACACCGGCTGGAACGGATCGGGCAAGCGCATTTCGATCAAGGATACGCGGCGCATTATCGATGTGATCCTGGACGGGTCCATCGAGAGCGCGCAGACAAGCATTATTCCGGTGTTCAATCTGGAGGTGCCCACTGCGCTGCCGGGTGTCGATACGGGCATTCTGGATCCGCGGGATACCTATACAGACCCGGGTATCTGGGAGGAGAAGGCCCGCGATCTGGCTGCCCGGTTCATCGGTAACTTCGAGCAGTACACGGACACAGCGGGCGGCGCGGCATTGGTGGCGTCAGGACCACAGCTGTAAGAAATGCGCCGCAGCTTTAAATGCGCCGCGGCTTTAGAACACTGCCGCGGCTCTGATCGAGCGCCGCGGCTCTGATAGAGCGCCGCGGCTCTGATAAAAGGTGCTGCGGATCCCATGAACAGGGCGGCGGCTGAAGAAAACCGGTGACCCTGGTCGGGGTCAGCTACTTGCCGTAGTCCTCCAGCTGCGCTTCGCCTTCTATCGCCGTGGCGCTGCGTATTCTGTCCAGCGGCCCCACCACCGCAATCACCATACGATCCGGATGGATATACTTCTGCGCCGCGGCCTGTACCTGCTCGGCGGTGACCGCAGAAATACGCGCCGGGTAGCTCGCTGATCTTTCATGACTGCCCCGGCGCAACCATTCAGCGGCGTAGGCCCTGGCAGCATCCAGCCCTGTGGCGTAGTGCCCCGCGTAGATACCGTCGACCAGCGCCCCCTTGGCGACAAACAGTTCGTCTTCCGTCACGAGCGTATCGCGTATCAGGTCAAGCTGCCTGAAGGTGACGTCAACCAGCAGGCGTACCGCTTCAGGACGACCATAGGTCCGGAAACTGTAGGATCCGGGGCCGCGAATGCCGGGCTGCAGGAATGAACTGTTATCGTTGGTCAGGCCCCGTAGCTCCCGTGAGCTCCGATAGAGGCGGGAATCGAGATGGTAGGCCCCGAGAATGTAGTCCATAACGTGCAGTGCGGCCTCGTCCTCAGGAGGAATGACCGGCAGTTCGTGTCCGATCACCACCCAGCCCTGGTCGCGATCAACGTCAGCAACCTGTAATGAACGGGACTGCCGGGGTGCGAGTGGCTCAAACGCGGACTCCGCGTCAACGCTGCCTGCCGCAATGTCAGAAAAAAGCTCGCGGATCTGTTGACGGGTAGTATCGGGGTCGACATCTCCCGCCGCGGCTAGCGTAATGTTCCCGCCGCGGACAACACTGTCGTGCAGCGCTTTTGCGGCCGAGCCTGGGTCTGAGTCTGAGTTTTCAGCGCCGGCGGTGCGGCGGTACGCATGCCCCTCAAACAGCTTGCTTTCGAACAGATCGATGGCGCCCTGCAGTGAAGAGGCAAAATCTATTCCGCCGTCGACGCCCTTGGGCGCCTGGCTGACCGAGGAGGCTGTCGCCGAGGCCTCAAAGGCCGGAGCGCTGATAACGCTGGCCATCAGCTTCATCGCCTCGGCGGCATCCTCCGCGAGCACATCCAGGGACAGCTGCAGTTCCTCGTGTCCAAGAGTGACCTTGTATTCGGCGTCCATATCGACAAGAGCAGCGCGAAATGCCTCCTGCGTCATGGCGTCAGGCCCGCGCCGCAGTGCCGCCGCCAGGGCCTCCGCCGCACCGGGCGCGCCGTGACCGGTTCCTACGCCGATGTAGGCGTTTATAGCAAACAGCGGCGCACGCCGGTCCTCGGCAACGTAGGCAACCAGCCCGTTGTCGAGGGTCAGCTGCAGATCCTCCGCAGCGGGACGCTGAAACGCAGGCTCCGGCAGCTGCATTGCCTTCGGATGGGTGAAGTCCTGGGCGGATGCCGGCGCAGCGGCGAGCACAGCTGCCATCTGTGCGCACGCCAACGCGGCGCCAAAAATCCGTGCAAGCCGTCTCATCGCGTTGCCTCCCCCGTGGTCGGATTGCTGCGCGAGCGCGCGATGCCCACGGTCCGATTGTCATCGATAAAATAGCGTTTACCCAGCCGGGCAATATCGGCTGGCGTTGTGCTGTCCCGTGCCTCCAGATAGCTCTGCAGTGTCTGCCAGCGGTCCATGGTCTGGAAGTGGCCGATCTCAAAGGCCAGAGCACTGGCATCCCGGGCAGTACGGTACCACTCGGCGCGCAGGGACTTCTGCGAGCGCTCCACCTCCTCCGGCGCTGGTGCCTGAGTGAGTGAATCAAGCGTTGTCGCGAGCAATGTTTCAGCGTCAGCCAGCTGCGACTCATCATTCAGAATCAATTCAAAATTGATGGTCGCCGGCACGCCGAAGCGATCGGTATGCACAACCCGGGTGTTGACGTTGACCCTGGCGTCAATCCCCTGTTCGCCGGCGGCTGCCGCGAGTCGTGCGGCAGCGATCCTGCCGAGAACATCGAATGCCGGGCGATCCGCATGACCCACACCCGGAATCAGGTACCGGTGCTCCACGCGAGGCTCAATCTCGTCGTTGCGATAGACCAGTCGGCGCTCTGCTGAGGGTCGGGGCTCAACAGCCGGCGTGCGCGTCGGCTCAGGTGCCGCCTCCATCCAGCCGAAGTAATGCTCGACCCGTGGAATCATGTCTTCAAGGGAAACCCCACCGACAAGAACAATGGTCGAATTGTTGACCACGAAATACTCCTCATAAAGCTTACGCTGCGACGTGCGCGTGTACTCATGGAAGTCGGTCATGTAACCCTCGGGCCAGAATACCGGATGAATGGCTCCGGTTACGGCGCTCACCTGTTCGTAGTAAGGAGTAGAAGGCGTGTTGAGATCACCGAGACGCTGCTCCACCAGGATCATGCGCTCCTGTTCGAACTCGCGGAAGATCGTATTGACCATGCGGTCTGCCTCGATGCGGAAGAACAGATCGATGCGCTCTACCGGCAGGTTGATATCAAACTTCATGTACTCCTGCTCGGTGGTGGCAGTGAGGTTGGTGCCGCCGAAGGCCTGGTACCAGCGATTCGGTGCGCCGCCAAGACGATACTGCGTGCTCTCGGTCTCAAGTCGCGCAAGCTCAGCGCGCAGCTCAGCCATACGTGGCGTCTCCACCTCGTGCTGGTAGCTGTCGAGAGCACCGCGCTGCCGGATAGCGTTTCGCGCCCGGTTCTTTTCCTCAATGAACTGCGCCTCAACGGCTTTCATTCGTTCGCGGATGGGCTGCTCCTGTTCCCAGTCTGTCGTTCCCAGGCTGGGCGTACCCTTGAACATCAGGTGTTCCTGAAAATGCGCGGCGCCGAGAAGACCGGGAGTCTCATGAATTGCGCCCATGTCCGTGAAGATCTTTGCCTCGACCCGGGGATCTCCGGGGCGCTCCAGCACAAGCAGCCGCAGGCCATTGTCAAAAATGTGTTCCCTGATCGGCAGGTCGTAGCGCGATGCCGCGTTTGCAGCACCCACAAAAAGTGCAGCGACGAGGGTCAAGGGGACAAGTAAGCGGAAAAGGCCGGAGTTTGCGACAGAAGCTGTGGAATAGGTCACGATAGGTCAGCGCCATGCAGAAACGAGACTCGAGCTTATGGAGGTCAACTGAGTGATGTCAAGCAAAGGTGCCTGTGCAAAGATCCATGTGCATAGGTCTTTGTGCCCTACGCCCTGCCTGGCGGCAAAGATCTGCCGTACTTCAGATACCCCATCCGCGATACCACAAGGCTGACACCACAGTACCGTGCGTCGCGAATGCCAATGGCCTAAACTGAACGCTGCATCCACACGCCAGGTTATTTGCATGGTTTTCGCGAGAGACACCGCGCACAGCGCCAGCCTGACCACCGATAATGATCATGTCTGGCATGGCAGAAGCCGCCGGCGTGTCTTCGTCCGTACCACGCTGGCGGTGCTGGCTGCGGGCCTTCTGTTCACGCTGCTCCAGCCCACCCGCTACGAGAGCACGGCCACGGTACTGATGAGCGCGCCCACCGCCATTGATGAACAGTTGCTTGAAGCGGATATTCAAGGCGTTGCCATTCAGCGGCGGACGCTGACGGGCAGCGAGATCACGCGCCGCCTCGCCGACGTCCTGGCTGAAGAGTATGGGCTTGCGCTGACGCCATTGGAGGTGCGCGCGGTCCTCGACGTGCGGCCCGTTCCCGAGACGAACCTGCTGGAACTGGCGACCGTCGGTTCAGAACCGGAGCGGCTGCCGGTGATTCTCGAAAACTGGATTGAGGTTTACACCGGCGTTCGTGCCCGGGAGATCGAGGCTCGCAAAGCGCAGACGCTCGCGGAAGTCGGGGAAGAGCTGACAGGCCTGGGGGGAAGGCTGGATGCCGCCCGCGACGCTCTTGAGAGCTACCGGCGGGAAAACGACATCATTTCCATGGAGCGGCAGGAAAACGCCGTACTTTCTCAGCTGGATGGACTCAACACCGCACTCAACCGGGCCGTGGAAGAGGAAGTGCGCAGCAAGTCCTATCTCGATACGCTGAAGGAATCCCTGGCTGCCGGCGAGCAGGTAGTACCCGAAAGCGAGCGCAGCGACGTCATCGCCATGTCACAGTCGCTGGCGGATCTTCGCGCCCGACTTGAGGAGCTGCGCGCACGCTACACCGAAGATTATATTCGCAAGGCGCCCCAGCTCCGGGAAATTCCTGAGCAGATTTCCAAGCTGGAAGCAGAGCTCGGCAAAGCCTACACGCAGGGCAGCCAGACAGAGCTCGCCAGCGCCGAACGCGCCTGGCGAACGGCGCGGGAGGCAGTGGCCAATCTTGAAAACCGGCTGGCCCGGCACAAGACTGCCGTCGCCGAATTCAACACCATCTATGCAAAGCACCAGGCGCTGGTGGAGGATCTCGCCAGACTGGAAGAGCTCAACCGGGAAACCCAGGCGAGGCAGGTACAGATTGCGGTGAGTCAGGTGGAAAAATACCCGCAAGTGTCAGTGATCGACTGGCCGGCCGCTGAAGCGACAAGGACAGGACCACCCTATGCCTTGCTGCTGGGAGGCTCGTTTCTGGCGTCCATCCTGGCAGGCATTTTTGGCGTATGGTTATACAGTTATCTGCATCCCAGGCCCGCAGCGAGCCAGGTGGTTACCCTCTCGGGGGTCACCCTGTACCCCGGGAACAGCGAGCGGGCACTGGAGCAGGATTCCCGGAAACCAGAGAGACTGACGAGAGACAGCACGTGAAACAGACTTCGACGTACACACACCGGGTGCTGTTGTGATTGCGGCACCCTCGCCCCGTGCCGTGATCTTTGATCTCGATGGCACCCTTGCAGACTCGCGTCTGGACTTTGCCGCGATCCGCCGCGAAGCGGACGTACCCGATGGTATTGGCCTGCTCGAACATATCGAAAGCCTCACCTGCCGGATCGAGCGTGATCGCGTCGCGGCCATTGTCGATCGGCACGAAATGGCCGGGGCGGAGGCGGCAACCTGGATACACGGGGCGCAGCAGATGCTGCACGGCATCCACCATCGCGGCCTGCCCACCGCCATTGTTACGCGCAATTCCCGCGCCGCGGCCACGCGCACGATGCAGCGGCTACTGATGCCCGAGATTCCGCTCAAGGCCCGGGAGGACGCACCGCCCAAGCCTGATCCCACTGCACTGCTCGCACTGGCGGACGACTGGGGACTGGCACCGGCGGACATCGCCTTCGTCGGCGACTTCCATTACGACATTGAGGCCGCGCAGCGCGCGGGCATGATACCGATGCTTTTCACCGCGGGAGTGCGACCCGACACCCCGGCGGTGGGATTTTTCCTGCTTCCGGTATTCGAGATGCTTCTGCACTGGATCGATCGCGGTCACGCCGATGCAGAGCCGTAACGAATCAAGAGTGCAAAGATAGCGCTGCGACCTGCACGGTCGGCGAGCAACAGGCCACCAACGTAAATATAATGGAGACATGCAGATGACTGGAACCAGAAGACTGATTGATCATTTTTTCGCCCTGGGGGTTCCCGGCAGGATTTCACGACCGGCCGTTTTCGGCCTGCTGCTCGCAGCTGTCGTACCGGCGCACGCACAGTCTCTCGACGATGAAGCTGTGGCATGGCTGCAGGAATTTCTGACAATAGACACCATCAACCCGCCGGGCAACGAATCCCGGGCAGTGGATTTTTATGCCGAAATATTCGATGCCGAGGGTATCCCGTGGAATGCGGCGGAAAGTGCGCCGGGGCGCGGCAATATCTGGGCACGCCTCGAAGGCGGCGATGAGCCGGCACTGATTCTTCTGCAGCATACCGATGTCGTCCCCGCAGACCCGAAGTACTGGAGCACCGACCCGCTGTCCGGCGAAATTCGCGATGGCTATATCTGGGGTCGGGGTGCGCTGGACATGAAAGGTCCGGGAATCACGCAGCTGGCCACCTTTATTAACCTGCATCGAGCCGGCAAGCCCCTGAACCGCGATGTTGTGTTTGTCGCCACTGCCGACGAGGAAGCGGGCGGACTGTTTGGCGCAGGCTGGCTGCTGGAGAACCATCCGGACGTTTTCGCCAATGCCGGGCTACTGCTGAACGAAGGTGGCAGCGGACGCCTGACAGACAAGGGCGAAACGCTGTTCTCGGTGGAGCTCACGCAGAAGGTACCGGTGTGGATACGCCTGACCGGAGTAGACGAACCCGGTCATGGATCCATGCCCTACCCCACCTCATCGGTAACACGCGTCGTCCAGGCGCTCGAACTGATCCGGACCAATCCACTCCCGCCACGCATTATCGGACCGGTCGACGCCATGTTCCGCAGCCTCGCGCAGAGCGCAAGCGAGGAGTGGGCGCCCGCCTATGCGGACATGGCATCGGCCATTGAGGAACCCGGTTTCATGGCGCGCCTGCAGGCAGTTTCCCCCGCGCTGCACGCGCTGACCCGTGATACCTGTTCGATCACCCGCCTGTCCGCTTCGAACAAGATCAACGTTGTCCCGCCGGAGTCCTGGGGCGAGATCGACTGTCGTATTCTGCCCGACAAACCGGTCGCCACCTTCGTAGAGGAGATTGAACAGCTGGTCGCGCCCAGCGGCGTTCAGGTGGAAGTGATCATGGCCTTTTCGCCGGCAGTCACTGAGACAGGCACCCGGCTGTACAGCGCCATCACGGATATCACGGCGGAACGCCACCCCGGATCACGGGTAATGCCGTCGGTTTCCACCGGATTCACCGACAGTCATTTCACCCGCGACGCCGGCATCGCGAGCTACGGCTTCACGCCCGCTGTCATCCCCGAGTCCGAGATGGTGCGCATACACGGCAACGACGAGCGCATAAGCGAGGCGGCATTCCGGCGCGGTGTTGACGATCACCTGGCGATTGTCGAGGCAGTGGTTTACGACTGACCGCGCTTTGATACTGGCTTGACAGAGGATTCTTCGCGTGAAGCCAGGCATGATCATCAGCCTGCTGTGCTTTGTTGTTTACGGCTGCTCCTCAGAGATGCATCCCCGGCGCTCGGCGGCGTTCGAGGTGAGCATAGCGCGCCTTGCCGAAACCAGGGGGCCTGTCTGGTGGATGGGCAAAGCGGATTTCAATCTGGATGGACGCGAGGACATGCTTGTTGCGGGTCACCGCAGCATCGAGGGCGCTGCCATTTTTTTTGGCGACCCTGCACTGAACACGTGGAAAGCCAGCGAAAAGCAGCATGGAGGACACAAGGTACTGGGGTTTGAGCGCGACCGGCACGGCTGCACTGTCGCAGACATCACCGGCGATGCGCGCCCTGACGTATTCTGCGTGTCGGGGGCAGAAAGAGGTTCCGGGGGTAACGACAATGAACTCTGGAAGAACCTTGACGGCTACCGATTCGAGCAGAATCTTTATCATGGCGCCGAGGAAAGGTCTGCAAGGGGCAGGCTGGCGAACTTCTTCAACTTCGATGGACAGCACCCGCCAGAGCTGGTGACGACGGTCTGGGGGGACAGGACCGACAATATGCCCAACCGCTCCCGTGTGTGGCGCTGGGTGGGCACGCGTTTTCAGTCAATCGATACCATGCTCGGCCACAAGCAGGGAGGCCGCTGTCTTAAAGTGTACGATATCAACGGCAATGGTCTGGATGATCTTCTGACATGCGGTGAAAAACAGGGATTTTCGATATACATGAACAATGGCAGGCTCGACTTTGATGAGCATTCACCCGGAGGCGCTGCCCTGAGGAACACCTGGTGGTGGGACGTTGCGCTGACGCCGGGAAAAGCTGCAGACTCGTCGCAGATCGCCTTTATTGTCGAGCCCATCGGGAGGCAGAAAATCCACATCGGGACGCTATCGGATAATCTCAGGCTGTCCGCGAAAAAATACATCCCCTGCAGCTTCAAAAGCGGCAGGGCCGACGACGATATCTACTGCGCAAGAGTTGTCTGGCACGACTTCAATGCAGACGGTGCGAGTGATCTGTACGTGGTTCGCCGCTCAGATCGTGAAACGGTTTCCCCGCAGGGTGACGTGGACGACCTGATCATTTTTGGTCCTGCCTATGATTCTTATCTGCCGGTGACGCGAAGCGACATCGGCGCAGGCACCGAAGCCATCAGCATTGGTGATGCTGTTGTCCGGCTCACGGCAGGCGAGGACTGGACGGGTGCACTGGATATCATTCGCGTGATCAGTCGCGCTGACCAATGATCGTCCGGCTGTCGCACACAGGCTTCAGGATTACCGCGTGCGTCACGCCATAAGACGCGGGCTTGCCAGCATCACCCTGCGCCAGATCCGTTTCAGGCGCCACCGCTGCCCGCTTTGCAGAAGGACGCGTCTGTTCGTAAAGCTGGCCAACGACGAAACCGGCGTGCGCTGCACGCACTGCAGGGCGACACCCGTCACCCTGTCCCTGGTGAGTATCCTGCTCGAAATGTATCCCGATCTTGCACAAAAGTCTGTTTATGAGCTTTCCAGCAGGGGCGCGTTGTTTGAATTTCTGTTGCGCAACGCGGGCTCGGTCACCGGCTCGGAGTATTTCGCCGATGTGGCGCCCGGCGCCTGGAAAGGGGCGATTCAGTGCCAGGATGTTCAGGCCCTGACGCACGCCAGTGACAGCTTTGATATCTGCACATCGACCGAAGTCTTTGAACATGTGCCCGACGACGCCCGGGGATTCTCGGAAATTCATCGCGTGCTCAGGCCCGGTGGCATTTTTGTTTTCACAGTGCCGATAAACATACACGACAGAACCATTGAACGCGCAAGACTCTCGGCAGACGGCAATTTAGAGCATCTTCTGCCCGCGGAATATCACGGTGATCCCGTCGGCAACGCCGGCCGGATACTCGCGTTTCGCAACTACGGCGCTGACATTGTCGACCGACTGCTGGCATCGGGCTTTGATAAGGCAAGGATTCAGTCGCCGGATCAGCCAGCAGCCTGGGGCTATCATCGCGCGGTCATCGTTGCGTCCAAAACGGCCTGAACGGCATGCGCCGGAGCAGAATATCGGCGTCGAGGGAGACACCACCCACCCTGGTTCTCTACACTCCGCTGTTTTTGCCACGAGAGGGTGAGGAGCTGTTGTCATGCTGTCCATTGTGAAGCCAATTATTGCCGGGTATTTGCTGCTACTGCTTGTGAGCCCATCGCTGGCCGCGGTCGATGAGGACGAAGTCGGCGCCTGGTACATGTACATGTGGAACCACGACCGCAGCGACAGCCGTTTTGGCCTGCAGGGCGACGTCCAGTTCCGGAACTGGGACCTGCTCGGGGACATGGAACAATTACTGATCCGCGGCGGACTCACCTGGCGTCCCGAAAACGCACCCATGAAGCTGACGTTTGGCGCGGCCAACATCACCACGGGTGAATATGGCAGCCGCAGCAGGAATACCACGGAAAACCGGCTATACCAGGAGGCCCTGATCCCGGATCGCATCGGATCCCGCTTGCAGGTCACGCACAGGCTGCGGCTGGAACAGCGTGATGTCGAGGGGCAGAGCACGCGCAACCGGTTCCGCTATTTTCTCGGACTCAACTACCCTCTGAATCAGGACAGTCTGGGCGAGGGAGCGATCTACCTCAGCGTCTACAACGAGATTTTCGTGAACCTGGAAAAAGACATCGGCGATGGTCGGCGTGTGAGGACCTATGACCGCAATCGTGCCTACGCCGCGATTGGCTACGGGGTGTCCGACAGCATCCGGCTGCAGTTCGGCGTCATGCACCAGGACACGGATCTGTGGGAGAAGAACCAGCTACAGCTGAACCTTTTTCACAACTTCTAAGGGCCTCTAAGCGGGTAAGCCCGGGCCGTGCGCCGGCCTGAGCTGCAAAGAATACTCCTGCTTTGTCGATGTAGGAATCGCTGCGCGCCTGCGGCGATGTTAAAGCAGGTCGATGCGGTCCGACCCTCTACGCCATACCGTTGGTGTTCCACACGCCATTCGGGTAGCTTTATTCTCTGTCACCACAGACATCAGGACCTGGACCATGAAACTGTTCCCATTACGCTTGCTGCTGCCGCTCACGCTGCTTGTTCCCGCCCTCGTCGGCGCGGCCGTCGACAATCCGCGAAAAATTGCCGTCGTCGACGCCGTAGACGCACACAGCGAAGCGCTCACGGCCCTGAGCGATGAAATCTGGCGCCACGCTGAAATCGCCTTCCGCGAAACGCAATCGGCTGATGCGCTGGTTGCACACGCCGAGGAAAATGGATTCCGCGTCAGCCGCGGCACAGGAGAAATACCCACGGCCTTCGTCGCCGAATACGGCAGCGGTACGC
>JBHEOO010000009.1:20663-94755 GCA_046260765.1 Chromatocurvus sp.
TCTCCGGCGTGCACGAACTGCTGCCGAATCGCACCGGTGGTGCCGCGCTGCAGGCGAATCTTGAGGCGCTGGGTGGCATCAGCTATTCACAGGAAGAACTTGAGTTTGCCCGAACACTGCAGGCGTCCACCGGCAAGCCGCAGGTGGGTATGGATGCAGTCGTCAATCCCCTGCGCGACACCGAGGAAAACCCGCCCGGCGGATCCACCGATGTTGGCGACGTCAGCTACGTTGTACCGACCATCAGTCTGGCGGCGCCGATCGCACCGAGCGGTGTGCCCTGGCACTCCTGGGCCGTGGTCGCGTCCGGCGGCATGTCCCTGGGACACAAGGGACTGGTACACGCCGCCAAGGCACTTGCGATGACCATGGTGGATCTTTTCGAGGATCCTCAGCTGGTTGACCAGATCAAGACGGAATTTGCAGAGCGCAAGGGCGACTATGCTTACGAAGGCATTCTGCCTCCGGGGCCACCACCGCTGGACTTCGAGCAGTAACGCTGTCGCGCGTTCAGGGGGAGGAAGGCGATGCCCACGTTATCCGAAAAGCCGGCGGCCGCCCTTCGCACTGGAAGCGTTCAAAGACCCGGCAGAGGATGTCCGACAATCAATGCGTCGCATACGACAAAATCCTTTTGTGCCACACAAAGACGCGATACGGGGTTTCGTGTATCACGTCGAGAACGGCGAACTGCAAGAGATCACCGCAGAATAAGGACTCACGGGGTCAGGCATCGCGGTAGTCAGACGCGACCACGCGATTGCGCCCGGCATCCTTGGCTTCATACATCGCCTTGTCAGCTCGCTTGAGACCATCGCCAATGTTCTCGTCGGTATGAATTTCCGCAACACCAATTGATATGGTCTGGGTGATGCTGATTTCCTCCTCGGCAATCGGTGCTTCACAGGCGCTCTGACGCAGGCGCTCCGCCACCTTTTTCGCTTCGGCAAGCGCAGTGTCCGGCAGCATGACAAGAAACTCTTCACCCCCATAGCGATACGCCCGGTCACGTGGTCGCAGGCAGGCTTCGAATCGTTCCGCCAGTATTTCAAGCACGGTGTCTCCAAATCCGTGTCCGTGATCGTCGTTGACCTCCTTGAAGTGGTCGGCATCCACCATCGCCACGCTGATGGATTGCCCGGTTCGCTTGGACTGGGCATGCTCTTTTTCGAGATCGCGCTCCATTGCAGACCGATTGAGCAAGCCGGTCAGCTCGTCAACGTGAGTCAGCGACACCGTGATGGCATTGTCCAGTCGGTCGAGACCAACATCCAGACGCTGCAGCGCCCTGGTGAGATCGCGGAAACCTGCGGGCGTCAGTCGACCGCTGGCTGCCGCCCTTAGCGCCGTGCTGGACTGCTGCAGCACGGCGTTATGCCGCAGCACAAAAGCCTCGTACAAATGGTGTCGCGACACGACAGGTGTCACCTCCGCCTCAATAACAGGCAGCATGTCGAGACAATCCACTACATGCTCGGCGCTGAATCTGTCATTACCGTGGTCCGGGAACTGCAGGCGCAGAAACACCTCAAGGCGACTCGCCCTGTGCTGCGCCAGCGCTTTGCGAAAGGCGGAACGCAGCACGCGCAGGGCCTCTCCCTCTTCATCCCGAATTACCGAATCGGTCATAGGTCATGTGCAACCAGGGTCCAGGCCAGCATAGTGACATTTAAGAGCACAAGGAAAAAGCAATAGCCGCGAAGAAAGCGTGGCCAGGTTCACACCAGGCGCCAGGTGAACCGATTCAGCAGGGCTCTGCCAATCGATGAGTTTGAATCACTTCCTGTGGAACACCGCGACCGAGGGGCCTATTCCCAACGTAGACGGGCTTATTCACCGAAGTAAAAATGCTCATCGAGTGTCTTCATCCATGATGGATAGAACACCGCAAGCGCCGCCACACACATACCGTTTATAAAACCCTCGGAGAACATGATCAGAAACAGCACCGGGAAGACTTCAAGCGCCCGCGCTGTCCACGCCTCGAGGCCCACGGCGCTGAAGAGACAGAGCGCAAGAATCGAATCAAGCAGTACGACCAGAGCACCCCCCGCAAATCCCGCACCAAAGATAAACACAAAGGGATTGCGCAGGTCTGCCCGGTACAGGGAACGGCCAAGCGCCCAGGTCACGGCAGCGGGCAGCCCCACGGTAAACAACCAGGCCACTGCGAAACCGGCGAGCGGCAGCTGCATTATGAGGAGATAGACCAGCAGGGAGACCGTCCCCGCCAGCGTGGCCAGGCTCCAGCCGAGAAGCAGTGTCAGCGTCGTCATACCGAGAAGATGAAAAACCAGCCCTTCAATGCCGCGCACGTTCATCAGCCAGAGAAAAAGGCAGACAACGCTGCCCCCCGCCACCAGGTGCACCCGCGACGGAGCCACTCGTAACGCCGCCCAGGGCAGATACCAGACGGCACAGGCCAGCCACGGCAGAATCACGAACAGTGTCATCAAAGGCAGCCACGATGGCAATAATGTGGGGTCAATGTACAAAACGTTGCTTTCCCGACTCTTGAGGGCATCAGTCTAGCGCAATAGACGTCGGCAACACGATTTACCGGATACGCCAGTCGTATCGCCCAGTCGTATCGCCCGTTGTCTCGCCTTGTAGACGCATACGGTCTTGTCTATGCTGTCAGCCGCACGTTGCAGCGAACACACCCTTCTCCATCGCAGAAAAGGAACCGTGTATGAAGCGACAGTATTTTATCGGCGAAAACCTGGAAGACCTCGAGGCCGTGCAGCGCGAGCTCGAGGAGCAGGGTATCCTGCTACCCCAGATACACGTGCTCAGTAACAGTGACGCCGAGCTCGAGAAGCATCACCTGCACCCCGTTGCCGAGGTGCTGAAATCCGACGTACTCAACAGCGGGCTCTGGGGGCTGGGGATCGGCGTCGGCGGGGCCCTGCTGGTCATCGTCGTCACGCTCGCCATGGGCTGGGCCGAAACGGTTGGCTGGACGCCGTTCATTTTCCTCGCCTGTGTGATATTGGGCTTCTGCGCCTGGGAAGGTGGCTTTCTCGGCTTTCAGGAAAAAAACCGGCGCTTCAGGCGGTTCGAGGACACGATCCGCAACAACCGGCATGTCCTGCTGGTGGACATCAGCGAAGATCAGGAAAGCGCGCTCAATGATGTCATCGACCGTCATCCCCATCTCGCCCCAGCCGGCGAAGGTGAGCCGGCCCCTGGCTGGGTGATTGTCGGCGAACATCAGCTCAGGGAGTTGATCCGCCGGGGCCCCTGACACCTGCCCGCAGGGAAACCATGTCCAGCAAGTGGAGCCCCGGCCCCACAGCTGACACCCGATTTGCCATCGAGGATCTCAATACCTCGCCATCACTGGCATAATGAGGAACGCTTCAACAGGCAAGCATCCCGACATGGCCGATACACCTCTGCACCCCGACGATGCCGCGCGTCTGATGCGACTCGCCACGACGGCCTCTGTTGCGGTCGCCGTCACGCTGATCCTGGCGAAAGCAGTCGCCTACGGACAGACCGGCTCCATGAGCATCCTGGCCTCGCTGATCGACTCGGTAATGGATTCCGGTGCCTCGCTGCTCAACCTGGTCGCCGTTCGCTATGCGCTGGCCCCGGCCGATCGCAAGCATCGCTTTGGCCACGGCAAGGCCGAGTCCATATCGGCGCTCGCGCAGAGCACGCTGATCATTGCATCGGGTATTTATCTGCTGGTCGAGGCCGCAAAGCGATTGCGCGCGCCGCAGGAACTGCCGACGCTGGAAATCGGCATTGCGGTCATGTTGTTCACCATTGTCGCGACGCTGGCGCTGCTGACACTTCAGCAATACGTCATACGGCGCACGCAATCCGCCGCCATCCGCGCTGACGCCCTGCACTATCGAACGGACCTGCTCACCAACAGCGCGGTTATCGTGGCGCTGCTGCTTGCGAACTGGGGCTGGTCGGGGATGGATCCGCTGTTTGCCTGCGGCATTGCCATCTATATTCTGCTCACCGCCCGCCACATTATGAGCGACGCCCTCAATGAGCTGCTGGATCGCGAGCTGCCCGAAGCGAGGCGCCAGTTGATAAGCGACACCGCCAACCGCCACGCGGGCGTTCACGGCATTCATGATCTGCGCACCCGAAGCGCTGGACGGGTCGACTTTATCGAGCTGCACCTGGAGCTTGACGGCGACATGACGCTGCGCCGGGCGCACCGCATCGCCGATGAGGTCACCGCAGCCATCAAGAGCGAGATACCCGGCGCGGACGTGGTTATCCACCAGGATCCCGCCGGACTGAGCGAGGTCCGCCAGGAGGAGACCCTTGCGGACTGACAGTAGAACGCCATTAACAAGGACGAGGAATTCAGGAGATGCAGTACCGGAAACTGGGCAATACGGATATCGATGTCAGCGTGATCTGCCTTGGAACCATGACCTATGGGCAGCAGAACACCAGCGAAGACGCCGCGAGGCAGCTGGATTACGCCCTGTCGCGCGGCGTCAACTTCATCGACACGGCCGAGATGTATCCGGTGCCACCGCGAGCAGATACCCAGGGTGAGACCGAACGCTTTATCGGTCAGTGGCTGGCGCGCAGCGGCAGGCGCAACGAGATTGTTCTCGCCACGAAGGTCGCTGGCCGCGGTGACGGCAACTCGGGCGTGGATCACCTTAGAAATGGGCCGCGCCTGGACCGCGCGCAGATACATCAGGCCATCGACGATTCCCTCGGCCGGCTGCAGACCGATCACGTCGATCTGTATCAGGTGCACTGGCCGGAACGCGCGACAAATTTTTTCGGGCGCCTGGGCTACCTGCATCGCGACGATGACGGCGTCGCAATTGAGGAAACCCTGTCGGCTCTGGGCGAGCTGGTGCAGGCCGGTAAGGTCCGCCATATCGGCATTTCCAATGAAACGCCCTGGGGTATTCTCGAGTACCTGCGCCTCGCTCGGGAGAAGCGTCTGCCGCGTATCGTCAGCATCCAGAATCCCTACAATCTCCTCAACCGCTCATTTGAAGTGGGTCTGGCGGAAATTGCCATACGGGAGCAGGTTGGCCTGCTGGCGTACTCGCCGCTGGCCTTCGGTATGCTCAGCGGCAAGTACCTGGACGGCGCACTGCCGGTCGACTCCCGGCTGGCCCTGTTCGAGCGATTCTCACGCTATGGATCCCCGGGCGCAGAAGCGGCCACGGCAGCGTATGTTGAACTTGCACGGGAGTATGGACTGGATCCGGCGCAAATGGCGCTGGCCTTTGTCAACAGCCGTCAGTTCACCACGGCAAACATCATTGGCGCGACCACGCTGGAACAGCTGCGTGACAATATTGATAGCATTGATGTAACGCTCGAGAAACCGCTGTTGAAAGCGCTGGAGACGCTACACAGCAGATACTGCATACCGGCGCCCTGAACAAGAGGCACGGGAAATCGCTGACCCTGTCAGAACACCCAGGCAATCAGCAGCCAGAAAATGGCGAAGAACAGGAAAAAGCCGCCGAGCATGAACTGCAGTTCACCGAGAAGCCCGTCGCCGGCAACAACAGCAAAGACAATGAAAAGAATCGCCGTGGTAAAAAACGCGATCACTGCAGCATCGCGCAGACCGAGTCCGGGATCCAGCTGCGTCGCGACGATGTCGCTAAGCGTTGGCAGCATGAACAGCATTCCCAGGCCAATGACCGCGACCAGTGATAGCAGCACCACCGCGAGTCGACGCGACTCCGCCTTGTCCTTGTTGTCGGACTCACCTACCACGTTCAGGCTCCGTTCTGGCCCATCTTGATCAACTCGCGGATGCGATTGGGATCGGGCATCCCCTTGGCAACGATCTCGGGATTATCCCCTGCCGTGAAGATCGATATGGTACCGACACCGAAGATACGGTTAAAAAACGACTGCTTGACCCTCACAGTGCGCACAATGCCGATATTGACCTCAGAGCGCTCCTTGCTCAGCAAGCCTTTCTCGAAAAGGATCTCGTTCTCGAACACCGTGAGCTTTGATGACTTAACCTGCAGGTACCACCACAGCAGAATAATGACCCCAACCGCAACGGGAATGAGCAGAACGGCCAGGATAAAGCCAAGGGGGTTATTCTTGAACATAGCCGGATGTTCTGCGTAAAGCTCTTTCACGCTGTTCTCCTTGTGTTGTTTATGAAGTTCTGCAGGCTTGACCCGATCATCGCCCGTGCTCAGCCAGGACGCGGCAGCACCTTCGCAGTTTCCAGCATTTGCCGCAATGATTCCAATGCGTCATCGCTGTAGACCCTCCCGGGGCCCGGGCGCCCCCAGACAGGGTCTGGCCAGCAGAAGTCACCGGGACGTCGGCCCAGCACATGCAGGTGCAGCTGTGGCACTACGTTGCCCAGCGCACCCAGGTTTACCTTGGGGTAATCCAGCGGCCCCTTGAGCACCGCAGACAGATCCGCCGCCGTCTGCATAAGTGCGTCTCGAGCGGCAACGGGCATATCCAGCAGATCGCTGCAGTCGGTGTCCGGGACGAGCAGGAACCAGTGCAGCGCCGCCTCGCGGGACAGCAGCAGCCAGGCATCACCGCTGCGGCCCAGTGTGTGGCAGTCTGCGGCAAGCCGAGGATGCAGAGTCACGCTCGTCGCAGCACCCGCGCTATCGTCTTTCACAGCCCCACTCACGGCAGCGACCCCCGATCAGCGGTCACCGCCTCACGTACTGGCATCACGGTAGAACGTCGCGAAAGCGCCGACAAACGCGGGCAGCTGATCGGTCGCCAGGTTATTGATGCCCGCCGCTGCAGCGCGACCACCCCCCGTGGGGTACTGCCGACAGAATACGTCGGCACCGGTACGGTTGGATAGCGGCGCGCGCACGCTGACCAGCAGCCCGCCTCCGGGCTTTTCCGTGACAACAGCGTGTGCCCGCTCCGGATACTCGTTTGCCAGCGCGTTACCATAGACACCGCTGACGCGACGTGCCCACGGCGCATCGGGAAGCACGTATACCGCGGCGACATCGTCGGCATGCTCGGCCTGTATCGACCGCGCCGCCGCCAGATCCTCATGGTAGCCACTCTCCAGTTTCTCGAAGGTATCGCGGTTGTCACGCATGAAGACGTGCGGATCCGGGTACGGCAGCAATTCCCGGTAAAGATCGCCGGGATGAAAATGCAGCTCCGCGAGATCAGAACCATAGCCGTTGTAATTGATGTAGATGCCGAGATTTTCCAGCTGATCAAGATCAGCCGCCGAGAGGTCGAGGGGCCGCGCCAGCCGCTGTGCGCTTTCGCGCAGATTATCGCCAAACGTGCCAACGATCGCCCAGGCGCGCCCGGCGCCCGCCAGGTAGCCATTCACCAGCAGGCTGGTGCAGACCGTGGATTCGGTATTGATATGGGTTTCGAGGGCATTGCTGGAGGGAATTTCGCCGGCGTAGTGATGGTCGCAATACCACACCGAGGCACCCGCCTCGAGCACGCGGCAGAGCGCATCGCGGTTCTTGTCCAGCGACACATCGAGAACGCACACGCGATCGCCAGAGGCGGCACTGACACGGTCCAGCAACGCAATGTCGCGCTTGACGCCGGTTACCAGTGTGGCGTCCCGTGGCTCGGCCTGGCGCAGCTGCAGAAGCGCGCAGATACCATCGGCATCACCATTGAACACATCAAAATCGGCCATAAGCCACCTCGCTGAAGATTGCAGGCCCCCACCACAACGGGCGGCGAGGGCAGGCTGGGGTTATCCGGTAAAAAGAGGCTTGACGTTGGAGTCGCCCAGCTCGGGAATGGCGCTTACACGTCGCCCGGCGCGGCCCTGCTTGACCCATAGATGGTCGTGACGGATTTCATGACGCGCAAAGCCGCTGACTGCTGCCGCAAGGATCTCGGTAATGCCGCGGCAGTCGAGCCGATCACAGCAGCCCATGAGATCTTTCAGGGCTGACATGACCTCGCGATACGGCAGGCTCTCTTCTTCGGCCCGCATGATCATGGGGTGCCCCGTGCCGCTTACCGATGTGCCGAGCAGAAGTTCCTCGTGAAGTTTTTCCCCGGGCCGCAGGCCGATAAACTCGATATCCAGGCCACTGCGCGAGGGTGTCCGGCTGCCCACTTCATGGCCCGAAAGCCGGATCATGCGCTTGGCAAGATCGACAATCTGCACGGGCTCGCCCATGTCGAGAACGAACACGTCGCCACCTGTGCCCATGGCACCCGCCTGCAGAACCAGCTGCGCTGCCTCCTGAATGCTCATGAAGTAACGCGACACTTCCGGGTGGGTCACCGTGACAGGACCGCCGTTTTCAATCTGTTCGCGAAACAGGGGCACAACCGATCCGGAAGAGCCGAGGACGTTGCCGAAGCGCACCATGCAGAACCTTGTGCCGACATCCTCCTGCGCCAGTCCCTGCAGAATCAATTCGGCAAAACGCTTCGATGCGCCCATGATGTTTGTCGGGCGCACCGCCTTATCGGTGGAGATCAGGACAAAGGTCTCGACCCGGGCCTTGCGTGCAGCCTCGGCGGCGTGCCACGTGCCGAAAACGTTGTTGGCAACGCCCTCGGCCACGTTGTACTCCACCATCGGCACATGCTTGTAGGCCGCCGCGTGGTAGACAGTCTGCACGGAAAACGTACGGAAAATGGTCTCGAGGCGACGCTGGTCACGCACCGAACCCAGCAGGCAGGCCATTTCAACATAGTTGCCCGCACGGGACTGCACGTCCTTGAGTTCCCGCTCTATGCTGTAGAGCGCGAACTCGGAATTGTCGAGAAGAATCAGCTCCCGCGGTCCCGCGGCAAGAATCTGCCGGCACAGTTCAGCACCGATTGACCCACCGGCGCCGGTTACCATGACAACCTTGTCGGTAATGCAGCGATCAATCAGCTCCGGATGCGGAGGCACCGGGTCGCGACCCAGCAGGTCGTCAAGGTCGATGTCCTGTATCTGATTGACGCTGGCGACACCGGACACCAGCTCACTGATCTTGGGCACGGTACGCACGTGCACTGGCAGTCCGACAAGGGAGTTGATGATTTCCCGGCGGCGATCATGGGTGGCGGACGGTATGGCGAGAAGCACCTGGGTAATGCTGTGCTCCTGTATCAGGCGCTCTATATCCCTCGGGTTGACTACCTGGAGTCCATTGATGACAGAGTGCTGGGACTGCGGATCGTCGTCGACAAAGGCCACGACGCGGTACTGTTCGCCGTGGTGCAGCGCTGTCAGCAACTGGCGGCCGGACTCCCCGGCACCATAAATAAGGACATTCTTGGAGCTTGAACGCAGTTTGGACTGGTAATACGCGCGAACCACGAGGCGCGACCCGCCGATACTGAACATGATCAGTGCCCAGTAAACGAAGGGCAGTGCCCTGGGCACATCGGCGCGGGTGAAAAACACCGCCGCTCCGAGGACTAACGTGGAATAACTGGCGGCCGTGATAATGGCCCAGATGGCCTGCTGGCCCATGAAGCGAATGACGGCGCGATAGAGCCCCAGACGCAGAAAAATGATGGCGCTTGCGACAAGCGTCAGTAATGCACAGGCGATTTCAACGGCGCCAGGCTGGACCTGGCTGGCACCTGAGGGATAGGCAACCGCCACCCACATGGCGCCCGCCACAAAGACCATATCAATGAGCAGGACGGCGGCCTGCTTGATATTACGTGGCAGCTCAACGAGCTTTCCGGTGGCGTCACGCACGCTATGCCAGATGCTGGCACCGGCCTGCAACAAACGCACGGCTGCTTTTCTGACCAAGTTGTCACTCCGCGCTGGTTGGGGCGCACGCCGGTGTTTGTTTGTTGTGCGACCGGTCTGAGCGTGATGTTACTTTATTGACCGTAATTTGACCATGGCGATCAGCAGCGGCAGATACGCCAGAACAACCAGCACCGCAGCATGACCGGGCTGCAGGCTGGCGACCAGGGCCAGAGGTGCAAGCCAGAACCACTGCACCGTAAGAAAGAGCAGGTCAACGCGTCTGTGCGATTGCCAGCATAGTGCCAGTCGCTGGTACAGGTGCTGTCGATGCGCCTGCCAGACCGCCTCCCGTCGCCACAAGCGAAAGACCAGCGTTGTTACCGAATCCGCGATAAACAGGGCGAGCAGTATCAGCCCCGGGTAGATGGGAATACCTTCAATACACCAACCCGCGACCAGCAGTGATGCCAGCAGATAGCCACCGGGAATACTCCCGGCATCGCCCATGAACAGCCGCGCCGGAGGGAAATTAAGGAAAAGGAGACCGGTGAATGCACCCGCCGTAGCAAGGCAGAAAGCGACGTACCAGTCGCTCGCACCCTGCAGGGCGGCAAGGACGCCAAGGACCAGGGAGGCTGAAAGGGCCTGCAGTGCAGCGAGTCCGTCAATACCATCCATAAAGTTGAAAAGATTGATGAACGCAAGAATCCAGAGCGCGGCAAGTCCGGCAAAGGCCCAGTCTGATGGGCTCTGTCCGGGGCTGCAGAGCCAGAGCGCCGTCAGCGACGCGGCCAGTGCATACAGCCCCAGACGCAGGCGAACGCCCAGATGCGCGAGATCATCGGCCAGACCCAGCAACGACAGAAGAGCACTGGTGATGAGCAACACAAAGCCGGCCCACGGCAGCGGCGGACCGACGAGGAGCAGCGACAGCGACAGCGCGGAGAACACCGCGACACCGGCACCGCTGACAGTTGCCACGCGGTGTGAGCTGCGCGCTTCCGGGTGCGCCAACCAGCCGGCGGCTGCGGCTCGCTGCCGATACACCACGCACAAAGCCGTCGCGGCCATCATGGCGAGAAAGAAAACAGGCAGCGTGTTGTTCACGCGACGGTCGCAGTATCCAGCATCGTCGGCAATACGTCCTCAAAACGCTGCTGCGGACGCCAGCCCGTTGCGGCACGTACCGCTGTACTGTCGTAAAGGTCGTGTCCGAGCAGTGCTGCGGTCGTCGCACCTGACATTGCGCCGTTTCGCAGATCGACGCAGGCGCCCAGAATACGCCAGCAGGCAGCCGGGAGAATCAGTCGGGGCGCGGGGCGCCCCATCGCATCGGCCATCGCCAGCATCAGTCGTTGCGTGCTGTAGGCCTCCCCGTCGGTGACATTCCATACGGCGCCCGCTTTCGGCAGTGGCCCGGCAGCACCATTCACGAGGCTGACCACGAGTCGCACAAGATCATCGCGAGACACCATGGAACGCGCCCCTGCTTCCGGTATCAACGGCAGACCGCGCTTCACCCAGGACATCAACGACGCGAGGTTGCCGCCGACGCCCGCTCCGTAGACGAGAGCGGGGCGCAGCGACACAAGCTGCATTCTGGAATCGCCGGCGAGTCGGGACAGGGCGATTTCCGCGCGACGCTTACTGACGGCATAGGCTCCGCCAGGCTCAGCAAGCTCCGTCTCGCATCGAGGCTTCGGACCCGCGGCAGGCCCCATGGCCTTGACGCTGCTGAGGAAAATGAAGCGCTCCACGCCATCACGGACAGCGCGCCGGGCAAGCGCAAGGGTAGCCCTTTCGTTGACCGCGATATGCCGCACCGCGGGCGCCTGCCGATGTGCTATTCCCGCGCTGTGAACAACCACGTCCACACCCTGCAGCGACAGCGTCGGGGATAACGGTGTGCAAAGATCCTCGACGATATGCGCCGTTGAGGCTGGCGCAGCACCGTGACTTCGCACCAGGCAGACTACCTCGTGACCTGCATCAAGCAGTGCCCGGCACACAGCGCCGCCAATAAAACCCGTCGCTCCTGTTACAAGACACCTCAAACGCCTGCAGCCCCCGCACCGAAAACCAGAAAGTGACTGCCGCCGGAAAGTCCGGCAGCAGTTGCCAGCGGCCATGATACGGATGCCGTGGCCTCATTCCAGCGTTATCGCCTCCCGATTGCGCGCCAGGGTAGCCTCCCCGACACCGCTTACATCCATCAGCTCTTCGATGGACTCGAACGGTCCGTACATCTCCCGGTATTGCACGATAGCCTCGGCACGGGCTCGACCGACCCCCTGCAACACGGAGGACAGTTCCTCGGCATCTGCGGTGTTGATATTGACCACTTGCGCTGGCGCCTGCTCCTGCATCGACACCTGCTCAAGAGGCTCTTCCTGCGCCTGCACAGATGGCACCAGCAGTCCGCCCGTTACCAGGCAAATCAACAGTAAAAAAGTCTTCATCGCATCGTCTCCATGACTGTATTGCGATACCGGCAGAGTGCACGGCACGCGGCAGCCGCCATCCCGGCAACTGGTCCCTGAAGACTAGCAGGTGCCGGGAGGCGTCCAAAGACAATGAATCGATCTGATGGAAAAGCGCATCGGCGGACTATCCGGCCGCGACAGAAAGCTCTGCAATGATCGCGTTAAGAGCAGTGACGGGGTCTGCGGCCGATGTTACAGAGCGACCAATCACGAGATAATCCGAACCCAGTTCCAGTGCGGCGGCGGGGGTCACCACACGGCGCTGGTCTCCCGCATCGCCACCCGACGTGCGAATGCCAGGCGTCACCAGGGCGAATGCATCGCCGCAGGCACGTCGCAGCGACGGTGCCTCCTGTGCTGAGCAAACAACGCCGTCGAGACCGGCACTCGCCGTCAGCGTGGCCAGTCGCAGAACCCGCTCGGCCACCGTTTCCGTATAACCCAGCTCGGCGAAATCAGACTCGTCCATGCTGGTCAGCACGGTAACGCCTATCAGCAGCGGCGGACGGCGACAGCCCGTCATCGCCTGCACCGCGGCCTCGAGCATGCGCCTGCCACCACTGGCGTGCACGTTGACCATCCAGACCCCGAGATCCGCGGCGGCGCGCAAGGCCTGCGCGACGGTATTGGGAATATCGTGAAACTTGAGATCCAGGAAAACCTCGAAACCGGCGTGCTGCAATTGCTCGACTACGGCGGGCCCCGCGCGGGTAAACAATTCCTTGCCCACCTTTACGCGGCAGAGCTGCGGGTCGAGGCGTCCGGCCAGGGCAAGCGCCGCCCTCGCATCGGCTACATCGAGGGCGACAATGATCGGGGAGCCCGGGATGCGTCCGCCGGATGAGTCATTCACGGGCGACAATACCGCGGTGGCGCAGGCGCTCAGCTTCGCGCTGGGCCCCGGTCAGCTGCCGGTTGAGCAGGCGCATGCGTGTGCGCAGGCGCAGGGAAACAAAACTGGACATGAGCACACCGCACAGCCCGCCGAGAGCGAACGCCGCCAACACCCACAGCGCCAGGCTGCGGGGTGCGAACTGGTAAAAAAACAGATCAAGAGGAACCCGGACTTCATTCTGCAGCGCGAACAGTACACCGATACCCGCCATGGCAAAGACCACGACGATACCGGCGATGCCGCGCAAAAAACTCACAGGCCCGCTTCCAGGCCGAGGTTCACACGCTCCCGAAGTTCCTTGCCCGGCTTGAAGTGGGGAACATACTTGCCGGTGAGCTGCACCGTATCGCCGGTCTTCGGGTTGCGGCCGCGACGCGGCTCGCGGTAGTGCAGTGAAAAGCTCCCGAAACCGCGGATTTCGATACGTCCGCCAGAGGACAGCGACTGCGACATGTGTTCGAGTATGGTCTTGATCGCCAGCTCAACATCTTTGGTGGACAGCTGTGTCTGTCGGGCGGCGATCGCCTCGATCAGCTCGCTCTTGGTCATGCGTCATTCGCCCCTGCCGTCAATTCCGGGACTGTGCCCGCCGTGTCTACCTATTCTGTACGTTCCGCAACATTCATACAAGTGCTTATTTTTTAACAAAAAAAAGGACCCGAAGGCCCTTTTTTTCGTCGACGAGGCCCCTGCGGGCCCCGCGCTGCAGACATAGACTATTTTTCGCTCATCTGCTGCTTGATCAGATCGCCGATCGTGCCTGGCGAGCTCTGCTCTTCTTCTTTGAGCGACTTGACCGCGTCTTTCTCGTCGTCGAAGTCCTTGGCCTTGATCGAGAGAGCCAAAGTGCGGTTCTTGCGATCCACCGAGATGATCTTGGCTTCCACGCTGTCGCCGACCTTGAACTGGGCGCGCGCATCGTCAACCTTCTCGCGGCTGATATCGGACGCTTTCAATACACCCTCGACTTCCTCTGCCAGCTTGATGGTCACCGACTTGGCGTCTACCTCGGTGACTTCACCCGTCACGATCGCGCCGCGATCATTGACCGCCACGTAGTTGGAGAACGGATCATCCTCAAGCTGCTTGATGCCCAGTGAAATGCGCTCTCGCTCCGGGTCGATGGACAGGATGACCGTCTCGATCTCGTCGCCCTTCTTGTAGCTGCGCACCGCTTCCTCGCCGACTTCATTCCAGCTGATGTCGGACAGGTGCACCAGGCCGTCGATATTGCCGTCGAGGCCAATAAAGATGCCGAAGTCGGTGATCGACTTGATGCTGCCGGATATACGATCGCCTTTGCTGTGCTCGGCGGCAAACGCGTCCCAGGGATTCTGCTGGCACTGCTTTATACCCAGCGAGATGCGACGACGCTCCTCGTCGATATCCAGCACCATGACTTCGACCTCGTCACCCACCTGGACAATCTTGGAGGGGTGGACGTTCTTGTTGGTCCAGTCCATCTCGGAGACGTGGACCAGCCCCTCGACACCCTCTTCGATCTCGGCAAAACAACCGTAATCGGTTAGGTTGGTGACGCGCGCCAGCACGCGGCTGCCTTCCGGGTAGCGCCCGGTGATCTCGACCCAGGGATCCTCGCCAAGCTGCTTGAGGCCCAGGGAAACTCGGTTGCGCTCGCGATCAAACTTGAGCACCTTGACGTCCATTTCCTGGCCGACTTCCACAATTTCGGACGGATGCTTGATGCGCTTCCACGCCATATCGGTAATGTGCAGCAGACCGTCTACGCCACCGAGATCGACAAATGCGCCGTAGTCGGTGAGGTTCTTGACGATACCCTTGATGGTCATGCCTTCCTGCAGGCTTTCCAGCAGAGCCTCTCGCTCGACGCTGTTTGCCGCTTCCATGACAGCGCGACGCGAAACCACGACGTTATTGCGCTTCTGGTCGAGCTTGATGACCTTGAATTCGAGTTCCTTGTTCTCCAGGTGAGCGGTATCGCGCACCGGACGAACATCCACCAGGGAACCAGGCAGGAAGGCCCGGATGGTGTTGATGTCGACGGTGAAGCCGCCCTTGACCTTGCCATTGATGTGGCCCTTGATGACCTCATCTGCGGCATGCGCTGCTTCGAGCTCTTTCCAGGACTCGGCGCGCTTTGCTTTCTCGCGTGAAAGCTTGGTTTCACCAAAGCCATCCTCGACGGTCTCCAGCGCCACCTGCACTTCGTCACCGATGCTGAGGCTGCACTCGCCCGACGCATCGATAAACTGAGAGCGGGGGATCACACCCTCCGACTTCAGGCCCGCGTGAACGGTGACCCACTCGTTGTCGATATCAATGACGACGCCGGTGACGATAGCGCCCGGCTGCATATCAACGGTTTTCAGGCTTTCTTCAAAAAGATCGGCGAACGATTCGCTCATTACACATTACCTGTCTATAAAGATGTGCAGTGATCACACTGCAACCGACCCTCCAGCCGGGCCGGGACTCATTAAAAAAAACCACCTGAACCACCCGGACTGGATTGGCGGCGGGATCAGATGGTACTTGGTGCTGTACCTTTCTTCTTTAGGGGCTTCAGGCGCCGATGCCTCTTCGGGACGCCTCCAGCAGGACCGCATCGAATACGGCATCCGCCGGCGTTGTCGTGCTGTCGATGACAACGGCGTCACGGGCGGGGACCAGTGGCGCAACGCTGCGGTTGCTGTCGCGCGCGTCCCTTTCCTTGATGTCCTCAAGAAGGCGCGGGAGACTAACACTTCCACCCTTGCCCCGCAACTGCTCGTAGCGCCGCCGCGCACGCTCTTCTGCACTCGCAGTAAGGAAGATTTTCAGCGGTGCGTCGGGAAACACCACGGTCCCCATATCGCGGCCGTCCGCAACCAGGCCCGGTGCCTGGCGGAAGTCGCGCTGACGGTCCAGCAGCGCGGCACGCACCGACGGCAGCGCGGCCACCACCGACGCCCCGCGACCGCCCTCCTCTGATCGGATCGCGGCTGTGGCATCCTCGCCGGCATAAATCACACCAACCTCGCCGTCGTCGCCCATCACGAAGCGCGTATCGAGCTGTCGCGCGACCTCCGCCACCGCAGGCTCGTCCGCCCAGTCGACGCCCGCCTGCAGGCAGGCGTAGCCGGTGATACGGTACAGGGCTCCGCTGTCGAGGAGGTGCCAGCCGAAGTGCTCCGCGAGCATTCGCGACAGTGTGCCTTTGCCCGCACCACCCGGCCCGTCCACGGTAACCACCGGCGATGATGTCATCACGCCGGCCCTGCCTGTGTAGAGATCTGCAGACCCAGGCCGCGCGCCATGGCATCAAAACCGGGGAAAGAGGTTGCAACGGTATCGCAGTCCATGACATAGATTTCGCGCTCGGCGCGGAGTGCCGCCACCGCGAAGGCCATCGCAATACGGTGATCGTGATGCGTATGGATGACCCCGCCACCAATGGCTCCGCCCTCGATTACAATGCCATCCGGCCGCGGCTCATTGCGGATGCCCAGCGTGGCAAGCCCTTCTGCCATGCTGGCAATGCGATCGCTTTCCTTGACCCGCAGCTCCTCGGCGCCACTCAGGGTCGTCCTGCCCTCGGCACAGGCGGCGGCGATAAACAGCACCGGAAACTCGTCGATTGCCAGCGGCACCTGATCCTCGGGAATGTCAATGCCGCGCAACGGCGCGTGACGCACCAGAATATCGGCCACCGGCTCACCGCCGGCATCGTGCTCGTTGATGATCGTGATATCGGCACCCATCAGGGTAAGAATACTGATAATGCCGGTGCGCGTGGGATTGACCCCGACATGGGTCAGCAGCAGTTCGGAACCCGGCGCGATCGTCGCCGCCACCATGAAAAACGCAGCAGAGGAGATATCCGCCGGCACGTCGATGTCGGCGCCAGAAAGCCGGCCGCCGCCGCGCAGCTGAATGACACCATTGTCGCGGGTGACCTCGTAACCGAAGCCGCGCAGCATGCGCTCGGTGTGGTCACGCGTCGGCGCCGGTTCCGTCACCGAGGTACAGCCCTCTGCATAAAGCCCCGCCAGAAGCAGGCAGGATTTGACCTGGGCGCTGGCGATCGGCATCGGGTAGTGAATGCCACGCAGGCCATTACTCGCGGCAATCTGCAGCGGCGGACGGTCACCCTCGGCCGCCGTGATATGAGCGCCCATCTGCCCAAGCGGCTCCATGACACGCGCCATGGGACGACGGCACAGGGATTCATCCCCGGTCAATCGGCTGGCGAAAGGCTGTCCCGCCAGCAGGCCGCTGAGGAGCCGCATGCTGGTGCCGGAGTTACCCATGTCGAGCTCTTTTGTCGGGGCGCGCAGTCCATGGAGGCCGACGCCACTGACCCGTAGCTCACCGTTGGCGGGACCCGTCATCTCCACCCCCAGAGTACACAGGGCCGCCACAGTCGCCAGTGCGTCCTCACCCTCGAGGAACCCGCGGATGCGCGACTCGCCCTCGGCGATGGACGACAGCATCACTGAACGGTGGGATATCGACTTGTCGCCGGGAACGCGGACCTCACCGCTAATGGTGCCACCGGGAAACAGCTTGAATTCCATAGCTTCGCTCTTCCTAAGCTCTTCCTGAAACCAGTCCTGCAATCAGCGCCCGGGTCAGGTTCTGCGGTCAGGATTGACCGCGCGTGGCAAGCCACTCTGAGAAGCCGTCCCGCGCGGTCTTTGCCGCCGTGAATGTCTGCAGCAGCGCGTCGCCGTCGCCGGCGTCAATCGCTGCCCGCAATGTACTAAGATGCTGTGAAAAGTCATCGACAGCTTCCAGCAACGCCTCGCGGTTGGCAAGCGCCACGTCGCGCCACATGACGGGATCGCTGGAGGCAATACGGGTAAAGTCGCGGAATCCCCCCGCAGCAAAGCGAAAAACATCATCGCGGTGGGACGAACGTGCGAGGGTGTCGACCAGGCAGTAGGCGAGCATATGCGGCAGGTGACTGGTGGCTGCAAGTACACGATCGTGTGCACTGACCGCCATGCACACCACGCTGGCGCCCGCGGCGCGCCAGAGATTGCTGACCACGGCAAGCGCGTGCTCAGACGTGTTTTCCGCCGGAGTGAGAATCGTGAGGTGGTCCCGAAACAGGTCGCCTCTGGCAGCGCCCACGCCGCTGCGCTCGGAACCCGCTATGGGGTGGCCCAGGACCACCTGTGGCGGCACACAACCGTGCTGCTCGAACATACGCGCCTCCAGCCCGCCCTTGACGCTGGCGACGTCGGTGATAATTGTCGATGACCCGATACGGGCAGCCTCCCGGCTGAGGTCCGCCAGCAGGTCCGCAGCCGCCACTGTCGGAACACACAGCACGACAATATCCGCCTGCGCCAGCGCCTCCCGCGGCGAGTCCAGCGCCCGATCAACCACCCCACGAGCGATGCCCTCGGCTATGGCGTCGGCCTGAGAATCGCAGGCCAGCAATTCATGCACTACAGCGGCATCACGCAAGGCCATCGCCAGTGACCCACCGATAAGCCCCAGCCCGATAATCGCTACTGTCGGCGCCTGCTTCTCAGGCATGGCCAGGACGCACATTCACATCACGGCCCGCGGATAGGACCCAAGGGGCTTGAGCAGGATGGACTGCTCCTCGAGCTCATCAAGAATCTGTCTGATATTGGGATCCTGCAGATGGCCTTCGAATTCAATAAAGAACACGTACGCCCACTTTTCGGTGCGCGAGGGCCGGGTGTCGATACGTGTGAGGCTGACACCACCACGCCGGAACGGATCGAGCAGCGCGAACAGGGCGCCGGGCTTGTTGCGGCTGGAAACAATGATCGAGGTCTTGTCGCGACCGCTTGGCGGCACCTCCGTGCGCCCGATAACGATAAAGCGTGTGGTGTTGTCGTCGGAGTCCTCGATGTGCTCGGCCAGGGACTCCAGGCGGTAGACCTCCGCCGCCATATCGCCCGCCACCGCGGCCACGCCGGGCATGCTGGCGGCCATGCGTGCAGCCTCGCCATTGCTGCTGACCGACTGCCGCTCGACGCCTGGCCAGTGGCGGTCAAGCCAGTTGCGGCACTGCGCCAGGGCCTGCTGGTGGGCGCAGATGCGCGTGATGTGAGCGGCATCCGTATGGGGCGCCACCAACAGATGATGGGCGATGCGCAGTTCGACCTCACCCGCAATATGCAGCGGCGAGTCAATAAAGCTGTCCAGGGTATGGCTGACCATTCCTTCGGTGGAGTTCTCCACCGGCACCACGCCATAGTTGCAATTGCCGGAGGTCACCTCGGCAAACACGGCTTCTATCGTGGTCTGCGGAACGCAGACGGCACCGTGTCCGAAATGCTTCAGCGCGGCAGCCTGGGTGAAGGTTCCCTCGGGACCGAGGAACGCGACCTGAAGTGGCTTTTCCAATGCCAGGCAGGCCGACATGAGTTCGCGAAAAATATAGGCAACTGTTTCGCCGTCGAGAGGCCCCTCATTGCGCTCGATGATTCGCTGCAGGACCTGCGCCTCACGCTCGGGACGGTAGTAGGATACTTCGGCGGCGGTGTCGACCTCGCCACGCTCCCGGGCCGCCTGCAACTCGGCCAGCTTGATCTCGGCCACGCGCTGCGCACAGCGCGCACGCTGGTTGATCAGTGCCTGTATGTCGCCATCAATCGCGTCAATGGCGGCACGCACCTCCTGCAGATCGCGCTCGTCAGCCATGCCGTTCAAAATCCTGCATGAAAGCCACCAGCGCATCCACGGATGCCTGCGTCACAGCGTTGTACAGACTCGCACGCATGCCGCCCACCGAGCGGTGTCCCTTCAGGTTGAGCAGTCCCGCCGCCGAAGCCTCCTCGAGAAAGCGTCCGTCGAGGCTCGCATCCGCGAGAAAAAAAGGCACGTTCATCAGCGATCGACAGCCCGGCGCTACCGGGTTGCTGTAGAAGTCGCTGCCATCAATGGCGCGGTAGAGGGTTTCGGCCTTGCGGCGATTTACCGCCTCCATGGCTGCAAGGCCGCCACCGGCCTCGAGCCAGTCAAACACCAGCGCGGCAAGATAGAGAGCGAAAGTGGGCGGCGTGTTGTACATCGAGCCATTGTCGCTGGCGATCGTCCAGTCCAGCATTGACGGACAGGCATCCCGCGCCCGTCCAAGCAGGTCGCGCTGAACGATGGCCAGCGTCAGTCCGGCGGGGCCGATATTTTTCTGCGCCCCTGCGTAAATCGCGCCAAAGCGGGAGACATCCAGCGGACGAGACAGCAGCGTTGACGACATATCCGCGACCAAAGGCACATCCACCTCGGGCACGTCGAAAAATTCGACGCCGCCGATGGTCTCGTTCGGACAGTAATGCAGATACCCGGCATTGCTCCGGCAGCACCAGGTGTCGCGACCGGGGATGTCCGTGTAGCCTGACGCGGCGCTACTTGCCACCACCTGCGCATCGGCGAAGCGCCCTGCTTCGGCGATTGCCTTGAGCGACCAGTGCCCCGTATCGAGGTAATCCACCGGCGCGCCCTGCTGCACCAGATTCAGCGGCACGGCAGCAAACTGGGTGCTGGCGCCACCCTGGAGAAACAGCACAGCGTAATCGTCGGGAATGTCGAGCAGGCGACGCAGGCAGGCCTCGGCGCCTTCCACCACGCCCATGACCTCGGGGGAGCGGTGGCTCATCTCCATAAAGGACATGCCACGGCCATGCCACTCGAGCATATCGTCGCGCGCCCGCTCCAGCACCGCCAGCGGCAACGCCGCCGGACCCGCGCAGAAATTGTGCAGGCGAGCCATCAGCCCGGGCGCTTGCCGGGCTCGGCGCGGCTCAGACACAACAGATCAGGCATCGCCGTTCTCCGACACGTCGATAATCTCATCGGGCTCGTCGATGGGCGCAACGCGCACCAGCTTTTCATCATTCTTCGTTCGAACAATGCGCACGCCCTGGGTGTTGCGACTGAGTATGGACACTTCATCACCGCGGGTGCGCACCAGCATGCCCAGGTTGGAGATCAACATCAGCTCATCGCCGTCAAATACCTGTGTTGCGCCAACGATGTTGCCATTCCTTGTGGAGGTGGCCATGGCGATCACGCCCTTATTGCCGCGACCCTTGGTCGGGAACTCGGTGACATCGGTGCGCTTGCCGTAACCGTTCTCGCTCACGGTGAGAATACGGCCACCCTCCCGGGGAATTACCAGCGAAATAAGCTGGTGCCCTTCACCCAGGCGAATGCCGCGCACGCCGCGCGCTGTCCGGCCCATGGCACGGACATCTTCCTCACGGAAACGCGCCACCTTGCCCTCGCTGCTGAACAGCATGACCTCGCAGCTGCCGTCGGTGATAGCGGTGCCGAGGAGAACGTCGCCCTCATCGAGCTCCAGCGCACGCAGGCCCACGCTGCGCTGGCGGGCAAAGTTCTCCAGCGGGGGCTTCTTCACGGTGCCGCCCGCCGTTGCCATGAAAATGAAATGTCCGGGTGTGTATTCCTCCACCGGCAGGATGGATGTCACGCGCTCGCCAGGCTCCAGGGGCAGCAGGTTGACCATCGGGCGTCCGCGGGAACCGCGCCCGGCCAGTGGGATCTGGTAAACCTTGAGCCAGTACACCTTGCCCAGGTTGGAAAAACAGAGAATGGTGGCGTGGGTGCTGGCAATCAGCAGGTGCTCTACGAAGTCCTCGTCTTTCACTGACAGCGCCGTGCGACCCATGCCGCCACGCTTCTGCGCCTGGTAGTCGGACAGCGGCTGGGTTTTGGCATAGCCACCGTGGGAGATTGTGACAACGCGGTCTTCCTCGGTGATCAGGTCCTCGACCGTGAGATCGTGCTGGGACGCCGTAATCTCGGTGCGGCGCTCGTCGCCGAACTCCGTGACCATCTCCGCCAGTTCCTCCCGGATAACCGTGAGCAGACGGTCGAAGTCTTCCAGGATATCCAGGTAGTCGGCAATCTCCGCCAGCTTTTCCTGGTATTCGTTGAGCAGCTTCTCGTGCTCAAGGCCGGTGAGCCGGTGCAGGCGTAGCTCAAGAATGGCCTGGGCCTGTGCCGGCGACAGCCGGTAGGCATCGTCGTGAAGGCCAAAGTGTGCTTCAAGTTCATCGGGACGGCAGGCTTCGGCACCGGCGCGCTCGAGCATGGTCATCACGTCGCCGGGGGGCCAGGTGCGTTCTAGGAGGCGCTCTTTCGCTTCTGCCGAACTCGGCGAAGCCTTGATCAACTCGATGATCGGGTCGATATTCGCCAGCGCAATCGCCAGCCCCTCGAGGATGTGCCCGCGCTCGCGCGCCTTGCGCAGCAGGTAGACCGTGCGCCGGGTCACCACCTCGCGGCGATGGCGGATGAAGGCCTGCAGTATTTCCTTGAGGTTCAGCAGCTTCGGCTGGCCATCGACCAGCGCCACCATGTTGATGCCGAATACCGACTGCAGGTTGGTCTGGGCATACAGGTTGTTGAGCACTACATCGCCGATCTCGCCGCGACGCAGCTCGATCACGACGCGCAGGCCGTCCTTGTCGGACTCATCCCGCAGTTCGCTGATGCCCTCGATCTTCTTTTCCTTCACCAGCTCGGCGATGCGCTCGATCAGCCGCGCCTTGTTCAGCTGGTAGGGCAGCTCGTGAATGATAATGACGTCGCGGCCGCGCTTTTCCTCGTGGATGACCTCGGCGCGGGCACGTACGTACACGCGACCACGCCCGGTACGGTAGGCCTGGATGATGCCGGCACGGCCGTTGATGATGGCGGCGGTGGGGAAGTCGGGGCCGGGAATGTGCTCCATCAGTTCGTCGATGGTGATCTCGGGGTTTTTCATCAGCGCCAGGCAGCCGCTGATCACCTCGTTCAGGTTGTGCGGAGGTATGTTGGTCGCCATGCCCACTGCAATACCCGACGAGCCGTTGATGAGCAGGTTGGGCACACGCGCCGGCAGAACCGCAGGAATGCGTTCGGTGCCGTCGTAGTTGTCGACGAAATCCACCGTTTCCTTGTCGAGATCCGACAGCATGGAATGGGAGATCTTCTGCATGCGGATTTCGGTGTAGCGCATTGCCGCCGCGGAGTCGCCGTCGATCGAGCCGAAGTTGCCCTGCCCGTCCACCAGCATGTAGCGCATGGAAAACTGCTGGGCCATGCGCACAATCGTGTCGTAGACCGCGGAATCGCCGTGGGGATGATATTTACCGATGACGTCACCGACCACACGGGCCGACTTCTTGTAGGGCTTGTTCCAGTCGTTGTTGAGTTCGTTCATGGCGAACAGAACGCGCCGGTGCACCGGCTTGAGACCGTCGCGCACATCGGGCAGGGCGCGCCCGACGATGACGCTCATCGCGTAATCGAGGTAGGACTGCTTGAGCTCGTCCTCGATATTGACCGGCGAAATTTCCCTGGCGATATCACCCATAGATCAGACTTTCCCTGTGCACTTCTGGCTGAGCAACACCGCGCAGTGGCGCGGTGCAGAACACCGGCTTGAATAGCAGGCTGAAGTTGCCGACACGGCGCGGTTGCAAGCCGCTCAGTATACGGGCTGCCGCTGCTTTTCGCCATGTTTTTAACCACTTACACGGCGAGGGCACGGGGCGCAGGGAATTAAAGGTTATACTGCAATGCAGGCCGCTCACGACGCTGAAAAAGCCTCTGTGTAAGCGGCGCCAGCGAGCCGCAAAACCCGCCTGACACAGGAATGGAACAGGACCCGCCATGCAGGAAGCGACAACACATGCCGAACTCGTCATCCACCCGCAATGGGTGATACCGGTAGAGCCCGCGGGCCAGGTACTGGAAAACACCAGCGTGGTGGTGAGCGGCGGCCGCATTGCTGCCCTGTCGAGCCGGGAGGAAGCCCGGCAAATCACCGCCGATCAGGTCGTTGACCTGCCGGGGCAGGTTCTGCTGCCCGGGCTGGTGAACACACACGGTCATAGCGCGATGTCGCTGCTTCGCGGTTATGCCGACGACCTCGCACTGATGCCCTGGCTGGAACAGCATATCTGGCCCGCGGAGGGCCGCCACGTGGACGCCGGCTTCGTCCGCGACGGCGTGCGCCTGGCGATGGCCGACATGCTGCGCAGCGGCACGACGACCTGCAGCGACATGTATTTTTTCCCGGAGCAGGCAGCGGCGGAGTACCGCGCCGCCGGTATGCGTGCACAGATTGCCTTCCCGGTTTTCGACTTCCCGTCCGTCTGGGGATCCGGCCCGGACGACTACCTGGCCAAGGGACTGGCGCTGATAGACGAATATCGCCACACGGAGCTGCAGCGGGTTGTGTTCGGTCCCCATGCGCCCTATACCGTCTCCGAGCCCACCCTGGCCAGGATCGCCACGCTGGCCGCGGAACTGGACGCCGGCATTCACATTCACCTGCACGAAACCGCCGGCGAGGTGCTGCAGGCCATCGAGTCCAGCGGCGAGCGGCCCATCGACACCCTGAATCGCATCGGCCTGCTGGGTCCGCGCACGCAGTGCGTGCACATGACGGACCTCGGCAAGCAGGATATCGACCTGCTGGCAGAGACCGGCAGTCATGTTGTGCACTGCCCGCAGTCCAACATGAAGCTCGCCTCCGGCACCTGCCCCGTGGCGCGATTGCTCGATGCCGGCATCAACGTTGCGCTGGGCACGGATGGCGCCGCCAGCAACAACAGCCTCAATCTGTTCCTGGAAATGCGCAGCGCCGCCCTGCTCAGCAAGCTGGTCAACGGCGATCCGTCGTCTCTGCCCGCCGCGCAGGTGCTGACCATGGCGACGCTGGGCGGCGCCCGCGCACTGGGTCTGGATGAGCGTATCGGCAGTCTTCTGCCCGGCAAGGAGGCGGACATGATCGCCGTCGACCTCTCCGGCAGCGCCACACAGCCGGTCTACAATCCCCTGTCCCAGCTGGTCTATGCCTGCGTGGGCAGCGAAGTCACCCACAGCTGGGTCGCAGGACGGTCCCTGCTGCGGGATAATGTGCTGACAACAATTGACGAAAGCGCCGCACTGCGCCGCGCCGCACAGTGGCGTGACATCATCACCGCGAGAGGACAGTAACCGCCATGACAGCCCGACAGAACGTGGACGCCCGGGAAATCGCCAAGTTCGAGGCACTCGCCTCGCGCTGGTGGGACGCCGATGGCGAGTTCCGACCCCTGCATGAAATCAATCCCCTGCGCGCCAACTTCATTGACGAGCATTCGCCGGTGGCGGGCAAGCGGCTGCTGGACGTCGGCTGCGGGGGCGGCATTCTCTCAGAGGCAATGGCCCAGCGCGGTGCAATCGTCACCGGCATCGACATGGGTGAGGCCCCGCTGTCCGTGGCGCGCATCCACCAGCTCGAGTCCGGCGTGGAGGTGGATTACCGGCAGTCCACGGCGGAGGACCTGGCCGCCGAACGTCCCGGGCAGTTCGACATTGTCTGTTGCCTGGAAATGCTGGAACACGTGCCCGACCCGGCAGCCGTGGTCGAGGCCTGTGCCCGTCTGGTAGTGCCCGGTGGCTCACTCTACTTTTCCACCATCAACCGCAACCCCAAGGCCTTTCTGTTTGCCATTGTCGGGGCGGAGCATATTCTACGGCTGCTTCCCGCGGGGACACACGAGTACAGCAAGTTCATCAAGCCCTCGGAACTTGCCGGATGGCTGCGCCGGGCGGAGCTTGTGCTGCAGGCGATGACCGGACTGACCTACAACCCCATCACCAGGCGCTACCGCCTCGAGCCGGGCGATGTGTCTGTCAATTACATGCTGCGCGCCACGCGACCGGCATGAATCACCCGGGTGACACACTGCGCGCCGTCATCCTGGATCTGGACGGCACCCTGGTCGATACGGCGGACGACTTTGTTCCCGTGGTACAGACCCTGCGCGCCGAGAACGCGCTACCGCCGCTGCCAGCCGCGGCCATTCGCAATACCGTCTCCAACGGCGCTCGTGCGCTGGTCACCCTGGCGCTGGACCTGCGCGAGGGTAATGACCACTTCGAGTACTGGCTCGATCGCCTGCTCACGCTTTACGCCGGTATTCTTGGCACACACTCCCGACTGTTTCCCGGCGTGCAGGCCTTGCTTGACGCTCTTGGTGACGCCGGCATTGCCTGGGGCATCGCCACCAACAAGCCGTCGCGCTTCACGCTGCCGCTACTGCAGCGGCTCGCGCTGCATCCCGCCCCCGCCAGCGTGGTCTGTGCCGACCAGGTCAGCCGCGGCAAGCCGGACCCGGAGTGCCTGCTGCGTAACAGCCAGGAACTGGGCTGCTCACCGGCACAGGCCATTTACATCGGCGACCATCTGCGGGACATCGAGGCCGGCCGCAGCGCCGGCATGTATACCATCGCCGCCACTTACGGCTACATTGCAGACAGCGACAAACCCGATCTATGGGGCGCCGACGCACGCGCAGACAGCGGGCACGACCTCGCCCCACGGGTTTTCAACATGAGTACGCAGCAACCAGCCACCGCCTGAAAAATGGAGCCATAAGACATGGAAGTCCAGACCGTTCCCGAAAACTACACACCCGCCGCCGACCTTCTGGCAGACCGCACCATACTGGTGACGGGTGCCGGAGATGGCATCGGCCGCGCCGCAGCGCTGGCCTACGCTGCGCACGGCGCCACGGTCATACTTACCGGGCGCACCGTGTCGAAACTCGAAGCCACCTATGACGCCATCGAAGCGGCAGGAGGTTCCCAGCCCGCCATTATTCCGCTGGATCTGGCGACGGCCGGCGAAGAAGAAGCAGGTCAGCTGGCAGCGGCCATAGGCAGCACGTTTGAGCGCCTGGACGGGCTGCTGCAAAACGCCAGCATTCTCGGGGAGCGACGGCCACTGGCGAGCGCCAGCTGGAAGGCCTGGCAGGAGGTCATGCAGGTGAACGTGAACAGCCAGTTCCTGCTCACCCGCGCCCTGTTACCGCTGCTGGAAGCGTCACCCCGAGCCAGCGTTATTTTTACATCCTCTGGGGTGGGCCGCGTCGGGAGAGCTTACTGGGGTGCCTACGCCGTATCAAAGTTTGCCACGGAGGGGATGATGCAGGTGCTGGCGGACGAGCTGGAGAACACCAGCGATATCCGCGTCAACAGCCTGAACCCGGGCGCGACCAACACCGCGATGCGACGTACCGCCTACCCCGGTGAGGTCCCCACGGACAATCCCTCGCCGGAGGCCATCATGCCGGCATACCTATACCTGATGGGTGACGACAGCGCGGGCGTCACTGGCGCGGCGTTCAACGCCCGCTAGCGTTTTTTCACCCGGCCCCGGGGCTTGTCGGTGGCACGTTTGTCGGTCGTTCCCTTGCGCGCAGCCCGCCTGTCGCCTGCGGGGCCTGTCCCGGTCTTCTTGCGCAGCTGGCGCTCCATCCCGAGGCGCTCTCCCACGGTGGCGCGCTGGAGATTCTTGGCCTGCAGACCCGCCATGCGGTAAAGGCTCTTGACCTCCTTGCGCTCAAGCTCGACCCACTGGCCCTGCTTGACCCGGGAGGGAATGAATACCTCGCCGTAGCGCACGCGCTTGAGCCGCGACACCGTCAGGCCCTGTGACTCCCACAGTCGCCGCACCTCGCGATTGCGTCCTTCCATGATCACTACATAGAACCAGCGGTTGACGCCCTCGCCACCGCCGTCCTGAATATCGGTGAAGCGGGCGACACCATCCTCCAGCATCACACCTTCCAGCATGCGCTCCAGCATGTCCGGAGTGACCTCGCCCATCACCCGCACCATGTACTCGCGCTCGATATTGGTCGACGGGTGCATGAGGGCGTTGGCCAGCTCGCCGTCGGTGGTGAACAGCAGCAGGCCCGAGGTGTTGTAGTCGAGTCGACCGATCGAGATCCAGCGTCCGGCGGCAACCTTCGGCAGGTTCTCGAACACGGTGCGCCGGCCTTCGGGGTCCTTGCGCGAACTGACCTCGCCCGTGGGCTTGTGATAAAGAATGCAGCGTGTGTCTTCGGCGGGCGCGGTGTTCAGGGGCTTGCCATCGACGCTGATACGGCGGCGACGATCTACCCGGTCGCCCAGAGTGGCGGGTTTCCCGTCAATGGTGACACGACCTTCTTCTATCCAGCGCTCCATCTCCCGCCGCGAGCCCAACCCGCTGCGCGCGAGTACTTTCTGCAGCTTCTCGCCGGCCTTGCCTGCGGGCTTCGCCGTAGCATCTGCCTTGCTTTCACCCATGATCCGGTACCTGGCGGCTCTGCTTGTCCGCATCCAGAGTGGTATTCCCGTCGTCATCCACGGGGGCATTGTCTGTCGCAGGCACGTCATCATCCTGCGCGCTTTCCTCATCCTTCGCAGCCGCCGACTCCTCGGCCGCAATCGCCCCGGCCTGTTCGGCCTCCGGCGCTCCCGAATGATCAGTGTCCGCCGCTTCCGGTGCCGCCGTATCCGGCAAAGGACCGAAACCCAGCTCGGCGTTCAGGGTCTCCAGATCGCGTATCTCCGCCAGGGCGGGCAGCTGGTCAAGATGGCGCAGATTGAAGTAATCGAGGAAACCCCGGGTGGTGGCATACATAGCCGGCCTGCCGGGCACATCGCGATGCCCGACAACGCGAACCCATTCCCGCTCCTGCAGTGTCCTGATGATGTTCGAACTCACCGCCACACCGCGAATCTCCTCGATCTCGCCGCGGGTGATGGGCTGGCGATAGGCGATCAGCGCCAGGGTCTCCAGCAGGGCCCTCGAATACTTCTGCGGACGCTCGTGCCACAGGCGACCAATCCACTGACTCAGGGATTCCCGGACCTGGAAGCGGTAACCACTGGCAACCTGCTTGAGCTCAAAACCGCGTCCCTCGCAGTTGCCGGCAACTGTATCCAGCGCCTCGCGCAGCTCGTCCGTGGTCGGCTTCTCATGTTCCTCAAACAGCTCCCCGAGCTGGGCAAGGGTCAGTGGCCTGCCGGCGGCCAGCAGGGCACCCTCGACGATCTGGACCAGACTCGACTGCGTCATATCACTCAACCCTTGCCTTCACATGGATGGCGCCAAACTGTTCTGTCTGCACGATTTCCACCAGTGATTCCTTGATCAGTTCCATGACAGCAAGAAAGGTCACCACCACGCCGAGGCGTCCCTCGCTGGCCGAGAACAGCGACACGAAGGGCACGAACTGGCGACCCGCCAGCCGCTCCAGCACCTCGGACATGCGCTCACGGGTAGACAGCGCCTCGCGCTGGATGTGATGGCTCTCAAACATATCGGCCCGGCGCAGCACCTCCCCCAGGGCAAGCACCAGTTCGCGGATATCGACATCCGGATCGACCCGATCCCGCTCGATAGCCGGCACGTCGGCACTCCCGATCCAGGTATCGCGCTCCACCCTCGGAAGCGCTTCGATATCCTCGGCGGCCTTCTTGAAGCGCTCGTATTCCTGCAGCCGCCGGATGAGTTGTGCGCGGGGATCCTCCTCCTCGTCCTCAACCTCCTTCGAGCGCGGCAGCAGCATGCGCGACTTGATCTCCGCCAGCACCGCCGCCATGAGCAGATACTCCGCCGCCAGTTCGAACTGCATGGCGTCCATCAGCTCCACATAGCGCATGTACTGCTCGGTGATCGCCGAAACGTCAATATCGAGAATATCGAGATTCTGGCGCCGGATCAGGTAGAGCAGAAGATCCAGCGGACCCTCGAATGCCTCAAGAAACACTTCCAGCGCGCGCGGCGGTATATAGAGGTCTTTCGGCAGCTCGGTAACGGCCTGCCCCATGACGAAGGCAAAGGGCATTTCGCCCTGCTCAGGCCCGCCGCGCCAGGACCTGGAGCGCCCCTGAGCGGGTTCCACCGCACCCCCGGCTGGCGCCTTCTCGACGGATGTGTCGTCAGTATTCACGCGGTCGCCCTGTCCCTGATACGCGCCATGCCGGGGCTGTCAGTCTGTGAAAGGCGCGGTGTCACCCTTGCCCGCTCGCAGAATGACCGGCACGTCGTCGTACAGATCAATCACCGTGGTTGCCTCGAGGCCGCAGTAACCGCCGTCGATCACGAGATCGACATCGTGCTGCAGGGTATCGCGGATATCGTAGGGATCTATCAATGGCAGGTCTTCACCCGGCATGATCAGCGTGACGCTCATGATGGCTTCACCAAGATCGGCCAGCAGCGCCTGTGCAATCGCATTCTCCGGCACACGCAGTCCTACGGTCTTGCGCTTGGGATGCATCAGGCGTCGCGGCACCTCCGACGTGGCGCGAAGTATGAACGTGTACGGCCCCGGCGTATTGTTGCGTATCAGCCGGTACACCGCGTTGTCGACGCGCGCGAAGGTCGCCAGTTCTGACAGGTCGCGACAGACCAGCGTGAAATTGTGGCCGTCGTCCAGGCGGCGTATGCGGCGTATGCGATCGAGCGCCGTCTTGTTGCCAATCTGGCAGCCCAGCGCATAGGCCGAGTCGGTCGGGTACACCACGACGCCGCCATTGCGAATGATATCCGTGGCCTGGCGCACAAGCCGCGCCTGGGGGTTGTCGGGATGGATCTGGAAAAACTGGCTCACGTCTGGCTCTTCTTCGGTTAGCCGGGGTTACCGGGGACTGTACCGCTGGACGGGCCGCCCGCCCGGGCCTGCAGCACATCAACGACATTGGGGACATCCGCCATCACTCGCGATTCTACACCGAGCGATGGACCGTAGGGGCTATCGCGGTGGAAATCGCTGCCCACGGAAGCATAAAGATTGAAGTCCGCGGCGAGCCTGGCCATGGCGCCGGTCTGCGCCGCCTCCTGTCTTCCACTGAGAATCTCGAGGCCGCGACCGCCCGCCGCTCGAAAATCCGTCAGCAGGCGCCGCAGCTTCATGCGCGTCAAGCGGTACTGCAGCGGGTGTGCCAGAACCGCGATACCGCCCGCCTCCGCCAGCCAGCCTGTGACGCTGGCCAGTGTTGGCCAGCATGCCTTCACGTCACCGATCTTGCCGCGGCCGAGATAGCGATCGAAGGCGGCGCCCAGGTCAGGCACATGCCCCGCATCCACCATCCAGCGCGCAAAATGCGGACGACCTATCTGGGAGGTCCCCGCGCAGGCAATTGCGCCGGCCAGCGCGCCAGTAAAGCCGCGCTTTTCGAGACGGGATGCAATTTCCTCGGCACGCCCGGCGCGCGCCGCCTGCAGAAATGCAATGCCGTCGACCAGCGACGGCGCATTCGCATCGAAGCCGAGCCCGACAACATGCACGCCCACACCCGACCATTGACTCGACAGCTCGACGCCGGACACCAGCGCAACACCAGATGCGCTTGCTGAATCGCAAATCTGTCGGTAGCCATCCACTGTGTCGTGATCGGTGACGGCGAGCATGGCGACGCCCGCCGCAGACGCCCTCGCCAGCAGCGCTGCAGGGGTCAGTGCACCATCTGACGCCAGCGTGTGGGTATGGAAGTCGACCACGGCAGTCATTACACTGCGCCGGACAGCGACACGGCGGCGCCCGCCGCACATGGCTTTAAAAACGCTATACTCACTTTCATGCTGACAAGTCTATCACGACAGGAAACCCGGTCCCCATGAAACAACTGCTGGAATTCGTGCCGATCATCCTGTTTTTCATTGTCTACCAGCTCGACGGCGAAGCCCTGTCCGTCGGCGGCTGGACCCACGTCGTCGATGGTATCTACACGGCGACCGCTGTACTGATTGCCGCAACTGCGGTTCAGGTGGTGCTTGCGTCATACCTGGCACGCAAACTGGACAAGCGCTCGGCGTGGACGCTGGTTGCCGTGGCGGTATTCGGCGGTGCCACGCTGATTCTCCGCGACCAGACCTTTATTCAATGGAAGCCGACCATATTCAACTGGGCACTCGCGCTCGCCTTCGCCGCCTTCCACTTCATCGGCGATCGCAATCTCATGGAGCGCACACTCGGTGCGCAGCTGCAGCTGCCCAAGCCGGTATGGGCGCGACTCAACCTGCTCTGGATCGCTAACTTTGCGATTGTCGGCGCCCTCAACCTCTGGGTAGCCTACAGCTTCAGCGAGGCAACCTGGGTGAGCTACAAACTGTATTCGGCTATCGGCTTCACGCTCCTGTTGACGGTACTCACCGCGCTTCTGGTCAGTCCGCATATCAAGCAGGTTGAAACATCCACCGGAGAAAGCGGCTGACACTGCACCCGCCGGGAGACGCCCGAATGTATTACGCTATTATCGCCGAGGACGCCGCTGACAGCCTGGAAAAACGCAGGCAGACCCGCCCCGCCCATCTGCAACGCATGCAGGCACTGGTGGACGCGGGGCGGGTTCTCGTGGCGGGTCCACACCCGGCGATCGACAATGCGGACCCTGGCTCTGCAGGGTTCACCGGCAGCCTCATCGTCGCGGAATTCGACAGCCTCGATGAGGCCACGACCTGGGCGAACGCTGACCCCTACGTGGAAGCGGGTATATTCAGCCGGGTCACCATCAAACCCTTTGTGCCCGTTCTGCCCTGAATCCCGCTCGGCATGCTATTCTTGCGCGGGTTTTTGAACTGCAAAGAGGATGATTCCCTGATGTTTGCCCTGCGTTCCCTGGCGCCTGCCCTGCGTGTGCTTGTCCTTGGCAGCCTGCTGCTCGGCCCTCTGGCACAGGCCCAGAACAGCGTCTTTGTCAGCGACGAGGTGTTCATCGTCCTGCATGCCGGCCCCGGCACCAATTACCGCTGGATCGCCAAGCTGAACCCGGGCACGGCGCTCACCTCTGCCGGCACGGCAGAGGATGGCGAATGGACCGAGGTCACCACCGCAACAGGCACCAGTGGCTGGGTGCAAAGCGAATTTCTCAGCCGGGAAAAGCCCGCGCAGGTTCTGCTGCCCGAAGTGCAGCGCCGACTGGCAACGCTGGAAGAACGCAATGCGGCTCTGCGCGTTGAACTCGATGCGGCTTCGCAGGCGCGGGAGAACAACGCAGAGCTGGCAACGACGACACAGGCAGAGCTGCAGTCCACCGCAGAGGAACTGGCAGCGCTGAAGAAAACCTCGAGCCGGGCGATTCAGCTGGACACGGACAACCGTCGACTTGTCGAGGACGTGGAGACGCTGCGCTCGGAGGTCGATATGCTCAAGGCCGACAACCAGCGACTGTCAGAAAAACTCCGCAGCGGGGCGTTTCTCGACGGTGCCCTCGCGGTCTTGCTCGGCGTCGGCATCACGCTGGTCGTGCCCCGCCTCTGGCCACGCCGGCGCAGCAGTTCAAGCTGGGCCTGATACATGCAGAGGTTTTTGCAAACGTTTATGCAGCACAAGAGAGTATCCATGCAGAAAATCCGACTTCTGGCATCGTCCATTCTTGCCCTGGCGCTGCTTTTCTCAACGCAGGCACAGGCGCAGACACCGCTGCCCAACCCGCAGGTGGTGATCGCTACCAACCACGGCAAGGTTACCCTGCGCCTGTTTCGCGATAAAGCGCCTGTAACGGTGGAAAACTTCCTCGCCTACGTTGATGAAGGCTTCTACGACGGTACCATTTTCCACCGGGTGATCGCGGATTTCATGATTCAGGGTGGAGGTTTTCTGCCCGACATGACGCAAAAGCCAACGCGTGACCCTATCGTCAACGAGAGCCGCAATCGCCTGCACAACGTGCGGGGCTCAATTGCCATGGCACGGACCGGCGACCCGGATTCCGCCACTGCCCAGTTCTTTATCAACCAGCGCACCAATCTGCAGCTCGACTGGAGCCCTGCTGACGCGGGATACACGGTATTCGGCGAGGTCACGGATGGCATGTCCGTGGTCGACTACATCACCACGGCGCCGGTGACGCGCGTCAACGGCATGAGTGACGTCCCGGAAGAACCGGTCATCATTGAATCCGTGCGACGCAAGAGCCTGCTGTGACAGCGCTCAGCATCAACCTCAACAAGATTGCCCTGATACGCAATTCCCGGGACACGCGTTATCCGGATATTCCACAGCATGCAAAAATCTGCATAGAGGCGGGAGCCGACGGCATCACCGTCCATCCGCGGCCGGATCAGCGCCATATCCGTGTTCAGGATTGCCACGATCTCGCGGCCATGCTGTCGGTCGAGTTCAATATCGAGGGCAATCCCTTCGCCGGACCGCGGCGCAGTGATCGCGCCGGCGTTGGTGATTATCCGGGCTTCATGCCTCTGGTGCGTGAGTTGCGCCCCGCCCAGGCGACACTGGTGCCGGATGGCGATGATCAGCTGACGTCGGATCACGGTTTCGACCTGCGTCGCGATGGCGAGCGGGTCTCTGAGATTGTGGCAGAGCTCCGTTCACTGGGCGTTCGCAGCAGCCTGTTCATGGACCCAGACGCCACCCAGATACGACTTGCGGCAGAAACCGGGGCCGACCGCATTGAACTCTACACCGAGCGCTATGCGCAGGCCGTTGCCAGGCACGCGGATGCGGCCGGCGTGCTCGAGCAGTACCGCACGGCTGCGGCCCTTGCCGTTGAACTCGGCCTCGGCGTGAACGCCGGCCACGATCTCAATCTGCACAACCTGCCCGCCTTCGCCACCATACCGGGGCTGCTGGAGGTCTCCATAGGGCACGCACTCACTGTGGATGCGCTGCAAATGGGTCTGGCCGAAGCCGTGAAAGCCTATCAGCGCGCGCTCGGAAAAACGGCCTGACGGCCCGGGCACCCCGGGCCTGCTGCCCACCGCTGGATACCCTATGGAAATGCCACCCTACCTGGTGCCGCACAGCAACGAGCCTATACAGATCCTGTATCGCGATGCAGACCTGCTACTGGTGCGCAAACCTGACCTGCTGCTGTCGGTCCCCGGCAGGCACCCTCTCAACCGGGACTGCCTGATTACGCGCCTGCAGGCGGACTACCCATCGGCACGCACGGTTCACCGTCTGGATCTCGACACCTCCGGGATCATGATCATTGCACTGTCAGAGCACAGCCAGTCAGTGCTGGGACGCCTGTTCCAGGAACGCCGCATATGCAAGGAATACCAGGCGGTGGTGTATGGCCGGGTCGCAGCCGACAGCGGCGAAATTGATCTGCCGATTGCCCGGGACTGGGAAAACCGGCCAAAGCAGAAAATCTGCAGTGAGACCGGCAGGCACGCGCTGACCTATTACACCGTGACCGAGCGTGGGCCAGACCACACGCGGCTGCTACTTGAGCCTGTCACCGGACGTTCCCACCAGTTGCGTATCCACACTGCCAGCCTGGGTCACCCGATTCTTGGCTGCGACATGTACGCCCACCCGCAGGCGCTGGCCATGGCACCGCGCCTGCTGCTGCATGCGTCACGCATCGCCTTTCCGCACCCGAATACCGAAGAGTGGATGGACGTCAGCTGCCCACCACCCTTCTGAGGAACCTGCGCACTGCAGAACCCGTGCACTGACGAACCTGTCCATGGGCGACTGCGTGCAACTGGGCTAGACTAGTGAAAATCGCAGGATGCTCCTCAGTGATAAAAAGCAATCGTTCAGACAATCGCGTTGTCATTGTCGCCAAGCCCAACCACTCGTCCTCCTGGCGGGCCAACAAACTGGCGCTGTTCGCGCTTGCCGTACCCTCACTCGGTGCCGCCGTTGGCTTTACCGCACTGGGCGCCTGGCCTATTCTGCCGTTCGCCGGGCTCGAACTCGCTGCCCTGGGGTCCGCCCTGTACTACGTCAACTGGAAACTCGAGTATCGCCAGGTCATCACGCTCAGCGAAGACAGCGTGCGCATCGACAAAGGCTACTACGCACCCCGGCAAACCTGGCAGTTCGACCGGCGCGAGGCGTCCCTGGCGGTCACCCCCGAGGCCCATCCCTGGGAGGGACCCGGCATGGCGCTGCACGACAACATGGACGCCGTGCCGGTGGGCGAATTCCTGAACCGTGAAGAGGCGCTGTCGCTGCTTTCGCTGCTGCGAAAAGAGGTGCGCGTCGGCACTCACAGTGCACGAACGCGGCTATTGGTGTAACGGTCCCGAGCTGCCCAGCCCCTGTCCCTGCCTCCTGCCTCCTGCCTGAGGCAGCCGGAATCCGGCCGGTTGCACGGTAGACGCTGCGCGGCGGTATAATCCGCTTTCATTTTTTTCGGAACACCCTCATGTCGAGCAACCCTAATGTCTAGCAACAAGGTCGGCTTCATCAGCCTGGGCTGCCCCAAGGCGCTGGTGGACTCCGAGCGCATACTCACGCAGCTGAAGCTGGACGGCTACGATATCGTCCCCACCTACGAGGATGCCGACGTCGTGGTGGTGAATACCTGCGGATTCATCGACAGCGCCAAGCAGGAGTCTCTCGACGCCATCCACGAGGCGGTCAGCGAGAACGGTCGCGTGGTCGTCACCGGCTGCATGGGTACCGGCAGTGATGCCGAGATCATCAAGGAGCGCTATCCCGGCGTCCTCAACGTGTCCGGCCCGGCCGCCTACGAGGAAGTGGTCTCGGCGGTGCACACCCACGTGCCGACGACGCGGGAGCATAACCCTTTCACTGATCTGGTGCCCGGCACGGGGCTGCGTCTGACGCCGCGTCATTATGCCTACCTGAAGATCTCCGAGGGCTGCAATCATCGCTGCCGTTTCTGCATCATCCCGTCCATGCGCGGGGATCTCGTCAGCCGCCCAATCGGTGACGTGATGGCGGAGGCCGAGGGACTGGTGCGCAGCGGTGTGCGCGAACTGTTGGTCATTTCCCAGGACACGAGCGCCTATGGTCTGGATCTGCGCTACCGGACCGGGTTCTGGGACGGGCGCCCGCTGAAAACCGATTTTCTGTCACTCTGCTCGGCGCTGGGCGAACTCGGCGTCTGGGTCCGTCTGCACTATGTCTATCCCTATCCACACGTGGACAGGGTGCTGCCGCTCATGGCGCAAGGCAAAATACTGCCCTACCTGGACATTCCCTTCCAGCACGGCAGTCCGGCGGTGCTCAAGCGCATGCGCCGTCCCGCCGCCGCCGAGAAAGTGCTCGACCGCATTCAGGACTGGCGTCGGCAGTGCCCTGACCTGACCCTTCGCAGCACCTTCATTGTCGGATTTCCGGGTGAAACCGAGGCGGAATTTCAGGAGTTGCTCGACTTTCTGCAGGCGGCGCAGCTCGATCGCGTGGGCTGCTTCCAGTACTCGCCGGTGGCCGGCGCGGCCGCCAACGATCTGCCGGACCCGGTGTCCGAGGCCGTCAAGCAGGAGCGCTGGGAGCGCTTCATGGAAACACAGCAGGTCATCTCTGCGAATCGGCAGGCGGCAAAGATCGGTCGCTGGATCGAGGTGCTGATTGACAGCGTCGATGACAGCGGCGCCACTGGCCGCTCCCGGGCCGATGCGCCGGAAATCGACGGCCTGGTGCATCTCGAGGGTGTCACCGACCTGCAGCCCGGTGACATTGTCGAGGCGCAGGTCACGGCGGCGGATGAGTACGACCTGTGGGCTGGTTGAGCCGGCATTGAACATACTGCTGTTCTCGCCGGAGGAGCGCATTGCAGGCCGGGCGGAAATCCGGCTCAGCGGCTCACGTGCCCGGCATCTCCGCGAAGTGTTCGGGGCCACACCGGGCAAGCGGCTGCGGGCCGGCGAAATCGGCGGCGCTATCGGCGAGGCCACGCTGGAATCCATCGACAACAATAGCGTTACGCTCAGTTTCTGCGCACAACACGAGGCGCCGGCAAAACGTCCGCTGACCGTGGTTCTCGCGCTGCCCCGACCGAAGATGCTGCGCCGGATGCTGCGCACAGTCGCCGAGACCGGCGTGCGCGAGCTGCACCTGGTGAACGCCCAGCGGGTCGAGAAAAGCTACTGGCAGTCGGGCCTGCTCGACGCCGCAACCCTGGAACAGTATCTGCTTGCCGGCCTTGAACAGTCGATGGACAGCGTGCTGCCAGAGCTTCAGGTACACCGGGGATTCCGACCATTTGCCGAAGACAGGCTGCCCGCGCTGTCCCGGGGACGGCGTGCCCTGCTCGCCCACCCGACGGCAGACACGCCCTGCCCTGCCGGCGGCGACACAGACACCCTGCTGATGATCGGCCCCGAAGGAGGGTTCATCGACTACGAAGTGGACCTCGCCCTGCGCGCAGGGCTGCATCCGGTAGGCCTTGGCACCCGCATTCTGCGCGCGGAGACCGCACTGACCGCAATCCTCGGGCGCTTCCTGACCGGGGCCGCCTAGCTTGCTCGCAAGGGTCGCCTAGCTCTTCCTCACCGGGGCCGCCTGACTCTTCCTCACCGGGGGCGCCCAGGGGCCCCACAGCGCACTCAGGCCTGTGGAACCGCCAGTCCGGCCGGGCAGGCGACGCCGGTTCCGCCCAGTCCGCAGTAGCCGCCAGGATTTTTCGACAGGTATTGCTGGTGGTAATCCTCGGCATAGAAAAACGGGCCTGCCGGCGCGATTTCGGTGGTAATTCCGCCGTATCCCGCAGCACTCAGGGAGGCCTGAAATGCCTCCCGGGCGGCCTCGGCCTCCGCCTGCTGCTGGTCATTCATGGTGTAGATGGCCGAGCGATACTGCGTGCCCAGATCATTGCCCTGGCGCATGCCCTGGGTCGGATCATGGCCTTCCCAGAAACTGCGCAGCAGCTCGGCGTAGCTGATTTTTGCCGGATCGAACACCACGAGTACCGCCTCGGTGTGTCCGGTCTTGCCCGAGCACACCTCCCTGTAGGTGGGATTCGGCGTGTAACCACCGGCGTAACCCGCTGCCGTGGTGTAAACGCCGGGCAACTTCCAGAACAGACGCTCCACGCCCCAGAAGCAGCCCATGCCAAACACCGCCTGCTGCAGCTCCGGTGCAAACGGCCCGGCGAGCGGCGTGCCGAGAACGTCGTGGTGCTGCGGGACCTGCATGGCCTCGCTTCGGCCCGGCAGCGCATCGTCCGGACCCGGTATCGCGTGCTTGCGCCGCAATTCAAACAGTTTCGACATGCTGGGTAACTCCATCATCCAAAAGCCACAAGGGTGAAGGTCTTTCACCTGCATTGTAATACGGCTGGAGGCAGGAAACAGGCCTGTGGCGGTTGGTACGGCCTCGGCTTCACTATACTATTCCATCTCTTATGCACTACCCGGAACACAGCCGGTATCCGCTCAACATGGCAAAACCACCCAGCAAGAATCACCAGACCGGAGACGTCGCCCGCTTCCTGCAGAAGCAGCGCGCCATCCGCCAGTTCGTGGATCATAACCCGCGGCTCATGTTCGCTATTGACGCGACCGCCAGTCGCCAGCCGACCTGGGATATGGCCTGCCACCTTCAGGCCGAGATGTTCAGTGCCACCGCCCCGCTAGCCGCCCTCTCTGTGCAGCTGTGCTTCTACCGGGGCTTCCGCACCTTTCAGGCCTCCGGCTGGCTCAGTGACACTGCCACGCTGCGCGAACTGATGAGCCGGGTTCGCTGTGAAGCCGGGCAGACACAGCTGCAGCGCGTACTTCGCCACGGCCTCGACGAGCATTCCCGGGTGCCCGTGCGGGCACTGGTGTTCATCGGCGACGCCATTGAGGAACCCGTTGGCAGCCTGCTCGATCTGGCGGGCCAGTGCGGATTGCGCAAGCTGCCGCTGTTTCTTTTCCAGGAAGGGGCGAACGCGACAGTGCGGCAGACCCTGCAGCAGATGGCGTCCCTCAGCGGCGGCGCGCACTGTAGCTTTGACCACAGCAGCGCCAGAACACTGCAGGAGCTGCTCGGCGCCGTGGCGCGCTTTGCCGCCGGTGGACGCCGCGCGCTGCAGGACGATCGCTCGGGAGGTGCTAGACTGCTTCTCTCGCAAATGAAGGACTGAGGAAGCCCGGTGCCAAAACTCGTACTGCTGCTGGCGGTCATTGCCGTTTTCTACATTCTGCTGAAGCGCGTGCAGGGCCTGCCGCCGCATTTGCGGCGCGCGGAAACCACCAAGATTGCCATCGGCGGCGCCGTGGTCGTGGTGGTCATTCTCACCATGATGGGCAAAATGCACTGGGTGGGCGCCGCCCTGACCGGTCTGCTGGTGATCATGCGCCAATCCCTTCCGCTGCTGCTGCGCTTTTTCCCGGTCTTGAACCAGTGGTGGCAACAGCGCGCGCAGGCCGGCAATGGCAAAAACTCCAAGGTCAGTACCCGCATCCTCGCGATGTACCTGAACCACGAGAGCGGGACACTGTCCGGGGAGGTACTGCAGGGCCCCTATGCCCAGTGGCGCCTCGATGAAATGGATCGAGGTCAGCTTGACGACCTGCGAAACTACTGCCTCCAGGAAGATCCGGAATCTGTACAGCTGCTTGACTCGTATCTGGAGCAGCGTTTTCCGGGCGCTGACACGGGCGGGAACAACGCCGGTGCCGGCGATGTCAACAATGGTGCCATGAACCGGCGCGAGGCGATGCAGATTCTCGGCATCAACGACGATGCGTCCCGGGATGACATCGTTGCCGCCCATCGCAAACTGATGCAGAAATTGCACCCAGACCGCGGCGGCAGTGATTATCTGGCCGCAAAAATCAACGAGGCAAAGGATTTTCTGCTTGCACAACGCTGATCAGGAGACAGCATGACAGAGGTTTTTGTTATCCGGGACCAGAACGGCTGTTACTGGGGCAAGTCGAAGGAGTGGCAGGACGGGCGCGATCCCAGGCAGCTGGCGCGCTACCGGCACCGCGACGAGGCGGTGAACACGCTGGTCGAGATCAGCGCCCGGGACATCGATCTGCGCGGCGAGATTATTTCTGCCGCCCTCAGTGAACGCGGCGAACCACAGGTTGCCCCCGGGCGCTTGAAGCTGGCAGACGAGACCCCATAACACCGCTACCTAAACAATCAGGATTCCTATAGCCATGCCCATGCGCATCGTGTTATTTCTTGCGACCAACCTTGCCGTATTGGTACTGGTCGGCACCATTTTCAACCTGCTCGGCTTTCAGGGCCTGCTGCAGGAGAATGGGGTCGATCTGAACCTGCAGGCGCTGCTGGTCTTCTGTGCCCTGTTCGGCTTCGGTGGCTCGTTCATCTCCCTGCTGATATCAAAGTGGATGGCGAAGCGCAGCACCGGCGCCTACGTCATTACACAGGCGCGTAACCGCGACGAGCAGTGGCTTCTCGATACCACGCGGGAACTGGCCGGAAAGGCCGGCATCGGCATGCCGGAAGTTGCCATTTTCCCATCGGAATCACCCAACGCCTTTGCCACCGGCTGGAACCGCAATGCGGCACTTGTCGCTGTGAGCGCCGGCATGCTGCGCCAGTTCCCCCGCGAGGAAGTCCGCGCAGTAATGGGCCATGAGATCGGCCACGTCGCCAACGGCGATATGGTGACGCTGACGCTGATTCAGGGCGTGGTGAACACCTTTGTCATGTTCTTCGCCCGTATCATCGGGCACACGGTTGACCGCGTGGTGTTCAAGACCGAGCGCGGCTACGGCATTGGCTATTTTATCGTGACCATCGTTGCTGAAATCGTCCTCGGCTTCCTCGCCAGCATGATCGTGTTCAAGTTCTCTCGCTGGCGGGAATTCCGTGCCGACGCCGCGGCAGCCACACTCACCGACCGCGCCGCCATGATTGGTGCGCTGGACCGTCTGCGCCAGCAACAGCCGCAGCAGAAAGACCTGCCTGGGGAACTGACGGCATTCGGCATCAGCGAGCAGCTCAAGCAGGGCCTTGGTCGGCTGTTCAGTTCTCATCCGCCACTGGAAGAGCGCATCCGCGCACTCAAGGGTAATCAATGAACGCTATTTCGCGCGCCATCCGCTGGCCAGGGTATCTGGCCGTCTCGCTGCTGCTGCTGATACCGATTGCCGTGCTCATGGTGCGTTCGGGCAACTGGCAACAGGGCCTGATCCTTTACGCGCTGGCCTGTGCCGTAAGCGCCGTGCTGCTGCTGTGGTTCATTGTGGCGCTGGTCCTGCCGAGATTTCGCGAACAGCGCGGCGCGGTGCTGGGTTTCGGCGCCGCTACCGTTCCCGGCGTCCTGCTTCTGGCCCTGGTACTGACGGGGCGAGACGTCCCGCCAATCCACGATATCACCACGGACGTGACTGACCCGCCACGTTTCTCCAGGGTCGTGGTCGAAGCGCGCGGTGACACCTCAAATGCACTGGAGATCGATGGCGAGGTGATCGAGCAGCAGATAGCAGCTTACCCTGACCTCGACACGCTGGTATCAGAAACCTCCATCCGCGATACCTTTCAACGCAGCGAAAAGATCGCACGGGACCTCGGTTGGGAGATTATCAACGCCGATCTCAATGGCGGCAGAATCGAGGCCGTCGACACCACCGCTATCATGGGCTTCAAGGACGATGTGGTGATTCGCGTGCGCAGCAACGCCGACGGCACCATGGTGGATCTGCGCTCTGTGTCTCGCGTCGGCGAAAGCGATCTCGGCGCCAATGCCGATCGCATCCGGGCCTTCAGCGAAGCCTTCCGTCAGGGGTGAGTGCAATGAACGATGTTCTGGTGACAGCTGGCCGCACTCTGGTGGCGGTAACGCTCTGTGTTTTTGCCGTTGCCTGCAGTGCCGACTCGGACAGGAGAAGCGCACCAGACAGTCGTTTAGACACACGCTCAGACAATCGCCCAGACAGTCTCCCAGACAGTCGCGCAGACAGTCTCCTGGCACAGGCTAACTACACCGACTTCGCCACCGACGACGAAACCAACAGCATGCAGGTGTTCAGCACTGCCAGCCCGGCGGTGGTCAACGTCACCAGCTCCACCCTGCGGCGCAGCCTGTTCAACCTGAACGTGCAGGAAATACCGCGCGGTTCCGGCACCGGATTTGTGTGGAACAGCAGCGGACTGATCGTCACCAACTTCCACGTGATTGCCGGAGCCCAGAAGCTGACCGTCAGCCTGCAGGATCGCAGCGAGTACAGCGCCGAAGTGATCGGCGTGGCGCCGGAAAAAGATCTCGCGGTACTGCGTCTGCTCGACCCGCCCGAGGAACTGGTAACGCTGCCTCTGGGCGACTCCTCCGAGCTCGCGGTAGGCCGCAAGGTGCTGGCTATCGGCAATCCCTTCGGCCTGGACACGACCCTGACCACCGGCGTCGTGAGTGCACTCGGTCGGGAAATCCGCGCACCCAGCAATCGCCGCATCCGCGGCGTCATACAGACGGACGCGGCGATCAACCCGGGCAACTCCGGCGGACCGCTCCTCAATTCACTGGGTCAGCTGGTGGGCGTCAACACGGCCATCTACAGTCCCAGCGGCGCCAGTGCCGGCATCGGTTTTGCCATTCCCGTCAACACTGTGAAGGACGTGGTACCGCAGCTGATCAGCTACGGCCGAATGCTGCGTCCCATCATGGGCCTGGAGCTCGCCGGTGACGGCTGGATACGCCGTTACGGTATCAAGGGCCTGCCGATCGTGCGCGTCTTCCCGGATCTGCCCGCCGATCGCTCTGGACTGAGTGGCGCTTTCCGCAATGCGCGGGGAGATATCGTTCTGGGCGACGTGATCATGGCCATCGACGGCCAGCCGATTCGCAGCAATGATGATTATCTGTCGATTCTGGAAAAGCGCAAGATCGGTCAGAGTATCACGGTGACCGTGCGGCGGGGCGAGGAAACGCGGGACGTCAAGGTGACGCTCAGCGAGTCGCAATAGAGCGTTAACTGCGTAATGCGGAGCCGGCTATGCAGTGGAGAGTATGGAAGTGGATTTTACTGGCGGTGTTCCTGACCGCGCTGGGTGTGGTGCAGTTTATTCCGGCTTGAAGGCATCTTTAGCGTGACTGCGTGTCGGGCGGCGATGGGCCGCGCCGACACGCCCCTGCGCGATGACTACTTGAAGGTGATCTCACGGACGAGCATGTCGCCCATGATGGTCCTCAACTCGCCGCGATCAATCGCCAGTTCCCGACTCTTTTCCTGGGAGCCAACAATCTCATCGACCATTTCTTCCCAGTACTCCCAGGGGGTATCCAGCATGTCGGCTGCCGACGTCCACTGCACCATCAGCCACAGGTCCGGCTCATTCTCCCGCGGATGCACATTGGCCATCATGTGGTAGCTGACAAGCTTGCCATCGGCTTTCAACTTTTCCATCTCGCTGCGCCAAAGGCCGCTGATATCCTCGATGTAGGCGTCAAACTTTGCCGGCATGATCTTCATGGGCCAGGACTCAAACCGCGAAACGGGGTGTTCATTTTTTCTGTGCATGGTAAAAGACAAGGACGAACCTGACTGAGGCCTCCCATGAACAGCACTCTTCCCTGCTTCCGCCCCAATCTCCTGCTCGCCGCTTTTTCAGTCTGCGCACTGACCGGCGGTCTGTCGGCTATCGCCCAGACAGAAACGGCACCGACAGAAAAAACCCGGACGGCGGATGCGCGCCCGCTGGTCATCGACGGTCTGGCAGCCCCCGTTGAAATCCTCAAGGACGCCTGGGGCGTCTCCCACATCTACGCCGAAACGGAGCATGACCTGTTTTTTGCCCAGGGCTACAACGCGGCGCGTGACCGTCTGTTCCAGCTGGAAATGTGGCGCCGTCAGGCCACCGGCACCATGGCGGAGATCATGGGTGAGCGCATGCTGGATCACGACATCGGCGCCCGGCTGATGCGCTTCAGAGGCAACCTGCAGCAGGAGCTGCGCCACTATCATCCACGCGGCGACCAGATCATTCCGGCGTTTGTGGCAGGCATCAACGCCTACATTGATCAGGTGCGGGCAGATCCATCCCGGCTGCCACTGGAGTTCCGGCTTATGAACCTGCAGCCGCAGCACTGGACGCCGGAGATTGTCATTTCCCGCCATCAGGGTCTGGTTGGCAATATTCGCGAAGAGCTTAACCTGGCCCGCGCCGTGTCACGCACCGACAGCGACACGATAAAGAACCTGATCTGGTTTCATCCGGGCGAGCCGGACCTGCAGTTCGACGACGCCATCGAGACAGACCTGCTGCACGACGATATTCTGCGTCTGTACAGCGCGGCGCGCAGCGCGGTGTCCTTCCAGCCGGAAGACATCGACCCGCAGCACCGGGCGACGCAGACGACCAGTCAGGCCAGTCTCGCGCAGCGACTCAATGAGCAGCTGGCGTCCAGCCAGGCTGAAGTGCTTGGGCGGAATCACGATATCGGCAGCAACAACTGGGTGGTCAGCGGTGCGCTGAGTGAGAGTGGCCACCCCATCATGGCCAATGACCCGCACCGGGTGCTGGGTGCCCCGGCGCTGCGGTACTTTGTCCATCTGCATGGCCCCGGCTGGAACATCGCCGGTGGCGGTGAGCCATCACTGCCGGGGATTTCCATCGGCCACAACGGTTTTGGTGCGTGGGGACTGACCGTTTTTCAGGTCGACAGTGAAGATCTGTATGTCTACGAAACACACCCGGATGACGCCAACCAGTATCGCTATCGGGGGCACTGGGAAGCCATGCGGGTTGAGCAGGCCGAAATCGCGGTGCGCGGTGGTGAGACCCGCACCGTGGAATTGAAGTTCACGCGGCACGGTCCGGTGGTGCATGAGCGTCCCGACAAACAGGCAGCCTTTGCCCTGCGGCTCGCCTGGCTGGATATTGGCGCAGCGCCGTACCTGGCCGGCCTGCGCATGAGTCAGGCGCGGTCCTGGGCGGAGTTCCGCGAAGGTGCATCTTACAGCCGCATACCCGGAGAGAATTTTGTCTGGGCAGACCGCGATGGGAATATTGGCTATCAGGCGGTAGGCGTGGCTCCGCTACGACCCAACTGGGATGGTTTGTTGCCCGTCCCGGGCGACGGTCGCTACGAATGGGATGGTTATCTGCCGGTTCTGGCCCTGCCCAACGCCACGAATCCGCAACAGGGTTTCTGGAATACCTCCAATGAAAATCAGGTGCCCGTCAATTATCCGTTCCGCAATGCGGCGGGCTGGACCTGGGCCGATCCCTATCGGAGCAATCGTGTGCGTGAGGTGCTGGGCTCAGGCCAGCGCTTCAATCTCCAGGACATGGCAAGGCTGCAGAATGACAGTCTTGCCATCCCGGCGCGCACCCTGATACCGCTGCTCAATGGACTGCAACACGACAACAGCACCGTGGAGCGCGCAAGCGAGCAGTTGCTGAACTGGGATTACCGTATGGCCATCGACTCGGTGGCGGCCGGTATCTATATGGCCTGGGAGCGGGAGCTGCGCGCGCGTGTCTCGGCGATGTTTGTGCCGGACGCGGCGCAGGACTATGTGGGTCTGCTGCAGATGAAGCCCACCGTGGATCGCCTGCTGTCACCGGACGGTCGCTTTGGTCCCGACCCGTCAGCGGGTCGCAATCGCCTGTTGCAAGAGGCCCTGGCGGCCGCGGTGGCCAGCCTGACAGAGCGTTTTGGCGGCGACATGACGCGCTGGCAGTATGGTCAGGAGGACTACAAACATGTACTGCTACGACACCCGATGAGCTCGGCGGTCGACAACACGCTGCGAGAGACCCTTGAGGTGGGGCCGGCCCCCCGGCACGGCTACAGCTACACCGTCAGCAACACCGCTTACGGCGACAACCAGACCAGCGGCGGTTCCTTCCGCATGATTGTGGATACCGAAGATTTCGACCGGACACTGGCCTCCAGCACGCCGGGGCAGTCGGGCGACCCGGAGAGTCCGTTCTATGACAATCTGTTTGATGAGTGGGCGGACAACCGCTACTTTCCGCTGTTCTACAGCCGCGACAGGGTAGAGTCGGTAACGGCGGAGCGGATATTGCTGACGCCAGCAGGTGACGGCAAGGACGGCCGCTAAGCCGATCCGTGGCCTCTGAACACCGCGTCTAATGGCACAGGTCGGTGCTACACTGCCTGCATGCCTGACCTGCCCTATACCGAGTTGATCGCAGTCGTGGTGGTGATGATCTACATCACCGCGATTTTCTCGGCAGTAGAGGCTGTCATGACCGTGCGCACCGCGCAGGGTGCGATCGCCTGGACTATCTCCCTGCTCACACTGCCCTACCTGGCGCTTCCCCTCTACCTGATCTTCGGACGCAACCGCTTCGATGGCTATCTGGAGCAGCGCAGCGAGATCGAAGCCCAGACCGAGGCACTCTCTGAGGAAACACTGGAGGCTATCGGCCGCCACACGTGCCACGGCGATCCTGCCTGCCCCATCTATGGCAGCCTTTCCAGACTGGCGCGCCTGCCTGCGACCGGCGGCAACAACGTCGAACTGCTGATCAACGGGCAGGCCACCTTTGCCAGCATCATGCAGGGGCTGGAAAGCGCGCAGAACTACATCCTCCTCCAGTCTTACATCATTCGCGATGACAATCTCGGCGCGCGCATCGGCGAGGTACTGGCACGCAAGGCCAGGGCCGGGGTTCGGGTCTTCCTGCTATATGACGAAATCGGCTGCCCGCGGTTCAGGCGCACCGCCATGTACGGGCGCATGCAGCGGGCCGGCGTCAACAGCGCTGCCTTCAATACCACTCAGGGACGGCGCAATCGCCTGCAGCTGAATTTCCGCAATCACCGCAAGATTGTGGTGGTGGACGGACGCCTGGCCTGGCTGGGTGGACACAACATCGGCGACGAGTACCTCGGGCTCGGTCGGCGCGGGGCCTGGCGGGACACGCACCTGCGCCTGCGCGGACCCGCGGTGATGAGTGCCGAGCTGGCCTTTGCCACCGACTGGCGCTGGGCGACGCGCATGCCGGTAGACGTCAACTGGGAGTTCCATGACGAGCGCGCCGGCGACTGCAACGTGCTGATCTTCCCCTCCGACCCCGCCAGTGAGTTTGAAGAGGCCGGCCTGATGTACCACGAGGTCATCAGCTCGGCGCGACAGCGTATCTGGATCGCCAGCCCCTACTTCGTGCCCGACCGCGGCATTGTGTCGGCGCTGCAGCTGGCGGCGCTGCGCGGGGTGGATGTGCGGGTCATGATCCCCGACCGGCCCGACGGCCCTGTCGTCGGCATGGCCAACTGGGCCTTTACCCGGGAGCTTCTGCCAGCGGGCGTGAACATCTATCGCTATCGGGAGGGCTTCCTGCACCAGAAGGTATTTCTCATGGACGACCGCCTGGCCGGGGTGGGCACCGCCAACTTTGACAACCGTTCCTTCCGCCTGAATTTCGAGATTACCGCGCTGGTGGAGAACGCGGATTTCTGTGCGGAAATAGAAGCCATGCTGGAAGAGGATTTCGAGCAGTCAGACCGTGTGGTCGCTCAGGACCTGCGCAACAAACCCTTCTGGTTTCCCTTCGCCATGGGCGCGGCGCGGCTGATGTCGCCGGTGCTGTGACGTTGCGGATGCAATGGCAGCGCCGGCGCTGGAAAGCCACGCGCTAAGGCGGGTAACGCGCCAGGGTGTATCAAATCAGGAAGCAGCAGGCGATTGCCATGCGCGACGATCAATGTCGAGATCGGCAAAATCGTCCGGGTTGAACACGGGCTCCCGTCCACTTGCCACCTGTCTGTCATAGTCGCGCAGCAGGCGTATGCCGAGACGGTACATGCACACCAGCCCGAACAGATTCACCAGGCCCAGCAGCCCCATCGTGAGATCGGCAAATCCGAACACCGTGCCGAGGTCCTGTGCAGAGCCCCAGAACACCAGCCCCAGCACCGCGAAACGATACGGGTTGATGAGCCAGGGATTGTTGTCGCTGAAGAAGCTCAGGCTGTTTTCGCCCAGATAGTAGTTGTACATGATAGAGCTGAAGGCAAACAGCGCCAGTGCCACACTGACGAAGCTGCCGCCCCAGGCGCCGAAATGGCTGGCCAGCGCCCCCTGGGTCAGTGCAACGCCGGACACCGACACATCACCCGGCTGGTACAGGTCGGACAGCAGAATGATCAGCGCCGTGCAGGTGCACATGATCAGCGTATCGATAAAGACACTGAACGCCTGCACCATGCCCTGGTTCGCCGGATGTGGCACGTGCGCCACCGCGGCGACATTCGGTGCGCTGCCAAGGCCCGCCTCGTTGCTGAACAGGCCGCGCTTCACACCCTGCATCAGCGCCACACCGAGACCACCCCCAATCGCAGGCTCAAGGCCAAAGGCGCTCTTTATGATCAACACGAGTGCGCCCGGCACCTCCGACAGGTTAAGCCCGATAACGGCTATGGCGGCCAGCAGGTAGCTCCCCGCCATCACGGGGACAATCACCTCGGAGACGACCGCGATACGTTGTATGCCGCCAAAAATCGTGAAGCCCAGCAAGACCACCATGGCCACACCCGTCATCCAGGTGGAGACACCGAAAGACGCCTGCAGCGAAGTGGCGACCACGTAGGACTGCAGTGCGTTAAAGCCGAGACCGAAGGTCACCAACAGAAGAATGGAATACACGATCGCCAGTCCACGCTGACGAATACCGTGGGACAGGTAATACGCGGGGCCACCACGATAGCTGCCATCCGGCTCGTAGCGCTTGAACAGCTGCGCCAGGGAGCACTCGAAAAAACTCGTGGCCATGCCCATAAGTCCGATCAGCCACATCCAGAAAATCGCACCGGGACCGCCGAGCGTGAGCGCCACGGCAACACCGGCAATATTGCCCGCGCCGACGCGACCGGCAACACTCACCACCAGGGCCTGGAATGAGCTGACATGCCCTTTTTCATGATGCATGGCGCCGCCGAGTACCGAAAACATCCGTCCAAAATAGCGGAACTGCACAAAGCGGGAGCTGATGGTGAACAGCAGGCCGACCGCGATAAGCACGATCATGAGCACCTGCCCCCAGAGAAAATCGTTGACCGCCTCCAGCATGTATCCGTCTCCTAGTGCGACAAACGGGCCAGGTAGTGCGCCACGCGGCCCACGGGGCCCGCTAGCCTCTTACGCCCATGATAAAGATCACCAGCAGCACCGGTGGCACGACAAATCGGATGAGAAAATGCCAAAGACCGAAAGCGGCAGCAGACATATCGGTGAGCTCATCACGCGACTCTGGCTTCAGCATCACCCAGCCGACGAACACTGCAATCATGAGCCCGCCCAGCGGCAGCATGATCTGGTTGGAGAAGAAATCCATGCTGTCGTTGAAATTGCGCCCGGCAATGCGGAAACCGTCGAGCACGTTATAGGAAAGAATACTCAGTACGCTGAGCACGGCAATACTGCCCACCACCAGCAGCGCGCTGCGGTGGCGTGGCACACCGTACTTTTCCTCGATCCAGGCATTGACGCACTCGATCAGACCCACCATCGACGTGATACCCGCTACCGCCAGCATAAGGAAGAACAAAACACTGAACGCATAGCCGCCGGGCATCTGTGCAAAGGCGACGGGCAGCGTCTGGAAGATCAGACCGGCACCCGCCGCGGGATCAAGACCGTGCTTGAACACGGCGGGGAAGATCACCAGCCCGGCCAGCAACGCGACCAGCGTATCCGCTATCACGATGATAATGACCGATTGCGCGATGGAAATATTCTTCGGCAAATAAGACCCGTAGGTCATCATGCCGCCCATGGCCACGCCGATAGAGAAAAAGGCCTGACCGACCGCGGCGAGCACCGTGGCAAAGCCGACCTTGCTGAAGTCAGGCGTGAACAGCCACTCCATGGCCCGGGTGAAACCACCCGCGAAGTAGTTGAAGACCGCCAGCACAACCAGCAGCAGGAACATCAGCGGCATCATGAAGGTGACCGCGCGCTCGATACCGTCTTTGACGCCGGCGTAAATAATGAGGCCAGTAATCGCCAGACCGCTGAGAGTCCAGCCCAGCATGCCGTAATTGCTCGCCAGCATGCCAGTGAACTCGAGTTCGGCTAGCGTGGTGTCGACGCCGACAAAACCTGTGGTCACGGCCTTGTACAGATACCAGAGCACCCAGCCGACGATGACTGAGTAGACAATCTCGATGGTGAACGCTGCCGCCAGCCCCATGCCGCCAACCCACCGCCACTGACGCGACCGGCCGCTGGCCTGCGCCACACGCTCCATGGCAATCGGCGGTGCCGCATCACCACGGCGGCCGACCATCAGCTCCGAAATCAGGATCGGCACGCCGATAACGAAGGCGCAGACCAGGTAGATAACGACAAAAGCAGCACCACCATTCTCGCCGGTGATGTACGGGAACCGCCAGATGTTCCCGAGGCCGACAGCGAAGCCGACCGAGGCCATGAGAAACGCAAAACGGGAAGACCAGTGGGCATGGGCGCCGCCAGCTGCCGCCATATTATTCACTCCGCAGAGGGTACTTATTAGCCGGTGAGTCTACACAAAAGGTTTCTGCACTGCAGCTGTTCTGGCGTGACAGGACTGACCTGCAGCCGCTGCTCTACTGCGACATAAGAACCCGCGGCCCCGGAAGCGCCGCGGCGCTTCGGGATAACAGCGACCGGAATCTCATATCTCGATCATGTCGAAGTCCTCTTTGCCCACACCACAGTCGGGGCAAAGCCAGTCATCGGGAATGTCGTCCCAGCGGGTGCCAGGGGGTATACCCTCATCGGGCAAGCCTTCTGCCTCATCGTAAATAAAGCCACAAACAATGCATTCATACTTGCGAAGAGCGGGTTCAGACATAGTCACTAGATTCCTGGTTCACGGGGTGTCGGGTAAAGATTTCCCTGCAGCTGCAGATAAAAGCCATCGTCTTGCGGCGCAGCCACAAGAGACAGCGCACGTTCAAGCGGTGGCGCGAGTGGCCGTTCACTGTCGAGCGTCAGGCCGAGGGCGAACAGGCCATCCCGGTCAAGGGTGAATTCACCTGCCGCCATCAGCGGCCCCTCGAGGGTGATCACCTCACCCTCCGTGCCGCCAATGGCGTCGCCCCGCCCGCCGCCGCTATCCTTCGCGCCGGGGCGAAATTCTACCGCGTAGCTGCCGAGAGAAAAACGCTTGTCGCCATCGCGCCAGACGGCATCGCTCCAGCTGACCTGGCCGAGCAGAGAGACCAGCCGATTATTTTCGATAATAATTTCAGGCAGCAGACCACTGAAGCGTCCCGAGACAGTGAGGGGCAGGAGGCGGCGCAGAACGCCTGCATCGACGGTAAACTCGACATCGGACAGCGCCAGCGATTGTCCACCCAGCCAGCGGACCTGTCCCTGCAATTCCTGATTGCCCCACTGACTGTGCCAGCGGGCCGTCGGCGCCAGACTGAAGAGAGAGCCGGGGGCGACGCTCCAGCGCACGCTGCCCAGCTGCATCGGGCCCGCTGGCGTGGCGATGGCCATGCTCGCTGCACGGCCATCCCAGAGTGTGCCGCTATAGCCAGTCGCGCTCAGCTGGGAGGACGATACCGCCCACGCCAACAGTCGCGCCGGCGCCCCGGCAATGGCGAACAAGAAAGCGGCCAGCGCAAGAAAAACCGCAGAAATCAGCCACAAGCGCCGCATCATCCGCCCCCGGCAACGCGCACGGTAGCGTTCACCCGACCCGGCGTTCCGGACTCGCTCAGCGACAGCTCCGTGACCAGCGCACCCTCTTCTGACTCCAGCCGATACAGCCAGCGCATCAGCGCGTCGAAGGCGGCGGCCTCGAATCGCACCTGGACTTCACCGCGACTGTTCGGCTGCAGGCGCGTGACGGTGAGGCCCTGTTCCAGGCTGGACTGATTGATCAGCGCGGTGATACTGCGGCTCTCAGGCCGGCTTCCTCCGGACTCGCGACGCTGCGCAATTTCAGAGACCATTGCGCTGACCCGCTGCAGCGACTCAACCGTTGCCAGGTTGCGTCGGGCCATATCGTTCCGCGCTGCGGTGACCGGCGACCAGATGATGTGGTACGCGAAAAACACTGCCAGCGCAGCAGCCAGGACAAGCAGGCTCACCTGCTCCCGACCGGTAAAACGTTCAAACCACTGCCGCATCACGATGCGGCACCCACGCGCAGCCGGGCACGCACACCATCGCCTGCCGCCGCGCTGTTCTCCAGTACGGCTTCTACGCCTGCCTCGGTCAGCGCTTCACGAATACGCTCCACCGCCCCGTAGTCAGGCGCCGTGATACCGAGCCGCATATCCCCACCGCGCTGGTTATAATTTATCGATGCGACGCGGGTACCGCGTTGCGCGCTGATGGCAGCCCCGACGATTTCCAGCATGCGCGTGAACCCGGACGCCTGCGCCGATCCGGTGAGCGCATCCAGCTGCCGTTTGAGCTGGGTCTCGGGATCCACCAGCGCTCCCCGCGGATTGATCTCCCGGTAGCGCTCCTCGATGGCGGCACGCAGCTCACGGTTATCCTCACTGAGCCGCAGATAGTCGCTCCAGGTAGCGGCGAGCTGCAGCAGCAGCGCCGCCGCCAGCGCAGCGGCAGGCCAGCGCCACTGCCGCGCCCAGCGCTCCAGCGGCAGACGCGGTGCATAGACCCCCTGCAGCAGCGAGGGCAGCACTCTGCTGCTGTCGTAAAGCCACAGCGCAGCGGCGAAGCCACCGCCGCGCCACTGCGCACTGGCGGCAAGGTCTTCAGGAAGCATGGCCAGTTCGGCGACGCGATCCTGGCCGTAAATCACAATGACCCCAGGCGCACCGTCGCGTGTGATCAACGATGACAGAAGGACCGGCAACAAGGCGATGTCCGTCGCCGCGCCGCTGGCCTCTCCCGTACGCAGAATGACGCGACCGCCATCGAACGCGAGACACCACTCGCCGCTGCGCCAGGGCAGCAGCAAGGGTTCCGGGACCCAGCTCTCGATGCGCGGCAGTCCAGCAAGATCATCCTGCCAGCGCTGCATGCACGAATGCGCACAGAGCATCGCCGTGACCTGCTCCGGACCGGGCATGACGTGCGCAACGTGCACACCGTCAATGTCCTCTGCTACTTCCTCTTCAATGAGGAACGGCAGTGCGCGGGCCAGGTGCTTTTTTTCCTCCGGCGACACGCTCAGCGACAGCAGCCTGACCTCTTCCCCCGGCGCGGCGAACACCAGTCGTCCCCGCCGCGTGGTGAGTGCGGCGCGCAGTTCATCGCAGACCACGGGATCGCTGAGCGACCGCGAGGCAGTATCATCGCCGGCGCTGATCCAGCGCAATTCGCCGCCGCTGTAGCGAAGTACATTCAGGTTTTCGTTCATTCAGTGGGTGGTTCCCCGACGGGTTGTTGTTGGCTCACTCCGCGCAACGAAAACGCGTTGTGAAGCGCTTTGTGAAGCACCTTGTGAAGCTTTTTGTTAAGACAAGCTGTGAAGATCAGGCTCACAGGCTGCCGCTGGCCCGGACAACCGTCGCCACCTGACGGTTGTCGCGGTGCAGAACACTGTACAAGCGCTGCTCGCGACCGGCAATCTCGACCCGCGCCGACAGCAGGAACCAGCTCGATGACTCGCCGAGCAGGCCCGCAAGCTCCGCGCTATCGGCACCGGACAGCGCCGGCGTGGCCAGCAGATCCTCGACACTGGAAAAACCGATTTCCGCACGTTCCTGTGCCAGACCCTCAGCAGCGGCCAGCGCGAGCGGCTGCAGGCCGTTGTCACTGCCGATCGCCTGCAGCAGGGTGACTGGCATGGTATGGATATTCATCGGCACCGGCGTTTGCGGCCATACCGCGACCAGTGGTTGTAAGCGCTCGAACAGCTCCGGCGTGACGTAGGCGATGGCGCGCAGCTCGCTGACGCTTGCCGGCGGCCGATTCGCGACCCGGTAAGCGGGAGACTGCACGGCATAGTAGTCGTCCTCGGCACCGTTCATGCGCGGCTCGCGGTCGGCATCCAGCCAGTCGCCGATGGCATCGGTAATGCGCATGGCCTCAGCCGGATCGACCTCCAGCGCGACCAGGAGTCGCATGAAGAAGCGTTGTCCCGCGGTGGACTCCGGCTGCGCACCGCTGTTGCCAGCGGGACCCTCGGCAGCAAGCATGTTCAGGTTGAAACGTCCCTGAAGGTCCTCCAGCTCACCCATCAGCCAGCCACCCTCGTCCAGCGCATAGGGCGCCGCGGGTTGCGCCCAGATCTCGCGCAGATCGTCCCGGGGACTCTCCCGCTGCAGGTCGGTATCGTGATCCAGCTTCAGCGCCATAGCGGCAAGCGTCTCGGCGCCGAGAAGGTAGGTGTGTGCCTGCTCACCGAGCAGGACATTGGCACCGCGCTGATAAAACAGATCAAACTCGCGCTGCATCGCCACGAGCAGCGTTGCGCACAGGGCAAACACCAGCAGTGCAACGACCAGCGCCACACCGCCCTGTCGATGCCGTGACGGCTCAGTTCGGGGGCAGCGCATACAGTCGCGTCAGCAGCCCGACATCGGCAAGCTCGAGGCGCAGCTCGAGTGCTGCCGGCGGTGCCATCGCAAGCCCCGGCTGGCTGACATCGGCTACCCATGACGTCTCCCAGTCCCGCGTTTCCACCAGCGTCGCATTGCCCGCGCGCAGTGAGGCGATATCTCTCAGGAAGCGAAGCTCGACGCCCTCGACGTCTTCGAGCAAGAGGACGCGTGCCGGCTGTACGCCGCCTGCGCGATCGAGAACCGGGTAGCGTAAGCGCCAGAGTGCACCATCCTCGAAAACGTAGGCGACCCGTTCCAGCGTGCTGCGGGCATGGCCGGCGCTGTTGTGCCAGCCGGCGCGTGTCAGTGTCAGGGGAAAGCGCGCAAGGCGCCCGCCGCTCAGGCCGGGCTGTTCCTGTCCGAATTCATCGCGCACGCCGCGGTCGACAAACTGGCGGATATCCCGTGACATCAGCGCCAGGGCGCGATTGATTGCTGCAGTGCGCTCGGCCACCTCACGGGTACTCTCCACACCGGAAATCACCGTCGAGACCCCCGCATAGGCCGCTGCGGCCACAAACGCCGTGACGGCAAGAGCGATCAAAACCTCGACCAGTGTGAAGCCCCTGCTGCCAGGCTTGCTGGCGCCCAGGTCCCCATCGCGTGGCACTCTGCGTATGCACACCACGGTGCCGGATTCAGGTCTAGGCACCGGGTACCGCCATATTGTCGGAGAAATCCGCCGACAGATAGGCGACACGTGAAATCAGCGCCGCGTTCCGTTGACCCTCGCGCAGACCGACACGGACTTCAATGCGGTAGAACTGTGGAACCTGGGTCTGCTCGCTTTCGAGCCACCAGAACCACTCCCGCCCCGCCATGTCCGCGCTGCCGGTTTCGCTGCCCTGAAGCAGCTGCCGACGCGACGCGGCGAGCAGACGCACTTCGGCCAGCTTATTCCCGGCGACCAGGCTTGCCATGGATTTGTCGCGCAGATGGGCAGTGCCGTCGATGTGCTGATCGAGGGTGAACAACAGGGCGGGCACCGACAGCGCCACGATGGCGAGAGCGACCATGACCTCGACCAGCGTGAAGCCCGACTGCTGCGGCGGTCTATTGATCATCAACCTGCCCGCCTGCGTTCTCCAGCGTAAAGCGCCCGAGCAGATCCCAACGCAGACGCCAGAGCAGATCACCGCTTTCCCGCTCGCGGAACGTCAGCTCCCCGGGCGCGGTCTCGCCGCTGGCGTAAAAGACGATCGGCGGTGCATCCGGCTCAGCATCGGTGCCCGCAAGCGCGACGGACCTGCCCTCGAGCAGCAGCTCGAGGGCCACGCCTTCACCCAGACTGCGCGACGTCCACACATCCCGTGCAGTCTCCGGGCGCCGCCAGCCCTCGGGCCAGCGCTCGAGCCACTGTGTGCGCCAGCTGTCGGACGCCGCATCGTGCACGAGCCGCAGGCCATAGTCGCGACCACTGAACTGCGCTTCATCCAGTGCGTAGCCGCCCATTCCCATCACGCCGCGAACCGCACTCTCAACCTTCCGGTCGCGACTGCCCGAATTCAGTCCCAGCGTGGCAAGCGACGTCATGAGCACCACAACAAAAAGCACGACGAGCAGCTCGACCAGACTGAATGCGCGACTGCGCCTCTGCACCGTCTGTCACTCCTCGCTTGCCCAGTTGCCGATATCCGCATTCTGGTCTTCCCCGCCGGAGAGCCCGTCGGCACCCAGCGTGTAGATATCCACTTCGCCGTGCTCGCCGGGGCTCAGGTACAGGTAGGGACGACCCCAGGGATCCCTCGGCACCTCGGCCAGGTAACCCCCTTGCTTGAAGTTGCGCGGCTCAGGCGCCAGGGTGCTTGGTTCTACAAGAGCGTCGAGACCCTGCTCTGTGGTCGGATAGGTATAGTTGTCGAGACGGTAGATCTTGAGAGCAGTCTCGATAGCCTTGAAGTCCGCCTGCGCTTTCTGCACGCGGGCATCGTCCGCACGATTGAGCACGGTAGGCGCGACAACGCTGATCAGCAGACCCATGATAACCAGCACCACCAGAATTTCGACGAGCGAGAAACCGTCGCCGCGACGCGCTGTGACAAATCGCTTATGCATGTTGTTACCTTACCATTGTGTTGAGATCGAAAATCGGCAGCAGGATGGCCAGCACAATCACCAGCACCATTCCGCCCATGAACACAACCATGAGCGGCTCGAACAGCCCCATCGCCGTACCCAGGGCCATTTCCAGCTCGCGCTCCTGATTGGTTGCGCTGCGCGACAGCATGCTCTCGAGCGCCCCACTGGATTCGCCGCTGGCCACCATATGCACCATCATCGGCGGAAACATGCCGCTTTCACCCAGGGCCCGACTGAGGCTCGCACCCTCCTGCACGCGCTCTGCCACGCGCTGGCTTTCCTCGCGCAGCACCAGGTTGACCAGCACCTGGCCGGCAATACGCAGGGAGTCCAGCAGCGGCACGCCACTGGCCATGAGGATGCTCAGTGTAGAGGCGAAGCGCGCGGTATCCATGGAGATCAGCAGGCGCGACAGCCCGGGTACGCGCAGCAGAAGGCGGTGCCAGCGGCGCCGGCGCGATGGCTCCTGCAGCGCACGGCGAGCCACCAGTATCAGGGCAGCGACGCCGATCAGCAGCCAGGCAATGAACTCGCGGAAGAAATCGCTGGTAGCGATAAGGCCCCGCGTCAGCAGCGGCAGTTCACGACTGCTGTGGGCAAAAATACCGATCAGTTCGGGCACCACAAAAACCATCAGCGCCGTGACAACCGCAAGGGCAACGCCCAGCAGTATGAAGGGGTAGATCATTGCCATCTTGAGCTTCTGCGCGGTGTACCGGCGCTGCTCCGAGTAGTCGGCCAGCTGCTCAAGCACCGGCCCGAGGAAACCCGCATGCTCTCCGGCACTGACCATGGCCCGGTACATCTCATTAAACACCTGCGGAAACTCACCGAGCGCATAGGCCAGCGTGTGACCCTCGGACACCCGGGAGCGCACCTGCAGCAGCAGTCCCTTGGTGGATGCCTTGCGGCTCTGCTCAGCCGCCGCCTGCAGGCAGTCGGCCAGCGGCAGGCCCGACTCCACCAGCGTGGCGAGCTGGCGCGTGAGCAGCGCAAGATCGCCGGCGCCGACCCGCGGGCGAAATAGCTTCGAGCGCCAGCCTCCGCTCAGGTTGACGCTGCGATTCGCCGTGGCGACCTCGACCGGGCGCAGTTTCTGCTGACGCAGCTGGGCGCGCACGCCGCGCTCGGAATCGCCCTCGAGCACGCCGCGGACCAGGCGGCCCTCGGCGTTCAGCGCCTGGTAACGGAAGGCCGTCACGGTCGAGGTCCCGCCTGTCTATCCCAGTGAGGTGACACGCATGACCTCTTCCAGACTGGTCTGGCCACTGAGAACCCGGGCGCGGCCATCTTCCTGAATACCGGCGTGCTGCTCACGGGCTTCCCGCAGCATGTCCTGCTCGCTGGCGCCCTCGTGAATCATCGCGCGCAGCCGGTCGCGGATCTCGATGAGCTCGTAAATACCGGCGCGACCCCGGTACCCCGTGTTGTTGCAGGCATCACAACCTTCCGGGTGATACAGCTCGATGTTGTCGCTGTCTTCGTCTTTTTGAGCGCAAAGGCCGAGCAGCTCGCGCTCGCCCGCTGTGGCCGCCGCCGCGCGGCGACACTGCGGGCAGAGCACGCGCACCAGCCGCTGCGCCATGACGCCGATCAGACTGGACGACAGCAGGAAGGGCTCAATCCCCATGTCCTGCAGGCGCGTCACCGCGCCAATGGCAGTATTGGTGTGCAGGGTCGACAGCACCAGATGCCCGGTAAGAGACGCCTGCACGGCGATCTCCGCGGTTTCCAGGTCACGTATCTCGCCCACCATCACCACATCCGGGTCCTGGCGCAGGATGGCACGCAGGCCGCGGGCAAAGGTCATGTCGACCTTGGTGTTGACCTGGGTCTGGCCAATGCCCGGCAGCATGTATTCCACCGGGTCCTCGATGGTGAGGATGTTGCTGGCGCTGTCGTTGATCTCGGACAGTCCGGCATACAGTGTGGTGGTCTTGCCGGAGCCGGTCGGGCCGGTCACCAGAATGATGCCGTAGGGACTGCGCAGCGCGCGCCGGAACCCCGCGAGCACCTGTTCGGGCATGCCCAGCTGGGCGAGCTCGAGCTGGCCTGCCTGCTTGTCGAGCAGGCGCAGTACAACGCGCTCACCGTAGGCAGAGGGAATGGTCGACATGCGGATATCCACGGCGTGACCGGCAATGCGGATGGAAATGCGCCCGTCCTGTGGCACGCGCTTTTCTGCGATATCCAGCCGCGCCATGACCTTGAGCCTCGACACCAGCAGCGGCCCGAGCATGCGCTTGGGCGACAGCACCTCGGTCAGCACACCGTCGACGCGATAGCGCACGCTGAGCCGGTGCTCGAAGGTTTCTATGTGTACGTCAGAGGCCTGATCACGCACAGCCTGGGACAGAATGGCATTGATCAGGCGGATGATCGGAGCATCGTCCTCGGTATCCATAAGGTCGCCACCATCGGGAATCTCGTCTGCCAGCCGGCTGAGATCCACGTCGGCGCTGATGTCCTCGGCCATCTGCACCGCCTCGCTGTTATCGCGCTGGTAGGCCTTGCTCAGACGTTGCTGGAACGCGTCCGGGGCAAGCGACTGCAGGTGGTACGTTCTGCCAAGCACCCGGCGAAGCTCGATCAGGACATCGGCAGACAGCGATTCGCGATGGTAGACCACGGGCTCGCTGCCCTGTGGCGACTCCACCAGCACGCCATGCTGCTTGGCGTAGGAAAACGGCAGCCTGCCACCGATACGGTCAGCGGCGGGTGGCGCGCTCGCCGCAACGTCCTGCAGTGCATCAACCGTGCTCATGGTGTCTCCCGCGGCTCTTCGGCAGCCGCATCTTCACGCAATTCTTCCAGTTCGCGGATCTGCTCTTCCCACTCGGGCAACACCGGTAGCTTGTTGTCGTCCAGTCGCAGCAGGCCGCGCTCGCGGCGCTGCATCTGCTGGTCGCGGATATAGCGGTACTTCTCGCCGGTGGCGTCGTTCATGCGTCCATCATCGCGGATGATCGTCGGGCGGATAAAAATCAGCAGGTTGGTCTTGACCACCTGGGCAGACTCATTGCGGAACAGGCGCCCCAGCAAGGGAATATCCCCCAGCAGCGGGACCTTCTGCATGCGATCCTGAACATCGTCCTTGATAAGACCGCCAAGAACGACGATCCGGCCATCCCCCGCCAGCACCTTGGTCTGTATCTTGCGCTCGTTGGTGATCAGATCGGTTGCCTCCAGCCCGGTGAGGCTGGAGACTTCCTGCTCGATATCGAGCACCACGGAATCGCCGTCATTGACGTGCGGCTTCACCGTCAGGGTGATACCGACGTTTTCGCGCTGGATGGTCTGGAAGGGGTTCTGGGCGCCCTGGCCACCGGCACCGGTGTTGGTGAACGACCCGGTGATGAATGGCACGTTCTGACCCACCGTGATAAAGGCTTCCTGGTTATCCAGCGTCAGCAGACTCGGCGTGGACAGGATGTTGGCATTGGTCTGGCTCTCAAGGGCATTCAGGATCACTGTCATGCTCAGCTCCTCGTCAACGGCGCCCCAGCCCAGGGAGAGCCCGGAAGACTGGGCCAGTGCGGCAGCGAGACTGCCGACGTTGAAGTCTCCGGTCTGTATCCCTCCGGCCTCACCGCCACCGGGAGGGACGATGGCACCGGCAATACGGCCTGCCCGGGGGTCGCTGGTATCGACATTGCTCCCGAAAGCACCCGTCTCGTTGGCAAACAGCCACTGCAGGCCAAGATCGGCACCGTCGTTGATTTCCATCTCGACAATAATCGCCTCCACGAGCACCTGGGCGCGGCGAATATCCAGGCGACGGATCACTGCCTGCATGGCGGCCATCTGGTCCGGTTCCGCTGTAATGATCAGGCTGTTGGTGTCTTCGTCAGCTTCAATACTGGCGGCGCCGCGTCTGCCCGCGGCGCCGCCGGCATCACTCTGGCTGCTTTGCGACAGGTTCTGCATAACGCGCGACAGTACTTCCGCCACCGCCTGGGCGTTGGCGTAATCAAGGTACACCACGCGCACGTTGCCGGTTTGCTCCAGCGGCGTATCCAGGTAGGCAATCAGCGCGCTGATGCGGGCCCGCTGCAGTTCATCGCCGGTCACCAGAACACTGTTGGTGCGCGTATCCGGGACCAGCAGGACTTCCGGCTCCGGTCCCTCGGAGCCCTGTTCCGGGCGGTTGAGTTTTTCCAGCATCGACACCACGTCACCGGCGACGGCATGCTTCAGCGGCACGACATCCGTCTCCTGCGTGGCCGAGGTATCCATCCGCTGGATGACCTCGGTGATGCGTCGGATATTGGCAGCCGTATCGGACATGATAATAGCGTTGCTTGGGGCGTAGGCGGCCATGTGCGCCTGCTGTGGGACCAGGGGACGCAGCACGGGAATCAGCTTGGATGCCGAGATATTTTCGAGACGAATCACCTGGGTCACGTACTCGTCGGACACCCGCGATGCATTCTCCCGATCAACCGGCAGAGACGCAGAGCGCGCATCCTTGCTCTGTATGACCCGCACCACGTTACCGGAGCGCACGGCAGTGAACCCGTGTACATCGAGAATCGACAGGAAAAGGTCATACAGCTCGGCGCGGGCGATGGGCTTGTTGGAGACAACCCGCACCTTGCCCTTGACGCCGGGGTCGACGACGATTGTGGTATCAGTTACCTCGGCCACGAACTTGATCAGTTCCTGAATATCGGTGTCTTTCAGGTTGACCGTGAAGTCCTGCGCCAGCGCTGCATAGGAACTGAGCGCCAGGAACAGTGCGGCGAGGCAAAGACCGGGTTTTCCGCGCTTTCGCAGCCAGCGTTGAATGTCACAGTCTGTCAGTTTCATTCACCGTTCCTGATTTCCGGCAGTTGCACACTCAACACAAGCTCGCTTCCGTTTCGCTGTAGCTCAAACACCGCCGAACGCTCATCCCGCATCGCCTGGTAGAGCCTCAGGGTGTTGGCCGGATCGCTGAGCGACAGCCCGTTAACGGACGTTACAATATCCCCCGCCTCGAATCCCAGGGCGGTAAAGTCATCGCTGGCGCGGCCCGGCGACAGCCGGTAACCCACGAGGCCACCGTCGCTTCGCACCGGCGCCACCTGCACCACCTCCGCGAGCGACTGCGGGTCGCTGTACAGGCGGTCGCGGTACTGCGCTGCCAGCGTCGTATTCTCAACCCGCTCAACCTGCTGCGCCGGCTGTGACGCCGTGTCTGCAGGCCTCGCTGAACTCGTGCTTTCCCTGCCACGACCTGGGGCGTTGGATGACGGGAACAGGTCGTTCTCCTCAAACAGCAACAGCAGCTCGTAATTACCCGCATTATCGAGCACCGCCCGCGACGGCAGCACCTTCGCCAATCGCACGCGTCCCTGCACCGGAAGCGCATCGCCGACAGCATACACCGCCTGCTCGCCGCGGTGCTCGATCATGGCATAGCCGAGACCATCGTCGCTGGAAGACACCACGCCGCGCAACAGAAGCGGTAACCCGGATTCACGGGCATCCTCCTCGATGCCCGCGCGATCCCCACTGGCCGCCGCACGACGTGCGGCGAGCTGTGCGATGGCCGCCTCGCTGGCGCTGTCGGGGTCGCCGAACAGGTGCCAGCCGGCAATCCTGTCGATATCGACCGACATCGCGGGCCCGACGCTGGCGGGCTGACGCAACGGATTGATGATGGCGGCAAGCGGCGGCACCTGAACCGCGGGGGATGGCAGCCATGACCAGGCGATGCCGACCAGCGAGTGTGTGCACCACAGGGCCGCCAGAAACAGAACGAGCTGCTGCAGGCGACGCGTTGCTCGGGGCTGTGACAGCCGGTCCATTGCCGCATCGAGCAGTCTCGAGCCACGTTCACCCGACGCGCCCAGTCTGTCACGCCACGACGGCAACATGCTGTCCTCCCTGCGTCACGCGATTACCGGACGGGCCGGAAACCGACCCCGCCCGAAGGCGCCCATTTAATGGCAAAATTGTGACACTATTGTGACATGCCGGCCATCCAATCGGTCGCTGGCAGGGTGCGATGGCTGAAAACGTGCTCAGGCCTGGGTGCGCTGCGTGCTCAGGCCTGAGTTCGCTGATAATAGGCCATGAGGATTTCGGCGACTTCGGGCCGGGAGAACTCGGGCGGTGGGGCAGTGCCCTCGCTGAGCATTTCGCGCACGCGGGTGCCCGACAGGAGAACGAAATCGTCTTTGCTGTGATCGGGCGCGTCGCGCATCATCACCACGCGGTCGAGCTTTTTACTGTAGGCAGTGTGGTCGGCGCGGTAGATCTCCAGTGCGAGCGCGCCGTCGGGCACCTCGTCTTCGAAAATCTGCTGGGCGTCGAAGCCGCCATAGTAATCACCGACGCCGGCATGGTCGCGACCCACAATCAGGTGGGTACAGCCGCAGTTCTGACGGAACACCGCGTGCAGCACGGCTTCGCGCGGACCGGCGTAAAGCATGTCAAAGCCGTAGCCGGTGATCATCACGGTATTCGGCGGAAAATAGACGTCGACCATTTTTCGGATCGCCGCGTCGCGGACATCTGCCGGTATGTCGCCGGGCTTCAGTTTGCCCAGCAGCATGTGGATGAGAATGCCGTCGGCGTCCAGATCCTCCATCGCCATGCGACACAGTTCCTCGTGCGCCCGGTGCATGGGATTGCGCGTCTGGAACGCCACAACCCGCTGCCAGCCTCGTGACGCAATTTCCGCGCGTATCTGCCCGGCGGTGCGGAAAGTGTCGGGGAACTCCGCGACGAAGTAAGAGAAATTAAGTACCTGGATAGGACCCGACAGCAGCCGACGCCCGAGGGAGGTGAAGGTCTTGACGCCGGGGTGCTCCGGGTCGCGGGTGCGGAAAATGCGCTCTGCCATGTCCCAGACCTGAGCGTCGGTCACCTCGTCCACGCCTGCGACGTCCATCACCGCCAGCACCGGATTGCCTTCGACGTTCGGGTCGCGCAGCGCAATGCGGTCACCGGCAGCGATGCTGGCGTCATCGGTAAAGTTGACAATGGGTACCGGCCAGAACAGGCCGTCGGTGGTGTGCAGATTCCCGGCAACCGACTGCGCATCGGCGAGAGACATGTAGCCGGTGAGGGGGTTGAAATAACCGGCGCCGAGCATCACGGCATTGGCGGCGGCGGCGGAGTTCAGCAGCAGTGACGGCAGGGTGTCGGCTTCCCTGCTCAGCGCCTCGCGCTCGCTTTCATCGTCGACATACAGGGCATTGAGCTGTTCAGATCCGTGCGGACTGATCATGGGTATCTCCTTTGTGTTCGGGGTCCGGCGCCGGCTCAGGCTGCGGGAATGATGTTTCGCTGACGCAGCAGCGCCAGTATCTCCGCCACTTCTTCGTCGAGACTCTGGCGCTCGGAATGCAGATGCACCTCGGGGGCCGACGGCGCCTCGTAGGGATCATCGATGCCGGTAAAATTCTTGATCTCTCCCGCCCGGGCTTTCTTGTACAGCCCCTTGGGGTCGCGTGCCTCGGCGTCCGCCAGGGGACAGTCGACATAGACTTCGATGAATTCCATGCCCGCCGCCTCGTGCAGAGCGCGCACCTGATCGCGGTCGGCCGCGTAGGGGCTGATAAAGCTGCTAAGGGCAATGACACCACTGTCGACGAAAAGCTTCGCTACTTCCCCGACACGACGGATGTTTTCGGTGCGATCCTCGGCGCTGAATCCCAGATTCCTGTTGATGCCCAGGCGCACGTTGTCACCATCGAGTCGGTAGGACAGCACACCGAGCTTGTGCAATACGCCCTCCAGCTCTACCGCAACCGTGCTCTTGCCGCTGCCGGACAGGCCGGTGAACCAGATAGTGGCGCCGCGATGCCCCAGCAGTCCGGCACGCTCGCCGCGCCCGATATCGCCCTCGTGCCAGTGCACATTGGTTGCCTTCTGCTCCACCATGCTCTTCCATCTCCTCAATTAAAATTGACGGTGCCACGCACCGATTACAGCTTGCCGCCCCTGAAGGGGCGATAGTTTCTCGTGGCTAGCGCAAGTAAAAGTCGACTATCGAGAGCACGAGGGCCGCGCCGACCAGTGGTATCAACCAGCGCCGCAGACGCGCCATCTGCTCGGGGCTACCGGGCTTGGCGAAGCGCTCGCCGAGAAACACCATGAGGCCGACAGCGGCGAAAATCAGCAGCAACAGCATCAGCAGATTCATGGGCGACAGGTCCTTGGTTTTCCAGGCAGGCAATTGAGCGGGGGCACCCTCGATACGAGGCACCCTATGGGTAGCTTACCATGCTGGCAAGCGGGAATCACCGCCGCGAACCACCGTCGTGAGCCGCCGCCAGGACTCAGATCATAAGGGCGCCCAGCCGCGAAATGCTGACCCCGTTGCCGCCGCGCGTTACGCTCTTGGCAAGGGCCGACGCCGCCTCGGTCTCGAGCAGCGTCACCAGCCGATCGCGGCTGTCGGACGGCAGGGTCGCCGGATCCCAGCTGACGACACCGATGCTGAAGGTGGTATAGAGAACGCCGCCGCGACCATCATCGATAGCAAATTCGCGGATATCGCCGCACAGACGCTCACCGATGTCATGTCCGTGCGGTTCACTGCAGGCCGGCAGAAGCACCCCGAATCGATCATCTTCGAGACGGGACAGGTGATCTGTCTCGCGCAGGCAGGAACTCAGGCGCTGTGCCAGGCGACGCATGAGGAACCGGCAGGCTGCTTCTCCGTAATTGACGCAGAGTTCATTGAGGTTATCCACCTTCAGGGACAGCACGCACAGCGGATGTGCCGTGCGTCTGGCGCGCGCAATCTCGCACCAGAGTGCCCGCTTGAAGGCGCGGTCATTGCCGGCGCCGGTTTCCGCGTCGAGCAGCATGAGTTCATCGATTTTCTGCTGACGCAAGGCGCGGCGCAAAGCCAGAGAGACGGCGTGCATAAGGCTCTGCAATAGCTTGAGTTCCGCCCGACCACCGCCGGGTGTTTCCTGGTCTAAACCGATGTGGTAGCTGCCGACCAGGCGACCCTCATCCAGCAGCGGAATGAGCACGGCACCGTTGGCAGACTGATTCCAGGGCAGGACCCGGAACATCCGCTCATCGGCAAACCCGATGATCTCGATTTGCGCGCTGGACGCATAAAGGGATTGCAGGGACAGGGAATCATTACTCAAGGTGAGCCCGCGATTCTCCCCTAGCGCTGCCGGCAGTCCTCGAGCGATATCGCCGTCGGCGTCCAGGAGATGCAGCTCGGACGCCGGGGCACCGAGAGTGACAGGCATGTCCGACAGCAAAAAAAGAATAAGGCCGGAAAGATCGTCCTCTGCCTGCAGGCGGCGATGCGCCTCAAGGACACCGGTCAGCAGGTGGCTGTTCACGGCGATGTCAGCGCTGGGCTCCCGGTCTGCTCGGGCAGGTGAATCCGTTACCGGCTTGTCAGACATACCGTCCGCCTACCCTCTTCGTTTTTTCCGTCGCCTGAAAACGCGGAAAGCCGCGTCGATCGCACGCCGGCTCAGTATGCCCATTCGCCGAGCGAACGCCAACGCGCACCAACTGCACAGCGCCAGTGCAAGCGCAATTACGAGCAACACTGCGAAGTCCATCACAAAAACCGATCATTATTGCGAAGGCCCGCAGGGCGCACTATACTCGTGTCGCAAACCAAGGGGAGGCCCCAGGCCTGAGACGCTCATCGAGCGGACCCTTCGAACCTGATCCGGATCATACCGGCGTAGGGATGGTGATCGCAGCTTCTGCTCTCCTCCCGCGCCATTCTCAGCTTTTACGGGAGTGAAGCGCATGACCAACCAGCCACCGATCAAGACTCTGCCCTCGCTTATCGGCACCTCATTGATCGGCACCTCATTGCTTTGCGGTATCTGTGCCGCTGATTCATCGCCCATTCTGCCGGAAATTGTCGTGACCGCCGAATTGCGCGATACGTCCCTGCTCGATCAGGCGGCCAGCACCAGCGTGACCGACGCCGCCACCATCGCCGCCCGCGCCGCCCAGCACCTGGAGGAAATCCTGGCGCTGGCGCCGAACGTCAATCTTTCGGGGGGCAGCTCGCGCGCGCGTTATTACCAGATTCGCGGTGTCGGGGAACGCAGCCAGTTCGTGGAGCCGCTGAATCCCTCCGTCGGCCTGTTGATCAATGGGATAGATTTCAGCGGTCTCGGCGCAGCGGGCACCCTGTTCGATGCGGAGCAGGTCGAGATTCTGCGCGGCCCGCAGGGCACGCTGCACGGTGCCAATGCCCTCGCCGGGCTGATCAACATCCGCACGGCGGCGCCGCAGGCAGAGCCTGCGGCGCGTGTGCGCGCGACCCTGGGCGACTACGGCGAGCGCACGGCGGGCGCGAGCGTAACCGGACCGATCATCGATGACAGACTGCTGTATCGCGCATCGATCAACCAGCATCGCAGCGACGGCTATATCGAAAACGCCTTCCTGAACCGCGACAACACGAACAATCTGGACGAGCTGTCGTCGCATGTTCATCTGCGCTGGCTGCCGGGCGCACGCCACGTCGTGGACCTGAACCTGATGCACATCGATGTCGACAACGGCTACGACGCCTTCTCCCTGGACAATACGCGCACCACGCTGTCGGACCAGCCCGGACACGACCGTCAGCGCAGCAACGCCATCGGACTGTCCTGGAATATCGAGGGCAACACGGTGCTCACGGAACTCATGCTCACGCTGGCCGACACCGACACCGATTACGCCTTCGATGAAGACTGGAGCTTTGTCGGCATTGCCCCTGAGCTGGAATACTCATCCTTCGACCGCTACCTGCGCGATCGACAGAGCTACAGCGCCCAGCTGCGCCAGTCATCCCTGCAGCCGCTGCTTGTCGGAAATCTGCAGGCCGACTGGGTAGCCGGTCTCTATTATCTGGAGGATGATGAATCGCTGCGCCGTCGCTATACCTATCTGGCAGAGGACTTCACCAGCGACTTCCGGACGCAGACCGTCGCGGCCTACGCCCAGCTGGATACAGCACTGAGCGAACAGCTCACGCTGAGCACCGGTCTGCGCCTGGCGCGCCGCGACATGAATTACGCGGACAGCAACAGCGTGCGTGCCGACCCACAGAACACGCTCTGGGGTGCCAAGCTCGCACTGGAGTATCGCTACGGCGACAGCGGTCTGATGTACGCCAGCGTTTCCCGGGGTTATCGCGCCAATGGCGTAAACGCTGGCGTCCTGTCGACAGATCCGCAGGCGCTGACCGATGCCGGCGCATCAGCGCTCGCCGGCAACGGATTTTACGACGAGGAGCTGCTGTGGAACTATGAGCTGGGGCACAAGGCGCTGTTTCTCGACGGGCGCCTGTCCAGCCGCCTGGCCCTGTTCTATATGGATCGGAGCGATCAGCAGGCGCGCGGCTCACTGGCACTGCCGCGCCCTGACGGCAGCACCGCGTTTATCGACTACACCGATAACGCCGCGGCGGGCACCAATATTGGACTGGAGTGGGAGATGGACTGGCAGGTATCGGCGCAATTGCAGGTTTACGCAAGCCTTGGCCTGCTTGATGCCGAGTTCGACGACTACGTCAATGCGGCGGGTGAAAACCTGTCCGGCCGCGAGCAGGCGCATGCGCCCAACTATCAGTTCAGCACGGGCGCGAGCTACCAGCTGGCCGACAGGTGGCACGTGCGTGCGGAAATCGAGGGCAGGGACAACTTTTATTTTTCCGATCGCCACAACACCACTGCCCGGTCGACAACGCTCGGCCATCTGCGCCTTGATTACCGCGCCGTCGACTGGACGCTCGGCCTCTGGGTGCGCAATATCACCGACCGGGACTACTACGTGCGCGGCTTCGGCGCCTTCGGCAACGACCCGCGCAAGGGCTACGAGGTGGAACCCTATTACCAGTTCGCCGCACCACGACGCATCGGCGTGACAGGCGAATACCGCTTCTGATGACGCCGGCGCCCGACCCTGCAGACTCCCCGGGCTCCCTCAGCATCCAGACGGCTCTGCGGAAAGGACTTGCACTGATCAACCAGCATCGCAAGGACTGGTCAGCGGGTGCGGGTGAGGTGACACTGGCAGGCTCCCTGTCACCTGGCGGCACCAGCAACCACAGCTTTCTGGTTTACGCCGGCGCCGAAACCCTGGTGCTGCGGCTGGACGGCGTCGATCCGGCGCGTAACGCTATTCACCGGGACACGGAATTCCAAGTGCACGCCGCGGCGGCTGCGGCAGATCTTGCACCCACGCCGCATTTTCATGACGCGGATGCCGGTGTGCTGCTGGTGGACTATATCGCGCCGGACCCATTGCCAGACGTCGTAAAGGACCCGGCCTCCGACGTCGCAGATCTGCTCCGGGCCATTCATGCTCTGCGTGTTGACGACGCCCCTCGTCTGTCGCTTGCGGCTCGTATCGTGCATTACGAAACACAGGTTCGCCGGCGCTGTCGCCCCGCAAGCGCGGACCTTATGCAAATTATTGCACCACCGATACTGCGCGCCTGTCAGGCCCTCGATGCGGACGCAGCCGCCGGTGTGATCTGCCATAACGATCTCACCCCCGCCAACCGCCTGTACCATGGCGGCAGACTGTACGCGCTCGACTGGGAATACGCCGCCTGCGGCAGCCGCTGGTTCGATCTGGCAGTCGCCTGCGACAGACAGATCACAGCGCCGGCCTTGCTTGCGGCCTATCTGCAGCGATCACCCACGGCACGGGAATCAGCGCTGTTCGCAGACTCACAGCGTGTTGCGCGTTATCTCGAACTGCTGTGGCTCGCCTGCAATACCCGTTTTACGGAGCAGCAGCTGCATGACGGCCTGTGCGATCTAAGGGCAGGCCTCGCTGCAGCGACAACAGTGGAATCAATCCGTGCCAACTGATCTCGCCCCCCGGGACTGGCATATCCTCGGTGCCGGCGCCATCGGCACCCTGTTTGCGCATCGTCTCGCGACCGCGGTCTGCAAGGTGACGCTATTGTCGCGAACGGCCGATGAGACTCAGCGAACGCTGACGCTGGACAGCGGCGGCAACACAATGCGACGCGCGTTTCCGCTATCCGCGGTGACTGAACGCACGCCGATACTTCGACTACTGGTCAGCACGAAGGCAGGCGATGTCGATGCTGCGATCAACAGCATTCGCCACCGCCTGCACGGCGACACAACGGTGCTGATTCTTGCCAACGGCATGGGCTTTGCCGGCGACCTCCCCCACGGCCTCGCCGCCTTTCGCGGCAGCAGCACAGACGGTGCCTATCGCGAGCGAGCCGGACATACCGTTCACGCCGGCAGCGGAACCACCTGTATTGGACTGCCGGGCATGACCATGGATCCTCCGGACTGGTTCTCTGCCGCCTGGGGCCAGCTGCCAGATTGCCACTGGGACAACGCTATCGAGACAACGCTGTGGCGAAAGCTCGCCGTCAACTGCGTCATCAATCCACTTACCGCTGCCTACCGCTGCCGCAATGGCGAGCTGGCCACCGCCACCTATCGTCCGCTGCTCATCGCCCTGTGCCGCGAGATCATGCTCGCCTGTCGCGCTGCCGGCAGGGACAGCGTGGCAGCGTCGCTGCAGGGCGATGTACTGAAGGTCATCGCCAATACCGCGCAGAACCGCTCCTCAATGCTGCAGGACGTACTTCAGCAGCGATCCACCGAAATCGACTTTATCAACGGTTACCTGCTCAGTCACCCGGCCGTCAGGGAGCTGGATCTGCCAGTGAACAGACGACTGATCAGCGCGATCAAGGCGGGACGACCGCTTCACGCTACGCAGCCCTGACCGGGCTCTTCCGTCACGGCGGCAGCGCAGATACGACCAGGCTCTGAATGGCACCGCGCCAGGCATCCAGTGACGCGTCAGCATACAGCGCCACCCCCGCCCCGGCGGGAGACGCATTTTTCTGCAGAGCCAGCAGGCACAGACCCCGGCGGCAGTCCAGCGCCAGCTGCAGCTGAAGGTCCGCCACGCAGGTATTGCGCCGCTCTACGCGCCCGATCACACGCGGCCCGGTGTCGCCGAGCACGCCCACCAGACGGACCCGCGCCAGGCGCTCCTCGACACGCTGGCGCAGCTCGGTCTGCAGCCAGTCAAGGCCGATGTCGGCGCTGATGATGCTGGGCCCATCGACCCGCAGCTGCGGCGCCTGCAGTTCCAGACACGGGGCCGGCCGCAGCAGCCACGCGGCAATGCCCAGCGCCAGGGCAGAGGCACTGCCCAGCGCGGTCAGCAGCGGGCGGCGGGAAACCAGCGACTTCAGCTTGACGACGAAGCGTCGGCTGACGGACTCGCTGCCGAATTCCGACAACAGTGCGGGCGGCAGATCGCCGGTGGTTTCACTGCGGTAAAAAGCCCGGGTTTCCGCTTGTACCGGCGCAGAATCGCCAAGCGGCAAGGCCACGGCGACACCGCGCAGCACCTGCCGCACGGCGTGCACACTGTCCGGTCGGCGCCGCGGGTCCGGCGCCAGCAGCCCTGTGACCAGGGCATCCAGCTCTGCGGGAATATCGCCATCACTCAGCTGCGCGGAGAGCGGCAGAAAACGGCCGTCGCACATGGCCTGCCGGCCAGCCTCACCGTCAGGGAAGGGTCTGACACCGCTCACCATGTGATAGAGCAGGACACCGAGGGCAAACATGTCCGAGGCAAAACACAGGGGCTCGCCGCGAATATGCTCCGGCGTGAGCGCACTGTTGCTGAAGCCAATGGCGCTGCGGCTGCCGTCTACCAGTGCGACGCCAAAGTCCGCGAGCATCGCCCTCCCGGTGCGGCCAATCAGAATGTTGGCTGGCTTGATATCCCCATGCACGGTCTGGCACAGACGCGCAGCCGCCAGTGCCGCTGCAATGTCGGAGGCAATGAACAAGGCCGCCGCCAGGGAAAGGCGCGTGTTGCGCAAGACATCGCGCAGGTCGCATCCGGGGACATATTCCATGATGACCGCGAGGTCATTGCCGGCAACCAGCACATCGTAGACCCGGGTAATACGGGGACTGTCCAGCAGCGCGCTGCGCCGGGCCTCGCGCAGGGCCTGCCGACGACTCTCACGCTGATCCGGAAGCCGATACAGCTTGATCGCGACCTGGCGCTTGAGGCGGGGGTCGTAGCCGAGAAGCACACTGCCCTGCCCGCCTTCGGCAATCTGCCTATGGATGCGGTAGCGGCCTATTTTCAAGGCTGACTTTCCGCCACGGGGCAGAACGCCGCGTCAGGCATAACCCTGGTCATGGCAAACTCGGGTATCGCAAACTCGGACATAACAACTTTGGGCATGGCAACCCTGAGCATAGCAAGCCTGCACATAGCAACCTTGAGCATCGGCACCTTAGCTATCTGAGACGGACGTGAAGGTGCTGCCCGCCAGTGCCTGCACATCCTTCAGCCGCGAGCGCAGGCCCGTAAACGACACGCGCAATGCTCTGGCGGCGCGGCGCGAGTCGCCGTCGTGAGCGGCAAGCGCATCGCGCAACTCCTCCAGCGACAGATCGCTCGCAAGACAGTAGTCGGGGGACTCGCGCACCCGCCGGTAAACCGCCTGACGGGACACCCCGAGCTTGCGGGCAACGCGGGCAACCTCGTAGTCTCCGGCCTCCCAAACGGCGGCAAAGTCCGCCTCGCTGATCTCATCCATCGGCCGCTCCGGCGGCCTGCCTGTCTCAGTGGCCGGCTGTGGATCTGCATGATCTGCTGCCGTGACATCCGACAGGCGGTCGACAAGCTCAGCGGGCAGCTGCATGTCCCGATCAGCTGAGATGGCGACCTGACGCAGGGTATTGACCAGTTCCCTGACATTGCCCGGCCAGGCGTGGGCGAGCAGGAGATCAAACAGCGCTGCGCAGCGACCCACCGCCAGAGGGCTGTCTGCGAGCATCCGCCAGAGGTCTTCGCCGCGGGATTCATGCAGCGCCAGCGTCAGGTAATGCGCGGCGAGCAGGCCGATATCCTCAGGATGCTCGCACAGCGGCAGCAGACGTATTTCCACAGCGCCGAGGCGATGCCGCAGCGCGGCACGAAAATCCGCTCCCTCTTCGTCGATAGGCGTATCCGTCGCTGAAATGATGCGCGCATCGAAGGGGCGGATATCGCCGCCCACCACCTGGACCTCGCGCTGCTCGAGGGCGCGCAGCAGCTGTGGCTGCAGCACCAGAGGGGCATCGCCGATTTCATCCAGAAACAGCGTGCCGCCATTTGCCTGCTCGAAGTACCCCAGCCGACGATCCGTCGCCCCGGTAAAGGCGCCGCGCGCGGAGCCGAACAGTGTGGCCGCCGACAGCTCCGCCGGTATGGCTGCCATATTGACCGCCACCATCGGCGCCGCCGCGCGCCTGCTCTGCGCGTGAATGGAGCGCGCCAGCAGGTCTTTTCCCGTTCCCGTGGGACCGAGCAGGAGAACATCGCTGTCAATCGCCGCCGCGCGCGCCACCTGCTGCGACAGCGACCTGGTATAGGCGCTGCTCCCGAGCATTCCCTCCACCACAGGGCATTCCGCGGCGACGCCCGACACAGGCTCGAGGCGCATCAACAGCACAACGCTGTGGGCGAGCATGAGTCTGACACCGGCGCGCAGGCGCGCGGCGTCGATGGCCACGTGATCGAAGGTATCGCGGCCATCGACACTCAGCCGACTGCTCCCCTGCAGGCGTGCAATCTGCCACTGCAGCCCGCCGCCCGTGATCCGTATTGCGCGGCGACTGACATGCGGGTCGAGCAGTGCCTGCGCCCCCTCGCTGCCCGGCAGGCTGAAAGCGGGCGCATCACGCCCCAGCGTGATGGCATTGCCGGATCGGCGCAGCGGGCATTCGGCCCGCGTGCCGATGAGCTCGCGGACAGGGTGGAACGCAACCGTAAATACCAGCACATCGTCGCGACTGCCACCGGTGAGCGATATGCGCCCCGGTCCGGTGATCGTGTCGGCGCCGTCGGTCGCATTGACTCTTGTATTGGCTCTGATATTGGCTCTGGTATTGGGTCTGACAGTGCTACGGGTGCTTCGACTGCCACCATGATCCACTTGTGTGTCTATACCCTGCTGTGCATCCATACCGGGCAGTGCCCCACGCCGACGTTTTTCGGATAGCGTAGCAGAGAGCGCCCCACCTGGCGGCAAAGCGACCGCATCTGATGACCCAGCGGCAGCTTGCCCAGGGCCCTGAC
>JBHEOO010000090.1:0-4150 GCA_046260765.1 Chromatocurvus sp.
TCTCCACGCCGAGCGCATACTCCTCACCGGCGGTGCGGATCAGGTCCATGATGCTTAGCAGCGACGTCTTCAGTGAGGCGCCGGCCACGGTCTCAGCGTCGGTGATGCCACTCTCCAGCGCGAGGTAGGCCTCCGCCACGGCAGATGGACTGGCGTCTGACGTGACGCGCTCGGCCAGCATACTGAGCTCGTCATCGAAGGTCGCAGCGCCGCGCGTCTGCAATGCAGGAACAAGTCCCGCGTAGAGCTCGTCGCGGGGATGCTTGATGTGGGTGGTCGCCATGTCGGTATGACCCGCGCGGTGGAGTTCGTGGCCGACTCGCAAATGACCGCGGATCAGCCCGAGGTAGGCCTGATCGTCGGTTTTCAGGTCTGCGGGCCGGGCCGCACCTTCACCTTCACCTTCACCTTCACCTCCGGCACCTTCACCTTCGCCTTCATCGGCCATGGCGAGTGTCAGAGCAGCCTGGTACTCCCCGAGCGGTGTTGTTCTGTCAGTGTCGGCGGCTGTTCCCAGGCTGACGCCACTGGCGATGGCGACGCTCAACGTTAACCAGCGTTTCCGGTGCTCTTGCATAATCTGTTGCTCCCAGTAGGTTCGTGATAACCTGCAATCCTTACACAAACAAGATTGATTCTCAATATGATCCTACACCTGTCGCAGGTGCTCTCGGCGGCGGACCTGATGGCGGTGCGTGAAGCGGCCGGAGATGCCTGCTTCGCCGATGGCAGGCAGACGGCAGGCCGCGCTGCCGCAGCGGTCAAGCACAACGAGCAGGGGGCCGGTCCGGCAGTGGATGGTGCCCTCGCCCTGGTCGAGAAACGCCTGATGGCGAGCGAGCTGTTTCGCCAGGCGGCGCGACCGGCCTCTTTTGCGCGCCTGCTGCTCAGTCGTTATTCCCAGGGGATGCACTACGGTTCTCACGTCGACTCGCCGGTCATGGCCGGTCGCCGAGCGGATGTGTCATTCACCCTTTTCCTGTCTGAGCCCGACCGCTTCCAGGGCGGGGAGCTCGTTATTGAGGACGCCAGCGGTGAGCGCGCATGGAAGTTGGATGCCGGAGATTTGCTTCTCTATCCGTCTACCTATCTGCACCGTGTGAACCCTGTGGAGGACGGTGAGCGACTCGCGATCGTGGGCTGGGTGACCAGCCGCGTCCGACTCGCCCATCACAGGGAACTGCTGTTTGAACTGGCTGCGGCCATGCACGAGGAATTCGGACACCGCGGAAAGACGGCGCTCTATGACCGACTGTCGCGGATTCACAACAATCTGCTTCGAGAGTGGATGGATTAGCAAAAGAGCCTCATTGTCAAAGCGACTGGCGCTATCCCTGTTCCGCTCACATTACGAATGAGACTTCTGCGAATGCGAAACCACGTTGCGAGCTTCTTTCTTCTGGTCACAGCCGCCAGTCTGCCAGTGTCTGTCAACGCGGATGAACTCGAGCTGAGGCTCACTGAGGGAACTAATCTCGCTATATCGGGCAGTTCTGCAAGCGACAGTCTGGTGCTCGCCCTGCAGGGTACGCTTTACCGCCTGCCCGCAGGCGGCGGGCAGGCACAGGCGATTACCAGCCATCACGAGGATGCCTGGGAGCCATCCCACTCACCCGATGGCCAGAGTATCGTTTATCAGGGTTACCGAAACGGTAGCTGGGATCTGTGGCAGCTGACGCCGGGAGCGGACAGTTCGCCACGTCAATTGACGTTTTCCCAGTACGATGATCGTGAGCCACAGTATCTGCCGGCTGCCGAAGAGATTGTGTTTTCGTCTGACCGCAACGGACAGTACGATCTGTGGCTGCTGACGCTCGAAAGCGGCGAAGTCCGGGCGCTAACGACAGATAAACACGACCAGTATGCACCGGCCTGGCATCCGCACCTCGCGCGTGTCGCCTTTGTAGAGAAGCGTGGCAAGCGTTATTTCCTGATGCAGCTCGATGTAGACAGCGGGGAATCTGAGGTTCTGTACGAAGGCACTTCGCCGCTGTCGGGACTGCAATGGCACCCGGATGGAACGCGATTGAGTTATCGGAGCCTTGATCGCGACGCGCAGGGTAATGCGCTGACTCATCTCTGGATATCCCCGTCTGTATCTAAAACCCCCGAACTTGTGTCTGCGCCGGGGATGGATGTTTTTCCTTTCCGAGTGCATTGGCAGGACGCAAGTACCATGATCTTCACCGCCGACGGCGGCATTCGTCGCTGGCGCCGTGGTGAAGGCATAACGGCCGTGCCTTTCGAGGTCAGGCTGCCCTTCGAGCCGAAAAGCTATACCAGAAGAGCACGTGATTTCGACAGCAGCACGGCGCGCCCCGTGCTGGGTGTTTCCCAGCCTGCACTGTCACCGGATGGCGCAACGGTTGCTTTCAGTGCCCTGGGCGATATGTGGCTTTGGACGCCGGGCAAAGAAGCATTGCGCCAGCTGACGGATGATCCGGCAGCGGATCAGATGGCCGCCTGGTCTGCAGATGGCCGGCATCTTGCCTGGGTCTCAGACAAAGGGGGGCGGTACCGTTTGTGGATTCATGATCTGGACACGGACAGCAGGCAGGCATTGACACTGGACAGCAGTGAGCTGAGCTTTCCCGCCTGGTCGCCCGATGGTCAAAAGCTGGCTTACTTTACCGATGTGCCGGGCAACCCGCTGCTGCATGTAGAAGGACAGCTGACCGTGCTGGAGCTCCAGACCGGAGAGCAGCGCCAACTGCTTGAGCCGATGCCGCCCCAACCCCTGAACTGGAGTGCAGACGGCCGCCGCATTCTCACAACCCGGCTGCGACCCTTTTCGCGGCGTTACCGCGAGGGGCTTTACGTGCTGGTCAGTGTCAGCGTGGAAGACGGCACAGTCAGCGAGCTGCTGCCTGTGCCGCACCGCAGCATCAAGCACGCCAGTTATTCGGCCCATTCAGGTAGCGTCGCCTATATTCAGGATGGGGTGCTCAATCGTCTCGCACTTGACACAGAACTGAGCATGATCGGATCACCTCACGTTTTGCTGGACGAGCTTGCCGATACGCCGCACTGGAGTGCAGGCAGCGACTATCTGGTGTTTCAGGCCGGCGACCGTCTGCAGCGCATGCACACCGGTAACGGCGCTGTTGAAGACATCACGCCGCCCCTGCAATGGCAGCCGGCGCTGCCGCGGGACGAATGGATACTCAGAGCAGGGCGGCTGTTTACCGGGGAAAGTGAAAGCTACCGGTATGACAGGGATGTTCATATCAAGGGCAACCGCATCCTCGCGATTCGCGAGATTGATCGACAGACCGAGCTTCCCGTTGTGGATGCCTCTGACAAGACGGTCATCCCCGGACTTTTTGAATCGCATGCCCACATCGGTGATCACAACCTGAGTGAGGTTCAGGGGCGCGTCTGGCTCAGTTATGGCATTACTTCTGTCCGCGACCCGGGATCGGATCCTTATCTGGCCAATGAACGCCGGGAGGCCTGGTCCAGTGGTCGGCGCATGGGGCCTCGCCTATTCCTTACAGGGTATAACATCGATGGCAATCGGGTTTTCTACGCCGTAGTTGAAGGGATTACCTCGGATGCACATCTTGAGCGTGCTCTGGAGCGATCACGCCGGCTACAGGTGGATTTCTTCAAGACCTACGTGCGCCTGACCGATGAGCAGCAGCGGAGGGTGGTTGAGTTCGCCCACGCGATGGGAGTGCCCGTCACGTCTCACGAGCTGCTGCCAGCGGCGCTTGATGGCGTTGATCATGTGGAGCATTTCACCGGCACCAGCCGGCGCGGCTATGCCACAAAAATCAGCGAGCTGGGACGCAGCTACCAGGATGTGCGGGAAGTGCTCACGGCAACGGGAATGGGCGTCGTGCCGACCATGGTGGTACCCGGTGTCGTGCTGACTTTTCTGGAGCAGGACGATCTTTACGACACGCCTCAGTTCAACGCTTTCTACGGGCCCTCGGTAAAGGCGAATTATCTTAAGTTCATGAGTTTTTTCGGGCCGGGAAGTGAGCGCTATGTCGACGCCTACGGCGCCCTGCTCAGCGACCTCGTCGCTGCCGGTGCCGTGGTGGGCACGGGCACTGACTCGCCTTTTACGCCCTTTGGAACCGGTCTGCATGCCGAACTTCGCCTGTACCAGCGGGAAGGACTGCAACCCTGGCAGATACTGCAG
>JBHEOO010000090.1:4160-4499 GCA_046260765.1 Chromatocurvus sp.
CCCGCCAGTCGGCCATTATTGCCGGCGTGGGGCAGGAATTGGGGACGCTCGCGCCGGGTAAGCTTGCCGACATGGTTGTGATAGACGGGGATCCGCTACGAGATATCGCCGAGCTGGACAGGGTCGAAATGACAATCAGCAACGGTCATCGCTACCCTCTGGACCTGCTCCTGGCCAATCCGGAAGGGTGAGTCCGATGGGCCTGTCGCCGCGCGAACGCTTATTTCCAAGGCTGGGATTAAGACGACACAGCCGATAATTGACGCAAATAGCGTGAATACTGTACTCAGCCCGTGCGGATACTCTAGACTTCGCGTGAAGGGGGGAACTCGCTACACG
>JBHEOO010000091.1:0-4431 GCA_046260765.1 Chromatocurvus sp.
TGGTTGCGCTCTCTGCGGTTGCCGGCGTCGCGGTCAGCGTCACGTTCATGGCTTTCATCACGCGCAGCATGGTTTTCAGGGTCGGATTTCCGCCGCGACCGAAGGATCGATAAAGCTGCTCCCGAGACATTCCGCTTGTTTTCGCCAGCTGGGTCATGCCGCGAGCGCGTGCCACCGTGCCGATCGCCTCAGCGATGAACTCGGCATCATTTGTTTCGAGCGCCTCGGCCAGGTAGCCGGCTACCGCGTCCTCGGTATCGAGATAGCGAGAGGCGTCGAAAGGTCGTAGCTTAACCATCTTCCTCAATCTCCTTTTTCAGCGCCTTTGCGCGCCTGACATCATTTCTTTGCGAGTCCTTGTCACCCCCACAAAGCAGTACCACCAGCTCACCGTCGCGCTCGGATAGTACACTCGATAGCCGGGATCGTGGTGAATGCGCAGCTCGCTGATTCCTTGCCCAACGGACTTCACGTCGCCAGGGTTTCCAGAAGCCAGGCGCTGCACGCGAGCAGTAATGGCACCGCGTCCACGTTGGTCCCCGAGGGCCGCCCTCTGCGTCAAGATAGTTGCCGCCTCCCTTACAATGGAGGCAGAGGGCAATGAGGTGACGCATGGCACGTTACAGCAAGACATTCAAAGCTCGGGCAGTGGCCCGGTTGTTACCACCAGAGAATGCTTCCCCGGTAGCCGTCGCTGCGGAGTTCGGCATCAGGGCAGATACGCTGGAGCGATGGCGGTCGGAAGCTCTTTCCGATGCACAGGATCGTATCTGGACCGGCCCAGCGCGGCTGGAAGCCGTGATCCATACAGCGGCCTTAGACGAGGCGTCACGCAACGCCTGGTGTCGGGAGAAGGGACTGTACCCGAGCGAGTTGGAACGCTGGCGGGTGCAGGCCATGGACTCACTGGGCGATGTGGGAACGACAGAGGCGCGGGTGACGCCGCGCGAGGCTCGCCTGGCCAGGCAGCGCATCAAAGCACTGGAGCGCGATCTCAATCGGAAGGACAAAGCGCTGGCAGAGACTGCCGCGCTGTTGGTGCTGTCAAAAAAGCTCTCGGCGATCTTCCACGAGAGCGGGGAAGACTGATTCCCCTGGAAGATCGCCAGGCACTGGTCAGCGCCATCGAAGACGCGCGTTCGGCCGGGGCGTCTTTGCGCTCGGCCTGCAAATTGACCGGCATTGATCCTCGTACACTGCAACGCTGGACCGCGCGGGGTGGGCTTGAAGTCGGTGATCAGCGCAGCGAAGCCGTGCGCCCATCGCCGGCCCATAAGCTGACGGAGGAAGAGCGTGCACAGGTGCTGGAGATCGCCAATCAGCAGGAGTATGCGGATGTGCCGCCGGCTCGGATCGTGCCCATGCTTGCCGATAAAGGCGTTTATGTCGCCAGTGAATCGACGTTCTACCGGATCCTGCGCGATGCCGGGCAGGTCAGGCACCGCGGGCGGGCCAAGGCGCCGGAGAGCAAACGTGCGCCGTCCACCCATGTGGCGACAGCGCCGAATCAGCTGTGGTGCTGGGACATGACCTATTTGCCGACGCAGGTGCGGGGGCAGTGGTTTTACCTGTATATGATTCTGGATGTCTTCAGCCGCAAGATCGTGGGCTGGGATGTGCGGGCCGAGGACGCGTCTGAATATGCGGCGAATCTCGTTAAGCGAACCGCGCTTGCCGAGGGCATTGGGCTTCACACCCAGCAGGTGGTCCTGCATGGTGACAACGGCACGACGCTGAAGGCGACAACCGTACTGGCGATGCTGCACTGGCTGGGTATTCAGCCATCCTATTCGCGCCCCCGGGTCAGTGACGATAACGCCTATGCCGAGGCGCTGTTCCGCACCGCAAAGTACAGACCCGCGTTTCCCGCAGAGGCCTTCATGACGCTGTCGCAAGCGCAGGATTGGGCAAGCCGATTTGTTCACTGGTACAACCACGAGCATCGGCACAGCGGCATCCGCTATGTGACTCCAGCACAGCGCCACCAAGGTGCGGACATTGCAGTTCTGGCGGAGCGCCGGACCGTTTATGAAAACGCCAGGGCGAGGCATCCACGCCGTTGGAGTCGTGGTATACGCAACTGGGACCACATTCATACTGTAACGTTGAACCCCGAGCGAGAAGGTCTTTGTGGCCAGAGCGCCGATAGTCACCATTTACGAGAAACCGGATGATTTACGCGGCAACTATCTTGACATCTACCGGCCGTGAGCCGGCTCTCAAACTCCTCAGTTTGGCTGATCGCTTTCATCTTGCTCGCACCACTCATGCGCCAACTGTAGTATATATGCTACACGCGAGCAAGCAGGTATAAGATTGATTCAAGTCGGCGGGGGCTATTTCTGGCGTCCTCTCTCTACCCCCGTCATTCGCTGGGATTGAACCTGATACGAAGCTGCGGAAACGCCTCGGCAAGCCGCGTTGCCGCCTCCAGCGTCCTGGCACCCCACTGAAAGATCAATCTCAGGGGTGAATCCATGCGAAAACAACAGGCCAAGTTGACGAGCGCCACCGGTTCCGAGTAACAATGCAAACCCCGCGTCGCTACGCTCCGGTGGGTGGCAGCTTTGCTCTGGTCCGGGTGGCAGGCTTCACGTGGAATGGGTGGCAGACTTCAGCGGTTTACGCATCATACTGAGTCGGCACCGCCGAAGTGAACGCTCACAGCGATATTGCGTGGCGCCAGATGGGAATGTACTAGCCTGCCTAGGCCGAGTCGACAGGGCTGGGCGGTGTGTGGGGTTTGTTCGCACCTCGTAATAGTATGGCCGTCAGCGACAGTGCGACATGAGTGCGACACCGACAGAAGGTCGTGGAGCGAAGCGGAGGTAAGTGCTTGAAATTATGGTGCCCGGAGACAGAATCGAACTGCCGACACGGGGATTTTCAATCCCCTGCTCTACCGACTGAGCTATCCGGGCGTGGTATAGCGTCACAGGGCGCATATTAAACCCGCCGTGCTGCTGACAGTCAAGCTGAAAGCCCTTCGAAAGCTCTCCGAGTCAGTTATGCATCTCCGCTGATACGGTTTCGTACGGTAGAATCGTATTCGCTACCGTGCGCGTATATCGTAATTCCTGTGTCGGCCCCATTGGTCTGATTCCGCCATCCCCAGAGACCGTTCATGTGAGTTATCTGATCAAGCGTATTCTCGCCATTGCTTCGATACTGGGCATCGCGCTTGCCATTGCTGCTGGCCTGTATCTGTCGCGTCCGGAACCGGAGCAGCAGCCGGCGCAGGTCGCCGCGCCCCTGGTTGACCTGATCGAGCTTGAGGCGGGCCCGGTGCACTTTACGGTCGACAGCCAGGGTTCGGTGCAGCCGCTGACGGAGACGACCCTGAGTGCGGAGGTATCCGGGGCGATCATCGAAATGGCCGAGGTGTTCCTCGCTGGCGGTGCCTTCCGGGCTGGCGATGTCCTCCTGCGCATCGATCCGGTCAATTACCAGAGCGCGCTGGAGCGTGCCGAGGCGACGGTCAGTCAGCGGCAGGTTGAATATGACGGCGCGCTGCGGCTGCGCGATCAGGGCTTTCAGGCGGAGTCGCAGCTGCTCTCGGCGAAGGCGGCGCTGGCGGTGGCCGATGCCGACCTGGTGCGCGCGCGGCGGGATATGGAGCGCACCGTGGTGCGGGCGCCCTACGACGGCATTGTTCGCGAGCGTCGTGCGCAGCTGGGTGATTACGTGACGCCGGGCACGCAACTGGGCACGGTGTTCGCCACCGCCGCGGCCGAGGTGAGGCTGCCGCTGCCCGACAAGCAGATGGCCTTTGTCGAACTGCCGCTGGCCGGCCAGACAGAGAGTGTAGACGGTCCCGCCGTGGCGCTCACCGGCTCCTACCGCGGCCGACCCGCGCGCTGGCGGGCGCGCATCGTGCGCACCGAGGGCGTGGTTGATGAGCGCAATCGCATGGTCTTTGCGGTGGCGCGTATCGAGGATCCCTACCGGCTTTACGCAGACGCCGGTGATGCCCCGCCGCTGCCGATCGGGACCTTTGTCAGCGCAGAGGTAGATGGCATCACGCTGGACGAAGTCGTGCGTATTCCGCGTGCGCTGGTGCGCGGCGGCAACCGCGTGATCTTTATCGATGATGATCTGGCCCTGCGCTTCCGTACGCTCGACTTTCTGCGTACCGATGCCGACTACGCCTATCTGCGCGCAGACCAGCTCACCGAGTGGCGTGTCGTGACGACCACGCTGGAAGCGCCCCTGAACGGCATGACGGTGCGGGTGGGGTCAGGTCTGTGAGTGCCGACTTACAGCGCACGGGCCTGATCGCCTGGTTCGCACATAACAACGTGGCGGCCAATCTGCTGATGTTCCTGATCATCGGCTTCGGCATCTATTCCGGTTTGACCATCCGCAAGCAGACCCCGCCGGATATCGAGCTGGATGTTATACAGGTCATCGTGCCCTACCCCGGTGCGTCGC
>JBHEOO010000092.1:0-318 GCA_046260765.1 Chromatocurvus sp.
ACGCCGCACAGTGCAGAGATGTCGTCGTCCAGGCGCTTGCTGATCTTGTAGGCGCGCAGCACCTCACCCTGTGCCGGAACGGGAATGAGGATGCGCTCGATGCACTCCCCCGGGCGCAGGGCGGTCTTGCGATAATCAAGGAAGAACTCAGCGACGGACAGCTCACGGCTGCCGCTGAGAGAACTCAGGCGCAAACGGGCGCCGGCGGCGAGCAGAAAGGGTGGAATGTCGCCGATGGGAGACGCCGTACCGATATTTCCACCGAGGGTGCCCTGGTTGCGGACCTGGCGCGAGCCCAGCCGCGCCAGCAATTCCTCG
>JBHEOO010000092.1:328-4310 GCA_046260765.1 Chromatocurvus sp.
CCTCGAGATCGGGAAAGTGGTGGCACAGAACCGCCTGTGCCTCGGTATAGGTGACCGCAGCACCCATGTGGATGAGGCCATCGGCCTCTTCAATGATCTTCAGTTCCGGCACCTGGCCGGTATAGACCAGCAGGTCGACGTGGCGTAGCTGCTGGGTTATTTCGAGGTGCAGATCGGTGGCACCGGCTACCAGACGTGCCTCGGGCCGCGCATGAAGAATCGACAGCAGTTCGTCGAGATCGGTGGGCGCCAGGTACTGTCTGCCCGCGCCGTCCAGACGGATCGCCTGCCTGTCGCTCGCGATCTGCCCGAGCAACGAGACGGTTTCTGTTTCGCGTCTGGAGAAGCTGTCCTCGCCCCGAGCCGAACAGGCGGCGATGGCAGCGTCGATGATGGGCCGATAACCCGTACATCTACACAGATTGCCGCCCAGCGCATCGATGACCGTGTGCCGTGAGGGGAGCTCGTCACCTTTCCACAGGGCGAACAGCGACATGACAAAACCAGGAGTGCAAAAACCGCATTGTGACGCGTGCGCATCCACCATGGCCTGCTGCACCGGGTGCAGAATGCCGCTATCTGCGAGGTCTTCCACGCTGATCAGCTGCTTGCCATGCAGGTGCCCCACGGGCGTGATGCAGGTATTGATGGCGCTGTAGATAAGCGACTCGTTCTGGACCGATGCTGTTACTGCGGTGCAGGCGCCGCAATCTCCGGAGGCGCAGCCTTCCTTGGTCCCGGTCTTGCCGGCGTCCTCGCGCAGATAATCCAGCACGCTGCGATTGGGGTCGATGTCCGCAAGGGTCATGAGGCTTGCGTTGTCGATGAAGGTAATCACGACATCTCAGGCCTCAGCCGATGCCAGCATGCCCGCGTGCTCGATGAAGCGGATCACGTCACTCAACCCGGTGCCGTCCTTCAGGTTGGTAAACACAAACGGTTGCTCGCCGCGCATTTTGCGTGCATCGCGATCCATGACCGACAGATCAGCCCCTACCAGGGGTGCCAGGTCGATCTTGTTGATGATCAGCAGGTCGGATTTGGTGATGCCGGGGCCGCCTTTACGCGGGATCTTGTCGCCCGCGGAGACATCGATGACATAGAGCGTCAGATCCGACAGCTCCGGGCTGAACGTCGCCGCCAGATTGTCCCCGCCGCTTTCGATCAGCAGCAGCTGCAGGCCGGGTATTTCCGCCTGCAGCTGCGCTACCGCTGACAGGTTCATGGACGCATCTTCGCGGATGGCCGTGTGCGGGCAGCCGCCGGTTTCAACGCCGACAATGCGGTGTGCCTCCAGCGCATTGTGGCGCAGGAGGAATTCAGCATCCTCGCGCGTGTAGATATCGTTGGTTATCACTGCGAGGTTATAGCGGTCTTTGAGCTGCTCGCACAGCAGGCGCACCAGCGCTGTCTTGCCGGAGCCGACGGGGCCGCCTATGCCTATTCGTAATGCCGGTTTTTGCATGGATCTTTCACCTCGTGGTTGGCTGCGTGTCAGGAACGGAACAGACGCGCGTGTTGTTGTTCGTGAGCGGCAGAGGCCATGGCCAGTCCAGGCAGACTGCCGCCCAGCTCGTCATCCTCCAGTGCTGTCGCGCGCATGCAGGCGAAGGTGATACCGGGTATCAGCGCAAGCAGGTGCTTCTGCGCCACCGTCTGCCCCAGGGGAATCAGCTTGGTCGCCGCGGTGATCTGATTTTCCAGCCAGCTCCACGCGTAGCCGTGCAGCGTGTCGGCTGCCCCTATGTGCCAGTGCGAGCAGGCGCGGGCAAACTGGCTGACGTAGCCAGGGCGCGAGCGCAGTGGCAGATCCGGCACGCCGAGGTCGTTGAGCAGGCGATATAAAGCGATGCCCATCTGCTCATCCTCCAGCAGCAGCTCGCTGGTCTCACGGCTGGCGCGTAACCAGTCGTTCCAGTAATCCAGGGACGCGACGTCATCCAGTTGCCATGCGTCAAGACAGCGCAGCAGTACGGGCAGATCGGTTCGCGCCAGGCCCTCGCTCAGCAAACCGGCCAGCCAGTCATCCAGGGCGCCCGGGGCAGCCAGCCAGCCATCCTCAATGGCGAACTCAAGGCCCTGGGAATAGGCATAAGCGCCCACCGGCAGGGCGGGGCTGATGAGGTGCCAGAGATGCAGCCGGGAGTCATTAGTCGCCATGGCTGTGTTCGTGCGTGCCCTGATGGCTGTGACTGTGATTGTGACTGTGCCTGTGACTGTGGCCGCCCTGGCCGCTGCCAGTTCGCGGCGCATGACTGTGGCCGCCGTGCCCGTGATAGGCACCGTTTTCGGGGTTAAAGGGCGCCTGTCTGTGCTCTACGGCCAGACCGAGCCCGACGAGCATGCCATCCAGTACGCTGTCTCGCTGGTAGCGCAGGCGGTGCTCGGCGATATCGAGGGGGACATGGCGATTACCCAGATGATAGGCAGCGCGACTGATCAGCAGCGCGTCTTCGCAATACACCTCGCTGACCGTTTCCTCGGCGGCCCTCACCAGAATCTGTATACCGTCGGCGCAGAGCAGGCGGTCGCCCTCGGTGAGCACGATACCTCGCGGCAGAAACCAGCCCAGTTCGAGCCCGCTGTCGGTGTGGGTGCGATAGCGGCTCTTGCGACGCTGGTCGAAGGTGAGTGTCAGTGTCGCTGCCGGCGGCGCCGGCTCGTCGGGTGTCGCCGGGATGCGCAGTATTTCGGTGGCCTCAAGCATCAGAACAGGTGGTAGCGCTGGGCCAGCGGCAACACGCTGGCGGGTTCACAGGTCAGCAGCACGCCGTCGGCGCGCACCTCGTAGGTTTGCGGGTCCACCTCCATGTGCGGCTGGTAATTGTTCAGAATCATGTCGGCCTTGCGCACGCTGCGGCATCCCTTTACCGCCACCAGGCGTCGCTGCAGACCGAGCGTAACGTCGATGCCAGCGTCCATTGAGGCCCGGCTGACAAAGTTCACGGAAGTTTCCGTGCAGGCGCGACCGAAGGCGCCAAACATGTAGCGGTAGTGCACCGGCTGCGGCGTGGGAATGGAACCGTTGGGGTCACCCATGGGCGCAGCCGCAATGGCGCCGCCCTTGATGATCAGCGCCGGCTTGACGCCGAAGAATGCCGGAGACCACAGGCACAGGTCGGCCAGCTTGCCGACCTCTATTGATCCGACCTCGTGGGCAATGCCGTGGGCCAGCGCCGGATTGATGGTGTACTTGGCGATATAGCGTTTGGCGCGAAAATTGTCTGCGTCGCTGTCCTCGGGCAGCAGGCCCCGCTGCACTTTCATCTTGTGCGCCGTCTGCCAGGTCCGGCAGATAACCTCGCCGACGCGGCCCATGGCCTGGGAATCAGAGGCGATAATGGAAAAGGCACCGAGATCGTGCAGTATATCCTCAGCGGCAATGGTCTCCTTGCGGATGCGCGAGTCGGCAAAGGCGACATCCTCGGGAATGTCCGGGTCCAGATGATGGCAGACCATGAGCATATCGAGGTGCTCATCAACCGTATTCACCGTGTAGGGTCGGGTCGGATTGGTGGAGGAGGGCAGCACGTTGTCGGCGCCGCAGGCCTTGATGATGTCCGGCGCGTGGCCGCCCCCTGCACCCTCGGTGTGATAGGTGTGGATCGTGCGACCGGCGATGGCCGCCAGCGTGTCCTCGACAAACCCAGACTCGTTCAGCGTATCGGTATGAATTGCCACCTGCACGTCGAACTGTTCGGCGACGTTGAGTGCGTTATCTATCGCTGCCGGCGTGGTGCCCCAGTCTTCGTGCAGTTTCAGACCCAGTGCGCCGGCGATTACCTGCTCTCCAAGCTGAAGCGGCAGACTCGAATTTCCCTTGCCCATATAACCCAGGTTCATCGGAAAGGCTTCCGACGCCTGCAGCATCTTGCCGATGTGCCAGGGCCCGGGAGTGCAGGTGGTGGCGTTGGTGCCGGTGGCAGGCCCCGTGCCGCCGCCGAGCATGGTGGTGATGCCGCTCATCAGTGCCTCTTCGATC
>JBHEOO010000093.1:0-3729 GCA_046260765.1 Chromatocurvus sp.
GGTGCCGAGGGTGGCGGTGGCGTTGCTGATGCCGCTCTGGGCCAGCGCAATCACGTCCATGTAGCCCTCGACAACCAGCAGGCGATCGAGCTTGCGATTGGCCTGGCGCGCCTCGTACAGGCCATACAGCTCACGGCCCTTGTTGAAGATGGGTGTTTCCGGTGAATTCAGGTACTTCGGCTTGTCATCGCCGAGCACACGGCCGCCGAAAGCAACAATGCGTCCGCGCTGGTCGCGGATGGGGAAGACTATGCGATCCCTGAAGCGGTCATACAGGCGGCCGGCGTCGTTCTTGACAAGCATGCCCGTGTCGAGCAGCTGTCGACGTGGCTCGTCGCCCTCACCCAGGGCCTTGAGCAGGTTGTCCCAGCCCGGCGGCGCAAAGCCAAGGCCGAAGCTGCGGGCGATTTCGCCGGAGAGGCCGCGCCCCTTCAGGTAGGTAACGGCCCGGCCTGCCTCGGCGTGGGTGCGCAGGGCGTGCTGGTAAAAGCGCGCGGTTTTTTCCAGCAGGGCATACAGCGGGCGGTGTTGTGATTCTGCAGATGCCGTCGGCCCCCCGCGACCGCTCTCTTCCCGGGGGATGGCAAGCCCGAGGCCATGGGCGAGGGTTTCCACCGCCTGGGGGAAATCCACGTTGTCGTAATCCATGACAAAACCGAGGGCATTGCCGCCGGCGCCACAGCCGAAGCAGTAAAAAAACTGCTTGTCCGGATTAACGGTGAAGGAAGGTGTTTTTTCGTCGTGAAACGGGCAGCGGGCGCTGTAGTTCTTGCCGGTTTTCTTCAGTTTAACCCGGCGGTCGACGATATCGACCAGGTCCACCCGCTCAAGCAGGTCGTCGAGAAAGCTCTGAGGAATGCGTCCTGCCATGGGGTCTCTGCGTCGTGCCGCTCTCGGTGGCTGAGCCGGCTGATAATAACGCAAAATCCGGCTCACTTGCCGGTGAGTGTGCGATGTTCAGGTGCAGGCCGGTTTGTTCAAGTGCAGGCCGCTTTTATTCAAGTGCCTGCCGCCTTTATTAAAGTGCAGGTCAGCTATGACCCGCGAAGCGCGTTCGCGCGGGGTCAGGCGTTGAGCTTTGCCTTGACTCGCTGGCTGACGGCGCCCATGTTGGCGCGGCCCTGCAGCTTTGGCTTCAGTTCCGCCATCACTGCACCCATGGCCTGCATGCCGCCGGCGCCGCTGCTGGCGATGGCCTCATCAATGAGGGTGTCCAGCTCGGCCTCGCTCAGCTGGCGGGGAAGGAATTCCTGTATGACAGCGATTTCCGCCGCTTCTTTGTCAGCCAGTTCCTGACGGCCGGCGTCCTCGTACTGCGATTGCGAATCACGCCGCTGCTTCACCATCTTGTCAAGAACAGCCAGCGCCCTGGCGTCATCGACGAGAACCCGCTCGTCGACTTCAATCCGCTTGAATTCAGACTGAATCAGCCGGATGGTGCCGAGCCTGTCTTTGTCCCGCGCTCGCATGGCGTCTTTCATGGCCGCCCTGATGGTGTCTGCGAGGGGAGTGTCACTCATGGTGCGTAGGCCTGGTGTGAGGACTGGTCGTTCGCGGTTGGGGATATTGCGCGATCAATACAGACGGACGCGCTTGCGGTTTTCCCGGGACAGCTTCTTCAGATGACGCTTGACGGCAGCCGCGGCAGCGCGCTTACGTACGGTGGTCGGCTTCTCGTAGTGCTCGCGGCGACGCACTTCTGACAGTACGCCGGCCTTTTCACAGGAGCGCTTGAAGCGACGCAGGGCGACGTCAAAGGGTTCGTTGTCTTTTACTTTGATCTCAGGCATTCACAGTTCCTATCATTCGGTCAATGGCACACGTGTTTATAGGACACCTTGCCAGAAAGGGCGCATATCATAAACACATGTTGCGGGGTTTGCAAAGTGCTACTTCGATTGCGCTGCCCCGGTTGAGCGAGCTTTGCAGGCCTCTATCCGGCGTGTCGGCTTGGCCGGTACGACTTCAGCAAGGCGTGCGTAGCGTGCAAAGCAAGAGTGCAAGGCAAGACAGGCGTGTGCGCGGCAGGCTCTGCTATCATGCCGCGCTTATTCTTTGCGGGGATTGAGGCAATGCGCGTTCTGGGGCTGGAAACGTCGTGCGATGAAACCGGCGTGGCGGTCTATGACACGGACCGGGGCTTGCTGGCGCACGCTCTCTACAGCCAGATTGCTGTGCATGCGGAATATGGTGGGGTGGTGCCAGAGCTGGCGTCCCGGGATCACATCCGCAAGACGCTACCTTTAATACAGCAAGTATTGGATGAAGCAGGGTGCGCTGCGGCTGACATTGATGGTGTTGCCTACACTGCGGGTCCCGGCCTGGTCGGGGCACTGATGGTGGGCGCAACCCTTGCGCGGGCTCTCGCCCTTGGCTGGGGTGTGCCTTCGCTGGGCATTCATCATATGGAGGGTCACCTGCTGGCGCCGATGCTGGAAGCGCGCGCGCCCGAATTTCCTTTCATCGCCCTGCTGGTCTCCGGCGGACACACGCAACTGGTGCGGGTTGACGGCATTGGCGAGTACCGCGTGCTCGGTGAATCGGTGGATGACGCCGCCGGCGAGGCATTTGACAAGGTCGCCAAGATGCTGGATCTGCCGTATCCCGGCGGGCCGCATGTGGCGCGTCTCGCTGAGACAGGCACGCCGGGGCGCTTTGATTTCCCGCGGCCCATGGTTAACCGCCCCGGGCTGGATTTCAGCTTCAGCGGTCTGAAGACCCATACCCTTACCACGGTGCGTGAGTGCGCCGCGGGCGGTGTGCTGTCCGAGCAGGACCGCTGCGACATTGCCCGGGCCTTTGAGGAGGCAGTGGTTGCCACGCTGGTTATCAAGTGCCGCCGCGCGCTGGAGCAGGAGCAGCTGACCACCCTGGTGATGGCGGGCGGCGTCAGTGCCAACCGCAACCTGCGCGCACGGCTCGACGCGGACCTGGGCAAGCGTGGCATGGCGGTGTTCTATCCGGCGCCGGTTTTCTGCACCGACAACGGCGCCATGATTGCCTATGCCGGGGCCCGTCGGCTGGCTGCGGGACAGGTGGATGCGGATGAGACCGGCGTGCGACCCCGCTGGCCGATGCATGAGCTACCGCCACTAAGCGCTGGGTGCACCGCATGAGCGATATCGTGTTTATCCGCGAGCTGCGCATCGATACTGTTATAGGCGTGTATGAGTGGGAGCGTCAGGTGCAGCAGACGCTGCTGCTGGATCTGGAGATGCGCGCCGATGTTGCCGCTGGTGCCGCCAGCGATGATGTTGCCGACGCCCTGGATTACAGTGCCGTGTCCGATCGTCTGCGCGAGTACGCGTCGCAGCACAGCGTGCAGCTGGTGGAGACCCTCGCCGAGCGCTTCGCCAGCCTGCTGCGGGACGAGTTCGGGGTGAGCTGGCTGCGCCTGCGGCTGTGCAAGCCCGGCGCCGTGGCGCGCGCGCGGGACGTGGGTATCATTATCGAGCGCGGCGAGCGCAGCTGATGGCGAACGTCTTTCTCGGGCTCGGCAGCAACATCCGCCGCGAGCACTACATCGGCGTAGGCCTGGATGCGCTGACCGGACTGTTTGGCGATCTGTGCATTTCCTCCGTCTACGATGGCGATGCCATCGGCTTCAGCGGCGATCCCTTTCTCAACCTCGCATTGAGCATTCAGACGGATCTGCCGGTTGGCGATCTCGCCCAGCGGCTGCGGCAGCTGGAGTACGCCCACGGCCGTCCCGAGAACGCCACCCGCAAC
>JBHEOO010000093.1:3739-4252 GCA_046260765.1 Chromatocurvus sp.
CTGGATATCGATATTCTCACCTATGACGATCACGTGGGCGTGGTGGACGGGGTGATCCTGCCGCGCCCGGAGATTCTCACCAATGCCTTTGTGCTGCGTCCCCTGGCGGAACTGGCGCCGGACGCCCGGCACCCGGAGTTGGGGCAGACCTACGCGGCGCTGTGGGCGGGCTATGACCAGGCTGCGCAGGCGTTGCGCCCGGTGGCATTCTTGTGGCGGGGGCGCTTGTTACCTTCGGGGTGATGGCGGGAGCTGTCTATTGCCCCGAGCTGTGCGTTTGCGTTCTGTTAATTTTGATTTCTTGAGAAATAAATACTATAACTATTTTCAAAGGAGGTCATTTGAATGTCTCAGGCAACGATCGCCAATCATCACGAACGCGCCCTGGTTCTCACGGTCGCCGTGTTGCGCGCGGCGGAAGCGCTTGGCCTCTCCGGCAGGGAGTTAAGCAGGGTGCTCGGTGTTTCTGAGCCCTCTGTGTCGCGCATGCGTCGGGGCGACTACCTTTTGGAC
>JBHEOO010000094.1:0-4242 GCA_046260765.1 Chromatocurvus sp.
CGTATCGGTCCTGCGCCGCAATCCCGACGCTGCGGCGACGCCTTGAGAACAGCACTGCGTCAACTTCCCGACCAGAACGCGATATTGGAAAGCGGCGGATTGTTCAGGGAAAGACGCTGCAGTAAAGAGGGGCTGTTTGACTGATCCGTAGAGGGACTATTGCCAGACTGAAACCTCTACCGACCGTCTAACGGCCCTCGAGCGCATGCCAGACCCGAACAATAATCACCTGCTCCTCGAACAGCCGATACCGAACAACATAGCCACGTGCGCCAAAGCGAACTGACAAAGAACGATAGCCTGGCTCGGCGGCCCACGGGCGACCCCTCTCTGGGAAGTCCTTGAGTGATTCGACGGCGTCCAGCAGTGTCGAAATCGCCCGTGCGGCTGCCGTGGCATTATGCCCGGCGATGAATACGTGAAGCCGTTGCAAGTCATCAAGTGACTCGGGCAACCAGACAATGGTTGTCATTCAGGCTGATAGTCGCCGGGCTGAGCAAGAGATTCCGCCCACGCCCGGACATCGGCGTGCGCGACTATCTCGCCAGTAAGCTCATATCTGGCCCACCGCTCGCGCACGAGCTGGCGTTCCGTCTCCAGGGCTTCCTCGCGAATAAGGAATTGTTCGATGGCAGCCTTCATCAGGTAATGCGGGGTCCGGTCTCGCGCCCGGCCAAGCCGCTCCAATCGTTGCTGGATTTCGTCGCTGAGTCGCACACCAACCGTGGAATTTGGCATCGTTGGTCTCCGGTCCAACAGTGTTGCACAAAGTGTAACACCATTACTTTTCTTGCTAGCCAGCCTGTCGCCTGCTGTGGGGAGTGAGCCGCGAGCCACCCTGAATCCCCGGTACAATCTAGGAACACTGCCGGGTTTGTGGGTCGATTTCCAATTGCTCATGTCGATGCACGGCCTGCAGCGACAATACGTTTCCGCGGAAACGTCGCCGGCGGTTTTCAGGTCGTATATCCGTGTATGCACATGCACGGTATAGCGATCGCCGCCTGTGCGCGCTCAACAAATTTCGCCGGATACATCAGATTGCCAGGCTCAGAGCTGAAATCACGCGCCATGTAAATGCCTTCCGCGAGGTGTTTCAGGTCGCTGTTCCATCGTTTCGTGAAGCGGTCAACCCACCAAAGTTCTGGGCTCTCCAGAGCATTGGAACGGCCAGAGTGGTTCAAAATATGCCATCATCGACACAGATTCGTATGTGTGCTGGAAATTTACGAGCTTAACCGCCTGGAACTGCTCCGCGACGTATTCGTCTGGGCATACGGACGCTCCAGCGCACGCTACTCGGCGGTCCGCCAGCTCTTCCGGTCGGACTGGAGATACCGCCTCCGCTTGGGAGCAAGGAATAGAAAGCAAACGACTATGGGACGGATAGCAAAAAAGGTAAAACGACGGCTTCTCAAGGCAGCCAACCGAAAAGTGATTCCGATGGAGGAATTGCGGGCAGCACGTGAGCTTTCAAAATCGCTACGGGAGGATGACGCCCGCAACGATGCTCGTTTGCAGGGGATCGACGACGCCGGTATGCGGCTTGCGGTGAGCGCTCAGCATATTTGCTCTCGCCTGGTTGAGGGACTCTACGAACTGCCCGAACTCAAGCGGCACGCCCAGCTTTACGAGGAGCTCGTCGACGGGTTCATGCCCGGTTTACCGCCAATGAGCCCCGTCACGATGACATTTCTGCAAAACATAGCGCTGTTTGACGTGGGCTTTGGCCTGGACCGTGAATCAATGGGTGACATTCTCCTTTCGCTGGCGCCGGCGCTCAAGCTCCCGCCCCATGTGGTTGACTACCTGCAGGATCTGATCGTCGGCCATTTCGGTCTGTACCGGCAGGCAGGCCCGATGAGAGACGATCATCACCTGCTGGTTGACCTTGTCACCGGGAAGCAGCACCGGACGCTCGATTGCAACGGCTATCCGGGCACGGATGGCGCCCTGTGGTTTGCGCGCCTGATCGCGGATCATCGTACCGGCACGGACCGGCACCTGTGCATCACCACCCCGTACATTCTCACCAGCGGCGAGCAGGAATGGCGGGCATGGCTTGATCGGCGTGCTATTGCCGATGCGACGTCCTACCGACACGCCATGAAACCTGGCCCTGATCGTTCGTTCTGGCTCGAATTCATCATGCAGGCTTACGCGGGCGCGGCGGCAGGTAACGCAGCGATTTTCCTTAAGGGTGTGCCGGACCGCGCACACACACGCCCCCATACGGATAGCGGCCGACAAGAGCGCTTACCGGAACAAGCACCTGATACAGCCGCTACCTCGTCAACGGGAGCGACGGCATCCAACTCAGCGCGACAGCAAATCTGCGATTGCGGCAGCGAAAAGTTCCGGCATCACTGCTGCGCGCTCCCGGCGGAGCGGGATTTTCAGAGCAAAGTCACCGCATTCTTCGAACAGAGCGGCCCCGTAGGCTCACTGGACGACGCTAACGCACACATAGCGGCACTGCAGGCGGACTACAACGAGGCACCAATGCCTGCGTTCTGTGGCCTGTCGCCGGCTGCGATGGCCACGGTGCTGTATAAGCCTTTCGAAACGCCGGAGCGGATTCGTTTCCACCCGACCACCAACCACGAGCAGTACAGCGATCTGTTCCGTGTAGCGCGTGAAATGATGCGCCTTATCGAGACAAAGCCTATCAAGGCCACGGGCAAGGGGAATCTGCCCCTCGCCACCTGCCGTGAACTCATCCCGCTTTTTGATCGCGGCGGGTACGACCAGGTGATGCTGTCCGCCGGACGCTTTCGAAGTGAAGAGGAACTGCAACCCCTGCATCACGTCAGGTTGCTGCTGGAAACTGCCGGACTGCTGACCACGGACAAGAGCCGCTTTCAGGTGACGCCGGGCGGGCAAAGGCTGCAGTCCCCGGAACAGCAGTCGGAGTTGTATTTTTTCCTGTTTAAAGCAGCGACTACCCAATTCAACTGGGCCTACTTTGACGGCTATCCGGACTTTCACAGTATTCAGCAAGGCTGGCTCTTCAGCCTTTACCTGCTGGATTGCTATGGCGGCGAGCTGCGCCCCGCAGACTTTTACGCCCGACTTTTTCTCGACGCCTTTCCTCAGGATCTGGCCGACCCTGACATAGGCGAGCGCGACCCCGTCGATTCACTGAAGCGCTGCTTCATCCTGCGCACGCTGACTCGATGGGCTGAACCGCTGGGGCTGTGCCGGATAGAGAGGCATAAACGGGAGAACCAGTATGGCTACGAGGAACACGTGACCGCCACGCCGCTGCTCAGGGAATTGCTGACGCTGAACTTGCTCTGAATCCTCGGTACAGCCACAGAGCATTGGCGGATTCACGACAGTTACCGAAACTAACCGCTGGGAACCTCAACCGCAGCGGGGCGACTTTGTGGTTTGAAGTCACCGACTGGCATGACGCTGTGTTCGCTCAAGCCAGGACCTGGCGTATCGACCGAAGCGTGCAAGCTGCGTCGCCAGCATGGCGTCCAGCGCTGCTATCGCGTCATCGCCACCCTCCGCGCGAACGGCGTCGACAATGACGGCCTCGGCGCCAGAGCCCGTCCACTCGAAGGCCGGGTCGGACACGAAACGCGACGGCACATTGTGCGCCAGCACGCTGTCCATTTCCGCACCGGCAGCCACACTATCACGTGTCAGCGGGCCGATAAGCGTCGTCTCATCCCAGGCAATCGTCTTATCCGTCATGACGACTGCCGAAATCAGCGGATGCGCCGCGTCGCCGGCAGCGAGGGCCGCCCGGAATCGCTGGAACTGGTAAGACTCGAGAACGCCGTGGCGGTTGGACACCCGCTGCACCGCCTCGTTGCTGCGCCCCTGCGCAAGCAGCCACAGCGCGTCGAGGGTATCGATGCCGGGCAGCGGATCGGCGTGATAGGGCTGTGTGAGATCGCCAATATAGTGAAGCGCCCAGCCGGCAAAGCGCCAGCCCCAGTAATCGTGCCCCGTACGAAAGGCGAATGCCGAGAGTTCACCGAACAGGGCGACACGCCCGGCGGGGTAGGTTCGCATCAGATCGGGCTGCGCCGTGCGCACCAGCCATCCGAGGTGATAGAAACCCATATGAAACGGCGCCTGGGAGCTGTACTCGAGGTTCGGGTTGCCAAAGGGTTGCGCACCGAAACCGTAGCGCCGACCGAAGTCCGTGCCGTTGTCCTCGAACAGGCCGATATCCATGCCAAAATCCGGCTCATCGCTGGCGCTGGCTATGACCTGCGCCGGCGC
>JBHEOO010000095.1:0-4185 GCA_046260765.1 Chromatocurvus sp.
TAATGGAACAGCGCCAGCCGCCATTCCGCATCATCGCGCCGGGCCGCGTATACCGCTGTGATTCCGATCTAACGCATACCCCGATGTTCCACCAGGTGGAAGGTCTGTATGTGGACACCGACGTAAGTTTTGCCGAACTCAAAGGGGTCCTCGATGAGTTCCTGCGCAATTTCTTTGAGCGCGATCTCGCAGTGCGGTTTCGTCCCTCCTATTTCCCCTTCACCGAACCCTCGGCGGAGGTCGATATCGAATGTGTGATTTGCACGGGCAAGGGCTGTCGGGTCTGTAAACAGACAGGCTGGCTGGAGGTTCTGGGCTGCGGCATGGTACATCCCAAGGTCTTTGGCCATGTGAATATCGATACTGAGGCGTGGACGGGCTTTGCATTCGGCATGGGGGTCGAGCGTCTGGCCATGCTGCGTTATGGCGTGAACGATCTGCGGTTGTTCTTCGAGAACGATCTGCGGTTTTTGCGACAGTTTCGCTGACCTGTCCAGACCAAAATTTAAGGTGCAGCGATGAAGTTCAGTGAAAACTGGTTGCGGGAATGGGTGGATCCCAGTGTGTCCACGCAGGAACTGGTCGCCCAGTTGACCATGGCAGGACTTGAGGTCGAGGCCGTCGTGCCTGCGGCTGCGGAATTTACCGGTGTCGTGGTCGGTGAGGTGTTGGACGTGCAGCTGCATCCGGACGCGGACAAATTGCGGGTGTGCCGGGTGAATGCCGGTGCGGAACCCTTGCAGATTGTCTGCGGTGCGCCGAATGTGCGCGTGGGCATGAAGGTGCCGACGGCGCTGGTTGGGGCAAACCTGCCGGGTGATCTCAAGATCAAGAGGGCCAAGCTGCGGGGTGTCGAATCCAGTGGAATGCTGTGTTCCGCGCGCGAATTGGCGCTTGCCGACGATCATGCGGGGCTGATGTCGCTGCCCGCGTCGGCGCCGGTCGGTGCAGACCTCCGTGATTACCTGCGCCTGGACGATCAACTGATCGAGGTCGATCTGACGCCCAATCGCGGCGACTGTCTGGGAATCACTGGCCTCGCCCGCGAAGTCGGTCTGCTGAATCGCTGTGCCGTGTCGCGACCGGAGATCGCCCCGGTCGCCGCGAGCGGCGATGACCACTTCGACGTGCGGGTCACCGCGCCAGAGGCCTGTCCGCGCTATCTCGGGCGCGTGATCTGCGGCATCGACCCTCAGGTCACAACCCCGTTGTGGATGCAGGAGAAACTGCGCCGCAGCGGTCTGCGCAGCCTCGGTCCGGTGGTCGATGTCACCAACTATATCCTTCTGGAACTGGGTCAGCCGATGCACGCCTTCGATTTGGCACGGCTGGACCGGTATATCGAGGTGCGCCTGGCCCGCCCCGGCGAACGCCTGCGGTTGCTGGATGGGCGTGACATGGCGCTCGATGGGCAGACCCTGGTCATCGCCGATGCCAGCAAGGTGCTGGCCATCGCCGGTATCATGGGCGGCGAGGCGAGCGGCGTTGGCAGCGACACCCGTGACCTGTTCCTTGAATGTGCCTTCTTCACCCCGGAGAACCTGGCCGGACGTGCGCGGGGCTACGGCCTCCAGACCGATTCCTCCTACCGTTTCGAACGTGGCGTCGATTTTGAATTGCAGCGCAGCGCGCTGGAGCGTGCCAGCGCGCTGCTGGTGTCGCTCGTCGGCGGTGTCGCCGGGCCGATCACCGAAGTCTGTCATCAGGCGGCGCTGCCGAGGCGTGCCGCGATTCCACTGCGCACGGCCTACCTGCGCCGCCTGCTGGGCATCAGTCTGCCTGCGGACGAGATAGAAGATATTCTGCGGCGTCTGGGGACCCAGGTGGAGCCGCGTGCGGACGGTTGGGCGGTACAACCGCCGAGCTTCCGCTTTGATCTGGCGCTGGAGGCCGATCTGATTGAGGAGATCGGGCGGGTGCATGGCTACGACCGCCTGCCAAGCGTGCTCCCCAAGGCCGCGTTGCGCGCCATGCCCCAGCCCGAGGCCGTCAGCGACAGCACGCTCTGGCGGGAGATACTGGTTCAGCAGGGTTATCAGGAGGCCATCACCTACAGCTTCGTCGATCCAAAGCTGCAACGGCTGATCGACCCCGATAGCGTACCCGTGGCCCTTGCGAATCCGATCTCGTCGGAGATGTCGGTGATGCGCACCAGCCTGTGGCCGGGCCTGATCAAGGCCGCTCAGTACAACCTCAATCGCCAACAGAGCCGCATCCGTCTGTTCGAGCATGGCATGAGCTATAGAGGCCAACTAAATGATTTAAAGCAAGAATATTATATGGCTGGGCTGGCCTGCGGGGGGCGTTACCCGGAGCAGTGGGGGGCGGAACGAGTCGCCGCCGACTTTTTCGATATCAAGGCCGACGTCGAGGCCCTGCTCGGCGCCGGGGGCTGTGGTGACGCCTATCGTTTCCAGTCCGACCGGCATGCCTGTCTGCACCCCGGGCAGACGGCCAGGATCCTGCGCGCCGGCTCTCCCGTCGGCTGGCTTGGCAGGCTACACCCTGAATTGATGAATGCCCTGGATCTGCCGGAAAACACCCTACTGTTCGAGGTCGCAGCCAGCGCCTTGGCAAGCGGCCGCGTGAGCCGATTCCAGGGGATATCCCGCTTCCCCGCGATCCGGCGCGACCTGGCCTTCAGCCTTCCGCACACGGTAACCGCAGACGCGATCTATACCACGGCCCGTACCGCCGCCGGGGCGTTATTGCAAGAACTGACCCTGTTTGATGTCTATCAGGGCCAAGGAATAGAATCGGGGCGAAAAAGCATCGCTTTAGGCTTGATTCTACAGGATTCGTCACGCACACTAACCGAGCAAGACGTGGAGGCAGTGCTGGTTCAAGTACAAACGGCCCTGAACGATAAATTCGGGGCAACTTTGAGGGAGTGAATCTATGGCGCTTACCAAAGCGGAATTGGCCGAGAAATTGTTCGAGGAACTGGGTCTGAACAAGCGCGAGGCAAAGGAACTGGTGGAGATGTTCTTCGAAGAAATCCGCCATGCCCTGGAAAGCGGGAGCCAGGTGAAGCTCTCAGGATTTGGCAATTTCGACCTTCGCGACAAAAACCGACGTCCCGGCCGCAATCCGAAGACAGGTGAAGAGATCCCTATTTCGGCGCGCCGTGTGGTGACATTCCGTCCCGGTCAGAAACTCAAATCCAGGGTAGAGGCTTATGCTGGAAGCCAGCAATAACGACGTCCTGCCCGCGATTCCGGGCAAGCGTTATTTCACCATCGGCGAAGTCAGCGAGCTGTGTGGCGTCAAGCCCCATGTGCTGCGCTATTGGGAGCAGGAATTTCCCCAGCTCAAACCGATCAAACGCCGCGGTAACCGACGCTACTATCAGCGCCATGACGTGCTCATGATCCGCCAGATACGCGGCCTGCTCTATGAACAGGGGTTTACGATCGGCGGTGCGCGGCTGCGTCTCTCGGGTGACCAGGCGAAAGACGACGTCACTCAGAGTTCGCAAATCGTCCGCCAGGTGCGTCTGGAGCTGGAGGAGTTATTGCAGGTATTGCGGCGCTGAGGCCGTGCGATTTCCACAGCCGGTGGATTCGGGTATTATGCCGGCCTGCCGGAGACCCGGCGGTGGATCATCTTTCGGGGCGTAGCGCAGCCTGGTAGCGTACCTGCATGGGGTGCAGGTGGTCGGAGGTTCAAATCCTCTCGCCCCGACCATTTTCAGTAAGTTAGCGAGGCGGCACCGATGGGCTTCTACATTTAGCCGGGTGCCGTCTACATTTAGGCCTCTTCGGCCATCTCAGCGGTATCACCGCCACCGGCCGCCGGCGCATCGAGAGCGGGGTAGCGGCGGCCTTTCGGGTTCCGCATATAGCCTGCGGTCATGCGCGGCGTGGTGTGCCCCAATGCGAGTTGGGCGAGGTCGTCTTCGCGGTCCGAGGCGTGCTTTGCGCGGATGTCATGGAAGTGGAAACGCTCGTCTTTCGTCAGCACGCCGGCGGCGACAGCGGCGCGCATCATCCGACCCCAGCCTGCCTTGAAGCCGCTCTCAGAAAGAGGCTTGCGCCCGCGCGCGATGAACAGGGGCAGGCGCAGGTGCTCGAGCTGGATGACCGTGCGCCGGATGCCCTCGAGAATGTCGAGCGGCTCGAACCCGGTGACCACGATCGGCACGTGGTACGTCTCGGCGAGGGCGGGATACTCGGACGTGCCCAT
>JBHEOO010000096.1:0-4002 GCA_046260765.1 Chromatocurvus sp.
CAGTTACCACACAAGTATCCAGTGGCAAATGTAGCGCGTCGGATTTCGAGTGAAAAGTGATCCTCCCAGCGCTAATGCTGCCTACTAAACTGCCTACCAAAAAAAATAGCATTGGTTGCAACGGAGTGCGACGACATACATCGTACAGGATGACGGAAAATGGCTTTTTTATCAGGGCCTTATATATAAAAACAGTTATTTAACAGATGGTTACGTAAGCCATCCGATGGACTCCCTCACCGCCATTATTTCGAAAAAAACAATAATCTAGAAAAGAAAAAGAACATTTCGCACAAAGCTCTGCCAACAAAAAAGGCTGCCAGCAAAAAGCGCTCGCAACAAAAACCTGGAAAGCTTTACCGATACACAGCTCGGGATTCGAGCATAATCGATTGAAAGTGATCGACACGATTTACTGGTTAATGCGTGTGTCGGTCCAGGACACCATCGAAACTTTTATTTATCAGTGCCGGAAATGGAAGCCTTCGTTGCTTGGCCGCCTTTGCCTGGCGCACGTCTCCGCGGAGACGTTTTTCAGTTATGAATGACTCTGGCAACGGAGGCGAAAACATATAAGCAACGCAAAAGCCATGCGCCTGCAGAATGCGCTTTAGAGTCTGTGCAGACGATCGATCAGGATCATGTGCGGTACGGTCAGCGCCGCGAGACCAATGAATACAACCCTGAATACGGCCTCATCAACAGCAAGGTGATGTGCCGTCTGTAGCTGCAGGGCAGTCAGCGCAGCCGCGGCGATGACAAGGACACTCAGGCAGGTTGCGGCGATAAGTGAACGGCGGATATTCTGGATTTTTGCCATCGCCAGAGTGAAGTGGCGGATTGCGTGTAGTGCACAGAAATAAACCATGAAATACACCAGGGGCGGCAGAAAGAAGGCTGCGGTGAAGAGCGCCAGTTGTTCCAGGGAGTCCCGCCCTCTGCGGTGTCGCGACAGGATAATGCTGCCCAGTAACGCAATCAGTGCTGCGCCACCCAGGATGGCGAGTACATCAGCTGCGATGCCGGCGGCAGGTGCGGATGCCAGGTGGGTGAACAGCGCTGTCACCTCGCTCTTGTGGAACAGTGCGGGGGCGCCGACCGTTGCGACACCGCCAGTCCAGCGCAGGATTAGCGCGCTATCCTGCCAGTCCTCGGCGAAATGCCACGCCGAATAGGCCAGAAACGCGAAGAGGGCGAATCCCGGCACAGCCAGCCAGAGTGCGATGACAAGCGCAGTGAGACCCAGGTAGAAAACTGCAAAGCGCAGCTTGCCGCGCCAGCCTTTGAGCGGCCAGAGCATCTCTGCGATCGGCAGATCAAGAGCGCCATGTGGCAGACCGAGGACAGCGACAACAGGGGCTAGCAGCAGGATCTGCTGGGTCTCAGTAAGCTCGATTGCGACCGATAAGACGATCGCCAGCAGCACCGATATCGTAAAGAGAGTTGTCTGCCAGTGAGTCTGCGTCGTCACAGCTGCGTGGCTGCTGCCCGCAGGAAGGGCAGCGGTGGCAGCGAGGTCATAACTGACAGTCTATCGGCTGCCCGCGTTGAGCCGGACAGGAAATGTTCCAGACGATCTTCCCGTGCGCCGCGAAACAGGCATTCGAACAGGGCAGGGGCGCGTTCCGGTGCCGTCGCCAATACGCGGAGGAACACCCGGTCCATGAAGCGAGTCATGCGACCATCCAGTCGGGTATTCGGTGATTCGCCTCGCTCAAGCGCGGCAACCACGCGATCTGCCTGCGCCTGAATACGCGCAAAGGCATATCCGGTGGACGGCCGCGAGGCACCACCGCCCAGACCCAGGCGAATAACACCGTCGGAGGCTTCGTTGCCAAAGCCCACTTGCATGGGCAAAATCCCCGCTTCCTTGCGTAGGGTTTCGACATCCCCGGGCTCGAGCGACGCAATCTCATGCTCCAGCCAACGGGTCAGGGAATCACGCGCCGGTGGCCTTGCGGCGAAAGTTGTTACTTCGACCAGTGCCTGGTCGTTAGCAAAGGGAAGGATATAGACAAAGTTTACGCCACCGTCGTGGGAAGGACGGAATGTCATCAGATGCACGACAGCCGGGTCAAAGACGGGTCTTGATGTTCTTATTTCACGGCCGACAAAGAACTGGCCATAGCGTGGCGCTTGTTTTGCTGGTCGTGTGTCCACCAGGGTCCTTGCTGAAAAGGCACCTGCGTCAGTGGCGACATACCACTTGCCGTTGGCCCGATGAACGTCATTTGCCTTGACGCCAAGGGAGATCGCCGACGTGGAGTGGTCGTCGATCATGGCGAGGGCCCGTTGATAGAAGCTTTGAGCATTCAGCGTCTGATAGCGCAGGCGCTGCGACTGACGCCGTGTCTCGCCGTGCGGGCCAAAGACACTCCAGGCGCGCCATTCCGCGCGTACGCAATCCTCGAACGGGTCTGATGCCGTTCGCCAAAAGCTCCAGGTGCGATCGTTCGTGTAATGGGTGCGCGGCTCAATAACCCGGACTGAGAGCCGTGTGCGCGCCAGTCGCGCGGCGAGACTGAGCCCGGCGCAGCCTCCACCCAGTATTGCGATGTCCACATCAGCGGCGCGCATTCGACACCGCTGTTACTGATGTTACGCCTGCTACCTGAATACTGGTCATCCTGATGAAACTCACGTCGTGCTCTGCGGTGCGGATGTTCCGATGGCAGGAATCAGTGTATCCAGCACCTTGGCCGAGGAGATAACGCCTGGCAGTCCGGCGCCAGGATGTGTGCCGGCGCCAACGAAAAATAGATTACGCAGGCCCTCGCCGCGATTGTGGTAGCGAAACCATGCCGATTGTGAGAACAGTGGGGAGAGCGAAAAACCGGCACCGTCGACCGACAGGTAATCGTGCTTGAAATCTTCGGGGGTCATGGCGAACTCAGCAGTAATGACATCCTCCAGGCCCGGCAGCATGGTCGCACCAAGCGCTGTCACGATTCGATCGCGCAGCCTGGGTCCCTCGATAGACCAATCCTGCCCACCCGACAGATTTGGTACCGGGCAGAGCACATAAAAACTATCCTGCCCTTCTGGTGCGAAGCTCGGGTCGGTAGCCGTAGGTCGGTGAACATACAGCGAGAAATCATCGGCGAGGACCCGACGATGAAAAATATCCGAAAGAAGCTCTTTATAACGCTCGCTGAACCAGACGGTGTGGTGAGCGACGTCCGGATAGGTGCGGGTTGTACCAAAATAGAGCACGTACAGTCCCATGGACAGCTTTGCTTTGCGCGACCGCAAGCGGGCGAGTAGACCCGGTGACTTGCCGGGCACCATATTTCGATACACATGCACCGGATCCATGTTCGAAACAAGCAGATCGGATTCAATGTGGCGTCCATCCGCGGTGACAACGCCGACCGCGCGGCCCCCCTCAATGTTGATCGTCTCGATAGTGGTGTTCAATTCAATCTTTATGCCTTCCTCCAACATGAGCTTCTCAAGCGCATCGACAAGGGCGCCTGTGCCGCCCTTGGCGAACCAGATGCCGTGGGCACGCTCGAGATGATTGATCATCCCGTAGATCGCGGTTGTATCAAACGGGTTGCCACCCACAAGAAGTGGCTGGATGGAAAAGGCGCGACGCAGTCTGTCATCCTTGAAATGCCGTGACACCATGGACCAGACGCTTTCGTAAAATTTCAGCCGCATCAGGTGCGGGATTTGCCGGATCATGAAGAGCGGCGAGTGAAACGGCGCAGATGCGAGTTGGGTAAATCCGATGTCATAGATTTGTTTGGACCAGGCCCCCAGTCTGCGGTAGCCCTCGACATCGCCGGGCGACAATCTGGCGACTTCAGCCTCTGTTGCCTCTTCCGTGGGCCCGTAATCGAAGGTCTCGCCGTCGTGGAACCAGAAACGGTACCAGGGCGATGGCTCCACCAGCTCAACGTAGTCGGAGAATTGCTTGCCAAAAAGTGCAAACAACTCCTCGAAAAGCTGTGGTGCTGTCAGTACGGTCGGTCCCGCGTCGTGGCGAAAGCCCTCATG
>JBHEOO010000097.1:0-3370 GCA_046260765.1 Chromatocurvus sp.
GGGTGAAGCAGTTTATCAACGAGCACATCGTGCCGGTCGAGGCGGAATATATTGCGGAAATCGCGGTGGGGGACAGATGGCAGTTCACCGATCGTCAGATCGAGATCATGGAGGGACTCAAGCGCGAGGCCCGGAAGCAGGGTCTATGGAACTTTTTCCTGACCGACGGCGAACATGGCTCGGGGCTGACAACGGTGGAGTACGCCTACCTTGCCGAGGAAATGGGGAAGTCGCATATCGCGGAGATTTCCCAGGGCCGACTGGGGCCGGGACGTATACACCACTGCATGCGCGCGCTCGGCGCGGCGGAAAAGGCATTGCGGCTCATGTGCGAGCGCGCGACGACGCGGGTTGCCTTTGGCAAACCGCTGGCGCGCCTCGGCGGCAATATCGACATCGTTGCCAATGCGCGCATGGATATCGAGCAGGCGCGACTGCTGACATTGAAGGCGGCCTGGATGATGGACAACGTCGATCCGCGCGAGGCGCGGGTTTGGATTTCCATGATCAAGACAGTGGTGCCGAATGTGACCATTCGTATCGTCGACGAGGCGATACAGATGTTCGGCGGACTGGGCGTGTCCCAGGATACGCCACTGGCGGGCATGTATATGGCACAGCGCACGCTGCGGCTGGCCGATGGTCCGGATGCCGTTCACCGCATGGTCGTGGGCCGCAACGAGCTGAAAAAATACGCCGGACAGCAGGACATCAACGCGACATTCCGGGATGGCTGAGGCCAGTCCCTGACGCGGGACTCTGGCCAGAGCCTGACTGTAAACATTTATGACAACACGGAGATAACGACAATGGCCCTAACGACAGTGCCCAAGGCTGACATGCTCAAGCAGAAGGGCGTGAAGTTTCCGCCCGGCCCCTGGGTCACCATAGACCAGGAGCGGATCAACGCCTTTGCGGACTGCACGGAAGATCACCAGTTCATTCACGTCGACAAGGAGCGCGCTGCGCAGACGCCGTTCGGGGGCACGATTGCCCACGGCTTTCTCACGCTCTCCATGCTGGTCAAGATGAGTGAGGAAGAGGGTGTATTCCCCGAGAACATGGTGATGGGTATCAATTACGGTTTCGACAAGGTGCGTTTTCTCGCGCCGGTGCGGGCGGGCAAGCGGGTGCGGGTGCACTCCGAGATACTCGATGTCACACAGAAAGATGACAACCGTTTTCTGATCAAGTCCAGCGTTACCGTTGAAATAGAGGGCGAGGATACGCCAGCCCTGGCGGCAGAATGGCTGTCCATGGTGATATGCGCCTGAGTCAGGCGCCAACAAACAAAAGGAAGAGGACGCAGGAATGACAATTCGATATGACGGTAAAGTGGCAATCGTGACCGGCGCGGGCCAGGGCCTCGGGCGCTGTCACGCCATGGAACTGGCCAGGCGGGGTGCGAAGGTGGTGGTCAATGATCTCGGCAGCAGCAAGGACGGCACTGGTGGCTCCAGTGACGCGGCGCGTGCCGTGGTGGCGGAGATCGAGGCCGCCGGGGGCGAGGCGATTGCCAATGGCGCCAACGTGGCAAAGGAAGATGAGGTGAAGGCCATGGTGAGCCAGGCCATGGACCAGTGGGGCCGCATCGACATTCTGGTCAATAACGCCGGTATCCTGCGCGACAAAAGCTTCAGCAAGGGCACCATGGAGGATTTCAGGCTGGTGGTCGATGTGCACCTGATGGGCACGGTGTACTGCACCAAAGCCGTCTGGGACATCATGAAAGAGCAGGAGTACGGCCGCATTGTCGTCACCACGTCCTCGTCCGGGCTCTACGGCAATTTCGGTCAGACCAACTACGGTGCCGCAAAAATGGGGGTTGTCGGCCTCATGAATACCCTCGTACAGGAAGGCGCCAAGTACAACATCCGCGTCAACGCGCTCGCACCGACGGCTGGTACGCGTATGACCGAAGGCCTCATGCCGGAGAAGGCCTTCGAACTGCTGACCCCTGAAACCGTGACCCCTGCCGTGCTCTACCTGGTCAGTGAGGACGCACCCACGCACACGATTCTGGCGGCCGGTGCGGGCAGCTTTGCCGTGTCCCGTATCGTCGAGAGCGATGGCATGTGGTTGTCACCCGAGGAGCAGACGCCCGAGGGCATTGCCGCGCACTGGGACACCATTGCGGCAACCGGCGGCGAGCGGGCGCTCAAGGCGGGTTTCGAGCAGACCGGGAAGATGATCGGCAAGGCCGCAGAGGGTCTCGGCATCAAGCTGGACTGAATCACGCTGGCGAAGCCGCCGCGACAAGGAGAACATCATGAAAGAAGCTGTCATTGTATCGACTGCCCGCACCCCGATTGGCAAGGCCTACCGCGGCGGGTTCAACAATCTGCCTGGCGCCAGCCTGGGCGCGGCATCCGTCGCTGAAGCCGTGCGCCGAGCCGGGATCGACCCGGCACAGGTTGACGATGTGATTATGGGCTGCGCCCTGCAGCAGGGCTCCACCGGGCAGAACGTGGCCCGCCAGATTGCGCTGCGCGCCGGTTTGCCGGTCTCGGTTGCGGGAATGACACTGGATCGCCAGTGTTCCTCGGGCCTGATGGCGGTAGCCACGGCGGCCAAGCAGATCATGTACGATGGCATCACCTGCGCGGTTGCAGGCGGCCTCGAGTCCATTTCGCTGGTGCAGAACGAGCACATGAACGTGCATCGCATGGTGGACGACGAACTGGTCGCCATGCATCCCGATATCCACATGCCCATGCTGCAGACCGCAGAAGTGGTGGCGAAGCGTTACGGCGTCTCCCGTGAGCAGATGGATGAATACGGTCTGCAGTCGCAACAGCGCACGGCGGCCGCCTATGAAGCGGGTCTCTTCGATGCCGAACTCACCCCGGTCACCTGCACGCGCATCGTCTGGAACAAGGAAACCGGTGATCAATCCGAAGCGGAGGCAACGGTGTCTGCTGACGAGGGTCTTCGCGCCACCACAGCGGAGGGCCTGGCTGGCCTGAAAACGGTGATCGAGGGTGGCACGATTACAGCCGGCAATGCGTCACAGCTTTCCGATGGCTCGTCTGCCCAGGTGCTGATGGAGGCCGGCGAGGCACAGCGACTCGGGCTGACTCCCCTCGGCTACTATCGCGGTATGGCCGTGGCCGGCTGCGAGCCCGACGAAATGGGTATCGGTCCGGTATTTGCCGTACCCAGACTGCTCAAGCAGCATGGCCTGTCGGTGGATGACATCGGCCTGTGGGAGCTCAACGAAGCGTTTGCGGTGCAGGTGCTTTACTGCCGGGATCAACTCGGCATCGATAACGATAAATTGAATGTCAATGGCGGCGCCATTTCTGTTGGCCACCCCTACGGTATGAGCGGGTCACGCATGATTGGCCACGCGCTGCTCGAGGGCAAGCGC
>JBHEOO010000097.1:3380-3792 GCA_046260765.1 Chromatocurvus sp.
TTCGAGGTAGCCTGAGCCAGACAAACATGACAGACGGCGCCCAAGGGCGCCGTTTTCATAGATAACATTTGCAGATAGCATTTGCAGATAACATTTGCAGATAACAACAGCGCGGTAGCGCAGGGGAAAACGATGAAAGCGTTGGTATGCAGGGAGCATGGCGGTCCCGAGAAGCTGGACCTGGTGACGGACTGGCCAGAGCCGGAGCCTGGAGAGCACGACGTCCTGATCGACGTGAAGGCCGCGGGTCTCAATTTCCCGGATGTGCTGATCATTCAGGGCAAATACCAGATGCAGCCGGATCTGCCTTTTATTCCCGGCGGTGAGTGCTCTGGCGTGGTCAGCGCGGTGGGCGACAAGGTGACCCGTTTTTCCGTGGGCGACAGCGTCATTTCCATGGCCGGCGTGGGCG
>JBHEOO010000098.1:0-3522 GCA_046260765.1 Chromatocurvus sp.
TTCGCAAGGGTTCATCTTTGGTTATTTGTCGCTATCTTGCGGCATCGGAACTTCTTCACACAGCCTGCTTTCCGGACCGGATACCGATTGTGTTAGCCTTCACGTGCCTCTTGCGCGCCAGCGTACCCTGCCCGACGAAGACCGGGAAGAAGAGCCTATGCAAACAGTGTCAACACTGGTCACCCTTGTCGCCCGCGGTCTGGCACTGCTCGGGGTATGGTGGATCCTGACTCTTGGGGATGTCTCCGGGCTGCTGTCTGGCGTGGTTACCGCCTGTCTCGTTGCGTGGCTGTCGCTGAAGCTGTTCCCCGTGTCCGCTTACCGCCTCAGACCGCTTGGCTTGATCCTGTTTGCTGCGCACTTTCTTTACCGTTCGGTTATCGCTGGTCTCGATGTGGCGCGGCGGGTTCTGTCGCCAGCCCTGCCTGTCAATCCCGGTGAGTTGACGCTGCGACTTCACGTTCCCAAGGGCAGTCCGCGCTGGCTGTTGGCGAACACCCTGTCGCTGATGCCCGGCACCCTTAGCGTGTCCCTTGAGGCAGATCAGCTTACGCTTCACTGTCTGGATATCGAGGCACCAGTAGAGCAGGATGTGCGTGTTACGGAGCGACGTGTGGCGCGCGTATTTCGTCAGCAATTAACCGACGACAGTGGAGGCAGCCTTTGACACTGGTACTACAGGCGGTTGCTGCTTTTCTGCTGCTGACACTTCTGATGGCACTGGGTCGAATCTGGCGCGGACCCGCCCCCGCAGACCGTATGCTGGCCTCACAGCTTTTCGGTACAACCGGCGTGTCGATTCTGCTGGTTCTGGCGCATGCCCAGTCTATGCCTGCCCTGATGGACGTGGCGCTGACACTGGCGGTTCTGTCGGTGCTCGCCATTATTGCCTTTGCAACGCGTGTGGTGAGAATTGATCAAGCAGCCGCAGAGACACAGACTGCCAGTCCGAATGATGCGCGGCATGATTGATACCATCATCTTTATTGCTCAGCTTGCCCTGCTGATAGCAGGGTGTTTCTTTTTTGCGGTGGGCACGCTGGGGCTGTTCCGGTTCCCCGATACCCTGACACGCATTCATGCCCTGACCAAGGTAGACAATCTCGGCCTCGGCTTTATCGTTTTAGCCCTGCTGCCTCTGTCCTCGTCCATCACGGCTGGCTTCAAGACGGTGCTCATCTGGACTGCAGCGCTGGCCGCCAGTGCGACGTCGGCGCATCTGGTCGCCCGCGCCGTACACGCGAGGGTGAATCCTGTAAGCATCAAAGAGAGCAGCGATGATTGAATGGGTGCTGGATGCGTTTCTGATAACGGCTCTTCTGTCTACGTCGGTGGCGGCGCTCTGTTCCCGTGACCTGTTTCGGGCGGTCGTGGTTTTTATTGCCTTCGGGCTGCTGATGGCGCTGGCTTGGGTGCGACTGCGGGCGCCCGACATTGCACTGGCGGAAGCAGCCATTGGCGCTGGGCTCACGGGAGTCCTGCTGCTGGATGCTGCACGCCATCTTGGGCGTGCAGCAGACCCTGGCGGCGATAGCTCGAGGACATGGGAGTGATGCGAGCCCTCGGCAGGTCATTCACCGCCGTCATGTGCCTGCTTTTTTTCATCGGGCTCGCCATCACGGTCTGGGATATTGCGCGGGCACCGGCACAGACCCACCTGCAGCAGCTGCTGTCTGACAACATGGGCAGCAGTGGCGTCGAGCATCCCGTCACTGCGGTTCTGCTGAACTTTCGCAGCTACGACACCCTGCTCGAAATCGGTGTTCTGGTCATTGCGGGTATTGTCGGCATCACCCTGTCAAAAACCGCATCGCTCGAGGATGAGGGGCTGCGTACGACAGACTCACTTGTCCATGCCCTACAGCGGTGGTTTGTGCCGCTGATGCTGATGTTGTCCGGATATCTGTTGTGGGCGGGTTCTGATCGCCCCGGCGGCGCTTTTCAGGCCGGCGCCGTTCTCGCCGCCACCGGCGTCATGATGCGACTCGGCGGAATTCCAATGGCATTCCTGCGTCCTGGGCTTATGCTGCGACTGGGGCTGGCGCTGGGTTTTGCCGTATTCCTGCTGGTCGCACTGGCCAGCGCGGCTGGTGGAGATGCTTTCCTCGCCTATCCACCAGCGCTGACCAAACCCCTGATCGTGATGATCGAAATAGTGCTCACCCTGTCCATTGCAATGGTGCTGCTGGCACTGTTCGTCTCTGCGCCGGTGAACCGCGCCCAGGAGCCGGAGGAAGGCGAGTCGGAATGAGTCTCTCGCTGATGTATGCACTCGCAGGCGTAGCGCTGTGCAGCGTGGGATTGTTCGGCTTCTTTGCCCTCGCACACCTGCTGCGCAAGCTGTTGGCCTTTAACGTGATGGGGTCTGGAGTGTTCCTGATCATGGTCGGTCTGGCACAGCGCCATGGAGAACCAGATCCCGTGCCCCAGGCTCTCGTCCTTACCGGTATCGTTGTCGCGATAGCCGCGACGGCGCTGGCAGTCGTTCTTATCCGGAGATATTACCACCTGTCGGGACATGACACGCTCAACCCAGGCACATTGCGTAACGAGAACGCGAACGCTAACAAACGCGGCACATCGAGCGATCGGGAGGATAAGCCGGAATGACACCCTGGCTGATGGCCGGCCTGCTGTTCACTCCGCTTGCCTTTGCTGTGTTGACGCTTCTGTCCGACTTCCGGCGCAGTCGCCTGGTGACATGGGTGGGGATACTTGTGCAGGTTCTGGTGTCCATCGGACTCTGGGAGACGGTTGTCAGGGATGGGGGATTCAATTACGCGCTTGGGGGATGGCAGGCACCGCTTGGTATTGAGCTGCGGGTAGACGGCCTCGCAGTGACTTTCGTCATGCTGACTTCACTGGTGGCAGCCGCCTGCGGCTGCCACGCGGGCATCTACCTTGATCCCGCTAAAGACTGGCATCGCTATTTCTGGCCTCTGTACTGGTTCCTCTGGGCCGGATTAAACAGTGTCTGGCTGGGGGCAGACCTTTTCAATCTGTATGTGGGGCTTGAACTGATCAGCCTTTCCGCCGTTGGACTGGTCGCACTGGGTGGTCAGGCAGATGCCCTGAGGGCGGCGCTACGCTATCTGATGGCGGCGCTACTGGGCTCGCTGGCGTATCTGCTGGGCGTATCGCTGGTCTATGCGCGATTTGGCAGCCTGTCGATCTCAGCAATAGCCACGGTACTGGAGGGGTCCGTCGCGCCCGGCTTCCCAGCGTTCGCCTTTGTTCTGATGATGTCAGGGCTGGCGCTGAAAACGGCCCTGTTTCCGCTGCACGGCTGGTTGCCACCAGCCCATGGGATTGCAAAATCTCCGGTCAGTGCACTGTTATCGGCCCTGGTGGTGAAGGCTTCGTTTTATATTGCTGCCAGGCTGTGGCTGGAGCTTGGGATCTACGCGGGCACGGGTGTACTGCCTCATCTGATCGGGGCCCTTGGCGGTCTCGCCGTGGTCTGGGGTAGCTGGCGTGCATTCCAGCAGGTCAAATTGAAGCAGGTGGTCGCTTACTCTTCGG
>JBHEOO010000099.1:0-3399 GCA_046260765.1 Chromatocurvus sp.
GATTCGGACTCCGCGGGCGGCGCCTCGGAGGGGACATACAGACCATCCACCTCGGGCAGGCCTGAGCCGGATACTTCAATGAACAGGGTGTTTGGTGCGTCTTGGCTTGGTTCCGTCATGGGCTCTCTCTCGTTGCTAATGCCGCGCAGTTTACCGGCATAGGCTCCAGACTGCACCCGGCGGCACCCTCACACCGGCGCAGCTTTCTCATTTGCATTCACGACCGAGATGGAGCACCAGAAGCACCCGACCTTGACCCTCCCCATAAAGCCGCTACCTTAAGAGCATGAACCGGCGGAAAGACAACTGGCCGACAGTCCCCGACACAGAAGTGTATCCGGAAATTACCGCGGCACTGCAGCCAGGTGAGCAGGTTTACTGGCAGGGACGACCTGAACCACCGTCGCTGCTTTTCAACGCGCTTGCGCCTATTCTTCTGCTGGGCGCAATTATCTGGATCGCGGATTTTGCGGAGCCCTTACAGGCGATCTGGCAGAGTTACTCTCTTCTGGACCTGCTGCCCTTCCTGTTGCTGCCGATTGCATTCTGCGGCGCGATCATTATCAGTCCTCGTTACAAAGCCGGGCTTTTTCGCTACGCGCTGACCAGTCAGCGGGCCCTCAGTCTTCGACGGGGCAAGATTGAGCAGCAGGCGAGCCCGCAGCAGCTTAGGGTTTTTGACGTTGTGCACGAACACGGGAATCGCGGCTTCGTGCGCTGGCGCAGCGCTGACGAGCCTGTCAGCGAAAGTCGCAATCATGGCTTCTACAGGATACCCAGGGCGCAGGAAGTTCTTCAGCTGCTTAAGGACTGGCAGGAGGCCTGGCAGGAAGAATCCGATGCGCATACCGAGAAAAGCAGCAAAGCCTTCCGCCAACAGAGGGAGGATGATCCACAGCCACAGGCCTCGACAACACCGATTAAGCACGCCGACGCGGCAGTGCAACGTATCGTCCACCCGCAGTACGGTTTCTCACTTGACGTGCCTTCAGGGTGGGATACGACCGTAACGCAGAACTACGATGGCCCCTGGCGAGTATTGGGCGTCACCCTGCTCAAGCGCATCATCCGGCCTGGCACTCCGCGCCCTTACGACCCCGGCGACCGCGCTCCCTGGAACACGTTGACCATCAGAGGCGGCGCTTCCACCGGTCTCAACATGAATATTCACCCGCCCGAGTCCGTGACCCGCATGCCGGATGAAGAGCAGGTGCTCAGTGACCGCTGGAGCAAGCTGCTGGGTGTTCCGGTCAAGTTCTTTGAAAAGGATATCGCCATCGCGGGCTTTAAGGGTTTCGCCGTGGTGCGTGATCTCCCCGCTGGCAGCCGTTCAATCGGTTTCGGCAATCTGCCTGTTCCGGTGCTGTCACGACAATGGTGGCTGACAGGTCATGACCTGCATCTGGAAGTTCAGGGAATCGCACCCGCCGACTCGCCCACCCTGCAGGAAACGATTGATCAGGTAGTTCAGTCTCTGAGACCGCGGTGACAGCGCAGACGGCGTGTGATGGATCTTTAAAAAAATTTCCGCGGAGACGTTTTTCGGTTATGAGCGGCGCCGCATCTATACGAAAAAACACCTAAGCTCCCGGCCCACTCTCAAGGCACTCATCCGTGCACCCGGCGTTTTCGTTCAGTCTCACATTCAGATCTCTGAGCGCGGTGCGCACCCCCTCCTCTATCACGGGATGATAAAAAGGCATCGCCAGCATGGCACTCACCGTCATGCCACTCTGCGCAGCCCAGGCCAGCAAGTGGCCGATGTGTTCAGCGGCCGGACCGAACATCTCTGCACCCACAAACACGCCACTGCCGCGCTTCGCATACAGTTTCAGCAGTCCACGATTTTTCCCGATGACCTTGCTGCGGCCCTGGTCCTCGAACGAGACTGTGCCGACCGCATAGCCCTCGCGCTCCGCGTCGGACATTCGGCCTACCTGTAAACCCACCGAAGCAATCTGCGGGTTTGTGAACACCACGGAAAGCGGCACCTGCCGCGCAACGGGCTGCACATCCGGATAGCGGCCAGCATTGCCCCCGGCAATTCTGCCCTCTCGGGCGGCCTCATGAAGCACTGCTGACTGTCCATTGGCGTCCCCCACGAGAAACACCGGGCTTGCGCCGCACTGCAGCGTCGATGGATCAGTCAGCGGGATGCCCTTGTCATCCAGGGTCAGGCCGCTGTTGTGAAGGTCCAGCGCATCCAGATTGGGCGGGCGACCCGTCGCGACCAGAATGCGGTCAAATTTCTCGGTCACCTCACCCTTGTCCCGATGCGTGAAGGTGATGGAAACAGCATGGCCCTCAAGAGACACATCCGCGACCTCGGATCGGGTATCCAGATAGAACTCGTCGCTGAAACAGCGTTCCGCGTAGGCACGTATCTCCTCGTCCATGATACCGGCGAGGGAGCCACCGAGGCCGAACACATGCACGTGCACACCCAGGTGGCTCAGTGCCTGGCCGAGCTCAAGCCCGACCACGCCAGCGCCAAACACGGCGACAGACGCAGGCAGCGCAGCCAGTTCAAACAAGCTGTCATTAGTCAGCAGCCGGTCGCCCAGGCCCTTGAACATGTCCGGAATATACGGGCTTGAACCGGCAGCAATCACAATGCGCTTTGCTTCCAACTCTACGGTTTCACCAACCGCCAGCCTGCCTGGCGCAAGAAAACGCGCGCACCCCATCAGCTTATGCGCGTCGGGGATAGCCTGCATGGAAGCCAGCACAGAGTTCACAAACGAATCCCGTTCCCGGCGTACGCGGGCCAGCACCGCATCACCCCTAATGGTAATGCCCTCTACGTGAACACCAAAATCTGTAGCCTTTGCCGCATTGAAGGCGCTGTCCGCCGCCGCAATCAGCAGCTTGCTGGGCATGCAGCCTACCCGGGCACAGGTCGTTCCGTAGGTATCGCCCTCAATCAGAACCAGGTTGTCAGTATGTTTGCGAGCGGCACTGTAGGCCGTGAGGCCCGCGGTGCCGGCACCGACAATGGCGATGTCCACGTTGCGCTTATCCATATCGTTGCTCCGCAAGCGCACCAGGGCGCTCTAATCGAGATTGGTATGCCAGGGCAATCCCGCGCGCTCGCTGCGTTCCAGCTCGGCGATAACCTGTGCGCCCAGTAGAAGAATAATGGAGCCGACTTCCAGACTTATCAACAGGACAATGATTGTTGCCAGTGAGCCGTAAATGGCATTGACAAAGGAGACATGAACAAAGTAATACATCATGATCAATCGTGTCCCCTCCCACAGTATGGCCGCCACAAAGCCGCCAATCACCGCCCGATGCGGTGAAATCCGCGTGATGGGCAACACCTTGTAAATAGCGCTGAACATCAGAAAAACACTGATAAAGCTCAGCAGGTAGAGAATGACACCCGGATCCGGGTAC